>NZ_AYXE01000005.1:0-282687 GCF_000502235.1 Mesorhizobium sp. L103C119B0 | reverse complement strand
GAACCTGGCCCATAGCGCATCCTTTGATTCGGACGAAAAGTATGCGCCATCAAAGCCTGGGATCAAACACCTAGGGTGGCTCATTCAAAGGGCGGCGGGAGCATCGAACTCCTTTCGCCAGGGTGAGATGAGGACCAGATGACTGACACGCTTTATTTTACGACGGGCGACGGCTGCCGGATCGCCTATCAGCTGGCGGGGGCCGGCCCTGTGCTTGTGCTCTCGAATTCCATTGCGACGAACCTGCATATGTGGGACCGGCAGCTTGCGGAATTTGCCGGATCTTTCCGGGTGCTGCGCTATGATCTGCGCGGCCACGGCAGTTCCGATGCTCCGGCCGGAGCCTATTCGCTCGATCGGCTGGGCCGCGACGTCCTTGAGCTGCTGGATGCGCTTCAGATCGCCCGCGTGCATTTCTGCGGGCTGTCGCTGGGCGGCTTCGTAGGGCAGTGGCTGGGTATCCATGCCCCGGACCGCATCGAGCGTCTCATCCTTTCCAACACCTCGCCACATCTCGGGCCGGCTTCTTACTTTGACGAGCAGATCCGTACTGTCCTTGCTGCGAGCAACATGTCGGCCGCCGCGGACATGTTCATGCACAACTGGTTTCCCGCCTCGATGCTTGCCGGCCCAAACGAAACCGTCGACGCGTTCCGCGCGATGGTCCTGGCGACGCCGCCCCAAGGTCTCGCGGGATGCTTCGCCGCCGTACGCGATTGCGATCTGCGCCGGACTGTCTCCCTCATTACCGCCCCCACCCTGGTGATCGGTGGAGAAGACGACAAGGTAACGCTGGCAAGCCACAGCGAGGCGATCGCAGCCAGCATCCCCGGCGCCACGCTTACACTGCTTCCGGGCGTCCATATGCTGAACGTCGAGCGGCCGACTGAATTCATGAGCGCCGTTACACGCTTCCTGCTGAATTAGGCGTGCATGCGGGCGCCCTTGGTGATCTTGTCGACGAGTTTCTTGTCGGCACGCAGCGCGATGCCGACGATCTTGGCGTCCTCAGGGCCGAACTCGGCGAAGACGGCGCGGTTGGCCGCATCGAAGCCGGTGGCAAACATCTCCTCGACATAGGCTGACGCCGTCACGCCCCGCTCCAGCGCCTTCCGGTGGATGGAGTTGAGCGTCGGCCCATCGGCCGAAAGCACGATGACCGGCTGGATCGACAGAGGATTGTAAAGGTTGCCGGCGCGGTCGCGGTAGGGTTCGCCGATAATGTCGGGGAATTGCGCGACGACGCCGCTGCTCAGGAAGGCCGTGACGTTGAGCTTTTGCCAGACGGCGAGATCGTCCCGCAGCACGATTGCAAATTTCGTATCGAACACCAAAATGAGGACTCCGGAGCACGCCCATGAAGGGCAGGGATAGGTGATGACGCACGATCTAGACGGTGAGGCGACACAGGGTCTTGGACGTTCGTGCGCGGATGAAGACCGGATCGTCTCGGCGCCAGGCAGGACCGNTGAGGCGACACAGGGTCTTGGACGTTCGTGCGCGGATGAAGACCGGATCGTCTCGGCGCCAGGCAGGACCGGCATCGAGCGCATCGAGGCGCATTTCCATGGCAAAGCCTTCGACCTGCACCGTCATGATACGCTTGCCGTCGGCGTGACGCTTTCCGGTGTGCAGCGCTTCCACTACAGGGGCACTGTCAACCACAGCCTGCCCGGCCAGGTTATCGTGCTGCATCCCGACGAAGTGCACGATGGCGGCGCCGGGACCGAGGATGGTCTGCGCTACCGGATCCTCTATCTGGAACCCTCACTGCTGCTCGACTGCCTCGACGGCGCGCCGCTGCCTTTCGTCAGGGATGCTGTGGTCAGCGATCCTGCCTTGCGTGGCACGCTGCTTTCGGCCCTGTCGCCGCTCTATGAGGAACTGGACGAGCTGTTCGTCGCCGATTTCGTTGCGGAGCTGGCGCAGCATCTGGGGCGTCATGCGGGACAGAAAGCAAAGCCGATGGGGAAGTCGGCCTCGCGTGCGGCAGCGCTGGCGCGCGGCTATCTCGAGGAGAATGCCGAGCGGTCCGTTCGTTCCGATGAGCTGGAAGCCGTCACCGGGCTCGACCGCTATGCGCTGTCACGCCATTTTCGCGCGACCTATTCCACCAGCCCGCATCGGTTCCTGCTGATGCGCCGGCTGCAAAAGGCAAGACGGATGATCGAGGTGGGCGAGCCGCTGGCCGAGATTGCCGTTGGCGCCGGCTTCAGCGACCAGAGTCATTTCAACAGGCATTTCAAGAAAGCATTCGGCCTGACGCCCGGCCGCTGGTCGGGGCTGGTGCGCGGCCCTTCGGTGGCGGCCTAGCTCAAGACACGCGGCCGCCGTGCCGGTCAGTCGTCGATGTCGGCGTCGTCGTCGACGAGCACCAGCTCCTCGTTCGACAAATTGGCCTCGATGCGGGCGAGCAGCTTGAACAGCGTCTTCTGTTCTTTCTTGTCGAGGCCCTTCAAGGCCTGCTTTTCGGTCTTCTTCACCGACTTCTCGATGGCGTGGATGATCTCGCGGCCGGTGTCGGTGAGAAAGATATGCGCCTGGCGTGCATCCGCGGAAGAGGCGCGCTTTTCCAAAAAGCCCTGGGCCTGCAGCCGGTTGATGGTCTTGGTGATGGTCGGCGGGCGCACGCCGAGGCGGCCGGCGAGATTGCCGGGCGTCTGGCCGTCCTCGCGGTCGAGCGTCAGCATGATCTGGTCCTGGCCGGCATAGAAGCCGTGCGCCAGAAGCCGCGCCGCCAGCGCGGTCCTTGCCAGCCTTGCCGCCGAATGCAGCCGGCTCATCGTTGCAGTCTTGTCCGCCTTGGCCATGGTGATCCCTCTTCGGCCGTACCGGTGCGTGCAGCATAGACGCAGCCGGCCGGTTGGCAATCGACGATCCAAAAGATTCCGGCTTTCGAAACAGCTTTGCCGGCAAGCATTTGTGGTGCTCGAAATGGTGATGCCAGATGTTTATTTCAGTTAGATGACAAACGAGTTTCCGCCAAGGCGATTGCAACGGTTTGACGCGGCGCGGCTCAGCACAGGTCAACGAAGAGGCGTTTCCGGCGACACGTTGATGGTCGGCATCCCTCGCACTCGGCCTCTCGGGTCTACCCATCCGCTTCGTCAATCCTGGGTCAAACACCCAGGCGGTTTGCCTCGTGCAAAAGGCCGGCACACATCCTATATCAGGCCAACAATCCCTTCTTGCGGCCCGCAATTCCGTGGCCCAGCCATTTCGAGGCAAGATATGAGCGAAGCACAGACGCAAATCCCCGTGACCGTTCTCACCGGCTATCTCGGCGCCGGCAAGACGACGCTGCTCAACCGCATCCTGTCGGAAAACCATGGCAAGCGTTATGCCGTCATCGTCAATGAATTCGGCGAGATCGGCATCGACAATGATTTGATCGTGGAATCCGACGAGGAAATCTACGAAATGAACAATGGCTGCGTCTGCTGCACGGTGCGCGGCGACCTGATCCGCGTCGTCGAAGGCCTGATGCGCCGTCCCGGCCGCTTCGACGCCATCGTCGTCGAGACCACCGGCCTCGCCGATCCTGTGCCGGTGGCGCAGACCTTCTTCATGGACGACGACGTGCGCTCCAAGACCAAACTCGACGCTGTCGTGGCCCTGGTCGACGCCAAGCACCTGCCGCTCAGGTTGAAGGATTCCAAGGAAGCCGAGGACCAGATCGCCTTCGCCGATGTTGTCGTGCTGAACAAGACCGATCTGGTGACGCCCGAAGAGCTGGCCAAGGTCGAAGCCACCATCCGCGCCATCAACCCGGCGGCCAGGATCCACCGCACCACGCGCGCCGGCGTGGCGCTGTCGGAAGTGCTCGACCGCGGCGCCTTCGACCTGTCGCGCGCATTGGAGAACGACCCACATTTCCTCGAGGCGCACGATCATGATCACGACCACCATGACCATGACGGGCACGATCACCACGACCATGATCACGACCATCATCATCACGATCACGCGCATCCCTCCGACATCCATGACGTGACCGTGCAGTCGGTGTCGCTGCGCGGCGGCGAGATGGACCCGAAGAAATTCTTCCCGTGGATCGAGAAGATCACTCAGATGGAAGGTCCCAACATCCTGCGGCTGAAAGGCATCATCGCGCTCAAGGGCGACGACGAGCGCTATGTCATCCAGGGCGTGCACATGATCATCGAAGGCGACCACCAGCGCGCCTGGAAAGACGGCGAAAAGCATGAGAGCCGGCTGGTGTTCATCGGCCGCGAGCTTGACGCCGAACGGCTGAAGAAGAGCTTTGACGCCTGCCAGGCGGCTTGATTTCCGGACTCTATGGCGCTAGCGCTGCCCGCTCTTCCTTCTCCCCTTGTGGGAGTAGGTGGCCTCGCGAAGCGAGGTCGGATGAGGGGTGCTCCAGCTCGGCACCGACGGCGATCCGTCCAACACCCCTCATCCGTCTCGGCGCTGCGCGCCGATCCACCTTCTCCCACAAAGGGGAAGGTTGACGCCAGGCCTGGCCGCCTCAATGGCTTCCCGGGAGTGGTGACAGCTTCATTGGAATGGTCCTGATGCCCACAGTTGCTCCCCTCGACCTGGAAGGTCACTGCCTTGCCGCCGTCTTCCTCGACAACGTGCCGCATTTTGCGCTGGCCGATGGGACAGTTCATAGGCTCGACAACGGCCACAAGGCAATTCAGGCCAATGACGGCCTGCTCTCCACGTTCCATGACGCCGCCAACGACCGCCTGATCACCGGCGGCGAGGACGGCAAGATTTTTGCTGTCACCGCAGGTGGCACCGTCGGCGAATTGGCGAGCGCCGGCAAGAAGTGGATCACCAGCGTCGCCGCCGGGCCGCAAGGCGCTATCGCCTATGCCACAGGCAAGACTGCGTTCGTGCGCTTTGCCGACGGCAAGACCAAAGAGTTTGCCCATCCGCGTTCGGTCGAGGGGCTGGCCTTCTCCCCCAAGGGCATACGCTTCGGCGTCGCCCGCTACAATGGCGCGACGCTGCATTTCCCGGCCGCCGAGGGCAGACCGGTGGAGCTGGAATGGGCCGGTGCCCATACCGGCGTCACCTTCTCGCCGGATGGCGCCTTCCTCGTCACCACCATGCAGGAAAACGCGCTGCATGGCTGGAAGCTCGCCGACGGCAAGCACATGCGCATGACCGGCTATCCCGGCAAGGTCAAAAGCCTGTCGTGGAGCGTGAAGGGCAAATGGCTGGCGAGTTCCGGCGCGCCGGCGGCGATCGTCTGGCCGTTTTCGGGCAAGGACGGCCCGATGGGCAAGGCGCCGCTGGAGCTCGGCACGCGCGGCAACGCCATGGTGACATCGGTTGCCTGCCATCCGAGCCAGGATGTCGTCGCCGTCGGCTATGATGACGGCATGGTCATGGCGGTGCGCTTTACCGATGCCAAAGAGGTGCTGTTGCGCCGCCCGGGCAAGGGCGCCATCACCGCGATGATGTGGGATAAGGAAGAGCGCCGGGTCGCCTTCGGCAGTGCCGCCGGCGACTGCGGCGTCATCGATATCTCGGCGTGACCTATTCGGCTCCGCACGACACCTTGCCGGTCAATTCTTTCGGCTTGCCGTCCTGTTCCGTGTCGGCGGCGTTGTCGTAGACGGCAAGCGTGTACCGGCCGTCATAGACGCCCTCGTCACTGGTCTTGGTCAGGATCGTCAGTTCGACAGAGTTGAATTTATCTCCGAGCTGATGCTCGTGGTAGACGTTCAGCCGCAACTCCTTGTCGTCCAGCCAGTACTGGGTGAGGTCGGAATCCTCGAAGACGGTCTTGCGCAGACTGTCGCCTTCCGGCCGGCCAAGTATCTCGAGATCGCCGCGAAAATTGAAGGTCGGGCCGCCCATACCTCTGGTGACCCCGGCGCCGACCTCGAATTGCACCGCTTTGTCATCGACGGAACACCAGACGCCGCCCGATGCGGAAGCCGCAGCGGCCGACAAGAGTAGCGCAATAGCGCAGATGATCGTCCGCATTTTTCTCCCCAAACCACAGACCCGATCGCATTGGCGCCCGACTGCGCCGGAAGGTCAAGTCTGCCGAACTTGCTGCTGACCCAATGCAGCGCACCAACACGGCCAATTGCGGTTGCCGTCGCCAATTGGGTAGTGTGCCGGCCGAGAGGGATTTCATGCACAGCACGAACAGTTATTCAAAGGCGTCCATCGGCGGTATCAGCCGTGACCGCATCGCTGCATTGCGGACAAGCGAGGCGAACACCTTCCGCAAGGCGCGGCCGAAATCGCAGGCCAAGGTCGGTAACGGCCTGCCAGGCTTCTTCGGCGGTGTGCCGATGCACTGGATGAACGACTGGCCGACGCCATTCCCGATCCTGGTCGAAAGCGCCAAGGGCGCCGCCATCACGGATATCGACGGCAACAGGCTGGACGATTTCTGCCTCGGTGACACCGGCTCGATGTTCGGCCATTCGCCGCCGCCGGTGGCGCGCGCCATCCGCCGCCAGGCCGGGCGCGGCCTGACCTATATGCTGCCTTCGGAAGATGCGCTGGCCATCGGGCCGCTGCTCACACAGCGTTTCGGTCTGCCGTTCTGGCAGATCGCCACCACCGCCACCGACGCCAACCGCTTCGCGCTGCGCGTCGCCCGCGCCGTCACCGGCCGCGAAAAGATACTGGTCTTCAACGGCTGCTATCACGGCTCGGTCGACGAGACGATGGTCCGGATGGTCGACGGCAAGCCCGTGAATCGGCCGGGGCTGGCGGGTGAGTTTCGCGACCTGACCAAGACGGCGAAGGTCATTGAATTCAACGATGTCGCCGCGCTGCAAGCAGCGCTCAAGGACAAGGATGTCGCCTGCGTCATTGCTGAGCCGGTGCTGACCAATTCCTGCATGGTGCTGCCCGATCCGGGTTTTCACGACGCCTTGCGCAAACTGACGCGCGCGGCCGGAACGCTGCTTCTGATAGACGAGACGCACACGATTTCGACTGGACCCGGCGGCTACACCAGGAAATTCGGGCTGCAGCCCGACCTGTTCGTGCTGGGCAAGCCGATCGCCGGCGGCGTGCCGGCAAGCGTGTGGGGCATGAGCGACGAGGTCGCCTCGCGCTATGCCGACTACAATCGAACCAAGGAGCCGGGCTATTCCGGCATGGGCACGACGCTGTCGGCGAACCCGCTGCAGTTCGCAGCCATGCGCGCAACGCTCGAAGAGGTGATGACGCAGGAGAATTATGCCCGGATGGATCGCCTCGCCCTGCGGCTCGATGCCGGGCTGACCGGCGTCATCGATCGCTACAATCTGCCCTGGCATGTCGCCCGCGTCGGCGCCCGCGTCGAGTTCATCTGCGCCCCTGGCCCGCTCAGGAACGGCGCCGAAGCCGAGACTGCCCATGCGCCGGAGCTTGAGGCGGCTATCCATGTCGCGCTGGTCAACCAGGGCGTGCTGATCGCGCCCTTTCACAACATGATGCTGATCTCACCGGCCACCACCGGCGCCCAGGTCAACCGGCTGATCACCGCCTTCGCCACGGTTGCGGCANTGCTGATCGCGCCCTTTCACAACATGATGCTGATCTCACCGGCCACCACCGGCGCCCAGGTCAACCGGCTGATCACCGCCTTCGCCACGGTTGCGGCAAGGCTGACGGCATGAGACAAGCTGCCAAGCCAAACTCGAGTACACTAATCATGACTTCACCTTCGGGCTCGACGCCCGCCGAGGCGCAAGCCTTTCTCGACGCCCATCCCGAAATCGAAGCCTTCGATATCGTCTTGACCGACGCCAACGGCGTCGGCCGCGGCAAGATCGTGCGCCGGCATGAGCTGAAAAGCATCTTCGAGGGCGGCCGCCACATGCCGATCTCGATCCTCGGCCTCGACATCACCGGCGAGGATGTGCACGAAACCGGGCTGATCTGGACGACTGGAGACGGCGATCTCAGGGCATGGCCCATTCCCGGCACGCTGGTGCCGCTTTACGGCACGAACCCGCCGCGCGGCCAGTTGCTGATGGCGATGTACCATCTCGAGGGACAGCCAATGTCGTCGGACCCGCGCTTGGCGCTGGCCAGGCAGGTCGACATCTTGGCGGCCAAGGGCCTCTATCCCGCCGGCGCCTTCGAACTCGAATTTTTCCTGCTGGCCAATGAGCGCGATGCCGATGGCAAGGTGAAACCGGCGGATGCCGTGCTCGACGGCCGCCGCTCGGCCAAGACGGAAGTCTATTCCGTCGACCATCTGCACGGCATGGAGCCGCTGTTTTCCGACATCTATGCCGCGGCTAAGGCGCAAGGCATTCCGGCCGAAACGGTGATTTCCGAATACGCGCCCGGCCAGTACGAGCTGACGCTGAACTACCGCAAGGATGTCATGCGGGCGGCCGACGACCTCGTCATGTTGAAGCGGCTGGTGCGGGCGCAGGCGCGCCGCCATGGTGTTACCGCCTGCTTCATGGCCAAGCCGATCGAAAAATATGCCGGCTCCGGCATGCATTTCCATGTTTCGCTGCAGGACAAGAACGGCCGCAACGTTTTTGCCGAAGCCGGCGGCGAAAGCTGGTCGCTGCCGCTGCTGCAGGGGCTCGGCGGGCTGATCCAGACCATGGCCGAATCGATGCTGGTGTTTGCGCCGCACGCCAATTCCTGGCGGCGCTTCGTCTCGCAGTCCTATGCGCCGGTGGCGCCGACCTGGGGCGTCAACAACCGTTCGGTGGCGCTGCGCATCCCGGCGGGCGACGCCAAGAACCGGCGCATCGAGCACCGGCCGTCGGGCGTCGACGCCAATCCCTACCTGATCGCGGCAACGGTGCTGGCCGGCATCATCAAGGGTCTGGATGAAGGCCTCGACCCCGGCCCCGAAACCACTGGGAATGGCTATGAAGCCGCCATCACGCGCACGACCATGCCGGTCGACTGGCGCGCCGCGATCGAGGCGGCGCGGGCCTCGAGCTTCCTGAAAGAGGCGCTTGGCGAGGATCTGCATCGCACCTTCGTGGCGATCAAGCAGTCGGAGTATCTGCGCGTCGCCCGCACCGTCAGCGAGCTGGATTACCACCTCTACCTCCATGAGGTCTGAGAGACCGCCTGGAACTCGGGCAGTCGTCCTGCTAGCCCGACGATCAGGCGGCGATTACTTTTTCGCCGCCTGCATCAAATGAGGTGGCGCTGCAGCCTTCAAGAACATATCATGAACGGATGAGCGCACCCACCGTCCGTGAAAAGCTGGCAATCCTGTCTGACGCCGCCAAATACGATGCTTCTTGCGCCTCGTCCGGCTCGGCGAAGAAGGATTCGCTCCAATCCGGCGGTATCGGCTCCACAGAAGGCATGGGCATCTGCCATTCCTACGCGCCGGATGGCCGCTGCATTTCGCTCCTGAAAATCCTGCTCACCAATTTCTGCATTTACGATTGCAGCTACTGCATCAACCGCTCGTCATCGAATGTGCGCCGCGCCCGCTTTAGCATCGACGAGGTGGTGAAGCTGACCATGGACTTTTATCGGCGCAACTACATCGAAGGCCTGTTCCTGTCCTCCGGCGTCATCCGTTCGCCCGACGAGACCATGGCCGAGATGGTGGAGGTGGCGCGGCGGCTGCGGCTGGACGAAAAATTCTCCGGCTATATTCATCTGAAGACCATTCCGGAAAGCTCGGCCGAACTGGTCGAGCAGGCCGGGCTCTACGCCGATCGGCTGTCTATCAACGTCGAACTGCCGACCGATGAGGGCGTCAAGAAACTGGCGCCGGAGAAGAAGCCGGAAACGATCCGGCTTTCCATGGCGAACCTGCGCCGGAAGATGGAGGAAAAGGCCGAGCCGACGCTGAGGACCAAGAAGCGCGAACGCTTTGCGCCCGGAGGTCAGTCGACGCAAATTATTGTCGGCGCCGACAAAACATCCGACGACGGCATTTTGCACACCAGCGCGCGGCTCTATGGCAGCTATCACCTGCGGCGCGTCTATTATTCCGCCTTCAGCCCAATCCCGGATTCGTCATCGTCGCTGCCGCTGCAAAAACCGCCGCTGATGCGCGAGCACCGGCTCTATCAGGCCGACTGGCTGATGCGCTTCTACGGCTTTTCGCAGCCGGAAATCCTCGCCGGCAGCAGCGACGGCATGCTCGATCTCGCCATTGACCCCAAGCTCGCCTGGGCTTTGCGCAATCGGGCGAGGTTTCCCGTCGACATCAACCGCGCCGACCGCGAAGCGCTGCTGCGGGTTCCGGGTCTGGGCACCAAGGTGGTGGCGAAGATCCTTGAAACCCGCCGCCACCGACGCATGCGGCTGGAAGATGTCGGACGGATCTGCCATTCGATCGCCAAGCTGAGGCCCTTCATCATCGCCGAAGGCTGGTCGCCGGGCGGACTCACCGACAAGACAGGCCTGCGCGACACGATCGTAAAGTCCTGCGAACAACTGTCGCTGTTTTGACCATGCAGCCGGCTCAGCTCGACCTTGCCCGATACACTGTCCGGCTAGCGAGCCAGACCGATTTCGCCGGTTGGCGCGATGCGGCACGGCGTCTGGCGCTGAATGAGGTCCGACCTGAGGATATTAGTTGGGGTGTCGGGTCCGACGCCAATGATCCTCAAGATGCCTTGCCGGCGGTGCCAGAGGGCGCGCAGCTTACCGTCCCGCGCGAGTTCATCGCCCATGCCGAAACCGCCTTCTGCCACTCCGACCCCGGCCGGTTTGCCTTTCTCTACTGGATGCTTTGGCGCCTGCGCACCGAGCCGAAACTGCTGGCGATCGCATCCGATCCCGACACCAGGCGGCTCGAAGCCATGGAAAAGGCGGTGCGGCGCGACGGCCATAAGATGCATGCCTTCGTACGCTTCCGGAAGATCGGCGACGGCGAGAACGAGCGCTACGTCGCCTGGTTCGAGCCGGAGCATTTCATTGTCGAGCGCAACGCGGATTTCTTCGTCCGGCGGTTCACCGGCATGCGCTGGACCATCCTGACGCCCTATGCCTCCGCCGACTGGAACGGCGAAAGGCTGGCGATCGGGCCGGGTGCGGCCAAGGGCGATGCACCTGATCAGGACGACACCGAGGCGTTGTGGCTGACCTATTTCGAAAACATCTTCAACCCGGCGCGGCTCAAGGTGAAGGCGATGCAGAAGGAGATGCCGAAGAAATATTGGCGGAACCTTCCCGAGGCCTCGCTCATTCCAGATCTGATCGCAGGAGCGGACGAGGCCGCCAGGGATATGATTGCCAGACTGCCGACAACGCCGGCGCCGCACCACGCCAAGCTGCAGGCAAGACATTGGCCGAAGCCCGAGCCGGCCGAGGCGCCGGATGAAGACGATGCCAAGACGATTTCCGATTTGCGCGAGGCTGCAAAGGGTTGTCGTCGCTGCCCGCTCTGGCGCGACGCGACACAGACCGTGTTCGGCGAGGGGCCGGATGACGCCAAAGTGGTCTTCGTCGGCGAACAACCTGGCGATCAGGAAGATCTCGCCGGCAAACCTTTTGTCGGGCCAGCGGGCAAAGTGTTCGATGCGATTCTCGATGACGCAGGCGTCGACCGGCAAAAAGTCTACGTCACCAACGCCGTCAAGCACTTCAAGTTCGAGCCGCGCGGCAAGCGCCGCATCCACTCGAAGCCAAATACCGGCGAAGTCCAGGCCTGCCGCTGGTGGATCGGCCGGGAGCTTGAGCTGATCAAGCCGGACCTCGCCGTGGCGCTTGGGGCAACGGCGGCGTTGTCGCTGCTGGGCAAGGCCATTGCCGTGACGAAAATGCGCGGCCAGTTGATCGAACGCGATGATGGCTTGCGCGTGTTCATCACCATCCACCCCTCCTTTATTCTGCGTATTCATGAGCCCGCGGACAAGGAGGCAGAGCGCGAGCGGTTTCTCAGGGATATGAGAGAGGTGAAGCGGCTGATGGGGTCGTGAGATGAGCGAAAGCCTCAGCGACATCGTCATCCGCGGGCGGAGCAAGGAGTGAAGCGACGCAGCGCAGACCCGAGGATTCATGCCGCGACGTTTGGACGCTGCTACGGTGCAGAATTCTGCTCCGCTGCGCTCGACGGCTAACATCACGGAATGGACCCGGGGCTTCGCGACGGAGCTTCGCTCCTGCTTCGCCCAGGGATGACGAAGCTGAGTGGCTTCAGCCAATCACCTACGGTCGTGAATCCAACGTTGGAAACTTCGGCCGCCACGGCCGAATTAACTGATTAGGATTGCCCTCAGATCATTCACATTCGTACCCGTCGGCCCCGGCACGAACAGATCGCCGATCGCGTTGAACGCCGTCCAGGCATTGTTGCCGGCCAGCATCGCCTTGGCGTCGATGCCGGCGGCACGCATGCGCGAGACAGTTGAGCCATCGGCAAAGGCGCCGGCATTGTCTTCAGAGCCATCGATGCCGTCGGTATCGGCGGCCAATGCATGAATACCTTCCGCGCCGCTGATACCGATGGCAAAGGCGAGCAGGAATTCGGAGTTGCGGCCGCCCTTGCCCCTTTTTCCGTCAACAGGGGCCCACAAGGTCACGGTCGTCTCGCCGCCGGACAGGATCAGCACCGGCTTTTTGAACGGCCGGTTGCGCGTCGCCACTTCGCGCGCAATGGCTGCATGCACGCCACCGACCTCGCGCGCCTCGCCCTCGATGGAATCGGAGAGGATGACGGCTTCGATGCCCTGCCGTTTTGCCTCAGCGGCTGCCGCTTCCAGCGACACGCCAGCCGAGGCGATCAGGTGCACTTCATTGCGTGAAAAGCGCTGGTCATCCGGATCTGGCGCATCGGCCTCTGGCGAGTTGATGTGCGCCATGACGGCGTCGGGCAGTTTCATGCCGTAGGCCGCTATCGAGGCCAGCGCATCGGCGCGGTTGCCGGAGTCGGGCACGGTCGGGCCGGAGGCCACCAGGGCCGGGTTGTCGCCGGGAATGTCAGAGACAACCAGTGATACCAGTTTGGCCGGCCAGGCGGCAGCTGCCAGCCGGCCGCCCTTGATGGTCGAGAGATGCTTGCGGATTGTGTTCATCGCCGCGATCGGCGCGCCGGAGGCAAGCAGCGCCTCGTTGACGGCGATTTCGTCGGCGAGCGTCAGGCCGGCGGCAGGCGACGGCAGCAGCGCCGATCCTCCGCCCGATATCAGCGCCACTACCAGGTCGTCCGCAGTCAGCCCTTGCACCTTTTCGAGCAGGCGCCGCGACGCCTTAAGACCGGCAGCGTCCGGTACCGGATGTGCCGCCTCGATGATTTCGATGCGCTCGCATCTGGCGCCATAGCCGTAGCGGGTGACGACCAGCCCTTCGATTGGGCCATCCCACACCTTCTCGAACGCGGCCGCCATCTGCGCCGAGCCCTTGCCGGCGCCAATGACAATGGTACGGCCCTTGGGCCTGGCCGGCAGATGATCCCTGATGGTCCGTTCAGGATCGGCAGCGGCAACAGCGGCATTGAAGATCGAGATGAGAAAGGATTTGGGATCGAGCACGGTTATCCTTGGCCGTAACTGGCGGTTTTTAAAATGAGCAAACGTTGGCGCTGCCCCTCACCCTCACCCCGTGAAAGACGGGGAGAGGGGATCGCCAGCGCTCGAGCTTGTCCTTTCTCCCGTCACTATACGGGGAGAAGGTGCCGGCAGGCGGATGAGGGGCAGCGCCAACGTCACGATTTACCTTCCGGCGGCAGCGCCAATTGTGTCCGATCGACGCCGAGATGATCGCACAGTGCATCGACGACGACGCCATGATCCTGGCGTTCCGGCAGGCCGGAGACGGCGATGACGCCGATGACGCCGGCACCCTTTACAGTCACCGGAAACCCGCCGCCGGCCAGTACGTAATCAGCAATATCCAGCCCCTCGCCGACCTTGAAGGTGCGGTCCGGTCGCTGCTGTTCCAGCACCAGACGATAGGTGCTCCTGAGGTAGCGCTTGACCACATTGATCTTGCGTCGTGCCCAGTCGGGGTTGGAGGCGTTTGAACCGGGCATCGCGGCATAAAACAGCGGCCGATCCCACAGCCTGATATCGACAATGATGGGCAGCTTTTCGGCCAGCGCCCGCTCGCGGATCGCCGCGCCGACCTTGAAGGCGACGGCCTCGTCGAAGGCCGGGAAGACCAGCGTCTCTTCCTGTTTCTGGATCAGAGCGATGTCGTCGGCAGCGGCCATTTTGTTCTCCGAAGTCAGTCACAAATCGTGTGTACGACAAGCTCCGCCCGGTCAAGGTCTCGTCGCGGTGGTGGTCTTGCCCCGCCAGGGTCGACCCCCACTCCGTCGAGCTTCTCTCGACACCTCTCCCCCGATCGACAGGGTAGAGGAAGGGCGCCAAGCTGTCCGAACCGGCGCCCGTCCTCCGAAGCAAAGGCTCCCTTCCTCTCCCTCCGGAGGGGGGAGAGGTGGCGCCGCGAAGCGGCGACGGAGTGGGGGACCACTTGGCAACCAGGCGCAATCATCATCTTGTCCCGCGCGGATGATGGGTCCTACCCCACGATCATATCGATCTTGGCCGGCCGCCCCGCAACATAGACCTCGCGCACCGCGCGGTCGTCGCCCAATGTCTGCAGCAGGAACAGCTCCTCCGCCAGCGTCTCCACAGTCTCCATCCTCAGCCGCATCGCCGGCGTGGCGCGGGCGTCGAGCACGGTGATGTCCGCGTCGGTGCCTTCATCCAGCGTGCCGACCTTGTCCGCCACAGACAGCGCCTCGGCATTGCCACGCGTTATCTGCCAGAAGGACTGGAACGGGTTCAGCTTTTCGCCATTCAGCGCAATCACCTTGTAGCCCTCGTCCATGGTGCGCAGCATCGAATAGTTGGTGCCGCCGCCGACATCGGTGGCGGCAGCGATCCTGAGCGGCTTGTCGCGGCGACGAAAGCGCTGGTAGTCGAACAGGCCGGAGCCGAGGAACAGGTTCGAGGTCGGGCAGAACACCGCCACCGAGCCTGAGTCCGACAGCGCATCGGCCTCTCGTTCCGAGAGATGGATGCAGTGGCCGAACAGGCTCTTTGGCCCCAGCAGGCCATACTGCTCGTAGACATCGGTGTAGTCGCGCGCCTGCGGATAGAGTTTTTGCGTGAAGGCGATTTCGGCGTGGTTTTCCGACAGATGCGTCTGCATGTGCAGGTCGGGGTTTTCGCGGCAGAGCGTGCCGGCCATCTCCAGCTGCTCGGGCGAGGAGGTGATGGCGAAGCGCGGCGTGATCGCATAAAGCTGGCGGCCCTTGCCGTGCCATTCCGCAATCAGCGCCTTCGTATCGTCATAGCCGGATTGCGGCGTGTCGAGCACGCCTGCCGGCGCATTGCGGTCCATCATCACCTTGCCGGCAATGTTGAGCATGCCGCGCGCATGCGATTCGGCAAAGAACGCTTCGGCAGACGCCTTGTGCACCGAGCAGTAGGCGGCGACCGTCGTCGTGCCGTGGCGCACCATCTCGTCCAGGAACAGCCGGGCGATGCGGCGGCCATGCTGGGCGTTGGCGAATTTGGTCTCTTCGGGAAAGGTGTAGGTGTTCAGCCAGTCGAGCAGTTCGGCGCCGTAGGAGGCAATGACCTGCATCTGCGGGAAATGCGCATGCGCATCGATGAAGCCGGGCAGCAGCAGATGCGGCCGATGATCGATCTTTTTCGCACCGTCGCCCGCTTGCTTTTCGACTTCCGTGTAGCTGCCCACGGCAACGATCCGGCCGTCGCGGATCAGCAGGCCGCCATCCTCCTCATAGCGCCAGGCGGCATGGTCGTCGATGGCTTCGGGCCAGCGCAAAAAACTTAGGGTGCGGCCGCGCAGAAGTGTGGAGGTCATCCCTATTTCCCTGCGCCTTCGAACCAGGCGACCAGCAGCGCCCGTTCCTTGTCGCTGATCTGGGTGACGTTGGCGGGCGGCATGGCGTGGCTGCGCCCGGCCTGCAAATAGATTTCACGCGCATGCTCGGCAATGCCGGCGTCGGTGTCGAGCATCACGCCCTTCGGCGCATGGTAGATGCCTTCATAGACCGGCTCGGCCGTATGGCACATCGAGCAGCGGCCAAGCACGGTGTCGCGCACCGCCGGGAAATGCGACGAGGCGATATAGACTTCGGCCGCGGCGGATGCCTTGGGCTCGCCGGTCAGTATTTTCGGCGCTGTCGACAGCCACATGATGATGACGAATAGCACCGCAGCCGCCATCCAGGTCCAGTGGGGGTTGCCGGCACGCTTATGCACGGTGTTGAAATAGTGCCGGATCAAGACGCCGATGATGAACACCAGCGAGGCGATGACCCAGTTGAACTCCGTCGCAAACGCCAGCGGATAGTGGTTCGACAGCATCAGGAACAGCACGGGCAGCGTCAGGTAATTGTTGTGCAGCGAGCGCTGCTTGGCGATTTTGCCGTATTTCGGGTCGGGCTTGCGGCCGGCAATCAGGTCGGCGACGACGATCTTCTGGTTTGGAATAATCACCATGAAGACATTGGCCGACATGATCGTGGCGGTGATGGCGCCCAGATGCAGGAAAGCGGCGCGGCCGGTGAACAGATGCGTCAGACCCCAGGCGATGAACACCAGCACGCCATAGAGCACCAGCATCAGTCCGGTGTCACTTTTGCCGAGCGGCGACCGGCAGAGCAGATCGTAGACTACCCAGCCGACGCCGATGGTGGCCATCGACAAAAGGATGCCGACCGGCACCGACATCGGCAGCACATTGGGGTCGATCAGGAACAAATCGGCGCCGGCATAGTAGACCACGCACAGCATGGCGAAGCCGGACAGCCAGGTGGCGTAGGATTCCCACTTGAACCAGGTCAGGTGTTCCGGCATTTCGGCCGGCGCCACCAGATATTTCTGGACGTGGTAGAAGCCGCCGCCATGCACCTGCCATTCCTCGCCGAATGCGCCGGCCGGCATGCCGGGGCGCTGGCGCAGCCCAAGGTCGAGCGCGACGAAATAGAAGGACGAGCCGATCCAGGCGATGCCGGTGACGACGTGCAGCCAGCGCACGGCGAAACTCAGCCAGTCCCAGAAAATCGCGAAATCCATCATGTGAAATCGTCCCTGCCGATCGGCTGACTTTACGGTGTGGGGCGCAAACGAAAAGAGGCGAGGTGTACGATGACTTTCAAAAAAAAATGGAAAATACTAGGCTGACCACGTACGCCGCCAAATAAAGAGCCACGAATGGCCTATCTCGACAACATCGCCGTCTTCGTCCGCGTCGTCGAGCTTGGCAATCTCTCGGCGGCGGGCCGCGACATGCGCATTTCGCCGGCGGTCGCCTCCAACCGCATCAAGGAGCTGGAAAAACACCTCGGCGTGCGGCTGTTCAACCGCACCACACGGCAATTAATGCCGACGGAGCATGGCACGGTGTTCTACTCCGGCGCCAAGCAGGTGCTGGAGGCGATCACCGAGGCGGAAGCCGCGGTCTCGGCTCTTTCCGGCCAGCCGCGCGGCACCATCAAGGTGACCGCACCGCTCGGCCTTGGACGGCGGCTCGTGGCGTCGGGCATTCCGGATTTCCACGACAAATACCCCGATATCGAGGTGCGGCTGAGGCTCTCCGACCACAATATCGACATCATGAAGGAAGGCATCGACGTCGCCTTCAAGCTCGGCATCATCGAGGATTCCAGCCTGCGGATGCGCGGCATCATGGAATGTGAACGCGTGCTGGTGGCGGCACCGAAATATCTCGAAGCGCGCGGCGAGCCGGTGGAGCCACAGGAGCTGATCGGCAAGAAGCACGACTGCCTGATGCTGCGCTATTCCGGGGCGCGCGAATATGTCTGGACGCTGCAGACGCCGTCCGGCCCGCAGAAATTCGAGGTGCACGGCCCCTACGACACCGACGATGGCGATGTGCTGACCGGCTGGGCGCTGTCGGGCCGCGGCATCATCAACAAGCCGCGCTTCGAGGTCGAACCCTTCATCCGCGACCGGCGGCTGCAGGTCATCCTGGCCAGCACGCCGCCAACGCCGGTGCAGTTCGCCGCCGTCTATCCGCACAAGAAGCTGCAGGATCCAAAGGTGCGGCTGTTGCTCGACTTCATGGCCGAGCGTTGCCAGCGGCTGATCAAGGATTTGCTGGCCGGCAAGTGAGGGGCTGTTGGCCCAGTCGCCAGGGTTGTCTTACAAGCAGGTGACCTTAGGTTCGCATACGCCGCCCTATGATCGATGGTCCCATGCCGACTGACCAGCAAGCCACAATGCATCTTGCCGTTTCGCTCAACATTACTTCCGGGCAGCCGCTCGGGTTCAGCGACCTGGCCGGTTTTGCCAAGCAAGCGGAAGCGGCGGGGCTGGACATGATTGTCCTCGATGATTCCGCGCCGAACAGCGCCGGGTCGAGTTCTTTCGAAGCGACGACCTTGCTGGCGGCGCTGGCGACGGTGACAAGTCGGATCGGCCTTGTCGCTGCAGCCTCGACGGTGGCTCACCAGCCGTACAATCTGGCGCGCCGTCTTGCTTCGCTCGACATCATCAGCCATGGCCGCGCCGGCTGGCACGCGACCATGGCGCAGGCGCCACGGGAAGCCGCCAATTTCAGCCGGCCGGATGGATTTTCCGACGATGTGTTCCGCCGCCGCACGCAGGAATACATCGGCATCGTTCAGCGCCTGTGGCAGGGCTGGGATGCCGACGCGCTGCTGTTCGACAAGATCGGCGGCCGCTTCCACGATCCCGAAAAAATGCACCTGCTCGACCACAAGGGCGAATTTTTCTCCGTGCGCGGGCCGCTGAACGTCGCGCGCTCGCCGCAGGATACGCCGGTGCTGGTGCTGTCCGGCCTGTCCGAGGCCGACCTGGATATGGCCGCCCGCACTGCCGATGTCGTCCTGCTGGACAGACCCACAAAGGACCCCAAGGCGCGCCATGACGATCTCAAGCGCCGCGTTGTGGCCTGCGGACGCGATCCGGGTGCGGTCAAGCTGCTGCTGAACGTTGGCGCAGATGTCGCTGCCAACGCGCTCGAAACATGGTTCAGCTCGCAAAGCTGCGACGGGTTCAACATCGCAATACCGCCTGCGGCGATTGACGGTTTCATCGGCCGCGTGCTGCCGGAATTGCAGCGCCGCGGCCTCGTCCGCCCGGATTATCCCGGCACCACCTTGCGCTCTCATCTCAGACTTGCCGGAGGAGCGCAATGACCCGCCAGATGAAGCTTGGCGCCTTCCTGTGGGCGACGGGCCACCACATCGCCGCCTGGCGTCACCCCAAGGCGCATGTCACGGCAGGCATCGACATCGATCATTACATCCAGCTGGCGCGCACGGCGGAAGCGGCGAAGTTCGACATGGTGTTCTGCGAGGACGCCGCCGGTCTGCGCGAAGCCAATGTCGGCATCGCCAGCCAGACCTCACGCTCGATCGGCTTCGAGCCGATCAGCCTGCTGTCCGCGCTCGCCGTGCAGACCAGCCGCATCGGCCTCGTTTCGACGGCGTCGACCAGCTACAACGAGCCCTACGGCCTGGCGCGCACCTTTCTGTCGCTCGATCATCTGAGTGGTGGCCGGACTGGCTGGAACCTGGTGACGTCGGCCAGCCCCATCGAAGCCGCCAATTTCGGCGCGACGGGCCTGAAACCGCATGCCGACCGCTACGAGCGGGCGCGCGAATTCGCCGAGGTGGTATCAGGACTTTGGCAAGGCAGTGGCTTTCACGATCACAACGGCCAGAGCTTTTCGGTGCGCGACCCGCTCGACCTGCCGCGCTCGCCGCAGGGCGCGCCGGTGATGGTGCAGGCCGGCGCCTCGGATGTCGGCCGCGACCTTGCCGCCCGCACCGCCGACGTCGTGTTCACGGCGGCGCAGACCCTCGAGGAAGCCAAGGGCTTTTACGACAACCTCAAGGGCCGTATGGCTGCCTATGGGCGGGAACCCGACGACATCAAGATCATGCCCGGCGTCTCCCCGGTGGTGGCAGACACCGAGGCCGAAGCGCGGGAGAAACAGGAGGAATTCCAGGCGCTGATCCCCGACGATGTCGGCGTGGCGCTACTGTCCAGCTATCTCAGCATCTCCGATCTCGGGAGCTATCCGATCGACGGACCGATGCCCGAGCTGCCGGAGACCGAGGGAATGAAAAGCCGCCAGGCGCTGGTCATCGAACAATCGCGCCGCGACGGCCTGTCGATCCGCCAGCTTGCGCGCCATTTCGCCGGCGCACGTGGCCATTGGCGTATCGTCGGCACGCCGGCGCAGATCGCTGACGAATTGCAGGCGCGGTTCGAGGGCGGCGGCGCGGACGGCTTCAACGTCATGCCGTCATACTTCCCCGGCGAGCTCGATGCCTTTGCCACGCTGGTGGTGCCGGAACTGCAGCGGCGCGGACTGTTCCGTCGGGAATACGAAGGCAGCACCTTGCGAGATCATCTCGGCCTGAAGCGGCCTGCTTAGCCGCGCCGAAGCTTAGCCGGCCATCATCTTATGCTGGACTTGATGGTCGGCATTCGGCGCGGTGTTGTGAACGACCAGTGCCGTCATGATCTCGGCTGCCGCGAGCGCCGCGATCACCGGCGGGCGCTTGTCCCTGACGGCGTCGCCGCCGATCGGGGAGACGAGGCGGGCCAACTCAGCCTCCGTGCCATCCGCCGATTTCAGGAACCAGTTCCTGAACGTCGCTCTCTTGGTTTTCGAGCCGATCATGCCGACATAGGCCGCGTCGTCGCGCTTCAGCGCCTCGGCGACGATGAGGAAATCCAGCGCATGGTCGTGGGTGAGGATGGCGAAGGCGGTGCCGGCGGGGGCGTTTCGCACCTCGGCCTCGGGCATCGGCGTCAGCAGCGTCTCGACGGTTTCCGACATGCCTTCCAGCGCTTCGGCCCGCGTCTCGATGACGACACCACGCACGGGAAGAAGTGCAACGGTCGAGGCCAGCGCCTGGCCGACATGGCCGCCGCCGAAGATATAGACATGCGGCAGGTGGGCTTCCTCGGCTTCTGCGGCCGCGATCAGCTCGGCAGCAAGCGCGGCATCGACGATACGGATCAAGACTTCGACGCGCCCGCCGCAGCACTGGCCGATCTCGGGACCTAGCGGCACGTCAAGCGTGGCGCGGACTTCATCGACCGCGATGCGGGCTTCTTTACCCTCCCCCTTGTGGGGAGGGTCGGTGAGCGGACGCCGCGTGGCGGCGTCCGCGAAACGGGGTGGCTTGGCACGATCGTCCGCACCCCCCCCCCCNGCTTCGCCGGCCGACCCTCCCCACAAGGGGGAGGGTGAAGACCCCACCATCTGCCTCGCCTTGTCGATCGCCATGTACTCGAGCTGACCGCCGCCGATCGTGCCAAAAATCGCCGCCTGCGATACGAGCATGAAGGCGCCCTTCTCGCGCGGAGTCGAGCCTTTGGTGCCGGCCACTTCGACCAGAGCAAGCCGGCCGGCGCTGGCGAGAAAAGCTCTGAGGCTTTGCACTTTCGACTTCATATTTCGCATTCCCGTACGGGAAATATAGGGTTTTTCAGTCTGAATTGCACGTTTTGCCAGAATCCAGGTCAGAGTCAGGCGCTATTCTTGGCTTCACCCTTCAGCCGTTCGATCGCCATCAGCACCCGTTCTGGTGTTGCAGGAGCGTCGAGACGCGGACAGACCTTATGATCGGCCACACTTGCCACCGCGTCCGACAGCGCATGCAGCACAGACATGCCGAGCGGGAAGGGCGGTTCGCCGACCGCCTTGGAACGGTGCACCGTCGGCTCGTTGGCCTCCGGCCAGTCGGCCAGCGTGACGTTGAATATCTTCGGCCGGTCGGACGCGAGCGGGATCTTATAGGTCGACGGCGCATGCGTGCGCAGCCGGCCCTTGTCGTCCCACCACAGCTCCTCCGTCGTCAGCCAGCCCATGCCCTGGATGAAGCCGCCCTCGATCTGGCCGAGATCGATGGCGCGGTTCAGCGAGCGGCCGGTTTCATGCAATATGTCGGTGCGCTCGACGACATATTCGCCGGTCAGCGTGTCGACCGAGACTTCCGAGCACGAGGCGCCATAGGCGAAATAATAGAACGGACGGCCCTCGCCCTTGTCACGGTTCCAGTGGATTTTCGGCGTCTTGTAAAAACCCGCCGCCGACAGTTGGATGCGGGCCATATAGGCCTGCTTGACAAGGTCGGTGAAGGCGATCTCCTGGTTGCCGATGCGCACCCGGTTGGGCAGGAAAAGCACCTGCTCGCGCGGCACCTGGTATTTTTCGGCGGCGAAGTCGGTCAGCCGTTCCTTGATCTGGCGGGCGCCGTTCTGCGCCGCCATGCCGTTGAGGTCGGTGCCGGACGACGCCGCGGTGGCCGAAGTGTTGGGCACCTTGCCGGTGGTCGTCGCGGTGATCTTGACCTGGTCGAGGTCGATCTGGAACTCTTCCGCCACCACCTGCGCCACCTTGACGTAGAGGCCTTGCCCCATCTCGGTGCCGCCGTGATTCAGATGCACCGAACCGTCGGTGTAGACATGCACCAGCGCGCCGGCCTGGTTGTAGTGGGTGGCTGTGAAAGAGATGCCGAATTTGACCGGCGTCAGCGCCAGGCCGCGCTTGATGAAGCGGCTGTTGGCGTTGAAGGCCTGGATGATGCGGCGGCGCCCCGCATAGTCGGCGCTCGCCTCCAGCTCGGCGACGATGCGGTGGATGATGTTGTCCTCGACCGTCTGGTGATAAGGGGTGACGTTGCGGCCCCCGTCTTTATCACCACTGGTGCCATAAAAATTCTGCTTGCGGATTTCGAGCGGGTCCTTGCCGACGGCAAAGGCAACCTCGTCGATGACGCGTTCGGCGCCGACCATGCCCTGCGGGCCGCCGAAGCCGCGAAACGCCGTGTTCGACACGGTGTTGGTGTAAAGCGGCGCCGATTGCGCATGCACCGCCGGCCAGAAATAGGTGTTGTCGCAATGGAACAGCGCGCGGTCGGTGACCGGGCCGGACAGGTCCGAGGAAAAGCCGCAACGCGCCGCGAACATGAAGTCGACGCCAAGAATGTTGCCGGCGTCGTCGAAACCTACTTCGTAGTCGACGAGGAAGTCATGGCGCTTGCCGGTGGCAATCATGTCGTCGTCACGGTCGGGCCGGATCTTGACCGCGCGATGGTGTTTCTTGGCGGCGATCGCAGCCAATGCCGCAAACTGGTTGCCTTGCGTCTCCTTCCCGCCGAAGCCGCCACCCATGCGGCGGATTTCCACTGTGATGGCGTTGCTCGGCACGCCCAGCGCATGGCTGACCATATGCTGGACTTCGCTCGGATGCTGGGTCGAGGAATAGATGGTGACGTCCTGGTCCTCGCCAGGAATGGCCACTGCGATATGGCCTTCGAGATAGAAATGCTCTTGGCCGCCGATGCGCATCTTGCCCTTCAGCCGGCGGGGCGCCGCCTTGATCGCGGCAGCGGCATCGCCACGCTTCAGCGTGAGCGGCGGCGTGACCAGCTTGTCCGTGCGGGGGTCGAGATCGCCAATGTCGGTGACGAAAGGCAATGGACTGTATTCGACCTTGGCCAGCCGGGTGGCGCGGCGCGCCTGTTCGCGCGTCTTGGCAATAACGCAGAAGATCGGCTGACCATAAAACTGCACCTTGTCGTCGGCCAGCACCGGCTCGTCGTGTCGACCGGTCGGCGAAATGTCATTTTCGCCCGGAACGTCCTTGGCCGTCAGCACATCGACGACGCCCGGCGCCGCGCGCACCGCCGACAGATCCATTTTGCTGATCGTCGCATGCGTCGCCGTGGACAGGCCGAGGCAGCCATGCAGCATGCCCGCCGGTTCCGGCATATCGTCGATATAGACCGCGCTGCCGCTGACATGCTTGTGCGCGGAATCGTGGCGCTGGTCGGCGGCGACGCCACCGGAAATCTTCTGCGCCTTGAGATCTGGAGAGGCGTGCTTGTTCATCAGGCCGCCTCGTTGCGTGACACCTGGAACGGCGCCTTGCTGCCGCTGGTTTCGGCAAAAAAGCGCAGCAGCAGGTTCCTGGCCGCCAGCGCCCGGTACTCGGCCGATGCCCGCATATCGGTCAGCGGGGTGAAATCGCCGGCATATTCAGCCATGGCCGCTTCCACCGTTGTCTCCGTCCACGGCTTGCCGAGCAGCGCTTTTTCGACACCGAAAGCCCGCTTCGGGGTGGCCGCCATGCCGCCATAGGCGATGCATATATCGGCCACGGTTCCGTCCTTGGCCAAGTCGAGGAAAAAGGCGCCAAGGGCTGCGGTGATGTCCTCGTCGCGGCGCTTGGTGATCTTGTAGACGGCAAACTTCGTGCCCTTGGCCGGCACGGGAACGTGCACGGCCTCGACGAATTCGCCTGGCTGCCGGTCCTGCTTGCCATAGGCGATGAAGAAATCCTCGAGCGCGATGGTGCGCCGCTTCTTGCCGCGGCGCAGCGTCAGTTGCGCACCAAGCGCGATCAGGGGCGGCGGCGTGTCGCCGATCGGCGAGCCATTGGCGATGTTGCCGCCGATGGTGCCCATGTTTCGTACCTGTTCGCCGCCGATGCGGTCGAACAATGGCCCGAGCGCGGGGATGCGCTTGGCCAGTGTCGCGAAGGCGTCGGTGTAGGTAACGCCGGCGCCGATGGTGATGACGTCATTGTCTTCGGAGATCGCGCACAGCCCCTCGAGATTGCCGATGAAGACTACCGGTGAGATGTCGCGCATGTGCTTGGTGACCCACAGGCCGACGTCGGTCGAGCCGGCGACAACAGTGGCGTCGGGTTCCTTATCCAGTACAGCGGCGAAATCATCGGCGTTGGCCGGGACGATCAACCTCAGCTTGCCGGCGCCGATTTCGACGCGGGCACCGTCATGCATAGCCTCGAGCCTGGCGGTGATCGCCTTGCGCTCGGCCGCCAGCGGATCCTTCGCCGCCTTGCCGTAGCTGGAGATGGCACGCGCGGCGCGCATGATTGCCTCATAGCCGGTGCAGCGGCAAAGATTGCCTTGCAAGGCCTTCTCGATCGCCGCATTCGACGGGTCCGGCGACTTCATCCACAAGCCGTAGAGCGACATGACGAAGCCCGGCGTGCAGAAGCCGCATTGCGAAGCGTGGAAATCGACCATCGCCTGCTGCACCGGATGCAATTGGCCAGGCGCGCCGCGCAGATGCTCGACGGTGACGACATGGGTGCCGTCGAGCGAACCGAGGAAACGGATGCAGGCGTTGACGCTTTCATAAACCAGCTTGCCGGCGGACAATTTTCCGACCAGGACCGTGCAGGCGCCGCAATCGCCCTCGGCGCAGCCTTCCTTGGTGCCGCGCAGCGAGCGGTCGAGCCGCAGCCAGTCGAGCAAGGTCGCGTCGGGCGCCACCGACGACAGCGCGACATCCCTGCCATTGAGGATGAAGCGGATCTCGTTGCGTATGGTGATCTTGGCCATGCGTCAGCTCCCCCTGTAGGTCGAGTAGCCATAAGGAGAGATAAGCAACGGCACGTGATAATGCACGGATTCCGCCATGCCGAAGCGGATCGGCACACTGTCGAGGAAGGCCGGTTCCGGCAGTTTGGTGCCCTGGCCGCGTAGATAGTCACCGGCGGCGAACACCAGTTCGTATTCTCCAAGGCGGAATTCCGCTCCTGCCAGCAGCGGCGCATCGCAGCGGCCGTCGGCATTTGTGACGACGGTCTTCAAATGTATCCGCGCGTCGCTCTCAAGATGATAAAGCGCGATCGACAGGCCCGCCGCCGGCTTGCCGGTCGCGGTGTCGAGCACATGCGTCGTCAGACGTCCGCCATCGGCTTTCGACGTTTCTGCCACTGGCGCCTCCCATTTCCGATACAGCCGAACAAAGCAGTGAATTGTGCGCCAATTAAAGGCGATGCATAAGTCCCGGTCGAGCGGAGTGGCACAAAAACACTTTCAAAAATTTCGGGGGAATGCGCGAGCAACCCTTTCGACTATCCTGATCATAACTTCCGGCAGCGTCCGGCGGGGAGGGGCAATGCGTTACTCTAGAGACATGCGCGGCTACGGAGCCAATCCGCCGGATCCGAAATGGCCGGGCGGTGCGCATGTGGCCGTCCAATTCGTCGTCAACTACGAGGAAGGCGGCGAGAACTGCGTGCTGCACGGCGACAAGGCCTCGGAAGCCTTTCTGTCGGAAATCGTCGGCGCCGCGCCCTGGGTCGGCCAGCGCCACTGGAACATGGAATCGATCTACGAATATGGCGCGCGGGCAGGCTTCTGGCGGCTGCTGCGCCTGTTCAGCGAGGCGCAAGTGCCGGTGACCTGCTACGGGGTCGCCTCAGCATTAGCCCGGTCGCCCGACCAGGTGGCGGCGATGCAGGAGGCCGGCTGGGAAATGGCCTCGCACGGGCTGAAATGGATCGACTACCGCGACCACAGCGCCGAGGACGAGCGCCGCGACCTCGAAGCGGCGATCAAGCTGCACTACGAGGTGACAGGCCAACGGCCGACCGGCTGGTACACCGGCCGCACCTCGGTCAATACGGTGCGGTTGGTGGCCGAAGAGGGCGGCTTCGACTATGTGTCGGACACTTATGACGACGAACTGCCCTACTGGTTCGAGCACGGCGGCGGCGCGCAACTCGTCATCCCCTACACGCTCGATGCCAACGACATGCGTTTCGCCACGCCGCAGGGATTCAATTCCGGCGACCAGTTCTTCGCCTATTTGAAGGACAGTTTCGACACGCTCTATGCCGAGGGCAAAGCGGGCCGGCCGCGGATGATGAATATCGGCCTGCATTGCCGCCTCGTCGGACGTCCCGGGCGGGTGGCGGCGCTGAAGCGCTTCGTCGACTATGTCAGATCGCACGACAAGGTCTGGCTGGCACGGCGCATCGATATCGCCAGGCACTGGCAGGAGAACCACCCTTACCAGCCGGCGGCGCTCAAGCCGTCGAAGATGGCGTTCGAGACCTTCGTCGACACTTTCGGCGGCGTGTTCGAACATTCGCCCTGGATCGCCGAACGTGCCTATGAGCTGGAGCTTGGGCCGGCGCATGACAGCGCCGGCGGCCTGCACAATGCGCTCTGCCGCGTCTTCCGCGCCGCCAGCGAAACCGAGCGGATCGGCGTCCTCAACGCGCATCCCGATCTCGCCGGAAAACTGGCCAAGGCGCGGCGGCTGACGGCGGAATCGACCCGCGAGCAGGCCTCCGCCGGACTCGACGCGCTGACCGACAAGGAGCGCGAGCTGTTTTCCAAGCTCAACGCCGCTTACGTCACCACCTTCGGCTTCCCCTTCATCATCGCGGTGCGGGGCAAGACCAAGGAGGAGATCCTCGCCGAGTTCGAGGCGCGCATCGGCAACAGCCGCGGCATCGAACTCGATACCGCCTGCAAACAGGTCGAGCGCATCGCGCTGCTCCGCCTGAAAGACATGCTCCCGCTCTAATGAAATGACCGAGGGGTCAGGACCTATGGATATGATCAAGACTGACCAGAAAACCTACTATGCGCCGCGTGGCGGCCATCCTGGCCAAAATGAGCTTTTGACCGGCCGCGCCGTCTTCACCGAAGCGTATGCCGTCATCCCCAAGGGGGTGATGCAGGACATCGTCACCAGCCCACTGCCGTTCTGGGACGAGACCAGGGCCTGGATCATCGCGAGGCCGCTGTCGGGCTTTGCTGAGACATTTTCGCAGTACATCGTCGAGATCCTGCCTGGCGGCGGCAGCGACCGGCCCGAGCCGGACGCCGGCGCCGAGGGCGTGCTGTTCGTGGTTGAGGGCGAGTTGACCGTTTCGCTGGCCGGCAAGAAGCACGTGCTGCAAGCCGGCGGTTTTGCCTTCCTGCCGCCGGACAGCGGCTGGACGGTGCGCAACGAAGGTCGCGACGCCGTACGCTTCCACTGGATCAGGAAGGCCTATGAGCCCGTCGACGGCATCGACGCGCCGGAAGCCCTGTTCAGCAGTGACCAGCAAGTGGCGCCAACGCCGATGCCCGGCACCGAGGGCCGCTGGGCGACGACCCGTTTCGTCGATCCGGCCGACATTCGCCACGACATGCATGTCACCATCGTCACACTCGAGCCCGGCGCCGTCATCCCGTTTGCCGAGACGCATGTCATGGAGCACGGGCTCTATGTCTTGGAAGGCAAGGCGGTCTACCGCCTCAACCAGGACTGGGTCGAGGTCGAGGCCGGCGACTTCATGTGGCTGCGCGCCTTCTGCCCGCAGGCCTGCTACGCGGGCGGCCCAGGCAAATTCCGCTATCTCCTTTACAAGGACGTCAACCGGCACGCCAAGCTCGGCGGGGCGGGCTTTGGCGGTCGCGCGCGGTGACCCGCATCACAGCGCGGCCGCTGACCCGCGAAAGCTTTGCCGGCTTCGGCGATGTCATCGACATGGGCGGCGGCAATCACTACCCGATCAATGGCGGCAAGACCGAGCGCTACCACGATCTCGCCACCGCTGAAGCCGCGGGACCGAATGCCCGCGTGGTGATCTCGATGGCGCGCGGGACGCCTTACGACCTGCCGCTGAAGCTGACCATGGTCGAGCGCCATCCCTTAGGCAGCCAGGCGTTCATCCCGCTGTCACCGCGGCCTTTCCTGGTCGTCGTCTGCCATGACGGCAAGGACGGTCCGGGCGAGCCGCACGCCTTCATCACCGCACCCGGGCAAGGCGTCAACTATCCGCGCAATCACTGGCACGGCGTGCTGACGCCGCTCGGCGAAGCGCAGGATTTCGTCATCGTCGACCGCGGCGGTGACGGCTCCAACCTCGAAGAGTTCCATTTCTCGCACCCCTACGAAGTCCATCTCCCTAACGAGACCTGAGAAATGACCGACATATCGCTGATCGACCGCCTGCTCGATGTCATCGAGCACGACATCGTGCCGAAAACGGCAGAGGGCGTGGCCCATGGGAACAAGCTGTTCGGCGCCGCCATCCTGCGGAAGGGCGACCGCTCGCTGGTGCTGGCCGAAACCAACAACGAGATGGAAAATCCGCTCTGGCATGGCGAGGTGCACTGCCTGAAGCGTTTCTATGAAATGCCGAAAGCCGAGCGCGTCGACACCAAGGACGCCATCTTCATCGCCACGCATGAGCCCTGCTCGCTCTGCCTGTCGGCGATCACCTGGACCGGCTTCGACAATTTCTACTACCTCTTCAGCCACGAGGATTCACGCGACAGCTTTGCGATCCCGCACGATCTGAAAATCCTGAAAGAGGTCTTCACTCTTGATCCCGGCGGCTACAATGCCGAGAACGCTTATTGGAAGAGTTTTTCCATTCGCAGGCTGGTGCGGGCGCTGCCCGAGGCCGAGCGCGGCCGGCTTGAGGCAAGGATCGGCAATATTTCCACCCGCTACGACGAACTGTCCGGCGCTTATCAGGCGCGCAAGTCCGAAAACGACATTCCGCTGAACTGACGCGGATTGCCTAGCCTACCTTCGCGTTTTTCAGCACCTCGTTGATCCTGGCCTGCCAGCCCTTGCCGGTCGCCTTGAATTTACTGATGACATCCTGATCCAGACGGATGGACACGACTTGCTTAGGCTTCTCCACGGCTGGCCGGCCACGAGCACGCCTTATGCTCTCGAAAAGTTCTGGAAACACTTCCGCGAAAGGCCTGGCTTGCGCCAACTGTTCGTCTGTCGTCTCCGCATCGTCGGGATCATCAACAATTTGTCTTTGAATTTCCACTTCCTCCGCATCGGTAAGCGGTCGAACACGCGATTTAGGATTGTTCATATACTGACCTTTCCTTTCGGCTGGCACGGCGCATCGAGATCACCGAAATCGCCTCCGAACCAAGCGGCTTGAAAATCACGGCCAGGATGATCTCTCCGAATTCGCCAATCGCCTTGAACCGGTCGGCCTTGGCTGGAAGGACGGTTGAAGTCGCAAAAAACTCAATATCGAGTTCGGCAAATCGAGACCCCGGCTGTCCAGGTTCGTCACGCGCTTTGGCTCATCCCAAACGATTTTCAGGCGAAACCATCCTCATCACGTTGGGTTCAGTTAATAAATGTAATCATTAATTATATCCTGCAACATCAGGGCAAAACAATCGGGCTACATATCGTGGCGTCGTCGCGGCGACACCGGCCGTCGCCCGTTTGACTTCATGACATGCCCGCTTCATGCGTCACTGACATCCTGGAGCATCGCATGAAAACCATCACCGAATTTCCCCGCAAGGTCGTCGAATTCCCCGATATGGGCATCGTCATGCCGGATGGTTGCCGGCTGTCGGCGCGGGTTTGGATGCCGGAGGACGCCAGCAGCGATCCGGTGCCGGCGATCCTCGAGCACCTGCCCTATCGCAAGCGCGACGGCACCATCTTTCGCGATCAACTGACGCATCCCTATTTTGCCGGCCACGGCTACGCCTCGATCCGCGTCGACATGCGCGGCAATGGCGATTCCGAAGGTCTGATGGACGACGAATATTCCGAGCAGGAATTGCAGGACGCCTGCGATGTGATTGCCTGGGCGGCAGCACAGCCCTGGTGCAACGGCAGTGTCGGCATGATGGGCATTTCCTGGGGTGGCTTCAACTGCCTGCAGGTGGCGGCCAAGCAGCCGCCGGCGCTGAAGGCGGTGATCAGCCTGTGCTCGACCGTCGACCGCTACGCCGACGACATCCACTACAAGGGCGGCTGCCTTTTGACGGAAAATTTCGGCTGGGCCTCGACCATGTTGTCCTATTCGTCGCGACCGCCGGATCCGCTGATTGCGGGCGACAACCGCTGGCGCGACCTCTGGCTGACGCGGCTGGAGAACCAGTCTTTCCTTCTGCCGCTCTGGCTCAGCCATCAGCATCGCGACGCCTATTGGAAACGCGGTTCGATCTGCGAGGATTTCTCCGCCGTCAAAGCGGCCGTGCTGTCGATCGGCGGCTGGCATGACGGCTACCGCAACACGATTTCGCATCTGGTCACCAACATCCAGGCGCCGGTGAAGGGCATTGTCGGGCCATGGATCCACAAATACCCGCATTATGCCGAACCCAAACCCGCCATCGGCTTCCTGCAGGAGGCGTTGCGCTGGTGGGACAGCTGGTTGAAGGGCGTCGACACCGGCGTCGAGGCCGACCCGGACTACCGCGCCTATGTCATGGACAGTGTGCGGCCGGCGCGCTGGCACCCGGAGCGGCCGGGCCGTTGGGTGGCCGAACAGGAATGGCCGTCTCCCAACATCAAGGTCGGGGCGATCGAACTCATTGCTGACGGCGTCAGGCCGGCGATCGTGGCGACCCCGCAAAGCTGCGGGCTCGCCGGCGGCGAATATTTTCCCTTCACCTTTGGCCCGGAACTGCCGGGCGACCAGCGCCCGGACGATGCGCTGTCCGTCTGCTTCGATCAGCCTGTGCTTGCCGAGACACTCGACATCGTCGGCGCGCCGGAGCTTCTCATCCGGGTGTCGTCCGATCGCCCGCAGGCGAACATCGCGGTTCGACTGTGCGACGTGCACCCCGACGGCGCCTCGGAACTGATCTCCTACGGCGTGCTCAACCTGACGCATCGTTCTTCGCACGAACAGCCGCAAGCGCTGGTGCCGGGCGAAACGGTTTCGGCGCGCGTTATTCTCGACCAGTGCGCCTACCGCGTGCCGGCCGGACACCGCCTGCGCATCGCGGTTTCCAATGCTTACTGGCCGATGATCTGGCCGTCGCCGGAGCCGGTGCGGCTCGACCTTTCAGCGGCGACGCTGAGGCTGCCGCTGCGCCCGCTCGCAAAAGCCGACGAGACCTCGTTCCAGTCTCCCGAAGGCGCAACACCCTGGGCAACCGCGACAGTTCGTGCAGCGAATTCCGAGCGTCACGTCGATCGCGATGAGAAGACCGGCATCGTCACGCTGTCGATCACGGATGATTTCGGAGAAGTGCGCGATCTCGCGCATGGACTGGCCAATGGCAGCATTGCCCGCGAGAGCTGGACGATCCACCCCGACGAGCCGCTGTCTGCCTCGGGTCGCACGCACTGGACGCAGACCTTGTCGCGAAACGGATGGTCGGTGCGCACCGAGACGTCGGCTGAAATGCGCTGCGATGCGCAAAACTTCATCGTCAGCGCCAGAATCGAAGCCTATGAGGGCGAAACGCTGGTTTTCGAACGCGATTTCGAAGAGACGATCCCGCGCGACCTGCTCTGAGCGTCGACCCGACTGGTCCAGTTGCGACGCACGATTTACGCCACGGCATGTCGCATTCCGTCTTGCTTACGGCTTTGCCTTCCGGTCAATATCCCTTTGGTAACAACAAGCAAAAAACGACCATAAGGTCGAACCAACAGAGTGAGGAACTCAAATGTCCAACGAACTCGAATATCTGAGCCGGCGCGTTGCGTCCGGCAAGCTGAGCCGTCGTGATTTCCTCGGCCGCGCCGCAGCACTCGGCGTCACAGCGCCCTTCGCCAATATGCTGCTTTCCAGTGCGGCTCGCGCGGAAGGCCCGGTCAAGGGCGGCACGCTGAAGGCCGGCCTCGTCGGCGGCGAATCCACGAACAGCCTGGACCCGGCTTTGTTCATGACGCAAGTGCCGTTCGCTTTTGGCAAGATGTGGGGCGAGCTGATCGTCGAGCTGTCCCCGGAAGGCAAACTCGAGAACCGCATCGCCGAAGAGATCGGCTCGTCGGACGACGCCAAGGTGTGGACGCTGAAAATCCGCGACGGCGTCGAATTCCACAACGGCAAGACGGTGACCGCTGAGGATGTGGCGGCAACCCTCGAGCGCCATTCCGATGAAAAATCGAAGTCCGGCGCGCTGGGCTACATGAAAGGCATCGACAGCATCAAGGCCAGTGGCAAGGAAGTCGTCCTGACGCTGAAGGAGGCCAACGCCGACCTTCCCTATCTCCTCAGCGACTACCACCTCATCGTCCAGCCCAACGGCGGCAAGGACAAGGCGGATGCCGGCATCTCGGCAGGACCCTACAAGGTCACTACCAACGAGCCCGGCGTGCGCCATGGCGGCGAGCGCTTCGCCAATTACTGGCAGGCCGACAAGATGGGCCATGCCGACCAGATCGAGATCATCGTCATCAACGACGCGACCGCGCGCACGGCGGCCCTGCAGGGCGGCCAGGTCAACATGATCAACCGCGTCGAGCCGAAGATCGTCGACCTCATCAAGCGCGTACCGGGCGTCACCATCCGCAACCATGCCGGCCCTGGCCACTACGTCTTCATCATGCATTGCAACACCGCGCCCTTCGACAACAGCGACCTGCGCATGGCGCTGAAGCTCGCGATCGACCGCGAAGAGATGCTGAACAAGGTGCTGCGCGGCTACGGCTCGCTCGGCAACGACTTCCCGATCAATTCGTCCTATCCGCTGTTTTCCGAGATCGAGCAGCGCAAATATGATCCCGACAAGGCCAAGTTCCACTACAAGAAGTCGGGCCATGACGGCACCGTGCTGCTGCGCACCTCCGACGTCGCCTTCCCGGGCGCGGTCGACGCCTCGCAGCTCTTCCAGCAGAGCGCGGCCAAGGCCGGCATCAAGATCGAGCTCAAGCGCGAGCCCGGCGACGGCTACTGGAACGAGGTCTGGAACAAGCAGCCCTTCTGCGCCTCCTATTGGGGCGGCCGCTCGACCCAGGACCAGATGTACTCGACCGCCTATCTGTCGACCGCCGACTGGAACGACACCCGTTTCAAGCGTCCGGACTTCGACAAGCTGGTGCTGGCCGCACGCGCCGAACTCGACGAGACCAAGCGCAAGCAGATGTACCACGACATGGCCGTGCTGGTGCGCGACGAGGGCGGCCTGATCCTGCCGATGTTCAATCAGTTCATCGATGCGACAGGCGCCAAGGTCGGCGGCTGGGTCGACGATCCGCATCAGGAGCTGATGAACGGCTACGCGCTGGCGAAGTGCTGGCTCGAAGCCTGAGCCCGGCTTTGCGGATATGTCCTCACCCGTCGTGAAACTTGTGGCCCAGCGCGTTGCGCTGGGCATCGTCCTCTTGCTGGCCGTTTCGGTCCTGATCTTCGCCGGCACCCAGATCCTGCCCGGCGACGTCGCGCAAGCCATTCTCGGACAGTCGGCGACGCCGGAATCGCTCGCCAATTTGCGCGAGCAGCTCGGCCTCAATCAGCCGGCTTACATCAGGTATTTCCATTGGCTCGGCGGTGCACTCACCGGCGACCTCGGCACGGCGATGTCGAGCGGCCAGGATATCGCGACCTCGATCAAGGGGCGGCTGTGGAACACGCTGTTTCTCGCCTTCTGGGCGGCGGTCGTGGCCGTGCCGCTGGCGATCATCCTCGGCCTGATCGCCGTGCGTTACCGCAACGGTTGGGTCGACAAGCTGATCTCCGGCCTGGCGCTCGCCTCGACCTCCTTCCCGGAATTCTTCATCGGCTATGTGCTCGTCTACTTCTTTGCCGTGAAGTATCAATGGTTCCCGGCCATTTCCACGGTCTATGACGGCATGCCGTTCGGCGAGCGTATGCAGGCGATCGCGTTGCCGGCCGCCGCGCTGACGCTGGTTGTGCTGGCGCATATGATGCGCATGACCCGCGCGGCCATCCTCAACGTCATGCAGTCGGCCTATGTCGAGACGGCTGAACTGAAAGGCCTGTCGGCCTTCAACGTCATCCGCAAGCATGCTTTCCCCAACGCCATCGCGCCGATCATCAATGTCGTCATGCTCAACCTCGCCTACCTCATCGTCGGCGTCGTCGTGGTCGAGGTGATCTTCGTCTATCCCGGCATGGGGCAATATCTGGTCGACCACGTCACCAAGCGCGACGTGCCGGTGGTGCAGGCCGTCGGCCTGATCTTTGCCGCTGTCTACATCACTCTCAACATCATCGCGGACATCGGGGCGATTGTCGCCAATCCGCGCCTCAGACATCCGAAATAGGCGGCGGGCATGCTCGATATCAAACGCATCCCCATTCCCGCGCTGATTGGCATCGTACTGACGACGATGTTCGTCGTGGCGGCTGTCTTCGCGCCATGGATCGCACCACACGGCAATGCCGAGATTGTCAGCGACGTTCCTTGGGAACCGATGTCCGCAGCGCATTGGCTGGGCACCGACAATCTCGGCCGTGATCTTCTGTCGCGCATGATCTACGGCGCTCGCATCACGCTGTTCATTGCGGTGCTGGCCACCGCGCTGTCATTCTCGCTTGGCGCCATCCTCGGCTTTTCGGCGGCGGTGTTCGGCGGCTGGTTCGACACGCTTCTGTCGCGCCTTGTCGATCTGCTGATGTCGATCCCGACCCTGATCATGGCGCTCGTCGTGCTTTCGGTGCTGCCGACCAATCTGGTGACGCTGATCCTGGTGATGGGCGTCCTCGACTCGACCCGCGTCTACCGGCTGTCGCGCGCGGTGGCCGTCGACATCAACGTCATGGATTATGTCGAGGCCGCCAAGCTGCGGGGCGAAGGCAGCGGCTGGATCATCTTCCGCGAGATCCTGCCCAACGCGCTGTCGCCGCTGGTCTCGGAACTTGGCCTGCGCTTCATCTACGCGGTGCTGTTCTTGTCGACGCTGTCCTTTCTCGGCCTTGGCGTGCAACCGCCGGATGCCGACTGGGGCGGCATGGTCAAGGAAAACAAGGACGGCATCGTCTTCGGTATCGGGGCGGCACTCATCCCCGCCGCGGCGATCGCAGCACTGGCGATTTCGGTCAATCTGGTCGCCGATTGGGTGCTCAACCGCACGACAAGCCTGAAGGGAGGACGCGGGTGATGGCTGACACAAAAGCAAAGCCCGGCCTGCTGCTCGATATCCGCAATCTGCGCATCGAAGCGACAGTGTTTCCGCCCGGCGAGGTGCCGAAGAACATCGTTTTGGTCCACGATGTCTCGCTGACGCTGGAAAAGGGCAAGGTGCTCGGCCTGATCGGCGAGTCCGGCGCCGGCAAGTCGACCATCGGCCTGTCGTCGATGGGCTATGGCCGTGGCGGCGTGCGCATCACCGGCGGAGAGGTGCTGCTCAACGGCCGCGATATTCTCAAGGGGGGCAAGGAAGGTTTCCGCAAATTGCGCGGCCGCGAGGTCTGCTATGTCGCGCAGTCGGCGGCCGCCGCCTTCAACCCGGCGCACAAGCTGATGGACCAGGTGGTGGAAGCAACGCTGCTGCACGGCACGGCGACACGCGCCGAGGCCGAGAAACGTGCCGTGGCGTTGTTCAAGAAGCTCAGCCTGCCAAACCCCGAAATCATCGGCGAACGCTTCCCGCACCAGGTCTCCGGCGGCCAGTTGCAGCGCGTGATGACGGCGATGGCGCTGTGTTCGGAACCCGACCTGATCGTCTTCGACGAGCCGACCACGGCGCTCGACGTGACGACACAGATCGACGTTCTGGCGGCGATCAAGGACGCCATCCGCGACACCCATGTCGCGGCGCTCTACATCACCCACGATCTTGCCGTCGTCGCCCAGGTCTCGGACGAGATCATTGTGCTGCGCCATGGCAGGTTGGTCGAATGGGGCGGCACTCGCCAGATCATCAAGGAGCCGCGCCAGGAATACACCAATGCGCTGGTCTCGGTGCATGAGATCGAGCATGCCGAGCAGAAGCCCGGCGTGGCGCCGTTCCTGTCGGTCAAGAACGTCACCGCCGCTTACGGCGGCAGCCATGTCAAGGTGCTGAAGAACGTCTCGGTCGACATCTTTCCGGGACAGACGCTGGCTGTCGTCGGTGAATCCGGCTCCGGCAAGTCGACGCTGGCGCGCGCCATCACCGGGCTGTTGCCGCCGGAAGAAGGCACCGTCACCTTCGACGGCAGGCCGCTCGCCAACAGGCTTGCCGACCGGCCGAAGGAGGATCTGCGGCAATTGCAGATGATCTACCAGATGGCCGACGTGGCGATGAACCCGCGCCAGACCGTCGGCACCATTATCGGCCGGCCGCTGGAGTTCTATTTCGGCATTCGCGGCCGCGAGCGCGACAAACGTGTCGCCGAACTGCTCGACGAGATAGAGATGGGCAAGGGCTTTCTCGACCGCTATCCGGCCGAACTCTCCGGCGGCCAGAAACAGCGCGTCTGTATCGCCCGCTCGCTCGCCGCCAAGCCCAAGCTGATCATCTGCGACGAGGTGACATCGGCGCTCGACCCGCTGGTGGCCAACGGCATTCTCAAGCTGCTGCTCAACCTGCAGCAGCACGAGAAGGTCGCCTACCTCTTCATCACCCACGATCTGGCGACGGTGAAGTCGATCGCCGATTCGATCGCGGTGATGTACCGCGGCGAGGTGGTGCGCTACGGCGCCAAGAGCAAGGTGCTGACGCCGCCCTTCGACGCCTATACCGACCTGCTGCTGTCGTCCGTTCCCGAGATGGAGATCGGCTGGCTGGAAAAGGCGATCAAGGGACGGCGCATGGCGAGCGCGGGGAATTAGTAGGGAATTCGCGGCCTTTGTCGCGAAAACTTCTTTCACCGGCAAAAGCTTTCCGGAGCCGCCCATGGCGCTCAAGACCAAACTGCTGCTCATCATTCTCGATGGCGTGCCCTACCGGAACTGGCGCCGGCTGATGGGCAATCTCGAGGGCTGGGTGCAGTCGGGCGAGGCGCAGGTGTGGAAGATGCGCTCGGTGCTGCCGTCGACCTCGGCCTGCTGCTATGCCTCGATCCACACCGGGGTTTCGCCGCAGGAGCACGGCATCCTATCCAACGAGAACCGTTTTCTCGTCAACAAGCCGGATATTTTCTCCGAGGTCAGCAAGGCCGGCGGCAAGACCGGCGCGGTGACGCATTCCTACTGGTCGGAATTCTTTCGTTCCTATCCGTTCGATCTGGTCGAGGACATGGAGTATGACGAGCCCAACGGACCGATCGCGCATGGCCGCTTCCACACCATGACCGGCTATAATGCCCGCAACCAGATGACGCCGAGCGATGTCGACCTGTTTGCGACGCTGACCATGCTGACCCGGCGCCATGATATCGACTACGGCATCCTCCACACCTGCACGCTGGATTCGATGGGACACCGCTTCGGCCATGACTGCCACGAGATGGACCATGCCTGCTACGCGATGGACGGCATGCTGGCCGCTTTCCTGCCGGGCTGGCTGCAAGCCGGCTACGAGGTCATCGTCACCGCCGACCACGGCCAGACCGACCGCGGCCACCATGGCGGCCATGACGACGAAATGCAGGATTTCGCGCTGTATTATTTCGGAGCCGGCAAAGGGCCGGATCCGGACACGCTGCTTGATCAGCTGCAACTGGCGCCGACGGTGCTGAAGCGGCTGGGTGTGCCGGTGCCGGAGACCATGAAGGCTAAGCCGTTTTTGGGGTGACGGAGGTCGTCGCTGAGCCGCCGTTCGCTACCCCCTCTCCCCGTCACTATACGGGGAGAGGGTAAGGGTGAGGGGCAGCGCTAACATCAAAATAAATACCCCAACGCCGGCGCCGCCCCTCATCCGCCTGCCGGCACCTTCTCCCGTATAGTGACGGGGAGAAGGGAGACGCTCTGGCAACACTCCCTCTCTTCGGTTAGCTTCGCCAAAATTCCTTGGCGGAAGGATGAACCTTTTTGAACCTATCGGCGACAGAGCAGACAGGAGCCAGGCGGCTCGACCGGCCATGACGGCAGCGACCGAGACTGATCGCGCGCTTGTCGACCGGGTCGCGAAGGGCGACCGTGCCGCTGTTCGGCTGCTGTTCATGCGTCACCACGCGCGGGTCTACCGCTTCGTGGTGCGCCAGACGGGATCGGAAATGATGGCCGACGATATCGCAAACGAGGTCTTTCTCGAGCTGTGGCGCCAGGCGCCCGGTTTCGAAGGGCGCTCGGAAGTCTCGACATGGCTGCTCGGCATCGCCCGGTTCAAGGCGCTGTCGATGCTGCGCAAGAAAAAAGAAGACTGGATCGATGACGATGATGCGGCGCAGGTTCCCGATGGCGCCGACACGCCGGAAGTCGCCACCATGAAGGAAGACAAGGGCGCCGCCTTGCGGCGCTTCGTCGATGCTTTGCCGGAGGAACACCGCTCGGTGATCGACCTTGCCTATTACCATGGACAGTCGGTGACGGAGATCGGCGAGGTGCTCGGCATCCCGGTCGCCACTGTCAAGACCCGAATGTTCTACGCCCGCAAGAAACTCGGCGAAGCCCTCAAGGACGCCGGTTACGACAGGGGGTGGCCATGAGTAATCCTGAAGATATGAGCGCCGCTGAAAAGATGTCACGCCGTGACGAAATGGAAACGCTGCTGCCATTCTACCTGAACGGCTCGCTGGAAGGCTCGGACCTCGAAGCCGTCGAGGAATGGCTGGCGAGCGATCCGGCGGCGATGGCGGCGCTTGGCGAGGCTGAGGCGGAATTCTCCGGCGCCACCGCCGCCAACGAGGCGATCCGGCCACCGGCCGATGCGCTCAGCCGCTTTGCCAGGGCGCTCGACGCCGAAGCCGGACCGGTCCGCGCTCCCGCGGGCCGTTCCTGGCTGGCGCAGGCACTCGGCCGGTTCACGGCGATGCCGGCCACGGTCGGCTGGGCGGCAGCGGCGGTGCTACTGGCGTTGGTCGTGGTGCAGTCCTACGTGCAGACCGGCGGCAAGAGCCATGATTTCGAGGTTGCCGGCGCCGAGGATGATCTGGCGAAACTGCCGTTCGCGCTGGTCAAGTTCAAGCCGGATGCGAAGATGTCCGACATCGCCGTCTTCCTCGACCAGAACGCGCTGAAGATCGCCGGCGGGCCGGCCGCCTCGGGCGTCTTCCGCATCGCTATCCCGGTCAAGACCGGAGCAGGCTACACCAGGCTCGTCGGCCTTATTGCCGCCCAGCCTTTCGCGGAGACTGTGATCGAGGGAAGGAAACCGGTTGATGGCAGCTAGGGCGGTCATTCGATTTGCGGCGATCCTGGTGGCGGCGATGACAATCGTCGCCGTGCCGGCGTCGGCGCAGACCAATGATCCCAATGCCGGCCGGGCCGACTGCACCGACGCGGCCGGAGCGGCGGCTGCCGACTGCCTGAAAGACGGCAATGAGGCCAAGGTCGGCGGCGAACCAGGCGCAGTTACCCTTCCGGCCCTGATCGTCGACCTGTTTCCCAACCCACCGGCTCCCGTAGCGCCCGTGCCGACGCCACGGCCGTCAGCGCCGCCTGCCGACACGCAGGCCGGGCCACCCGCCGGCGGGGCGATCGTTTCGCCGACCGATCTTGTCGCGACCGCGCCGCGGCGTGCCATCGCCGGCGAGTTCGTGCCCGACGAGGTGCTGGTGACCGTCGACGGCGATGCCGGCGCCGTCCAGCAGATCGCCGCCTCCTTCGGCCTTGAAGTGCGCTCGCTGCGCCAGTCGCGGCTGCTCGGCACCACACTGGTGCGCTTCGGCATTCCCGACGGCCGCCCGGTCGGCGCCGTGCTGGCGCAGCTGGCCGCCGATGGCCGCACCCTGCGGCGCGAGCCAAACCATATCTACTCGCTGCAGCAGGCGGCCGGCATCGTCAACTATGCCTTCGAGCGCATTCAGCTCGACAACAAGCAAGCCAGCGGCGAAAACGTGCGCATCGCCGTCATCGACACCGGCATAGACGACACCAATCCGGCGCTGTCCGGCGTCATTGCCGATCAGTTCGACGCCATGCCCAACGTGCCGGTCGAAAAACGTGACCATGGTACCTCGGTTGACGGGCTGATCGCAGGCGTCGGCGCGCTCGAAGGCATGGCGCCCGGCGCCAGGATCTATCACGCCCGCGCCTTCGAGGACGGCAAGTCGACCATGGACGTCATCCTGTCGGCGCTCGACTGGGCGGCGGACCAGAATGTCAGCATCATCAATATGAGTTTCGTCGGCCCCAAGAACGATCTGCTCGCCACCGCCTGCCGCAATGCGCGCGGGCTCGGCATCATCCTGGTCGCTGCTGCCGGCAACAACGGGCCGAAAGCGCCCTATGGTTACCCCGCCGCCTATGAAGGTGTCATCGCGGTCACCGCCACCGACGCCAAGGACGGGCTTATGCAGCAGGCCAATCGCGGCGCTTATGTCTTCATCTCGGCGCCCGGCGTCGAGATGGTGGCGCCGAGCGGCGCCGGCTCGGACGTCGTCACCGGCACTTCGTTTGCCGCCGCGATTGTCTCCGGCGCCATCGCCAACCTGATCCACGCCTCGCCCGAGCGCTCGGCTGACGACATCGAAAAGGCGCTTGCCGCCACCGCCAGGGATCTTGGCCCGAAAGGCCGCGACAAGGATTTCGGCTATGGCCTGCTGGATACGAAGGCGGCGGCTGCGGCCCAGAAGTGAGCCTGCGAATTCAGAGCGCCGGACCTAACCGGACAGGGCTGCCATCATGGAAGCGTGACAGGCGGAAGCGGCTGAGGTCGTGTCCGGTCTCGTTTCCCTGAATCATGTCCGCAACGACGCGGCCTATGCCAGGCCCGATGCCGAAGCCGTGACCGCTCATCCCCGTCGCGACGAAAAGGCCGCCGACTGCCTCTACCCGATCCACGACGGGGACGACGTCGGGCATGGCATCGATCATGCCACCCCAGCTTGCCTTCAGGCGAACCGTCTCGAACTGCGGAAAGAGGTGCTTGAACTTGCGTTCTATCGAACGCAGACGGGCCGGTTCCGGGGCCGGGTCGAGCACCCGCATTCTCTCGAAAGGGCTGTGCGAATCCGGCGCCCAATCGCGCGGCGTCGACCAGGCATCGGGGTAACCTGACGGCGCGAACGGAAAGTAGCGTGTCCCCAGCGGATTGTCCCTCAGCGCAGGAAGGTATTTGGAGGCGTGCCGGAATGCATCAGGTCCCAGGTAATGCAGATGGCTGCCGCCCGCGGCGAGCGTGTAGCCGCCATCCTGCCGGCGCCGGAAAGCGATGTGTTCGTCAGTCGCCGCGCCTGCATAGATTTCAGCCAAGGGGTCCGTTGCGGCTGCGGTTACCCTGACGCTGAGCTGGGGGATGGAGACGCCGTGTCTTCTCAGGAACAAGGATGACCAGGCACCTCCCGCGACCAGCACGCTGGAGGCCTCGATATACCCCGTCTCGGTCCACACGCCCTTGACCTTGCCGCCTGAGATTTCGAGGGTTCGCGCTGCGCAATTCTCGACGATTTTGACGCCTTTTCGCACGGCGAGCCGGGCAAGTGCGGGCACCGCCAGCCAAGGCTCCGCCCGCATGTCGGAGGGCGTCGTCATCGCGCCCTTGAATTTGCGCGACATGCCTTTGATGAGTGTCGCGGTTTCGTCTGCATCCAGGAGACGGGTGTCGAGCGCATGGATCGCGGCGATCTTCATGAAGGCTTCGAACCCGGCCATGTCCTTGTCGGTGTTCGCCAGGTAGGTCACACCTGTCTGGGTCAGGCCGATGTCCTCGCCGCATTCCTCAGCCAGTTGCCGCCACAGGCGAATGGCCTCGATGACGATGGGCAGTTCATCCGCGTCTCGTCCCTGCTTTCGGATCCAGCCCCAGTTTCGGGACGACTGTTCGGCCGCAATGCGTCCCTTTTCCAGCAGCGTCACCGGGATGTTCCGCTGTGCCAGGAAAAGCGCCGTCGCCACACCGATGATGCCGCCACCGACAATGACCACCTCCGACGTTTTCGGCGGTGGGCCAGGATGCCGGATTGGATCCGTTTCGGAGAACGGGAATATGGGCAAGTGGCGCACCCTGAGGACTGGTTGATGGCTCTGGCTTACTGGTTGCCACCCACTCGAAGCCAAATCAAGGACAGGTCCAGGCAGACCGTTGTCCCAACGAAGTCAATCTATCTGCGGGCAACATCCACATGGGTGAACTTGCCCAGCGGAGCAATTGGATTAATCCCTAAACCGGCGCGCCGGCGACCGAGCCTCTCACCACCAGGTCGACAGGCCAGACCTCGCCCCGCGCCCCTTCTTCCAAGCCGGAAATGCGCGCTGCCAGGCGTTCGGCGATGCGGGCGCCGGCGAGGCGGATCGACGAGCGCGTCGTCGACAGCGGCACGGAAAAATTCTCCGGCTTCAGCCATGGAAAGACGTCGTCATGGGCAATCAACGACAGGTCGCCGGGAATGGTCAGGCCAAGGTCGCGCACCGCGCGCACGACGCCGAGCGACATGATCAGGCTGGAGCAGGCGATCGCCGTCGGCCGCTCGCTCTGTTCGAGCAGGCGCCTGGCGGCGCGGTAGCCGTTCTCCTCGGTCATGGTGAGTGAACAGACATGGCGCTCGCCGAGCGTCAGGCCGCTCGCGGCCAGCGCCCTGCGCATGCCGCGCTCGCGGTGGATGGCGAAGGTCTCGCGGTCGTCGCCATTGATCAGCGCCAGCCGGCGGTGGCCGAGCTGAACCAGCAGCCGGGCGGCGTCGTGGAAGCCGCCCTCATTGTCGATGTCGGTGAAGGGGTAGTCGAAATCGAAGCCTTCGCTGCGGCCATGGACGATGAAGGGAATGCCGAGCGTGTTGACCAGCGCCACCCGCCGGTCGGCCGGGCGCGGCGAGGAGATGTAGACGGCGTCGACCTGGCGGTTGGCGACGATGCGGCGATAGGTGGTTTCCTGGTCGTCGGCATCGGCCGGCGACAGCACCAGGTCGAGCTCGTGCGAGCGGGCATAGTCGCCGAGACCCGACAGGAACTCGACGAAATGCGGGTCGATGTCGACGGCGGCGCCCGTCGGCAGCACATAGCCGATCATGCCCGTCTTGCCGGTCGCCAGCCGGCGCGCGCTCGGGTTGGGCCGGTAGCCGTGGCGCTTGGCGGCATCCACCACGCGCCGGCGGGTTTCCTCGTTGACCTCGGGATAGCCGTTGAGCGCACGGCTTACCGTTGTCTGCGACAGGGCCAGCATATGAGAGAGCTGCTTCAGGTTCACTGGGAGGCCTCCAAGCCTCAAAGCGCTTTTAATTTTTAATCTCTGTGGCCGCCAAGACGAGCGCAACGGAACTGGGCGACCATACGCACTGGTCCGGCCAGTTTGAAGCAAATTGTGCTGTTGCAGCGCGAAAATACTTTGCTGCAGCGCACTTTAGCAACGTCTCGCCACTAAAATTAAATCGATTAGCCCACCGCCCTCTTGACTTCCAGCCGATTCAATGGCGAGATCAAAAAGGCCAAAGCGCTTTGGAAGACTCTTCGAAAGGTTGCGGTTCCTTTCTGAACGAGTCACAGTCCTGCAGCGTCGGCGGGCGGAATGGAGGTTCCGCCCGGGTGTATGTGTCCACACTGGGAGGAATACCGATGAAGAAGATGCTTCTGCTTGGCGCAGCGTTTGCCACACTCGCCTTGTCCCTGCCGGCGCAAGCCGAACTGAAGTTCAAGCCCGGGGAAGACAAGCGCTTCAACTGGGCCAATTACGAAGAGCTGAAGAAGGTCGATCTCAAGGGCGAGACGCTGACCATCTTCGGGCCCTGGCGCGGCGAGGACGAAGGCCTCATCCGCACTGTTCTCGAATATTTTCAGGAAGCCACCGGCGCCGAGATCAAATACTCCTCGTCGGAAAATTACGAACAGCAGATCGTCATCGATACCCAGGCCGGCAGCCCGCCCAATATCGCCGTACTGCCGCAGCCGGGCCTGATCCAGGATCTGGCGTCCAAGGGCCTTTTGACGCCGCTGGGCGACGACACCGCCAAATGGATCAAGGACAATTACGGCGCCGGCCAGTCATGGGTCGATCTCGGCACCTTCAAGGACAAGGACGGCAAGCCGGGCTTCTTCGCCTTCCCCTACAAGGCCGACGTGAAATCGCTGGTCTGGTATTCGCCCGACAATTTCGAGGAAGCCGGCTACAAGGTTCCCAAGACCCAGGAAGAGCTCGCCGACCTCGAGAAGAAGATCATCGCCGACGGCGGCACGCCGTGGTGCATCGGCCTCGGCTCAGGCGGCGCTACCGGCTGGCCGGCGACCGACTGGGTCGAAGACATCATGCTGCGCACCCAGGCGCCCGACGTGTATGACAAGTGGGTAAAGAACGAGATCCCGTTCAACGATCCGGCGGTGGTCAACGCCATCGACATTTTCGGCAAGATCGCGACCGACGACAAGATGGTCGACGGTGGGGCCAAGGCGGTTGCCGCGACCGACTTCCGCGACAGCCCGAAGGGCCTCTTCTCGGTGCCGCCGAAATGCTACCTGCACCATCAGGCATCGTTCATCCCGACCTTCTTCCCGGAAGGCACAAAGGTTGGACAGGACGCCGACTTCTTCTACTTCCCGCCCTATGCCTCGAAGCCCGAGCTCGGCACGCCTGTGCTCGGCGCCGGCACGCTGGCCATGATCACCAAGGACTCGAAGGGTGCACGCGCGTTCATCGAATTCCTGAAAATGCCGCTGGCACATGAAATCTGGATGGCCCAGGGCGGCTTCGTCACGCCGCTCAAGTCGGTCAACAAGGATGCCTATGCCAGCGACGCGCTGAAGAAGCAGGGCGATATCCTCGCCAATGCCTCGACCTTCCGCTTCGACGGTTCGGACCTGATGCCGGGCAAGATCGGCGCCGGCGCCTTCTGGACCGGCATGATCGATCTGGTCGGCGGCAAGTCGGCGCAGGATGTCGCCACCGACATCCAGAAGAGCTGGGACGCTATCAAGTAGTCAGCTGGCAAGCAGTCAGCTGGCAAGTAATCACTGCCAAGTAATCAGCTGCTTTGGCGGCAAATTCAGGACTTCCTCCACAGACTGGATGCGGGCCGCTATGGCCCGGATCCGACCGGCGCCTTACGCCGGACCGATTTGCGTTCGTTCGTTTCAGAATAACTTAAATCGGCGCAGAGCCACATCGCCAGGGCTGTTCAAGGCCCGGCCGATCATGCGCAGGGAAGAGGGACCCATGGCTGCTCAGATCTTATCGGCCATTTTTGTCATCATCATCGGCGTCGGCGGCTGCGTCGCCTATTTCTGGGGCGCCAACAAGCTGGTCGACCTGATATTCCCGTCGCGCGGCGTGGCAGGGGCTGCGGCCATCGACAATCTGCGCCGGCAAGGACTGGTCCGTCCGTGGCTGTTCGTCGGCCCGGCGATGATCATCCTCACCGTCTACCTGATCTATCCGGTGGTGGCGACGCTCTGGCTGTCCTTCCTCGACCGCGGCGGCCAGCATTTTGTCGGCTTCGCCAACTATGAATGGGCGTTCGGCGACCGCGAGTTCCGCAACTCGATCCTGAATAATATCATCTGGCTGGCGGTGGTGCCCGCCGCCTGCACCTTTCTAGGGCTGATAATCGCCGTGCTCACTGACAAGATCTGGTGGGGCACGATCGCCAAGAGCCTGATTTTCCTGCCGCTGGCGATCTCCTTCGTCGGCGCCAGCGTGATCTGGAAATTCATCTACGAATATCGCGGCGAGGGCCAGACGCAGATCGGTCTGCTCAACGCCATCATCCAGTATTTCGGCGGTCAGCCGCAGGTCTGGATATCGCTGCCGTTCTGGAACAATTTCTTCCTGATGATCATCCTGATCTGGATCCAGACCGGCTTTGCCATGGTCATCCTGTCTTCGGCGTTGCGCGGCATCCCCGAAGAGACGCTTGAAGCCGCGGTCATCGACGGCGCCAATCCGTTCCAGATCTTCTGGAAGATCATGGTGCCGCAGATCTGGGGCACCATCGCCGTGGTCTGGACGACAATCACCATCCTGGTGCTGAAAGTGTTCGACATCGTGCTGACCATGACCAATGGCCAGTGGAACAGCCAGGTGCTGGCCAATCTGATGTTCGACTGGATGTTCCGCGGCGGCGGCGATTTCGGCCGCGGCGCCACCATCGCCATCATCATCATGATCGCGGTCATCCCGATCATGGTCTGGAACATCCGCCAGGCGAACAAAGAGACGGGAGGACATTGAGATGGCCGTCGCGACCGGGAAGTCCTTTGCCAGCCGCTTCGGCGTCCACATCGCCGTGCTCGTCTTCGTCGCCATCTGGACCGTGCCGACGCTCGGCATCCTGGTCTCGTCACTGCGCGACAAGGACCAGATCATCGCCTCGGGCTGGTGGAACTCGTTCTCCAGCTCCAGCCAAACCGAAGCCGGCCGCCTGCCGCCGGCCTCGGCGCAGGTCGAGAAGGACGGCAAGTTCGTGCTTGCCGGCAACATCTTCGGCGACGGTGCTGCGCGCAACATCAGCGCCTTCGGCGTCAAGTCGGCGGCACCGACGCAATATCCGGCCGGCACCACTGCCGATCTCGGCGACGGCGTGACCTTGCAGCTCAATGCCGACGGAACGTTCGTCATGAGTTCGCCCAAGGCTTTCGAAGGCGACCGTGGCCAGCGCGTCTATTACGCCTCGTCGGCGCCACCGAAATTCACCACCGACAATTACAAGACCGTGCTGTTTTCGGAGGGTATCGGCCGCTCGTTCATAAACTCGCTGACCGTCACCATCCCGGCGACGGTCATCCCGATCCTGATCGCCGCCTTCGCCGCCTATGCATTGGCGTGGATGCGTTTTCCCGGCCGCGCCTTGCTGATCGCAACAATCATCGGCCTGCTGGTCGTGCCGCTGCAGATGTCCTTGATCCCGCTTTTGAAGATCTACAACGGCGTCGGCATCTTCTTCGGTGTGCCGTCGAAAACCTATCTCGGCATCTGGCTGGCGCATACCGGCTTCGGCCTGCCCTTCGCCATCTATCTCCTGCGCAGCTATATTGCCGGCCTGCCGCGCGAGATCATGGAATCGGCGCGTATCGACGGCGCCAGCGATTTCGAAATCTTCGTCAAGATCGTGCTGCCGCTGTCCTTCCCGGTGCTGGCGTCCTTTGCGATCTTCCAGTTCCTGTGGGTGTGGAACGACTTATTGGTGGCAATGGTTTTCCTCGGTACCGAAGGGGATCAGATCGTGCTGACCGCGAAGCTCAACGCACTGCTCGGCTCGCGCGGCGGCGACTGGGAAATCCTGACGACATCGGCCTTCGTCACCATTATCGTGCCGCTGATCGTGTTCTTCTCGCTGCAGCGCTATTTCGTCCGCGGGCTGCTGGCCGGCTCGGTCAAAGGAGGTTGAGACTTATGCAAGCCGCTTTGAAGGCGACCTCGAAGCCCGATCTCGCCGTCGGTCGCGACTGGTGGCGGGGCGCGGTGATCTACCAGATCTATCCGCGCTCCTATCAGGACTCCAATGGCGACGGCATCGGCGACCTCAAGGGCATCATCCGCAGGCTGCCCTACATCGCCTCGCTCGGCGTCGACGCCATCTGGATTTCGCCCTTCTTCAAGTCGCCGATGAAGGATTTCGGCTACGACGTCTCGGACTATTGCGACGTCGACCCGATGTTCGGGACGCTCGCCGATTTCGACGCGCTGGTTGCGGAAGCCCATCACCTCGGCCTCAAGGTGATGATCGACGAGGTGCTGTCGCACACCGCCGACAACCATCCATGGTTCAAGGAGAGCCGCGCCAGCCGCGGCAATCCGAAGGCCGACTGGTATGTCTGGGCCGACGCCAGGCCGGACGGCACGCCGCCCAACAACTGGCTGTCGATCTTCGGCGGCTCGGCCTGGCAGTGGGACACCAGCCGCCAGCAATATTACCTGCATAACTTCCTGTCCGAGCAGCCCGATCTCAACTTCCACAATCTGGAAGTCCAGGACGCGCTGCTCGACGTCACCCGCTTCTGGCTGGAGCGCGGCGTTGACGGCTTCCGCCTCGACACCATCAATTTCTACTTCCACAGCCAGGGGCTGGAGAACAATCCGCCGCTGCCGCCCGAAGAGCGCAACGACCAGACAGCACCTGCGGTCAATCCCTACAACTACCAGGACCATATCTACGACAAGAGCCGGCCGGAAAACCTTGCCTTCCTCGAACGGTTCCGGGCGCTGCTCGACGAATATCCGGCGGCCGCCGCGGTCGGCGAAGTCGGCGATTCGCAGCGTGGGCTGGAAGTGGTCGCCGCCTACACCGCCGGCGGCAAACGCGTCCACATGTGCTATTCCTTCGATTTCCTGGCGCCGGAAAAGATCAGCGCCGCCAAGGTGCGCCAGGTGCTGGAAGCCTTCGGCAAGGTCGCCAGCGACGGCTGGTCGTGCTGGGCCTTTTCCAACCACGACGTGATGCGTCCGGCCTCGCGCTGGGCCGCCGACGAGGCCGACCCGGCCGCCTATCTGAAGGTTATCTCGGCGCTGCTGATGTCGCTGCGCGGTTCGGTCTGCCTCTATCAGGGAGAGGAGCTTGGGCTGGGCGAAGCCGAGTTGCAGTTCGAGGATCTGCAGGACCCCTACGGCATTCGCTTCTGGCCCGAATTCAAGGGCCGCGACGGCTGCCGCACGCCGATGGTGTGGGATGCAACCGCCAGCAATGCCGGCTTTTCGACGGCCAAGCCCTGGCTGCCGGTGCCGGGCAAGCACTTGTCGCAAGCGGTCAATGTTCAGCAGGGCGACGCGGCCTCGCTGCTCGAGCACTACCGGCGCTTTCTCGGTTTCCGCCGCCAGCATCCGGCCCTGGCCAAAGGCGACATCGAGTTCATCGAAAGCGAGGGCGACACCGTCGCCTTCACCCGCCGTGAGGGCAATGAGCAGATCGTCTGCGTCTTCAATCTGGCCAGCAAGCCGGCCGAGGTCGATCTCGGTGGTCAGGCGCTGCTGCCATTGGCCGGGCACGGTTTTTCGGGACAATCCGGCACAGGTTCCATCCGCCTCGGCGGCTACGGCGCCTGGTTCGGGCGCATCGACTGAGTTTTTGACGAAACTGGATTTTTTGAGGAAATCCAGGTTCTCTAGGGAAATCACTGGGAGGAAATTATGGCCGATGTCACGCTGAGACAGGTGAAGAAATCATACGGCAATCTGCACATTCTCCACGGCATCGACCTCGACATAAAGTCGGGCGAGTTCATCGTCTTCGTCGGCCCGTCGGGTTGCGGCAAGTCGACCTTGCTGCGGTCCATCGCCGGGCTTGAGGAGATCACCTCCGGCGAGCTGAAGATCGCCGGCGAGGTGGTGAACGACGTGCCGCCTTCCAAGCGCGGCATTGCCATGGTGTTCCAGTCCTATGCGCTCTATCCGCACATGACCGTCTACGACAACATGGCCTTCTCTATGAAGATCGGCAAGGAAAGCAAGGCCGAGATCGACAAGCGGGTGCGGCAGGCCGCCGAAATCCTGCAGCTGACCAAATATCTCGACCGCCTGCCCAAGGCGATGTCGGGCGGCCAGCGCCAGCGTGTCGCCATCGGTCGCGCCATCGTGCGCAATCCGAAAGTGTTCCTGTTCGACGAGCCGCTGTCGAATCTCGACGCGGCGCTGCGCGTCGCGACCCGCATCGAGATCGCCAAGCTCAAGGAATCGATGCCTGCCACGACCATGATCTACGTCACCCACGATCAGGTCGAAGCGATGACGCTCGCCGACCGCATCGTCGTGCTGAAGGATGGCCATATCGAGCAGGTCGGCACGCCGATGGACCTCTACAAGAAGCCCGGCAATCTGTTCGTTGCCCAGTTCATCGGCTCGCCGGCCATGAACATCCTGCCGGCGACAATCGACAGGACGGGCAACCCGACAATCGTCAGCCATGTCGGCGGCCGCAAGGCAACGGTGCCGATCGCAACGCCGGCGTCAGCAAAGGGTGCGGCAGTCAGCTTCGGCGTGCGGCCGGAGGATCTGTCGGCCGCCACCGGCGCGGAATATCTTTTCGAGGGCGTGGTGGACTATGTCGAGCAACTCGGCGAGGTGCAGCTTGTCTATGTCGATATCGGCCGCGCTGACCTGCCGTTGGTGACCAAGCTGCCCGGCAATGTCGAGGTCAAGCGCGGGGCAAAGCTGCGACTGACCGCGGATGCCGGGGACCTGCACATCTTCGACGCCGATGGGCACTCCTTCTCGCTCAAGCCGGTGGAAGTGAAGGCGGCTTGAGATAGCTGCGTCGTACAGGCATGAAAAAAGAGCGGCGGGCCAGGCCCGCCGCTCTTTTTTAAGCTTCGGCTGTTAGTTGTTGCCGAACCGATCCCTGTCGCTGCTCTGAGGAACGAACTTCTGTTGGTCGTTCGACGAGTTCAGCAGCTTGTAGACCGCCGACTTGGTGCCGGTCGACGAAGTGCGGGTGGTGTCGACGGCAGCGGCCGGCTGGTTGGCGCCATTGGAGCCATAATTGTCGCTGCCGGCAAAGGCAGCGCTCGAAACAGCCAGAACGGCTGCGGTGGCAAGAACGATCTTCTTCATTTTAGTCTCCTGAATTTTTCTGATGCCGCCAGCTGCAGCGGATAAGCCCGCCACGTGCTGGAAACCGGCTTTTAGCGGCCGAAAAGGTTACGGTCGGCACCGTGGGCAGGCGCCTGCTCGGCTGGAGCCGACTTCTCAACCGAAGCCGTATGGCCACTATCGGTCGACGTAATCGCAGGCTGGTTGGCGCCGTTCGAACCGTAGTTGTCGCTGCCGGCGAAAGCGCTGCCGGAGATGGCCAAAACGGCGGCGGCAGCAAGGATGATCTTTTTCATTTCAAATACTCCTGAATTTTTTGGGATCCCGAGAGCGACGGGTTAGCCGCCCTTCTTTGGTCGGGATCAGCGATTGCCGTAGAGGTCGCGGTCGGCGCCCTGAACGACAGGCTGCTTGTCAGCGTGCGCCGGCTTCTGAATGGAAGCCGTATACGAGCTGTCGACCGAGACGGCTGGCTGGTTCGCACCATTGGAACCGTAATTGTCGCTACCGGCGAAGGCGCTGCCGGTGATCGCCAAAACGGCTGCGGCAGTGAGGATGATCTTTTTCATTTTTAGTACTCCAGTTTGTCTGTCCGTCTAGCGGCGTGTCTTGGGAGGAATTCGCGTCGTTCGGACAGCCCCGATGTGGGAAAGCCATAGGCTGGTTTCCAATCACGAAGTTGTTCCGTGTGGACCACGGTCCTGCACCTTGAAATTGTGCCAGGAAGTTCCTCTATGGTCATTTATCGCATTGTTTTCAGTTGCTTATGTCGAACCGAGTGGTTCGCTCCGGTGTCGGTTTCCGGGCCGTCGTTCACACCATCCTGCACGCATTGTCAACAGAAACGAACCGTTCGGTTCGATTAGAGATTGCTAGTAACTTTTCGATACCGTTGAGCCCTTTTTGCCCCCGATCGGAACTGGATCCGCAGCGATTCGGCGATGATAGCGCCGCAAGACAGGATCTCAGCCCTTCGGTGGTCGGCGGGGCGTATGCCGCGCGTGTCGCGCCGCATGGATATGATGTCGCTTTCATGCCGACGTCGCGATCGCTGCCGTGATTAGATGATCGCATCTCAGGTGCCGCTTCGTGACGACGCAGCGGAGAATTGGGAAGCCGGTCAGAATCCGGCGCTGCCCCCGCAACGGTGGTGGAGTTGAAGTCGCAACGGGAGACCACTGGGCAGCAGCCTGGGAAGGTGTCGCGATGGTCCGCAAGGACAACTCCAGAGCCCGGAAACCAGCCCGAGATGCCTAGACTCGACTGATCGCGGTGGGCGGTCAAGAGGTGGATAGTGCATGTCCGGCGCCGCGCCGGCCTGCGTCCGATCCTTCCTCCATCACCACCAAGTTCAGTCCTTAAACCACGAGGACAGAACTATGGATACGCGCAACGACATGCTGAGGCTCCTGAACGGCCGCAAGCAAGGCTTTTCGCTGGAACAGCCCTTCTACACCGACCCGGACTATTTCAAGCTCGACATGGAGCTTATCTGGTATCGCGACTGGCTGTTCATCGGCCATGATTGCGAACTGCCGAAGCCCGGCAGCTATATCACCGTGCAGATCGGCGGTTATCCGGTGGTGCTGGTCCGCGACCAGAAGGGCAACATCAACGCCTTCCACAATTCCTGCCGCCATCGCGGCAGCCGTGTCTGCAACACTGAGAAGGGGATGGCGGCAAAGCTTGTCTGCCCTTATCACCAGTGGACCTACGAGCTTGACGGCCGGCTGCTGTTTGCCCGCCAGATGGCCGACGGTTTCGACAAGAGCCAGTTCGGCCTGAAGCCCGTCGCTTGCGAGAGCGTCGGCGGTTACATCTTCATCTGCCTGGCGAAAGAACCTGCCGACTTTGCGCCGATGCGCGCCATGATAGAGCCCTACCTCAACCCGCACAGGCTGAATGAAGCCAAGGTCGCATTCGAGAGCACCATCATCGAGAAGGGCAACTGGAAGCTGGTCTGGGAAAACAACCGCGAATGCTATCACTGCGCCGGCAATCATCCGGAGCTGTGCAAGACATTCCCCGAAGCGCCGACGGTGACCGGCGTGCAGGGCGCCGACAGCGATCCGGAGATGCTGGCGCACTGGGCGAAATGTGAGGCGGCGGGCCTGCCGAGCAAGTTCCGCATCGATCCGGCCGGGCAATACCGCGCCACCCGCGCGCCGCTGCTGCGCGATGCCGTCAGCTACACGATGTCGGGAAAGCGCGCGGTGACGAAGAACCTGTCCGACACTGTTGCCGCCGACCGCATCGGCACCTTAATGCACTACCACTATCCGACGACCTGGAACCACATCCTGATCGACCATGCGGTCACCTTCCGGGTGCTGCCGATCAGCGCCACCGAAACCGCGGTGACGACCAAGTGGCTGGTGCACAAGGATGCGGTCGAGGGCGTCGACTACAACCTTGAAGAGCTCACCCACGTCTGGACCGAGACCAACGACCAGGACCGCCGCATCGTCGAGGAAAACGCCTTCGGCATCCTGTCGCCGGCCTATGAGCCCGGCCCCTATTCGGAGCTGCATGAGGGCGGCGTGATCCAGTTCGTCGAATGGTACGCGGCCTTCATCGGCCCGCGCCTTGCCGAAGGCGGCCGGCCGGCGCTGCGCAGCGTCGCGTGAGCTGGAGCAGGCGAGGAAGGACCGGAGGATGATGCGATGACGGATCTTGGGCTCTATCGCCATCTTGACCAGATGGCGCCGTGGAACGACAGGCTGCAGGTGCTGGAAGTGACCGGCGTCAGCGACGAGGCGCCCGACGTCAAGACCTTCACCTTCCGCTCCGACAACCAGACCTGGTTCCGCTACAAGCCGGGCCAGTTCTTGACGCTGGAACTGCCGACACCGGACGGGCCACTGATGCGCACCTATACGCTGTCGTCGTCGCCATCGCGGCCGTTTTCGATCGCGGTGACGGTCAAGGCGCAGGCCGGCAGCATCGGCACGCGCTGGATGTTCGACCATCTGGTGCCCGGTTCGCATGTCAAGGCCTACGGACCGGCCGGCGACTTCTCGTTGCACAGCCACCCGGCGGCCAAATACCTGTTCATTTCCGCCGGCTCCGGCGTGACGCCGATGATGTCGATGCTGCGCTGGCTGAACGACTGCGCGCCATGGACCGATGTCGGTTTCGTCAACTGCGCGCGGCGTGCCGAAGAGATCATCTTCCGCAAGGAACTCGAACTGCTCGGCGGCCATATGCCCGGCCTGTCGCTCGGCTTCATGATCGAGGAACGTTCCAGCCGCGAGGGCTGGTACGGTCATATGGGGCGCATCGACGCGATCCGGCTGCCCTTGCTGGCTCCGGATTTCCGCGAGCGCGAAATCTTCTGCTGCGGCCCCGATCCGTTCATGCGCGCCGTGCGCGGCATGCTGGATGCCGCCGGCTTCGACATGACGAAATACCATCAGGAGAGCTTTGCCGCGCCTGTGATGGAGGAAATTCCGGCGCCGTTTGCCTCCCCGGTCGAGGACGGCATCGCTGCACCTGTCGAAGCCGTGACGCCGATCCGCTTCTCGCTTTCGGAGGTCGATGCCGAATGCGTCGCCGGCCAGACCGTGCTGCAGACCGCGCGCAGCTCGGGCGTGCGGATTCCCGCCGCCTGCGAGTTCGGCCTGTGCGGCACCTGCAAGGTGAAGAAGGTCTGCGGCGAAGTCGAGATGAGCCACAATGGCGGCATCCTCGACCACGAGATCGATGACGGTTTCATCCTTGCCTGCTGCTCGAAACCGCTGTCGGCGCTCGAAATCGAGGCTTGAGCCGGTCGACTTCGCCGCAACGGTCGCCGACGCAGGCGTTGTGTTCGCGGGTCTTTGTCTTGCCAAGCATAGGCCGAGTGATTTAGACGCACTTAGGAAGGGCTGGGCAGACCGTGAAACCGGCGCATCCCTTCATGGGCGCATGGAACGGGGACAGAGCGATGCAACAGCGGGTCTACGCGGTCGCAAGCAAGGACATCGTTTTCGAATCATTCGATGGCGAAGCCGTCGTTCTCGATCTTTCGAACGGTAAGTATTTCGGCTTTTCCGATTCCGGCAGCCGGGTCTGGCAGGCTTTGTCGTCCGGCGTCGCCACTGAAGCGCTGGTCGGAGCTGCCGCGGGCGCCGCAAAAATAAGCCTGGCCGACCTCGAAAGCTTCGTTGCCCGACTGCTCGATTTCGGGTTGCTTGCGCCAGCCGAAACACCGGCACAACCGCTTTCGGGCGAGCTGTCGTCTGCGCTTGCTGCCAGCAATGAGCCGCTCAAGGTCGATGTCCACGACGACCTTGCCGATCTCATCATTGTCGACCCGATCCATGAGGTCGAGGAACCTCTCGGCTGGCCGGCGGTGAAACAGGCATAATCGTTTCCCTAAAGCGCGTCGCGTTTGACGGACTCAGGCGACGCGGTTTAGATCTTTGATTTTATGCATGTCGTCGTCTCAAAACCGGGGCCACCCCGAGCGACATGCATCAGGCGACCCGGCGCAATTCTGGACGCTGAACAACCAACACATGCCTTTGATCACGCTGCAAACCCTGCCGGATTATGCCCGCCATGTGCTGGCGGCCGCGGAAAGCGCCGCCGCCTTCTATCCCGTTACCGCCGGGGTGCGGTTGCCGGGACTGGACCTGAGTGTCCACCTCGACCATGGCACGCTGGCGGAAGCCATGAGCCATGCCTTCATACCGGCCCCGGAAAATCCGTCTGCATCTGACGGCTGCCGCATTTTCGTCGCCCACCCGGCCATCGATGGCGTCCCCGCCCCGGCTACCTGGGGCCGAGGCGATTACAACCATCATGCCTTTGCCAACCGGCTGGAAGAGGCCGGATTGCGCGGCAGCTACTATCATGACCTCGACTTCTGGCAGTTCCATGATCCGCAACGCCATGTCGGGGCGCAGCTGATGATGTCGGCCGACGCCTTTCCGCCATGGGAACAAGGGGCGCCGCTGCGCGCCTTCCTGCATTGGGAATATGCGGCGCGCGGCATGCGGCTCACCCATGCCGGCACGCTGGGCATCGATGGCAAGGGCGTCCTGCTGGCGGGCTCCGGCGGTGCCGGCAAATCGGGAACGGTCGTCGCCGGCCTGCTCAATGGGCTCGATAGCGTCGGCGACGACTATGTGCTGATCGACCGGACCGAGGGGGTGACGGCCTATCCGCTGTTTGCCACGCTCAAGCAGGATCCGGAGGGCTTCAGGCGGCTGAAGCTGGAGGGTCGGCTAAAGTCGTACCAACCGCTGAACTGGCAAGGCAAGCATGCCTTTCACATCGACGAGATCGCGCCTCGACCAACTCCTGCAAGTCTGGACATTATTGCTTTGATAGTGCCCCATATCAGGGGAGGTGCGAGAAGCTCGGTCATGCCCATATCGCGCAAGGATGCCATGATCGCCCTGGCGCCGTCAGGAATCGTGCAGATGCCGGGCGAGCGGGAAGCGGGCTTTCGCTTTTTCAGCGAGCTTACCCGCGATCTGCCATGCTACCGGCTGTCGCTGGGGACCGAGCCGCGCGAGATCGCCGGCACGATTGCGGATTTCGTCCTTCGGGGCGCTGCATGAAGTTGAGCGTCATCGTGCCGGTCTACAATCGGGAGATCTATGTCGTTTCGACGTTGCGGTCCCTGCTCAGGCAACGCGACGATGCCGATCTCGATATCATCGTTGTCGACGACGGGTCGACGGACAGCTCCGTTGAAGCCGTCCGCGCCATCATGCGGGAAGCATCGTGCATCCGCCTGTTCCAGCAGGCCAACCAGGGCGTGGCCAACGCGCGCAACACAGGGCTGAAGCAGTTGCTGCCGCAAACCGAACTGGTGTCGTTCCTGGATTCGGACGACGTCTCGCCGGCTGGACGATTCAAGGCTGGCCTACCCCTGTTCGCGGCCGACCCTGCGCTCGAGCTGACCTACTCGCTGATGACGCGCGTCGATCTCATGGACGACGAAACCCTGCAGCCGGCACGGGGCGGCGCAGGTCCCACCGTGCGCGGCGTCAGCCTTAGCGCCGGGATATTCCGCAGGGCACTCATCGACCGTACAGGTGCTTTCGACGAGGAGTTCCGGCAGGGCGAAGACGCCGACTATCTGCTGCGCATTTTCGAAACCAGCCCAAAGCACATTTTTCCCGACACCGTCGCGGTATACTACCGGCGCCACCCCGGCAATTTGACCAAGCAAAGGGATGTGGCGGTGCGCGAATATCTGCGTGTGATTCAGAAATCCTTGCGGCGGCGCAAGGCCGATCCGTCGCGGCGCCCGGTCGAGGGGCTTTTCGAGATCAAGCGCCCGGCAGAGTGGTGAAAGAATGAACAGATCACAGCCTGGAATGCGTGCGTGAAGCTGAGCGTGATCATGCCGGTCTACAACCGCGAACGCCATGTCGGCTCGGCGCTGCGCTCGCTGCTGAGGCAGCGCGACGCCGCCGATCTCGACATCATCGTTATCGATGACGGTTCGACCGACAGTTCGGCGGCGGTCGTGCGCTCGCTGATCGCGGAGGCGCCGTGCATTCGCCTTTTCCAGCAGGAGAATGCCGGGGTGACGCGGGCGCGCAACGCGGGCTTGCGGCAATTGCTGCCGCAGACCGGGCTGGTATCGTTTCTCGATTCGGACGACATTTCCCCGCCCGGCCGCTTCAAGGCGGATCTGGCCTGTTTCGACGCAGACCCCACCCTCGAGCTGACCTATTCGCGCATGACGTTGGTCGACGACATAGATGACGATACGCTGGAGCCGACAGCCGACAGCCACTCGGTGACGGTTCGCGGCATTCACCTGTCTCCCGCTATCTTCGTCCGGCGGTTGGTCGAACGCATCGGCAGCTTCGACGAGGATTTCCACCAGGCCGAGGACACCGACTATCTGCTGCGCACTTTCGAAAGCGGGCCGAAATTCACGATGCCCGACACTGTTGCGCTCTATTACCGGCGCCATCCCGGCAACATGACCAGGCAGGCCGATGTTCCTTTTCGCGAATTCATGCGCGCCGTCTACAAGTCGATGAAACGGCGCGAGGCCGACCGCTCCTTGCACCCTGTCGACGGCATCTTCGATTTCAAGGAACTTGCGAATTGGCGTTTCCTGTGATGGCCAGCTACGGCGTCGTCATTCCGGCCTTCAACGCGACCGCCACCATCGCCGAGACGCTGCGATCGGTCGCGGCCCAGACGGTCCAGCCCGACGCCATAATCGTCGTCGATGACGGCTCGACCGACGATACGGTCGCGGTGGTCAATGCGCTGGGCATGCCGGTGCGGGTGTTGCGCCAGGACAATGCCGGACCAGGCAGCGCCACCACCAGGGGCATCGCCGCGCTGGCGACGCCCTTCGTCGCCACGCTCGATGCAGACGATCTGTGGCTGCCGACCAAGATCGAAAGGCAGCTGGAGCATTTCGAGCGGTTTCCCGCGACGGCAGCAGTCTTTGCCCACTGGCGGACGTTTCGCGATGATAAGCCCGATGTGCAACAGGACGTGGCCGTGGCGGGCTGGTCGCGCACGACGATGATGATCCGCCGGGAGGTAGCCGAGGCCGTCGGTCCGATCATCGACCCGCAAGGCGGTCGCGGCGACATGGTCGACTGGATCGCCCGTGCCCGCGAGGCGGGCTTTGCGCTTGCCATGCTCGACGATGTCCTGACCTTGCGCCGCATCCGGCCCGACAGCATGTCCTATGGACGCGACCCCGTGCGCGATCGCGGTTATCTCGAAGTCGTAAGGCTGGCCATGCAAAGGCGAGCAGCGAAAAAGGCGAGCGCCGACTGATGGCCAATGCCATGCGCCGTATCGGCCGCCGCTTTCCGGACTATGGCTGGTCGTGGCCTACCGGCGGCCTCGACCAGTTGCTGAAGGCCGCATTGCTCCCCGATGAAGAGGCGGCCGGGGGCTATGCGGCGCGCTGGCTCGACGAGAACGATATCGACCATGCTGCTTTCCGCGAGCATCGGCTGCTGGCCGCGATCTCCGACAGGTTCGGCCGCAAGCTCGCTGGGCATCCGGCCTATCCACGTCTTGTCGGCCTGCAAAAGATGCTGTGGACCAAATCGCGACTGGCTGCGCGCGAGGCCGAGCCGGCGCTACAGGCCATGATCGACGCCGGCTGCGCGGTGATGCTTATCAAAGGCGCCAGCCGCATCGCCGTCAACGCGTCGGCGCAGCGCGGCCGGGTGGCGCATGACATCGACATACTGGTGCGCCCGCAGGACATGATTGCCGCCTTCGATGTGCTTAGCGAACGCGACTGGCAGATCGCCACCGGCGTCAGTCCGCAATATCTGCGCACCAGGCTGGCGTCCTTGCGTTCGATGAATTTCTTCAAGGGCAGTTTCGGCGACATCGACCTGCACCAGCTCGCTTATGACGGGTCGCAGCAAAGCGCGGAAGATGATCTGGCGATCTGGCAGCGGGCGCTGTCAGCCGACTTCAATGGCGTCCGCGTGCTTGTTCCCTCTCCGGCCGACCGCATGGCGCTTGCCATCGCCCATGGCGGCCTCGATGCCCACACCCACAGCGACTGGCTGGTCGACTGTGCGGTCGCCATCGAGAGTGGCGCAGTCGACTGGGGCGTGTTCGCCGACATCATCGCCAAGCGGGGTCTCGCCGTCGCCGCGGCGGTGGCGCTCTCCTATCTCTGCCTGGAGATCGGCATTGCGGTGCCGGAGGCCGAACTTGCAAAGACGATTGAGTTGGCCGACCGCGCCTGCCTGTCGCGCTGGTCCTCGGTGCTGCAGGCCAAGCCGCGCACCGATTTCGGCGGCCTCGTTTGGCTGTCGCGCGGCTTTGCCAAGCAGTTGCGCCTGAAACGCAAGAAGGGCCGCCTGCAGCAGCCGACGCCCGCCGTCTGGCGCGGCAGGCCGACATTGCGCAAGGCAAGAGCAACGTCGGCGCCGTTTGCACTTTCCCAGCCCCTGCCGCGTCCGGACAGGACTGGAGAGATGGTGCTGGACGTCACCGTCAGGATCGTCGTTCCACCAATCCGGCGCCGCATTGAGATGGAAATCAATGCCGGCGGCGGCCATGTCGCCCGCCTGCGTTCCATGGTGATCAGCCGCGCCGGCGGCGGACGTGTGCTGCGCTTTCGCGGCAAGGTAACGGTGGACGACACCGGCCGGCCTCTGGTGATCGAAGCACGGCCATCGCGCCAGTTCCGCAACTGGGACAATGAGGCCGAAGTCGCCGCCTATGGCGCGCTGCCGTTCCAATTGCTGTCGGCAAGGTTTTCACCCGCCTGAGAGCGGGTCGCTGTTTCCATGAAACATTGAACCACTGTGGCCCTCTCAGACGCCATAGCGCTCGGTGCGGATGATTTCCGCTGATATGCCGGCGTCGATCAGCGCCCGGGCAGCCGCCGAGACGAAGGCGTTCGACCCGCAGACGAAGGCGAGCGCCGGCGGCCGCGGCAGCCGCGTGAGCGCCTGCATGACCATTGCCGTGTCGATGCGCCTCGAATAGTCGGACGGGCGCCGTACGGCCTCGCGCGTCAGCGTCAGCACCAGCTCGAACCCGTCGCGGCGGTCACCGAGACCGATCAGCTCGTCGCGGAAGATCACCTCGTCCCAGACCCGCACCGAAAACATCAGCGCCACCGGCACCGCCGATTTGCGCAAGGTTCTATGCCGCACCATCGCCATCAGCGGCACCACGCCGGAGCCGCCGCCGACCAGAAGCAGCGGCCCGCCATCCCCATCGGACCAGACGAAATGGCCGCCGAGCGGCCCGCGCAGTTCGATCTCGTCACCGACAGCGGCGATGTCGTGGAAGAAGGGCGAGACTTCACCATCGTCGAGCTTCTCGATAGCCAGCTCGATCGTGGCGCCGCTCTCCGGCGCCGAAGCGATGGAATAGGAGCGGCGCGCCTGGTAGCCGTCAGGCGCCGTCAGCCTGACGTCGACATGCTGGCCGGCGCGATAGGCGAATGGCCGTGACAGCGCGAAGAAGAAACTGGCAACGCGTGGCGTCCGCTTTTCGATTCGGGTGATTTTCGCCGTCTGCCAGGGAGATTGCGGCGCTTCGCTCATGGATCGCCGCTATAGCGCTGCTCGCGCCACGGGTCGCCATAGATGTGATAGCCGCGCAATTCCCAGAAGCCCGGCTCGTCGCGCTCGGTGAACTGCAGTCCGTTCAGCCATTTGGCCGATTTCCAGAAATAGAGATGCGGCACCAAGAGCCGCGCCGGGCCGCCATGGTCGGCAGTGATCGGCTTGCCTTCATAAAGCAGCGCCACAATCGCCTTCCCCGCGGTGAGATCCTTGGCCGGCACGTTGGTGGTGTAGCCGTCATAGCCATGCGCCAGCAGGAAGCTGGTCGGCGCTTCGATACCGGCATCGGCAAGGATGTCGTCGACCAGCACGCCTTGCCAGGCGGTATCGAACTTGGTCCAGGCGGTAACGCAATGGATGTCGCGCGTCATCTTGGTCAAGGGCAGCGCGTTGAACTCGGCCCAGTTCCACTTCTTGATCGGGCGTGGCCCGTGCTTGAGCGTGAACGACCAGTCCTCGGTGCGCACGCGCGGCGTCGGCCCCGCCGACAGCACCGGAAAGCCCTGTTCGAGATACTGACCGGGCGGAATGCGCGCATCGGTCTCCGTCGGAGGCTTTCGACCGGAGGAAAAACCGCGAGTGACCATTTGACTGTCCGTTTTTAGCAGGCCATTGCCGGCCTGCCGTAATGTTCTCGAAGATGTCGCGGCGGGCAATAGGAATTTCGGCGGCCGTGCGGCAGGCCTGTCGGTGGTCCGGCGAGCCTGCCATGATGTCTCAACCGGCGGCGAAGGATACGGCGACGAAGATTTGCGCGTCGCCGCGATCGATCAAAAGCAGCACCGACTTCCGGCCCGATCTGCCGGCCTCGGCGATCGCCTGGTTGGCTTGCCGCGCATTCCGCACCGGCGACTGGTCGACGGCGACGATGACGTCGCCCGGCTGCAGGCCCGCATTGGCGGCTGCCGTGTCCGGATTGACGCGCTCGACCACGGCGCCACGCTGGTTCCGATCACAATGTCGTCAGCGGCCTTCGGTGCGCCTGAGATAGGTTGTGGCGATCTCGCGCATCCGGTTGCCGTCGAAGCTCGGCCCATGGCCGCCATGGCCGAGGCGGACAGGCAGGTCGAGGAGCCGCTGCATGGTACGGCGATAATCAGGCCGGGAGGAATCCGGCAGGTCGTCGATCAGCATGGAATCGTAGATGGCGTCGCCGGCAAAGAACAACCCGTCCGTCTCTTCGAACAAAGCGATCGAATCCGGCGAATGTCCGGGCAGATGCAGGACGCGGAACTGCCGGTCGCCGAGGTCGACGATGTCGCCCTCGTCCAGCGTGCGCGTCAGCGGCGCCGGCGGGATCTTGTAATCGGCCGCCGTCCAGCCCGGCGTCGGCAATTTCGAAACGGCGCCGTCGAGATTACAAAACATGTAGGCGTAGGTCACTGCCTCGTTCATGGTCTCGAAATGCTCGGCACTGTGCCGCGGCCCGGCGCGCAGCGGAAACTCGTGCAGCGAGCCGACATGGTCGAGATGGATGTGGGTGGCGACAATAATGAGCGGCTTGCCCTCGGGCGTGTCGATCTCAGGCGCCAGCGGGCAGATGCCCATGCCGGTGTCGACCAGCAGGTCGGCGTCGCGTCCGCTGAAATGCCAGATGTTGGCGCGCACGAAATCATGCACGAACGGCTCGGTCAGCATCGTCGTGCGGTCGTCGATGATCGTCTTGCCGAACCAGTCGCCGACAACGCGCTCGCCACCAAAACGGACGCCGCCAAAACGGCCGCCCATCAGACGAAGGGCTTTCCCACCTTGTATTTTTCCGGCACCAGCCGCTTCAGGTAAGCCATGCCCGCTTCCGAAAGCTGGTTGACATCGGGCTTCATGAAATCGTCGGGCATATGGCGCGTCTTGCCGGCGACGTTCTTCAGCGGCACCTTCTTCAGCACGGTTTTCGTGCCGTCATATTGCAGCGCCACCGAGCCACCGCCTTCGCCGGCAACGGCAACCGCGAAGGCGCCGGCGTCGAAAGCCTCCTGCGCGTCGACGGCACTGATCGCGCCGACATAGCCGCGCGGCATGTAGCCAAGCGCATCGACGCGGGCGCGCTTGCCCGGCAGGCCTTCGGCGAGCGCACGTTCCAGAGCTGACGGCAGGTCGCTGCCCGACAGTTTGACGTTGCCATGCGCGTCGCGCTCGAGCTTGTCCGGCGGCACCAGGCTTTCGACCAGCGCCTTGCCGTCGGCGGTGCTGACACCTTCGGAGACGGCGACGATGCAGCGCTTGTGGCGGTCGAGCGTGGAGCGCACGTCGTCGATGAAACCGGCGGCGGAGAATGGCCGTTCCGGCACGTAGACCAGATGCGGGCCGCTGTCGGGATCGAGCTGCCAGGCTGCAGCCGCCGCGGTGAGGAAGCCGGCATGCCGGCCCATGACGATGCCGACATAGATGCCGGGCAATGCGCGGAAATCGAGATCGACGGACAGGAAGGCGCCGGCGACGAATTCGGCCGCCGAGATGAAGCCCGGCGTGTGGTCGTTTTCCTCGAGGTCGTTGTCGATGGTTTTTGGCGCATGGACGAAAGCGATGCTGCCGCCGGCTGCGTCGGTCAGGATCTGCTGCGTGCCCGACGTGTCGTTGCCACCGATGTAGATGAAAGCGTCGGCGCCGGCCTTCTTCAACCCGTTGAGGATGACTTCGCAATAGGCAGCGTCGGGCTTGTCGCGTGTCGAGCCGAGCGCGGCACTCGGCGTGCCGGCGATCAGCCGCAGCCGGTCCTCTGGGATGGCGGAGAGGTCGACATAGTTGCCGTCACGAATGCCGCGCACGCCGTGGAGCGAGCCCAGCACCTTGGCGCCGGGATGGCGCTTGCGGACTTCCAGCGTGGCCCCGACAACCGTCTGGTTGATGACGGCGGTCGGGCCGCCGCCCTGTGCGATGACAAACGTTCCAGCCATGCTCGATCTCTCCCGGCGCTGTGGTTTTCAAGGCACCTTGGCCTAGCTTGCCGCATCGCGCAACGGGAGTTTCCACCGGCGCCAAACCGCCGCACAGGATCAGACGACGACGACCGGGTTCTTCTTGGAAACGCGACTGTAGAGGTCGATGATATCCTGGTTGATCAGGCGCACGCAGCCCGACGACATCGCCTGGCCGATGCTCGCCCATTCCGGCGAACCGTGTATGCGGTAGCCGGTGTCCTTGCCGTCCTGGTAGATGTAAAGAGCGCGTGCGCCGAGCGGGTTGGTGAGGCCACCGGGCTGGCCGTTTTGCCACTTCACCAGTTCCGGCTTGCGCTGGATCATCTCCGGCGGCGGCGTCCAGGTCGGCCATTCCTTGCCGTACTGGATGTTGGCGCGGCCGGACCAGCGGAAGCCGTCCTTGCCGATGCCGACGCCGTAGCGAATGGCGTCGCCGCCCTCCTGCACCAGATAGAGCTTTCGCTCCTGCAGATGGACGACAATGGTGCCGGGCGCCTCGCCGGTCTCGTTGACGACGATCTGGCGGCGGAACTCCGGCTTGACCTTCTGATAGGGCACCGCCGGCACTTCGAAGCCGCCATCGTTGAGCGAAGCGTACATGACATCGGGGCCGGTGACGTTCTTGTCGACGCTGATCGCCGGACGGATCGGCCGCACCGAGCCGGTGACCGTGTCATCCAGCTGGAATTGCGGCAGCTCGAGCGTCGAAGTGCTGCAGCCGGCCATGCCGAGCAGCGTCATGGCGCCGGCCCCTGACAGGACGAAGCGGCGGGAATAGAGATGTTCGGTCTCGTTTGCGTCGCCATTTGCTGGCGGCGTCACATTCTGCGGCAACTCACGCATGCACCCAAACCCTACGCTGTCGGCGGGAAACACGGTCCGGCCGGATAGCAGGCAGTTTCGCCAAACATGGTTGAAAAAGGGTGAAGGCCCCAACGACCGGTCTTAAGCCTGTGCCGCCAATAGCGCAGCGGTCGAGCGGAATAGTCCGCCGCGCATTTTTGGGAGAGGGCTCTTTACATTCCCCCGCACACGAGGATTTATCCTTTTCTTTGCGCTCAAGGAGACAAAGATGTCGTTCGAAAACTGGGCCGCCTTCGCCGCCGCCTCCACCGTCCTGCTCATCATTCCCGGCCCGACCATTCTTCTGGTCGTGTCCTATGCGCTGGGCCAGGGCTGGCGCACCGCCTTGCCGATGGCCGTCGGCGTGGCGCTGGGCGACTTCACCGCCATGACCCTGTCGATGCTGGGCATCGGCGCGCTGCTGGCCGCGTCGGCGACCGTGTTCACCATTCTGAAGCTGATCGGCGCCTGCTATCTGGTCTATCTCGGGGTAAAACTGTTTCGCGCCGGCGGCGCGCTCAAAGCTGAACCGCGCACAGATGCCGTCTCGGCCGCCAAGATGATGGCGCACGCCTGGCTGGTCACCGCACTCAACCCGAAGAGCATCACCTTCTTCGTCGCCTTCCTGCCGCAGTTCCTCAATCGGGAAGCCGATTTCTGGACACAGATGCTGATCTTCGAAGCGACCTTCCTGGCGCTCGCCTTCGCCAATGCCTTCGGCTACGCGCTGATTGCGGCGCGCGCCCGCAACGTCGTACGCAACCCCAAGGCGATCCGCATCTTCAACCGCACCGGCGGCACGCTGCTGGTCGGCGCCGGGATCGCCACGGTGGCGATGCGCTCGGGCAAATAGGAACTGCGGAGCATCAGGGCCGATATGGCAGTAAGAGATCCATTCGGCCTAATGTTTTCGGGCGCGACCGAGGCCGGGTTTTCACCCTACAGCCAGGCCGTTCATGAATTGCAATGCTTCGTCGGCGACCCGGTCGGCTCCGTTGACCGCGCCATATCGGCGGATCCCGGTTTCGTCATGGCGCATGTCTTCAAGGGGTATCTGTTCGGCCTCGCCACCGAACGCGAGGCAATGGCGGTCGCCCAGGCATGCCATGCTGCGGCACTGCCGCTTGCCGCGACGTCGCGCGAACAGGCGCATGTCGCGGCCCTTGGCCATCTTGCCGAGGGACGCTGGCATGACGCCGCGCGCCTGCTCGAAGATATCGCCATCGACAACCCGCTCGACGCGGTGGCGTTGCAGGTCGGCCACCAGATCGACTTCTTCACCGGCAATGCCCGCATGCTGCGCGACCGTATCAGCCGCGCGCTGCCGTCCTGGCAGAGCGGCATGCCAGGTTACCACGCCATTCTCGGTATGCAGGCCTTCGGTCTCGAGGAGATGGGCGACTATATCAGAGCCGAAAGTTTAGGCCGACAGGCGATCGAGATCGAGCCGCGAGACGGCTGGGCGCAGCATGCGGTCGCCCATGTCATGGAGATGCAGAGCCGGCAACGCGACGGCATCGCCTGGATGCGCGCCAACCCCGAGGCGTGGACCAAAGAAAGCTTCCTGCAGGTGCATAATTGGTGGCATCTGGCGCTGTTCCACTACGATCTCGGCGAGATCGACGAGGTGCTCAAGCTCTATGACGGGCCGATCTATGGCGAGCGTTCGACGCTGGCGCTGAACATGGTCGACGCCTCTGCGATCCTGTGGCGGCTTTATCTCGGCGGTGTCGATGTCGGCGACCGCTGGGCAGCGCTCGCTGCCAACTGGGCGCCCAAGGCTGGAGCCGGCAATTACGCCTTCAACGATGCGCATGCGATGATGGCATTCGTCGGCGCCGGTCTCGAAGCGCCGGTCAAGATCTTGCTCGAAGCCCAGCACGAGGCGATGCGCGGCAGCGACGACAACGCCGCCTTCACCCGGGATGTCGGCCAGCCACTGACGGAAGGCATCAAGGCATTCGGCGAGGGCAATTACAGCGAAGCGGTGCGCCTGATTCGACCGATCCGCGCCATTGCCCATCGCTTTGGCGGCAGCCACGCCCAGCGCGATGTGATTGATCTCTCGTTGATCGAGGCGGCGTTGCGCGCCGGCGACACAGCGCTTGCCCGGGCGTTGACGGCCGAGCGCGCACTGGCCCGGCCGGACAGTCCGCTGTCGGCGCTGCTTTCGCAACGGGCCGCCAATTTGTCAGAGAATTGACCCGCGGCGGATCTTGTTTTAAAAACTGGCAAGCCAGATTTTTTCGAGACCCGAAAAAATTAATGGCAATGGGAGGAATGCATGTATCTCGGCCTCGATCTCGGCACGTCGGGCGTCAAGGCGCTGTTGATCGATGCCGGGCAGAAGATCATCGGCTCCGGCCATGCTTCGCTTGACGTATCGCGGCCGCATCCCGGCTGGTCCGAACAAAACCCCACGGACTGGATCCGCGCCTGCGAGACGGCCATTGCCGAGCTGAAAGCCTCGCACCCGAAAGAGCTTGCCGCGGTCAAGGGCATCGGCCTTTCCGGCCATATGCATGGCGCCACCTTGCTCGATGCCGGCGACCAGGTGCTGCGCCCCTGCATTCTGTGGAATGATACGCGCAGCCACGCTGAGGCCGCGGCGCTCGATGCCGACCCGCGCTTTCGCCAACTCACCGGGAATATCGTCTTCCCCGGCTTCACGGCGCCGAAACTCGCCTGGGTGAAGAACAATGAGCCCTCGGTCTTCGCCAAAGTGGCGAAGGTGCTTTTGCCGAAGGATTTCCTGCGGCTGTGGCTGACCGGCGAGCATATCTCAGAAATGTCCGACTCGGCCGGCACCTCCTGGCTCGATGTCGGCAAACGGCGCTGGTCCCCCGAGTTGCTTGCGGCGACATCGCTCGACGAAAGGCAGATGCCGTCGCTGGTCGAAGGCACGGAGAAGGCCGGCGCCTTGCGCGCCGAACTGGCCGCCAGCTGGGGCATAGCATCGGGCACCCCGGTTGCCGGCGGCGCCGGCGACAATGCTGCTTCGGCCTGCGGCATGGGCACGGTCGGCGCCGGCCACGCTTTTGTGTCGCTGGGCACATCTGGCGTGCTGTTTGCCGCCAACGCGTCCTATCTGCCCAATCCGGCCAGCGCGGTGCACACCTTCTGCCATGCCCTGCCCAACACCTGGCACCAGATGGGGGTCATCCTGTCTGCGACCGATTCGCTGAACTGGCTGTCGGAGATTTCAGGCAAGAAGGCCGGCGAATTGACCGCCGAACTTGGCGAGACGCTGAAAGCGCCGAGCGGTGTGTCGTTCCTGCCCTACCTCTCGGGCGAGCGTACGCCACACAATGATTCCGTCATTCGTGGGTCCTTCACCGGACTGGCGCATGAATCCGGCCGCGCAGTGCTGACGCAGGCCGTGCTAGAAGGCGTCGCCTTCGCCTTCCGCGACAGTCTCGAAGCCTTGAAGACGGCGGGCACGATCTTGACGCGGGTGACGGCGATCGGCGGCGGCTCGCGCTCGCGCTACTGGCTGAAGGCGATCGCTACGGCGCTGCAGGTGCCGGTGGACATTCCGGCCGACGGCGATTTCGGTGCTGCCTTTGGCGCGGCGAGGCTTGGTCTGATCGCGGCGACAGGGGCTGATCCGCGGGCGGTGTGCACGGCGCCGAGGACGGATGCGACGATCGAGCCGGATGCTGCGCTTGGCGGGGCGTATGCCGATGCGTACCAGCGCTACCGGGCGCTATACCCGGCGATCAAAGGCGCCATGGCGTGAGTGAGCGCGAGGCACCCCCCTCTGCCCTGCCGGGCATCTCCCCCGCAAGGGGGGAGATCGGCAGCGTCGGCGGGTATGCCAGTCTTGTAAGGTGGGTGATTAGCGAAGGCGTGGATGCCAGCCAATCTCCCCCCTTGCGGGGGAGATGCCCGGCAGGGCAGAGGGGGGTGTCTCGCGCCACCCTTAATCGATCACTGCGCCGGCACCTTGTCGAGAAACCCGGTGACGCTCTTCAGGCGCCCATTTTCGATAACACCGATATCGGTGCCTTCGATAACCGACGGCACGCCTTCCGGCCCAAGATTCCACGAGAAGCGGATGCGGTCGCCAAACCCGTCCGGCTGGCCCCTCAGCGAGAACCGGAAGCCGGCGAAGCGCTGCTGTACGCCGTCGATCAGCCCAGCAACGCCGGCGTGGCCGTCGCCCTGCATGAGCGGATCGCGGTAGCTGACGTCTTCGGTGAAGGTGGCCTTGAGCAGTTCGGCACGGCGATCCGCATCGGCCTCGTTCCAGGCGGTGATGTAGTTCTGGGCGATCGTGTTGAGATCGGTCATGGTCTGTCTCCTTCGTTGAGTGGCTTTGACACGAGGCTTTTCACCCCAAGCGAGAGCGAAACCAATTACGCCTGAGGTAATCAGGGTGAACTATTCGAGAGAGGACAGAAATCATGAGCAGCGGATTTTTCGGCGACATCAAAGCGATCAAGTATGAGGGGCCGGATTCGACCAATCCGCTGGCCTACCGCTTCTACAATCCCGACGAGGTGGTGGCCGGCAAACGGCTGCAAGACCATCTGCGCTTCGCCGTCGCCTACTGGCATTCTTTCGCCTGGCCGGGCGGCGATCCCTTTGGCGGCCAGACCTTCGACCGGCCCTGGTTTCCCAAGGCTGGCGGCGTCGACACGATGGAACTGGCCAGGCTGAAAGCCGACGTCGCCTTCGAGATGTTCTCGCTGCTCGGCGCGCCCTATTTCTGCTTCCACGACGCCGACGTGCGGCCGGAAGGCAAGGATTTCTCCGAAAGTGCCGCGCGGCTCGACGAGATCGCCGACTATTTTGCCGCCAAGATGAAGAAGACCGGCGTCAAACTGCTCTGGGGCACGGCCAACCTGTTCTCCAACCGCCGCTTCATGTCGGGCGCCGCCACCAATCCCGATCCGGATGTCTTCGCCTATGCGGCGGCGACGGTGAAAAGCTGCATCGACGTCACGAAGCGGCTGAAGGGCGAGAATTATGTACTGTGGGGCGGGCGCGAGGGCTATGAAACGCTGCTCAACACCGATCTTGCCCGCGAGCAGGAGCAGGCTGGGCGCTTCCTCAGTCTCGTCGTCGACTACAAGCACAAGATTGGCTTCAAAGGCACGATCCTGATCGAGCCGAAGCCGCAGGAGCCGACCAAGCATCAGTACGACTACGACGTTGCCACGGTCTACGGCTTCCTCAAGCGCTTCGGGCTGGAGAAGGAAGTGAAGCTGAACATCGAGCAGGGCCACGCGATTCTTGCCGGCCATTCCTTCGAGCACGAGCTGGCGCTGGCCAATGCGCTCGGCGTCTTCGGCTCGATCGACATGAACCGCAACGACTACCAGTCGGGCTGGGACACCGACCAGTTCCCCAACAATGTGCCCGAGATGGCGCTGGCCTATTACCAGGTGTTGCAGGCCGGCGGCTTCAAGACCGGCGGCACCAATTTCGACGCCAAGCTGCGCCGCCAGTCGCTCGACCCGCAGGACCTGCTGATCGGCCATATCGGCGGCATGGATTCCTGCGCACGAGGCCTCAAGGCAGCCGCCAAGATGGTCGAGGACAAGGCGCTGTCGGGTCCGCTGGCCGAGCGCTATGCCGGTTGGAACACGGCCGAGGGGAAGGCGATGCTGTCGGGCAAGCGCTCGCTGGAAGACATCGCCGAGCGCGTGGTGAAGAAGAAGATCGAGCCGCAGCCACGCTCCGGCCGCCAGGAGTTGCTGGAAAACATCGTCAACCGCTACGTCTGAGGGCGGAAAGCCGATTCGTTGTGCTCAAGGGTGGCTGGATAACATTCCGGCCGCCCCGGAATGGGGTTTGCGCAAGACCTTATCCGACGACAAGGGTTTGCCCTTTGGCGCCCCTCAATGACCTCGCTCTTGCCTTCAAACTGCCGTCACGTATCTCGTATAAGGATGCGGTTGTGGCGGGTGAAAAGGAAGGAGGCGAACCGATATGCAGCACGAACGCGAAATCGACGCCCTGCTCTCATCCGGCGAGACCGGATCGATCATCGACCGGCTGATGGCGCTGCCGCGGCCGACCGACAGCGTGAAAAACGAATGGGATCGGGCTGTCAGCAGCCGATTTGAACTCCGTCTGGCGAGGCAGATCCGCTCGCAGATGGACGCCGGCGGCGAACGACAGAACGCAGCCTGATCTCCCTTTGTCTGTGCATGTCGTTATCCCAAAACCGCGACACACTTTTGGGCGACATGCATCAACCTCGGCGCAGCCTGACCGGGGCTTCGCCGAACGCTCTTGAAAACGCTCTGGAAAATGCCGCGGCGGACGAGAACCCCGTCCGCCCGGCAATATCCGCCATGGCGATCCGCGTGTCGACCACCAGCCGCCGCGCCGCGCCCAGCCGCAGCCTGAGATAATATGCGCCCGGCGTCTCGCCGATCGACTTGCGAAAAATGCTCTCCAATGTCCGCGCCGTCACCCCGGCGCGTTTTGCCACCGCGTCGATGGTCAGCGGCTGGTCGACATGCGATTCCATCAGCCGGATAGCCTGCGCCAGACGCGGGTCGTAGCCGTCGAGCCGGCCGAGCGAGACCAGCGGCTGCGCGTCGGTCGCGGCGCGCGCCTGGTCGTAGATGAAGACGCTGGCGACATCGAGCGCGACGGCCATGCCGAGCCGGGTGCGGATCAGATGCAGCATCAGGTCGAAGGTCGGCGACGCCCCGCCCGAGGTGAACACCGGTCCGTCGATGACGTAGCGGTCCGGACGCACGTCGACGCCGGGAAAGGCGGAGGAAAAATCCTCCATGTCTTCCCAATGGGTGGTGGCGCTGCGGCCTTCGAGGAGGCCGGCGCGCGCCACCAGCCATGTGCCGGCCTCGACGCCCCCGCAGGCGCGAGCCGCGCGGGCCGCTCGCCGTAATCCGGAAAGCAGAGCCGATGTCGCGTAATTCTGGGTGCCGAAGCCGGCGACGACGACAAGCACGTCGGTCGGCTCGGCCGCATCGAAGCGGCCCCTGACCGCCACCGGCAGGCCACATGTGGTGACCGGCGCCTCTCCGGTGACCGAGACCAGTTTGAAATCGAACAGCGTCTCGCCGGAGATGCGGTTGGCGGCGCGCAGCGGGTCGACGGCCGACGCCACGCACATGATTGACGAGCCTGAAAACACCAGCAGCATCACCTTGAGCGGCGATCGCTCAGCGCGAAAGATGGTCGGTTTTTCGCTTTTGATCACGAGAGCTTCGTAAATTGCAAAACAGTTTCCGGCAAGTCGGTCATTGTTAGGGTCTGTTTCTATGGGAGGAGATGTCCATGCCGCTCGCGATGAACCGTGAGGTTTTCATTACCTGTGCCGTGACCGGGTCCGGCGGCTCGCAGGACCGCTCTCCGCATGTGCCACGCTCGCCCAAGCAGATCGCCGATTCGGCGATCGATGCGGCCAAGGCCGGTGCCGCCATCGTCCACTGCCATGTCCGCGACCCCGAGACCGGCAAGCCGCGCCGCGATATCCATCTCTACCGCGAAGTGACGGACCGCATCCGCGCGGCAGAAGTCGACGTGATCCTGAACCTGACCGCCGGTATGGGCGGCGACATGGTGTTCGGCTCACCGGAAGCGCCGCTGCCGCTCAATGAAAAAGGCACCGACATGGGCGGCGCCACCAACCGCATGGAACATGTGCGCCAGTGCCTGCCGGAAATCTGCACGCTGGATTGCGGCACCATGAACTTCGCCGAGGCCGATTATGTCATGACCAACACGCCCGGCATGCTGCGCGCCATGGGCGGCATGATGACGGCGCTCGGCGTCAAGCCGGAGATCGAAGCTTTTGATACCGGCCACCTCTGGTTCGCCAAGCAGCTGGTCGAAGAAAAGGTCTTGAATCCCGACGCGCTGGTGCAGCTCTGCATGGGTGTGCCGTGGGGGGCGCCGGACGACCTCAACACCTTCATGGCCATGGTTAACAACGTGCCGTCGACCTGGAACTGGTCGGCCTTCGCCATCGGCCGCAACCAGATGGCCTATGCAGCCGCTGCAGTGCTCGCCGGCGGCAATGTCCGCGTCGGTCTCGAAGACAATCTCTGGCTCGACAAGGGCGTGCTGGCCACCAATGCGCAGCTGGTCGAGCGCGCCGCCAGCATCGTCACCAATCTCGGCGCCAGGATTTTGGGGCCGGAGGAAGTGCGCAGGAAGCTCAACCTCACCAAGCGGGCGCCGATCGCAGCGGCTGCTTAAGACGGGAGCGGATCATGGCTACCGTCAAATTCACTGCGATGAAGGATGGCGACAGGCAAGACTATGAGTTCCTGACCGCCCATGAGATCGACTATGCCGCCAAGACCGGCGAGCGGCTGCTCGACGCTTTGGTGCAGCTCGACGAAGGCCTGTCCGGCTACAAGATCACCCGGCTCGGCCATTCGCTGCAGGCGGCGACTCGTGCCTGGCGCGACGGCGCCGACACCGACTGGATCACCTGCGCGCTGCTGCACGACATCGGCGACATCTACGCTCCCTACAATCACGACGAGTACGCCGCTTCGATCCTGAAACCTTTCGTGCGCGAGCAATGCACCTGGGTGGTGGAAAAGCATGGCGACTTCCAGCGGCTCTATTACGCGCATCATCTCGGCGGCAACCGCCACGCTCGCGACCGCTTCGCCGGCCATGCCTATTTCGACGATTGCGACCAGTTTTGCGAACGCTGGGACCAGTCGAGCTTCGACCCGGACTACGACACGCTGCCGATCGAATTCTTCTGGCCCTTCGTGCTCGAAGTCTTCGCCCGCAAGGCCTACGACCCCTTCGTGATCCGCTCCGGCGAGCGCGTGCCTCTCATCGACCCCGAAACCGCCAAGACAAGAACCGGAGCCTGACCATGAGCATCATCAACAAGGCAGCCGCCATTGGCGGCGGTGTCATTGGCGCCGGCTGGGTGGCGCGGCTGCTGCTCAACGGCATCGACGTGTCGATCTTCGATCCCGATCCGGAGGCATCGCGCAAGGTCTCGGAAGTGATGAAGGGCGCGCGCCGCGCCTACAAGCAGATGGTTCCAGGCGGCCTGCCCAGGGAAGGCAGACTGACCTTTGCCAAGACCATCGCCGAGGCGGTGGCCGACGCCGATTTCATCCAGGAGAGCGTGCCGGAGCGGCTCGACCTCAAACACCGCGTGCTGGCCGAGATCGACCTTTATGCGCCGGCGAACGCCATAGTCGGCTCGTCTACCTCCGGCATCAAGCCGACCGACATGCAGGTCGCGATGAAGAAGCATCCGGAGCGTCTGGTTGTCGGACATCCCTTCAACCCGGTCTACCTGCTGCCGCTGGTCGAGATCGTCGGCGGCGAGCAGACGTTCCCCGAAGCGATCGAGGTTGCCAAGGAAATCTATGCCTCGATCGGCATGAAGCCGGTGGTGATCCGCAAGGAAATCGAGGCCTTTGTCGGCGACCGCCTGCTCGAAGCGGCCTGGCGCGAGGCGCTGTGGCTGATCAAGGACGGTATCTGCACGGTCGAGGAACTCGACGACATCATGCGCTATGGCTTCGGCCTGCGCTGGGCGCAGATGGGCATGTTCCAGGTCTATCGCGTCGCCGGCGGCGAGGCAGGCATGCGCCACTTCATGGCGCAGTTCGGGCCGTGCCTGAAATGGCCGTGGACCAAGCTTATGGATGTGCCGGAGTTCAACGACGAGCTGGTCGATCTTATCGCCTCCCAGTCGGACGACCAGGCGCACGGCCTGTCGATCCGCGAGCTGGAAAAGATCCGCGACGACAATCTGGTCGCGATCATGGATGCTCTGTCGAAACAGAACAAAGGCAAGGGCTGGGGCGCCGGTGCCTTGCACAAGGACTATACCAGGCAGCTGGCCAAGCTGGCAGCGAAGAAGCCGGCCGCATCCAGGGCCGCCGAAAAGGCCAAGGCATCCAAGCCGGTGAAGAAGGCGGAAAAGCCGAAGAAAAAGAAGAAGGGCTGAGGACCATGGATTTCGGTCTCTCGGAGGAACAGAAGCTCATCGTCGAGACGACGCGCGCGTTCGTCGAGAATGAGCTTTACCCGCATGAACGCGAGGTCGAGCGCACCGGCGTGCTGCGCCGCGAGTTGATCGAGGAGATCAAGGTCAAGGCAATCGAAGCTGGGCTCTATGCGGCCAACATGCCGGCCGATGTCGGTGGCGCCGGCCTCGATACGGTGACTTGGCTGCTCTACGAGAAGGAACTCGGCCGCGCCAACTATGCGCTGCACTGGACCTGCGTCGCGCGCCCCTCCAACATCCTGCTCGCCGGCACGCCCGAGCAGCGCGAAAAGTACCTGTTCCCGTGCATCCGCGGCGAGAAGTGGGACTGCCTGGCGATGACCGAGCCCGGCGCCGGCTCCGACCTGCGAGGCATGAAGGCGACCGCGGTGCAGGACGGCCACGACTGGGTCCTTAACGGCACCAAGCATTTCATCTCCCATGCCGATCTTGCCGATTTCGCGATTTGTTTCATGGCTTCGGGCGAGGAAGAAACGCCGCGCGGCAAGCGCAAGAAGATCACCGCCTTCTTCGTCGACAAGGGCACCAAGGGGTTCACCGTGCGCGACGGCTACCGCAACGTCTCGCATCGCGGCTACACCAACGCCATCCTCGAATTCGACGATTGCCGCCTGCCGGCAAGCCAGGTGCTGGGTGAGGTCCACAAGGGCTTCGACGTCGCCAATTCCTGGCTCGGCGCCACGCGCCTGCAGGTCGGCGCCACCTGTCTCGGCCGCGCCGAGCGGGCGCTCGGTCATGCCATCGAATATTCCGCGCAGCGCCAGCAGTTCGGCCAGCAGATCGGCAAGTTCCAGGGCGTGTCGTTCAAACTCGCCGACATGGCGACCGAATTGAAGGCGGCGGACCTGATGGTGTTCGAAGCCGGCTGGAAGTACGATCAGGGCACCGTCACCGATCAGGACATGGCCATGGCGAAGCTGAAGGCTACCGAAATGCTCGCCTTCGTTGCCGACGAAGCCATCCAGATCCATGGTGGCATGGGGCTGATGGACGACCTGCCGTTGGAACGCATCTGGCGCGACGCCCGCGTCGAGCGCATCTGGGAAGGGACGTCGGAAATCCAGCGCCACATCATTTCGCGGGCGCTGCTGCGCCCGTTCGGGGCTTAAAAAGAAGAGACGGGGAATATGCACAAGCTTGAACGTCTCCTGCGCCCAAAATCCATCGCCGTGTTCGGCGGGGCGCAGGCCGCTGCCGTCGTCGAGCAATCGATCAAGATGGGCTTTGTCGGCGAAATCTGGCCGGTGCATCCGAACAAGGACGAGGTCGCCGGCCGCAAGGCCTATCGCTCGGTCGCCGAATTGCCCGGGGCGCCCGACGCCGCCTTTGTCGGCGTCAACCGGCATCTCACCATCGAGGTGATCAAGGCGCTGGCTGAGCGCGGCGCCGGCGGCGCCGTCTGTTTTGCCGCGGGCTTTCTTGAGACCGAGGCCTATGACGATGACGGCGAGCGGCTGCAGGCCGAACTGGTGGCTGTCGCGGGCCAGATGCCGATCATCGGCCCGAACTGTTATGGCCTGATCAACTATGCCGATGGCGCGCTGCTATGGCCCGACCAGCATGGCGGCATCAGGCTGCCCGAAGGCGCCAAGGGCGTCGCCATCATCACCCAGTCCTCCAACATCGCCATCAACATGACGATGCAGAAGCGCGGCCTGCCGATCGCCTTTCTGATGACCGCCGGCAACCAGGCGCAGACCGGCCTGTCGGAAATGGCGCTCGGCCTGATCGAGGATGAGCGCGTCACCTCGCTCGGCCTGCACATCGAAGCCTTCGATTCGGTAGCCGGCTTCGAGAAGCTGGCGGCGCGCGCGCGCGAATTGAAGAAGCCGATCATCGCCATGAAGGTCGGTCGCTCCGAACAGGCGCGGCAGGCGACGGTCTCGCACACGGCATCGCTGGCCGGTTCGGACGCTGCCTCGGGCGCCTTCCTGCGGCGGCTCGGCATTGCGCGCGTCGATTCTATCCCCGCCTTCATCGAGGCGTTGAAGCTTCTACATGTCACCGGGCCGCTGCCCGGCTACCGCCTGTCCTCGATGAGCTGCTCCGGCGGCGAAGCCTCCGTCATGGCCGACAGCGCCGAAGGGCGCTGGGTCAATTTCCCGGAGCTCACCAGCAAGCACCGCGCCCATGTCAAATCGACGCTCGGGCCGCTGGTCGCCGTCGCCAACCCGTTGGACTATCACACCTTCATCTGGAACAACGAGCCGGCGATGACCGCCACCTTCACCGCCATGGTGTCGGGTGGTTTCGACCTCAACATGCTGGTGCTCGACTTTCCACGCCCCGACCGCTGCTCGGTCACCGACTGGTGGGCGACGCTGCGCGCCTTCGAATCGGCGCTGAAGACCAACAAGGCGCATGGCGCGATTGTCTCGTCGCTGCCGGAGAACCTGCCGGAGGAATACACCGCCGAACTGATGGCGCGCGGCATGGTGCCGCTGTTCGGCATCTCCGAGGCCATGGATGCCGCAGGTGCGGCAGCCTTCATCGGCTGGGCCTGGGCCGAGCCGCAGGCGCAGCCTATCGACACGTCGGCTGCAGGTGCTGCCGGCGGCGATCATGTCACCCCTGACGAGGCCGAAGCCAAGGCGCGGCTGATCAAGGCCGGCTTGCCGGTGCCGAAGGCAGAACGTGCCGCTAACGCCGTAGAGGCGGTGATTTCGTCGATGGCGCTCGGCTTCCCGGTGGCGCTGAAGGCGCTCGGCGTCACCCATAAGTCGGAAGTCGGCGCGGTGCGGCTCAATCTGAAAGACGCCGAATCGGTCAGCACGGCCGCGCATGATCTGCTGCCGCTCGGCACCGGCCTCTATGTCGAGCGCATGGTGCGCGACGGCGTTGCCGAGTTGATCGTCGGCTTCACCCGCGATCCGATGTTCGGCGCGGTCATGACGCTGGGCACCGGAGGCGTGCTGGTCGAGCTGTTGCGCGACAGCGTCACGCTGATGCTGCCGGCAACGCGCGACGACATCGAGGCCGCCCTGCGTGGCCTCAAACTGTTTCCGCTGCTCGACGGCTATCGTGGCCGGCCCAAGGCCGATATCGGCGCTGCCATCGACGCCATCGCGGGCATTGCCGGCTTCGTGCAGACGAATGCCGGAGAGATCGAGGAACTCGACATCAATCCGCTGATCGTCTGCGCCGAGGGCAAGGGCGCCTGGATCGCCGACTCGCTGCTGGTGCTGGGAGAGAAGAAGAATGTCTGACGTCATTTCCACCCGCCGCGAGGGCACCATTCTCGAGGTCACGCTCGACCGGCCCAAGGCCAACGCCATCGACCTCAAGACCTCGCGGCTGATGGGCGAGACCTTCAAGGCGTTCCGCGACGATCCCAGATTGCGCGTCGCCATCGTCAAGACCGCCGGCGACAAGTTCTTCTGCGCCGGCTGGGATTTGAAGGCAGCCGCCGGTGGCGACGCGGTCGACGGCGACTATGGCGTCGGCGGTTTTGCCGGCCTGCAGGAGCTGCGCGACATGAACAAGCCGATCATTGCCTGCGTCAACGGCATGGCGGTGGGCGGCGGCTTCGAGCTGGCGCTGTCCTGCGACCTCATTTTCGCCTCCGACCATTCCTCCTTCGCCCTGCCCGAAATCCGCGCCGGCACGCTGGCTGATGCCGCGACGATCAAGCTGCCCAAGCGCATTCCCTACCATGTCGCCATGGACCTTCTGCTCACCGGCCGCTGGATGGATGTGGCGGAAGCGCATCGCTGGGGCCTGGTCAACGAAGTGCTGCCCAAGGACAAGCTCGAGGAGCGCGTCTGGGAGATCGCAAGGCTGCTCGCCAGCGGCCCGCCGCTGGTGTTCGCCGCGATCAAGGAGACGGCGCGGGTGGCGGAGGCGCTGACCTTCCAGGACGCGATGAACCGCGTGACGCGCCGGCAATTGGCGACGGTCGATGCGCTGTATGGCTCGGAGGACAATATGGAAGGGTTTCGTGCGTTCGCAGAAAAGCGCGACCCGGTGTGGAAGGGGAAGTAGCCTCTTTACCCTCCTCTCGATGGGGAGGGTCGGACCGAAGGTCCGGGGTGGGGTGATGCGCCACCACCCCCCCCCCCCCCCCCCCCNCCACCCCCCACCCGCCGCTTCGCGGCGACCTCCCCCATCAAGGGGGAGGTAAAGGAGCTGCATGACCGACTACAAAACCCTCATCGATGCCGAGACCTGGGCCTTCATCGAGCGGACCAATTCCTATTACCCGCCCGATACGATCGACTACACCATCGCCCAGCAGCGTGCGATTTATGACCGGATGTGCCGCGAGTTCTTTGCCGGCTATCCCAATGGTGTGACGGCGGAAACGACTTTCATTGCCGCCCACGACATCCCGATCCGCATCTATCGCTCTGCCTCACCCAACCGGGACGCGATGGTGCTTTACATCCATGGCGGCGGCTTCATCCTCGGTGGGCTGGACAGCCATGACGATGTCTGCGCCGAGCTGTGCGCCCGGACCGGCTTCGAAGTGGTCTCCATCGGCTACCGGCTGGCGCCAGAGCATCTGCACCCTGCCGCCTTCGACGATGCGCTGCATGCCTTCGAATGGGCGGCCTCGAACTACGACTGCCCTATTTTGCTCTGCGGCGACAGCGCCGGCGGCAATCTCTGCGCGGCTGTCGCCCACGCAACGCGCAGCCATGCCAAAAAGCCGATCGGCCAGGTGCTGATCTATCCCGGCCTCGGCGGCGACCGTTCGCAAGGCTCCTATTTGACGCATGCGGAAGCGCCGATGCTGACGGTGCGCGATCTCGACTTCTACAGGGGTATCCGCACCGGCGGCGTCGATGGGACCGGCGACATCACTTTGTATCCAATGGCCGACGCAGATTTTACCGGCCTGCCACCGACAGTGCTGATCACCGCTGAGTGTGACCCACTGTCGTCGGACGGCGAGGCCTATCGCGACCGCGTCCTCGCTGCCGGCGGCCATGCCACCTGGTTCGAGGAGCCGGGACTGGTGCACGGCTATCTCCGGGCCAGGCACACGGTTGGCCGGGCCCGCGCCTCCTTCAGCCGCATTGTCGAGGCGGTTTCCGTGCTGGGCAAAGGCGACTGGATCTGGTGATCCGGCTCAACCGCGGACAAAGGCGATCAGTTCCTCAGCCATGCGATCGTTGAATTCCTGACGAAAGCGATTCTTCTTCAGCCATTCAGGGTTTGAGCCGACGGTCTTGTTGGCATCGACGACAATGCCTTTGCTGTCGACGATGAAATAGTCGATGGCGCCGAAATCCAGGTTGAGCCTTTGCCGCACCGCCAGCACCTCCGGCGGGACGGCGCCGCCCACCTCATTGCTCAGGATTTTTGAGCCGGCGCACAACACATCGTCGTAGACCTGCCGCATGTTGATCTCGGCGCCGAGCAGGAACATGTAGCGGTGTTTGACGATGGGCAGGTCGAGGGTTTCGAAGGCGAACCTTTCCACCATCAGGCGATTGTTGCGCCATACATCCGGAGGAACCTCGCCGATCGTCTGGTAGACCTTATAGGGCGGGCACAGGCGGTCCTTGTAGCCGGGTTCGAAGAGCTTGCGGATGGCATGCGCGCTCCTGGTCAGGCCGTTGCGATGCTGCCACCAGCGCTGCTCTGGTCGGCCCCTGGAGTTGAGGACCGTCTTGACGACAACCGGCCCCTTGTGGCTGTCGCCTGCCTCCAGCTTCAGTGTCGAATAAAGGTGCCGGTGGATGGACAGCGCGCGGCCATTGATGGTGCGGTCGTAGAGGTGGCCGAGCCCGCGGTACGTTGGCGGCACGACTGTCAGGTCGACATGCAGAAAGGCCACCGGCGCCCGATCTCGGCCGGCTGGCCGGTCGAGCAGGCGCACTTTCAATCCAGCCTGTTCCAGGTAAGGCAGCAACTGCGCGATGCTATAGCTCCGCACCAGTCGGAAATTGCGCAGGCTCTCTACATAGACATCGAGATCGGCGGCAGACACCGAACGCTATTCCTTGATATCGACGCCCGAGAAATCGTGGTGATCAAAGGGGTCCATGACATAGCCCGTCACCTGTTCGCGCATCGGGATCGAGACCACGGAGTGGGCGATAGCGACCCACGGCATCTGCTCCCTGAAGATCGTTTGCGCCTGCGAATAGAGTTTTGCGCGGGCAGCGGGATCGACGATCCCGGCTGCCTGCTTGAGCAGATCGTCGAAGGCCGGAAAACACCAGTTGGCACGATTGGTGGTGCCGACGCCGGCACAGCCAAGCGGCACCGACAGGAGGTTATCGGGGTCGCCATTGTCGCCGGTGAAGCCGAACAGCATGGCGCCGTCGCGGTCGCGTGATTTCGAGCGGGCAAGGTATTCAGTCCACTCATACGTCACGACTTCCACGGTGACACCGATCTTTGCCAGGTCGGACTGGATCATTTCGGCCATACGCTGCGCATTCGGGTTATACGGACGCTGCACCGGCATCGCCCAGATCTTCATGTGCAGGTCTTTTACGCCGGCATCGGCGAGCCCCTGCCTGGCGGCAGCGGGGTCGAAGACATGATCGGGGCTCGTCTTGTCATAGGCCCAGGAGGTTGGCGGCAGCGGATTGCGTGCGACTTCGCCGGTGCCGCGGAACACGACGTCGACCAGCGCCTGCGTGTCGATGGCAATGGCGATCGCCTTCCTCACCCTTGGATCGTCGAAGGGCTTCTGCAAGGTGTTGAAGGCGAGGTATCCCGTATTGAGGCCCTCCTGCCGCATGACCTTGATTCCGGGTGTCGCCTTGATCGCCTCCAGGTCGGCCGGATTTGGATAGGGCATGAGATCGCATTCGCCGGCGCGCAGCTTTTCCATGCGAATGCTGGCATCGGTGGCAATGGCGAAGACGAGATCGTCGATCTTCGGCTTGCCGCGCCAGTAGTCCGGATTGGCCTTGTAGCGGATGACTGCATCCTGCTGGTAGTCGACAAGCTGGAACGGACCCGTCCCGACCGGCTTCAGCGCCAGGTCGAGAAGCCGCTTCTCTGCGACGAGCTTGTCGGCATATTCCTTGGAAACGAGCGAAGCGAAATCCATCGCCAGGTCAGCAAGCATCGGCGAATGCGGCGCCTTCAGCTTCATCACCACAGTCCGGTCGTCAAGCTTGCGCCAACCGGCGACAAGATCCGGCATGCCGATGCCGTCGAAGTAAATGTACTGGCGTTTGGCGTAATTGTTGAACGGGTTCTGCGCGTTGGCCTGCCGGTCGAAGGTAAACAGCACGTCATCGGCATTGAAGTCGCGACTAGGCGTAAAGCCCTCGACGCTATGGAATTTCACGCCGTGCCGCAGATGGAATGTGTAGGTGAGGCCGTCGTCGGAAATCTCCCAGCTTTCGGCAAGGCCGGGGCGCACCTTGGTGGTGCCGGGCTCGAACTCGACCATGCGGTTGTAGAGAGCGGTGGCCGAGGCGTCGCGGGATCCGGAGGCGAGTGCGGGATCGAACGTATCGGGGCTAACCTCGGTGCAGTAGACCAAGGTCTTGGCTACGGATTGATGGACCGGCAACGCACATAGAAAAAGCGCCGCCAGCAACAGAACGAAGTGCCTGCGTCTCATGATCCCCCCAGGGTTGGGAAGACGCTAGCAGAAGCCGGCACTGACGGTAAGTAAGCCGGCCGGTCTTTCGCGCGCCAAGACTGTTTTCCACCTTGAGTTGACACAAGGAATTAGCCGCGCCTCTGTGAAATGGCGGACAGACCCGGCCGCCGTTTTGCATGAACCTTTCCGCTTCAGCCCGCGACTGACGACCAGGCGCCGCATGGTGCGGGCCGGAAAGGATGCCCCCATGACCAGGACCCCAGAGGCTCCACGGTCTCCGGGACTGACGCAAGCTCAGCGCGACCACCGCCTTCGGGATGGAGTCGATGCGCTGGGCTTTCGGCTGATTCCGTTGACCCTGCGCAGGAGCAGGCGTATCGTGAAGATGAGGAAAGCAGACAATTCGATCAGGGACGAACGTGCCGGAACGCCGCGCCTTGCCCTGTTTCGCGCGGCCGGACCGGATGTTCCTCCCGAAAACTTCGGGGGGAGTTTTATGTCCTGCGATCGCGGCGCGTCCATGTCGTTTCCAAGCGGTTTCCGCCGTTCGCTCCATCTGGCCGGCGGTTTGCTTGCCCTGGCGCTGAGCGCCACGCTCTGGTTGGGCACAGCCGCCCAAGCGCAGGAAATCCAGATCGTCTATCCCGGCTCGATGGCGGTCACCGGATTTTCCGGCACCGTCATTCCCAATTTCGACTCTGCCGATTCCGAAAGGGGGGGGCTGCCGCCCGGCGTCGACCCGGTCGACGAAACCTTCATCGACACGACGCGCGCCACCTTGCGCGTCTTCGACGTTTCGGCGCTCGGCGGACCGGCTTCCGGCCAGCTCGTCTACACGCCGCCGCCTTTCGAGGTGACGGCCGAACAGATCGGCCAGGTATTCGCCATCACCTATGATGACGGTGTGCGCGACGGCGTTCCCTCGGGCGTCCCCAACCTCTATGCCGGCGCTACCTCGCTGCACGGCATCCGTATCGTCACCCCGGACGAAGATGCCGACGGTCGGCCCGAGCGACAGCGCCGCGGCACCGCAGGCGCCGTCTTCATGGACGGCCAGTTCGGCACCGAAAGCGGTGGCGGTCCGGGCACGATCTGGAAGATCGACGGCATCACCGGCGCGGTCTCCAAATTCGCCGACATTGACACCAACAGCGGTTCCGGCATCGGCGACATCAGCTTCGACAGCAATCACCGCGAGTTCTTCGCCAGCGATCTCGACACCGGCCTCATCCACCGCCTCGACGCCAACGGCACGCTGATTGACACATTCGATCACGGCGTTGCCGGGCGGCCGGCGCATGGGCTGGCTCCCGTCGCCGATGACGGTGCGGTGATGGACATACAGGGTGCTGCCTTCGACTCGGAAGACCCCGACACATGGGGCTACACGCAGGACGAACGCCGCGTCTGGTCCGTCGCCTATCATGGCGGCCGGCTCTATTATTCGGCCGGCGAAAAGGCCGAGATCTGGTCGGTTGGCATTGCCCGCGATGGCAGCTTTGCCGGTGATCCGCGCTGGGAGCTGACGGTCAAGGCCGACAAGGACTACGCCGTCACCGACATCGCCTTCGACAACCAGGGTTTCATGTATCTGGCGCAGCGCGGCCCGGTCGAGAATCGCTACGATTACAGCCAGTTCGCCGATTCCGGCAAGGGCGAGGTCATCCGCTACTGGCGCGAAAACCCGGACGATCCGGCGACGGAATCGGTCTGGGTGGAAGAGCCGCAGGAATATGCGGTCGGCTTCCCGCAAGGCAACCGGCAGTCTGCCGGTGGGCTCGACCTGCAATATGGCTATGACGCCGACGGCAATCTCGACACCGGCGTGTGCACCGACACGCTGGTCAACACCGGCGACAAGCTGCGCGACAGCCCGACACTTGCCGACCAGCTCGCCGCCGGCGGGCCGCTTGGCGTGCACGGCGTGCAGATCACGCCGACGCCGTTGGTCAAGCCGGCCAACGTGCCGCCTTTCGGCTCGTGGTTCGTCGACTTCGACGGCTATTTCGAAGACCCAGAAGTGGAAGGCCATGTCGGCGACGTCGAGGTCTGGCACCCCTGCGAAGGCCGGGCCGGCTATTATGAAGAGATCCCCGGCGGTTATCTGCCGCCGTTCTATCCGCCGGACTTCCCACCGCCCGGCGATCTGCCTCCGTGCATCGATGTCGAGGATGTTCAGTTCTACTGCACGCCTCGCGGCCTCCAGGCCGACCTCTATCTCCATGACCATGCCGGCTTTGGCGGCGATTCGATCAAGGTCCAGCCTTCCAGTGAGACAAAGTCCAGGACACCAGGCGTCGGGGTGACATCACCCCAGTCGCATGCTCCCGGCAAGCCTTACACGGTCGACATCACCGGCCATTCTCCGGGCGACAGAGTCGATGTTGGACTTTGCTTCTACAGGCAGTCCGACAAGGACAAGGGTGGCTACTACCCTTGCTGCAAGATGACTTTGCCGCTCAGAACCCCAGCCGTCAGCTGCGAACGTTGAGGAGGGGAAGATGAAAAATCTCGCACTTTCCCCGACCGCGAACAGCAGTCAATCCACCGGCAAGCAGCCAACCGTCATGGAGACCATCATGAAACCCCCGTCATATGCCAGGCGCGGCGCGCGCTGGCTGATGGCGGCCGGTATCGCGGTCGCCATGTTCACCCCTGTGGCAAGCCACGCCGAAGATGCAGTCCCGATCACTCCGGAACTGCGGCTCGACCTCGACAATTCAAAAATCGTCAATCCGAGGCCGGAACGGATCGTGCCGTTCTTCACCAAAACAGGCACACAGAGGAGCTGCGACTACGTCGTCTACTCCCTGAGCTTTGGCCTGCGCGGCGACTCGCAAGGCTTTGCCGACCCAAGCTTTTCGGCCAGGCTGAAGAAACTCCAACTCGACTTCAAGGATCAGCTTCCGCACGGTCTTGCGATCGTCAACGTCAACGTGTCCGGCGACGGCACGGATGCGTCTGGCGGACCGCTGCCGGGTGCGACAATCAGCACCTCGGCTAATCCGAACGATACGGCAACGGTTTCCGATTTCCGGATTTCCACCACCGATCTCGACGGCGCTGGGGCTGGCAATGAACGCGTCATCAATTTCAAGATCACCGCCAAGATCGACCATGCGGCGTTTCCTTCGCCGACCATCGTCGACAACCAGGGCATGATCAAGGTGACGCCGGGCGTCGGCACGGGGGCCATCATCCCGTCGCAGGATCCGGGCAAGCCCGACGACGGCGACTACAAGACCGGGGCCAAGACCTCGATCAAGATCGACCTCACCAACTGTGACAAGCGGCCTCCGCCTCCCGACCGGGAATGTTTCAAGGTGGAGCGCGGCACGGTCGATTGCGTGCAAGGCGGCGGCGCGTTCATCTACCACATGCCTGTCGGCCCGGAGATGGGCGGAAAATGGGTGCAGGTATCGACGACGACCCCAGGCATCACCATCATCCCCGACACGCAATTGGTGCCGGCGGGCGGCGGTGTGCTGAACTGGAAGATCGTCGGTGCATCGCCCGGCGACGTCATCCACCTCATCGTCACCGGCATCGAGACCTATGCCGGCCCGAAGGAGGGTTGGGGACTATGCTGCACGCAGACCATCGACATCGTCATCCCGCGTGACTTGAGATGTCCCCCCAAGGACAAGGAACCGGACCTCAAGGTCGAGAAACGCGCCGACGTGACGCGTTGCACGATGGGGGGCGGCTGCGACTTCACCATCAAGGTCACCAATGTCGGCGACGGGCCGTATCACGGCAAGATCGTGCTCGACGAGGTGACGCTGCCGGCCGGCTCGACTCTGGATTCAGGGCCCAATCCGCCCTGGGTATGCATGCCCGGCGTGACCCCGATGACGTGCACCTATCCGGTGACCACGCTCAATCCGGGGGCCTCCATCAACCTCAAGCTCGGCTTCAAGCCGGCGGGTGGTTGGCAAGGCAGCGCGCTGCGCAACTGCGCCACCTATAATTACGGCGCCAGCGGCAAGCCGCTGTTCGGCAGCCAGCAGAACGATCGCGGCTGTGCCTCGATCCCGATCTGCCGGCGTGGCGACCGCGACCGCGATTGCCGGCCCCCGGTCGACAAGAAGGTCGACCTGATCCTGAAGAAGCGTGCCCGCATCCCGGTCTGCACACCCGACGGCATCTGCTACTTCGTGATCGACATCATCAACAATGGCAGCGTCCCCTATAATGGGCCGCTGACGGTTATCGACAATTACCCGGGCGGCGCGCCGGCCTCTTCGACCTTCGGCCCGTCTCCGCCCTGGACATGCGGACCGAACGGTCCCGGCCAGTTCCGCTGCGACAATGCAGGCATCGTGCTGATGCCGGGCGCCTCGACGCCGATCGTCGTCAGGGCGGTCATGCCGGCCGGCTACCAGTCGGATTCGGTCGAGAACTGCGCGGCGCTGAAGCCCGTCCCCGGTGAGGTCGACCTCACCAACAACAAGGCCTGCGCCAAGGAACGCTTCCGTCATCCCAATGGCGGCAAGCCGACCCTACGCATCACCAAGGTCTGCAATGGCTCGCTCGCCGGTGCGGCGGTGGTTTCCTGCCGCATCACCGTCATCAGCCTTGGCACCTCTGCCCCCACCGGTCCGGTGCGGGTCAACGATGCTGCCACGCTGATATCGGGTGGCGCGCCGGTCCAGATCCAGACCGTCACACCCGACGGTGCGGAATGGGCCTGCGGAGCGGTTCCGGCCAATGCGCTGTCGTGCCAGATTCCCGGCGCCGTGATGACTCCCGGAACATCGAGGCACTTCGACGTGACGGTCTCGGCCAATGGCGCGTTCGAGAACTGCGCACGCGGCTCGTATGGCCCGGCCCCTGGAGACGATATCGTCTACCCTATCGGCCAGGCCTGCGCCAAGGGCGGCGGCACGTCCACCATCAGCGTCAAGAAGACCGGCGATGCCGAGTGCCAGCCCGGGCAACCCTGCTCGTTCGAGATCACCATCACCAATGATGGCCAGACCGCCTTCTCCGGTCCGGTCCGCATCGGCGATGCGATCGGGGTGGACGGGCTGGGGCGGCTGCAAGGCGTCGCGATCACCTCGATCGAGCCGCCCTTTGGCTGCTCGCCCGAACCGACGACCTTGCCGTTGACCTGCATTGCCAACCTGACGCTCGACGCCGGGGAAAGCCATGTGCACAAGGTCACCGTGGTCCTTCCCGACGCTCCCCTGGCCAATCTGCGGGGCAACGTTAGCGGCCAGAACTGCGTCGGGGTCTTGTCTCCCGACACCAGGGTGCAAGGCGGCGGCGACGTACTGCCCGGCGACCTGACCAATATCCAGGGCGATCGCGGCAAGGCCTATGCCTGCCATCCCTTCACCATCAAGCGCGAGGTGAAGAAGGAATGCTCGCCGGGGTTCGTCATGAACGATGCCGGTCGGTGCGTGTGTCCGGAAGGCACGACGTTCCGCAACGGCCAGTGCTCGCCCGACGGCGGCGTCATCATCCAGCCAAAGGATCCAAGGCCCTGCGTGCTGCTCAAGGGCCAGATCCGCACCGAGGATGGACGCTGTGTCTGCCCCCGCGGAACCGAGCTTGAGAACGGCGCTTGCATCAAGACCGACAAGCCTGGCTGCACCATCCCCGGTTCGGTCCCGACGTCGGACGGCAATGGCTGCTACTGCCCGGAAGGTACGCATCTCGACCGACAGGCAAATGCCTGCGTGCGCGACAAGCAGAAGCCCGAGGAGTGCGGCATACGCGGCCAGGTTCATGACGCCGATGGCGATTGTGTCTGCCCGCGTGGGACAGAGGTGCGCAATGGAGCCTGCCGGCCGATCCGGCCAAAGCCTGAACAATGCTCGATCCGTGGTCAGATCCAAAACGCCAATGGCGATTGCGTCTGCCCGGACGGCACAGAAGTCAGGGGCAAGGTCTGCCGGCCGATCCGGCCGAAGCCCGAGCAGTGCTCGATCCGCGGCCAGGTCCACGACGCCAACGGCAATTGTGTCTGCCCGCGGGGTACCGAGGTGCAAGGCAATGCCTGCCGGCAGAAGAAGCCTGTGCTGGAACAGTGCGACATACGCGGCCAGGTGCACAACAAGCGCGGCGAGTGTGTTTGCCCGCGCGGCACCCAGGTGATCGACGGCGCATGCCGCAAGCCGAGGCCGCAGTTGGGAGACTGCGCCCCGGGCTCGCAGATGGTCGGCGGCCAGTGCGTGCCGATCATCAAGCGGCGCTGCCCCGAAGGCACGGTTGGTCGGTTCCCGAACTGCAGGGCGATCCGGCAGCAGCCGTCGCTCGATCCGACCCTGTTGCTCAATCCAGGTGTCCTTCAGCAGTTCATACCGAAGCGCACGCCGCAGACGCAGGTACAGCCGCAAAGGGATCCGGCGGCCAACTTCAAGCCATAGGATCTGGATACGAGTCAAAATTCAGAACCCCGCCGGAGCGATCCGGCGGGGTTTTTCCTTGGGCGCGCTGCGGCGATCGGGCGGCCAGGTATTCGCCGAACCCGCTGCCGGGCGCAGCAAATACCGACTTTCCCTTTCCGGGATCATGGTCTAGAGCAGTTCATCGTTTGGTGGAAAAGCCGAACCGCTCTATCTCTTTGTTTTCACGCAATTCCGGACGGAAAGCCGTTCCCACTTTTCTTGGAATTGCTCTAGCAGTCGTCAAGGCCGCGCCCGCAAACAGGGCGCCCAAAGGGGCCGCATCATGAGCAGGAAGACCCTGATCGCGCCATCGGTGCTGGCGTCGAATTTCTCGAAGCTCGGCGACGAGGTCGAGGCGGTGACGGCGGCCGGCGCCGACTGGATCCATCTCGACGTGATGGACGGGCATTTCGTGCCCAACATCACCTTCGGCCCGCCGGTGATCAAGGCCATCCGCAACCGCACCAAGGCCTTTTTCGACTGCCATTTGATGATTGCGCCGGCCGATCCTTATCTGGCCGCCTTTGCCGATGCCGGATGCGACGGCATGACCGTGCATGCCGAGGCCGGACCGCATCTCGACCGCTCGCTTCAGACCATCAAGGGTCTCGGCAAGAAGGCCGGCGTATCGCTCAATCCGGCGACGCCGGAAAGTGCGATCGAATATGTGCTCGACCGGCTCGACCTGATCCTGATCATGACCGTCAATCCGGGCTTTGGCGGCCAGGCCTTCATCCCGGCCATGGTCGACAAGGTCAAGCGGGTGAAAGCGCTGATCGGCAACCGGCCGATTCGCATCGAGGTCGACGGCGGCGTGTCGCCGGAAACCGCCCCCCTGGTCACATCAGCCGGCGCCGATGTGCTGGTGGCAGGCGCCGCCATCTTCAAGGGCGGCAGCGTCGAAGCCTACCGGGCCAATATAGAAGCCATCCGAACCGCGGCCGACCGGGCTGCCGGCTGACATCAGTTCCAGGGCAAGTTCCCGGCTGGTAGGTTCTCCTCGGCCTGATCTCCCTGCCTGATCCTTCGATCTCCCAAAAAGCCGTCAACGGGTGGCAGCCGCAAGGGCATCGCGGCAAGCGACAGGATCGCGGCATCCGGCACTAGTTTTGGCCCATAAATCTAGTGGATAACTGCCGAAGGGATCTGCATGCGGGGAGAGGTCAATCCGGCGGCATGACGCGCGTTAAGAAAAAATTATCCGTATTCGGGATCTCGAAGCTGTTTCTCGAGGGCACCTGCCATGCTGGCAGACAAACTTTCTTCAGAAGAACAAGTTTTTCACGATTTTAGTTACTTCCGGCGGATAAGATGCGGTCAACCTTCCTCTTTAAGTCGAATATCGTGATCTTTCGCTTGAGGGGCGGATGCCTTAGGAGTTACAGTAAATTTACAGGGGAAATCGTTTGCTTCGCGAACGGGCTAGCGGAGCATGGGAGAGCTACAGGAGTCGTATTGACCTACGGATCTGCCGATGTGAGCGAAGGCGCGGGACCCAAGAGCACACTCGCTAGTACGGTCTATCAACAGCTTCGCGACGATCTCCTGCGCGGCGTGTTTGAAAGTGAAAGCAAGCTTCGTGTCGAATGGGTGGTTTCCCGTTACGGCGCCGGCGCCTCACCGGTTCGCGAGGCCCTCAACCGACTTGCTTCGGAAGGCCTGCTCGGCCGCCACGACCAGCGCGGTTTCTTCATCATGCCGGTCAGTGCCCCAGAACTCGAGGAATTGACGCGCACCCGCTGCTGGCTGGAAGAGCGGGCGCTGCGTGAATCCATTGCCAACCGCACCGGCGAATGGGAAGAGCAGCTCGTGCTGGCCTTGCATCGCCTGGCGCGTGCCCCGCGCCGCTTGCCGGAGGATCCGTCCTCGAACAATCCGGAATGGGAAAAGCTGCACCGCGCCTTCCATCGGGCACTGATCGCAGGCTGCCGCTCGCATTGGCTGACCGGCTTTTGCGACCAGCTTTCGGATCAGGCCTCCCGTTACCGGCTGATCTCCCAGGACGGCAGCGAGCGCGACGAAATCAGTGAACATCGGCTGATTGCGGAGCGCACGGTGGATGGCGATGCCGACGGCGCCGTTGAAGCCCTCCTCAACCACTACCGTCTGACGGCAGCCATGTGCATGGAGCGCTTCAACGACAGCGGCGATCCACGCGTGAGCGCCACCAAGGCGCTGCGCAGCCGCAGATAGAAGCGCTTCCGGTCCGCTATCCAAAATCCGCCCGCTATCCAAAATCGCCCGCTATCCAAGTCCGCTTGCCTTCATCTGATCGGCGGCAAACCCGATTTCACGTTTTTGCCGGACGGAGGCGAAATCGTTTCCTTTGTTCCAAGGCCATGCGCTAGAGCCGGATGATTTCAGGCCGAATCGACCTGAAATCATCCGGCTAAATCAAAGGGTAGGGCATGTCCTCCGAAAACCGCTTCACACTTTTCGGCATCATGCTCTAGGGAAGGCGCATGACCAATCACCTGTTCGACGCGTTCCGCAGCCGGATTTCAGCCTCCGAGCGCATCCTGATGGCGACCGATGACGGACGCGCGATCGCCTATCGCGACATGCTGGCGCAATCGGCACAGCTGGCACATGCGCTGAGGCATTTCGGCGTCGAGCCTGGCGACCGCGTTGCCGTGCAGGTCGAAAAAAGCCCCGAATGCATTTTCCTTTACCTCGCCTGCCTGCGCGCCGGCGCGGTCTTCCTGCCGCTCAACACCGCCTACACGCTGGCCGAACTCGGCTATTTCTTCGGGGATGCCGAGCCGCGGCTGGTCGTCTGCGACCCGGCCCGCGCCGGCGCTATCGCGCCGTTGGCGCAGGCGTCGGGTGCTGCCACCGTCACGCTTGGCAGCAATGGTGAGGGCTCGCTGACCGCACTGGCGGCACAACAGCCCACGGATTTCGACGCCGTGGCGCGCGGGCCGGACGATCTGGCCGCAATCCTTTACACATCCGGCACCACCGGACGCTCCAAGGGCGCCATGCTCAGCCATGAAAACCTGGCCTCCAATGCGCGCGTGCTGGTCGAGCAATGGCGTTTCACCGGGGATGACGTGCTGATCCACGCGTTGCCGATCTTCCATACGCACGGCTTGTTCGTCGCCACCAACGTCACCCTGATGGCCGGCGCCTCGATGCTGTTCGAGCGGAAATTCGACGCCGGCCGCATCGTCTCGCTCTTGCCCCGCGCGACAGTGATGATGGGGGTGCCGACCTTCTATACCAGGCTCCTGCAGCAGGACGGGCTGGATGCCCAGGCGGCGAAGAACATCCGCCTGTTCGTTTCCGGCTCGGCGCCGCTGCTCGCCGAAACGCACAAGGCCTGGCGCGAGCGCACCGGCCACGCCATTCTCGAGCGCTACGGCATGACCGAGACCAACATGAACACGTCGAACCCCTATGAGGGCGAGCGTCGGGCCGGCACGGTCGGCTTCCCGCTGCCCGGCGTTTCGCTGCGCATCGCCGACCCTGACAGCGGCGATGCGCTTGGCCAGGGTGAAGTCGGCATGATCGAGGTCAAAGGTCCGAATGTCTTTTCCGGCTATTGGCGCATGCCGGAAAAAACCAAGGCGGAGTTTCGTAAGGACGGCTTCTTCATCACCGGCGACCTCGGCATCATCGACGCGGACGGCTACGTCCACATCGTCGGCCGCGGCAAGGATCTCATTATCTCCGGCGGCTACAACATCTATCCCAAGGAGATCGAGAGCGAGATCGACGCCGTTGCCGGCGTCTTGGAAAGTGCCGTCATCGGAATTGCCCATCCCGATTTCGGCGAAGGCGTCACCGCTGTCGTGGTGCGGGCGCCGGCATCGCAGATCACCGGGGCCGAGATCGTTGGCGCCATTGCCGGCCAGCTGGCCAAATACAAGCACCCGAAGCAGGTGATCTTCGTCGATGAGCTGCCGCGCAACACGATGGGCAAGGTGCAGAAGAACCTGCTGCGCGAGACCTACAAGGGTCTCTACGGCTAATCCATAGCCGGCTAATGTCTTTGCCCAAGCGCTTCGCCTGGACATCTGTTCGCGGTTCGGCAGTGGCGCCTTTTACCTGCGCGGCTTTTTCACCGAGTGCTGGAACCCCACAAAGCGCGGTTCAGCAGGCTGCGTTTGCGCTTGCGCGGGATGAGGTCGACGTCGCTGACGAGCTTGGCGCCGCCCTCCCGCCGCTCCAGGGTGATCTTGCGGCTGTGGAAGGCTTCGAGCTCCGCACGATGCGCCACGCTGATGATGGTGACGTCAGGCAGTTCGCGGATCACCGTCAACATCATCGTGTCCTGGCTCTTCTCGTCGAGCGCCGAAGTCGCTTCATCCAGCACCACGATATCGGGGCGATGCAGCAGCAGGCGCGCGAAGGCGAGGCGTTGCTTTTCGCCGCCCGACAGCGTCTGGTCCCATGGCGCCTCTTCCTTGATCCTGCCGGTGAGATAGCCAAGCCCCACCTTGTCGAGGGCAGCCTTGATTTGCTTGATGGTCCACTTGTCCGCCGCCGCGGGATAGGCGACCGCGCGGCGAAGCGTTCCGGAAGGGATGTAGGGGCGTTGCGGCAGCATGAACAGGCGCCTGTCGGTGTGGAAATTGACGCTGCCGCCGCCCCATGGCCACAGGCCCGCGACGGCCCGCACCAGCGTCGACTTGCCTGAACCGGATTCGCCTGAAACCAGCACCCGCTCGCCCGGCTCGATCACGACCTCGGTTTCCTTGACTACGGAGGTGCCGTCGTCGAGTGTCACGGAAAGATTGTCGAGGCTGAGGATGGCGCCGTCTTCCGCTTCGCCCCGGTTGATGCGTCCGAGCGCATCGCTCTGCTCGGCGCGCTCGAGCCCGTCGAGCGACACCATCAGCGAGGCAATGCGCCGCGCGGAGGCGTTCCAGTCGGCGAGGCGCGGATAGTTGTCGACCAGCCAGCCGAACGCGCCTTGCACGATGCCAAAGGCAGACGCCGCCTGCATCACCTCGCCAAGCGTCATCGAGCCTTCGAGGAATTTTGGCGCGCACAAAAGGATCGGCACGACCGGCGCAAACAGGCTCGATCCCTGCGACACCGCGGCCGTGCGCATGTGCTGTCCGGTCAGCAGCGCCCATTGCCTCAGCACATGGCCGAAATTCCTGTCGATGCCGCTGCGCTCCTCGTCCTCGCCTCCCAGCAAGGCGATGCTCTCGCCGTTTTCGCGCACGCGCGTCAGCGTGTAGCGCAGTTCGGCCTCCGCCTGGTTCTTCCGCTCGGAGAGCTGGACGAAGTCGCGGCCGATGACCACCATCGAGGTCGAGGTGATGGCGGCATAGATGATCGCGGTGATGACCAGAAAGCCGGGAATGGTGATGCTCTCGCCGCCGATCGGCAGGGTGAGCGCGCCGCCGATGGTCCACAGCACGACGATAAAGGTAGAGGCCGACAGGAATGCGTTGAGGACGCCGGCGCTGAAATCGACCGGCGACTCGGTGGCGATACGCAGATCCTCGGTCATGCGTGCCTCGGGGTTCTGGTGATCGCCGCCCACGAGGTTCAGCTGGTAGTAGCGGCCGTTTGCCAGCCAGCGCGCGACGACCCCGGTGGTCAGCCAGGAACGCCAGCGGCGCTGGATCGTCATGCGCAGATAGACCTGCGCGACGACAAGGCTGCCGCTGCAGATCACCAGCGGCACGAATACGGCGCTGAGGAGATAGACCGTGCGGGCGTTGCGCTGCTCGAGGGCATCGAACATCGAGCGGTTCCAGACGTTGATGCCATACTGGAAACCGATGTTGATGCAGATCAGCAGCAGCACTCCGATCGTCAAAGGCCAGGCGAGCTTGTCGCCATGCCTCCCCCAATAGCCGCGCCCGCTGATCCAGAAACGCCGCAGCAGATATTTTTTGCGCGCCTGCTCGGCCTGCTCGGGCGTCAGCTTGGGATCGGGTTCGACGGCATCCGGCGGCGGCGCAGCCTCGCCAACGGGCTCGGACGCGGCTTCGGCGGCCGATGCTTTTTTCTCGCGCGGCGTGTCCTCGCGCGGTCCATCTCCGCGCGTTTGCCGTGACGGCTTTTCCCGACGCGACTTCGGGGCATCGCGCGCTTCGATGCCGTCGGCCGGTTCCGATTTGGGTTTTGCCTCGGACATATGCCCCGACAACGACCTCCATATCAAAAGGTTTCATGGTATGCGCCTGCCCGACGTTTCAGGAAACGTCCGTCATTGCGGATATAAAAGCCCAACGACATGTTCTGCGATGGCGAGGCTGGCGGTAAGGCCAGGGCTCTCGATGNCTCGATGCCGAACAGATTGACGATCTGACCGCCCCCGTGGTCAGCCGGTCCCCGGATGACGAAGTCGGCGGCCGGCTGGCCCGGACCGGACAGTTTCGGCCTGACGCCGGCATATGCCGGTTGCAGGGCGCCGTCCGCCAGGCCGGACCAGTAGCGCCTGATTTCGTCGTAGAAGGCAGCGCCTCGTGCGGGATCGACGGTATAGTCGACGCGATCGATCCATTCGACATCCGGGCCAAAGCGCGCGCTCCCCGACATGTCGAGGGTCAGATGCACGCCGAGGCCGCCATGGACCGGCACCGGATAGATCAGCCGCGAAAAGGGCGAGCGACCGGAAAGCGCGAAATAATTGCCGCGCGCCAGCCACAGCGGCGGAACACGGTCTTGCGGGAGGCCTTCGATGCGGCCGGCGAGCGCCTGCGCGTCGAGGCCGGCGGCGTTGATGAAGGCGCCGGTCTTCAAGGTGAAACCCTCGCCATCGGCGTCGCGCGTGTCGATCCGGATGCCGTCCGCTTCGATGCTCGCGCCTGAGACAACGGTGAGCAAGGCGAAAGATGCGCCGGCCGCTTCCGCGTCTCCACGCAATGACAGCATCAGCGCCTGGCTGTCGACGATGCCGGTTGACGGCGACAGCAGCGCGCCGGCGCAGCTCAGCGCCGGTTCCAGGCTTTCGGCCTCTGCGCGCGTCAAAAGCTTGAGGTCACCGACTCCGCATTGCGCCGCGTTGATCTGGATCGCCTGCAGTTTGTCCAACTGGTCGGGTTCGACGGCAACGATCAGTTTGCCGGTGCGATGATGGGCGACGTCGTGCTCGCGGCAATAGGCATAGAGACGCTCGCGGCCGTTGACGCAGAGACGGGCCTTCAGGCTGCCCGGCGTATAATGAAGCCCGGCATGGATGACTTCCGAATTGCGCGAACTGGTGCCCGTGCCGATGGCTGCGGCCTTCTCGACCACCAGCACCTCGCGGCCCGACAGCGCCAGCGCGCGGGCAATGGCGAGGCCGACAACACCGGCGCCAGCGACAACGCAGTCGACATCATGCATAAGTGGACTTTAGCGCGAACTTCCCGCGCCTGCAAAAACCTTGTCGCCGCCGATCCAGACGCCGGTGACGTCGAGGGCGTCCGACAGAGCGACGATATCGGCAGCCGTGCCATTGGCGAAGCGGCCGATCCGGTGGGCCTGGCGGACCGCCTGCGCCGGATAGAGCGAGGCCATGCGCAACGCTTCCGACAGGTCCAGCCCGACGATCCGGTGGACGTAGCGAACCGCCGAGATCATATCGAGATCGGCGCCGGCCAGCGTGCCGTCGGCCAGCCGCAGACTGCCATCCTTGCGATAGATGATGCGGCCGTTGAGGGTGAACGATGTCATGTCGGTGCCGATCGTCGCCATGGCGTCGGTGACCAGCACGATCCTGCCCGGCCCCTGCTTGGCGCGCAGCGCGATTGCCATGGTGGCGGGATCGACATGGATGCCGTCGGCGATGATCCCGGCCGACAGACTGCCTATGTCGATGGCCGCACCCGCCAGCCCCGGCTCACGGTTGCCGATCTGGCTCATGGCGTTGAACAGATGTGTGACCACGCTGGCGCCGGCATCGGCAAAGGCTCTGGCCGTGGCGTAGCCGGTGTCGGAATGGCCGAGGCTGACAATCACACCGGCCTTGGCCAAGGCCGCAACGCGGGCAGGCTCGACGGATTCAGGCGCTATCGTCGTCAGCAGCACCGGCAGGTTTTTGCGTGCCGCGACCAGCGCCGCTTCATCCGCATCCGTCATCGGCCGGATCAGCGCCGGTTCATGCGCGCCCTTGCGGGCGACGGAGAGATGCGGCCCTTCGAGATGCAGGCCGAGAAATCCCGGCAGTTTTTGCCGTGCCGCCCCGGTGCCGGCGGCAATGGCCGCGGCGGTGATGTCAGGCGTATCTGTGATCAGCGTCGGCAGCAGTGCGGTCGTGCCGAACGGCGCATGCGCCCGGCAGATTGTTGCCAGCGAGGCGACATCGGGATGGTCGTTGAGCATGACGCCGCCGCCGCCATTGACCTGCAGGTCGACAAAACCCGGCACCAGCATGCCGCCCCCGGCGTCGATGCGGGCAACGCCCGACGGAATGGCGCCGACGGGATGAATGCCTTCGACCACATCGCCGTGCACGACAAGGGCGGCGTTGTCATGCCAGTCGTCGCCATCGAAAATTCGGGCGCCAGTCAGGGCAAAACGGTCGCTCATACGGTTTCCGTCACCTTGCGCAGATTGCGCGGTACATCCGGATCGAGGCCGCGATGGCGGGCGAAGGCTTCGACGAAGCCGTAGAAGGAGACGATCAGCGTCAGCGGGTCAGTCAAGGGATGACCGGTGGCGACATGCGGCAGCCGCGCCGCGCTCTTGGCTTTGTCCGAGGTTACAAAAACGGCTGCACCCTTGCCGGCAAGGTTGTCGGCAGCCTCTGCCACGGACGGCTCGGAGGCATCGCGGGCGGCGAGCGCCAGCACCGGGAAGCCTGGCCCGACCAGGGCCAGCGGGCCGTGCATGACTTCGGCGGCGCTATAGGCCTCTGCATGCATGCCGCAGGTCTCCTTGAATTTCAGCGCCGCCTCGTTGGCCATCGCCGCCGACGGGCCACGTCCTAGGATGAACAGCGATTGCGGCGTCTCCAATGCGCCGGCCAGCGCCATCCAGTCGCAGGCGATCGCCTTGCTGAAATGCTCGGGCAGGCGGGCAAGGGCGGCCAGCAGTCTGTCGTCGCCGGTGCAATGCGCCATCAGCGCCAGGCCGGCGACCGCCGAATTGACGAATGTCTTGGTCGCCGCGACGCTGCGCTCGGGGCCGGCCAGAATGTCGATGGCAAAATCCGAAGCCCGCGCCAGCGGCGAATCGGCGGTGTTGGTGATGGCGACGGTGAGCGCACCGCCGGCTCGTGCCGTCTCGGCCATGGCGACGATATCAGGGCTTTTGCCGGATTGCGAGATGGCGAGGCAAGCCGAACCGGCGAGCTTGAGCTTGGCGCCGTAGATCGAGGCGACCGATGGACCGACCGAAGCGACGGCCAGGCCGGCGGTCAGTTCGACGGCATATTTCATGAAGGTGGCGGCATGGTCGGACGAACCGCGCGCGACGGTAACGACGAAGCTCGGATCGCGCTCGCGAATGCCGCGTCCGGCCTCGGTCAGCACCGCCGCCGAGCCATCGAGCAGACGCGCGACGGCTTGCGGAATTTCGTCGATCTCGCGCCGCATATGGGTGGTCTTGGGGATCATGGTCGGCCCTCTTCGCTCGGCCCTGTCAGGCGCAGTTCGGCGACGAAATCATAGGCGTCGCCGCGGTAGATGGAGCGGGTGAACTCGATCACCTTGCCGCTCGCGAGATAGGAAATGCGTTCGATGTGCAGGCCGGCAATGCCGGATGGCACTTCGAGCAGACGCGCATCGGCGTCGCCGAGATTGGCGGCGGAAATGCGCTGCACCGCCCGCACCGGCCGGTTGCCGGTCAGTTGCAGCGCCGCATAGAGTGACGAGCCTATCCCGGCCGGATCCGGCAGCACGCTGGCCGACAACGAGGCGCGCTCGATGGCCAGCGGCGTGTCGTTTGCGATGCGCAGGCGCGCCACGCGCGCCACCAGCTCGTTCGAGGACAGGCCGAGCACCATCATCTCGTCGGGCGAGGGCGGGTAGAGGTCGCGGTCGAGCCAGGCTGAACGCACCGCCATGCCGCGCCTTGCCATGTCCTCGGTGAATGAAGTGAGCCTGGACAGCGACTGCTCGACGCGCTCCATGCGCGGCGCCACGAAGGTGCCGGAGCCGTGGCGCTGCACGAGGATGCCGCCCTTGACTAGGTCCTGCACCGCCTTGCGGACGGTGACGCGCGAAATGTCGGCCTTGGTGGCGATGTCGCGCTCGGAAGGCAGCGCATCGCCCGGCCCGATCAGGCCGCGATTGACGGCGTCCTCGATGCTTTTCCTGAGCTGCAGGTAGAGCGGGGCGCCGCTCTGCGACGACTGCCTCAGCGTGGCGAAGATCTGGTCGGCGGCATCGCTCATCGCGTCGCCTCCGCTTTGACGAAGATGCGGGCCGCCATCTGCACGGCGCCGCCCAGGGCATCGTCGAGCGGCGCTTTCAGCAGCGCCTGGTAGCGCTGGGAAAGGCGCGGCCCATAGAGCGGCGCCAGCCCGCCGAGCAGGCAGAGCGGGGCGTCATCAGAGAGGTCGAGCGCGTGGAGCGACGCCTCGACATCGGCAACCGACTTGTCCACGATCCAGTTGGCGACGCTGTCGCCCTTCTCGGCATGCTCGAAAACCTTGGGCGCGAAGCCGCCGAAATCGCCGGGCTTGGCATTGGTGGTGAACTCGACCACGTCTTCGGGATTGTTGCGGAAAATGGCCATCATGCTGTCGGTCAGGGCTGAGCGCGGCCGGACGCCGTCATGGGCGAGCAGCGTCTGCTCCAGCAGGTCGCGGCCGATCCGGGCGCCGCTGCCTTGATCACCGACCTGAAAGCCCCAGCCGCCGATGGCGCGCGACGTGCCGCCCTTGCGCGCCATATAGGCGGTGCCGGTGCCGAGGATGGCCATGGCGCCGTCACCAGAGCCGACTGCCCCTTCGAGCGCGATCTCGGCGTCCGTCTCGACGCGGCTGATGCTGAACGGCAGGATCGCTTCAAGCTGCTGGCGATAGGTGCCGACATTGGCGCCGGCAAGGCCGAGAATGGCTGGTGTCTGCGGGATCAGGTCCGGATCTTGCCCGGCGGCGATGAAGGCCTGGCGAGCAGCCTCGACGATGTGGGTGCGAGCGCCGGTGAGATCGGTGCGGATGTTGGCGGCGCCGCTTTTGGCACGGCCAATGACAACGCCATCGCCTGTCGCAAGGGCTGCCCTGCAGCTGGTGCCGCCGCCGTCGATACCGAGCACGAATTTCACGCGATGTCTCCTCCGGGCGGATAATACCAATAAAATACCAATAGCCAAGGGATTAATTTCCGTTTCAAAAAGATTAAGGCGCATCAGGTTGAAAAACCCGGGAATTTTGCCGGCTCAACGATTTCCAGTTCGCAATTTCGTTAATGCGTGTGGACAAGTGGTATTTTTTTGGTATTGTTCTTCCATCGGAGGGACAGGGATGACCGAACCGCGCACCGAAGCGCTTCACAGCAATGCCGAGGGACTGGACATCCAGGCCCCGGACGCCATCCTTTCTTCTTTGGTCAATGCGCAGATCGAGGCCGCCAAGGCTGTGCGCGACGCCATTCCCGCCATCGCCGCCGCAGCCGAAATCATCGCCGGGCGGCTGAACGGCGGCGGCAAGCTCGCCTATGCTGCGGCCGGCAGCTCCGGCCTGATGGCGCTGGCCGACGCGCTGGAGTTGCCCGGCACCTTCGGCATCAAGCGCGAACGCATCGCCATCCTCATCGCCGGTGGCGACGACGCTTTCAAGACCCTGGCCGGCGGACCGGAAGACGACACCGACGAAGCCTCGACGGCAATTGCCGGCGCCGGCATCGGCAAGGGCGACTGCCTGATCGCCATTTCGGCCAGCGGCTCGACGCCTTATGCGGTGCAGGCGCTGAAGGATGCGCGCAGCCGGGGCGCGGCAACCATCGCCATTGCCAACAACAAGGACACGCCCCTGCTCAGGCTGGCCGACGTCGCCATCCTGCTCGAGACGCCACCGGAGGTGATTGCCGGCTCGACGCGCATGGGCGCCGGCACTGCCCAGAAGATCGCGCTCAACATGCTGTCGACGCTTACCGCCATTCATCTCGGCCATGTCCATGACGGCTACATGGTCAATCTCACCGCCGACAACATCAAGCTGCGCGACCGCGCGGCTCGCATCGTCGCCGCTATCAGCGGCCGCGACCGGCAAGACGCCGTGCGGCTGCTCGAAGCGAGCGGCGGCGTCGTCAAGACAGCCATTCTGCTCGCCGCCGGCGCTGCCAACGCCGTTGCGGCCGAGAAGATACTGGAAGGGACCGGCCAGAAGCTGCGGCCAGCCCTTTCCGCGATCGAGGGGAACAAGGGCGTGAAGGCCCCTGTTCTCAAAACCGAACCTGAAAAAGGTCAACAGGGAGACTAGCATGACAACGAAATTACTGACGGCACTGCTTCTCGGCACCAGCATTCTCGGCACCGCCGGGTTGGCTCACGCCGATGACGTAACGCTCAATATCGAAAGCTGGCGCGGCGACGACCTTGCCATCTGGAAGGACAAGCTGATCCCGGCCTTTGAGGCCAAGAACCCGGGCATCAAAGTGGTGTTCGCACCGTCGGCGCCGACCGAGTATGACGCCGCACTCGGCGCCAAGCTCGCCGCCGGCTCGGCTGGCGACCTGATCACCTGCCGCCCGTTCGACAAATCGCTCGAACTGTTCAAGAAGGGCAACCTTGCCGACCTGTCGGCGCTGCCCGGCATGGAAAACTTTTCGCCCGTTGCCAAGGCCGCCTGGCAGACCGACGACGGCAAGGCGAGCTTCTGCGTGCCGATGGCCTCGGTCATTCACGGCTTCATCTACAACAAGGACGCCTTCGACAAGCTCGGCCTCAAGGTGCCGACGACGCGTGACGAGTTCTTCGCCGCGCTCGACAAGATCAAGGCCGACGGCACCTACATCCCGATGGCCATGGGCACCAAGGACCTCTGGGAAGCCGCGACCATGGGCTATCAGAACATCGGTCCGAACTACTGGAAGGGCGAAGAGGGCCGCGCAGCGCTGATCAAGGGCGACCAGAAGCTGACCGACAAGGACTGGGTTGCTCCCTATGAGGAACTGGCCAAGTGGAAGCCTTATCTCGGCGACGGCTTCGAGGCCCAGACCTATCCGGACAGCCAGAACCTGTTCACGCTTGGCCGCGCCGCCATCTACCCGGCGGGATCGTGGGAGATCGGCCTGTTCAACACCCAGGCGCAGTTCAAGATGGGCGCCTTCCCGCCGCCGGTCGAGAAGGCCGGCGACACCTGCTACATCTCCGACCATACCGATATCGGCATGGGCCTGAATGCGGCGTCGAAGAATGCCGACGCGGCCAAGACCTTTCTGTCCTGGGTCGCCTCGCCGGACTTCGCCACCATCTACGCCAACGCTTTGCCGGGCTTCTTCAGCCTGAATTCCACCCCGGTGAAGATGGAAGACCCGCTGGCGCAGGAATTCGTCTCCTGGCGCGACAAGTGCAAGTCGACGATCCGCTCGACCTACCAGATCCTGTCGCGCGGCACGCCGAACCTCGAGAACGAAACCTGGGTTGAATCGGCCAACGTCATCAACGGCACCGACACGCCGGAAGCTGCCGCCAAGAAGCTGCAGGACGGCCTCGACAGCTGGTACAAGCCGGGCAAGTAAGCTCAGAGACAGACAGGGCCCCAAGTGGACGGCCCTGCGTTTTTCGATAGCATCATCGACTGCGAACGACGGCGCCGCCCCTCATCCGCCTGCCGGCACCTTCTCCCCGTATAGTGACGGGGAGAAGGATCAGCCGAAACGCAGGCGCCCCTCTCCCCGTCCTTCACGGGGAGAGGGTAAGGGTGAGCGGCAGCGCTGCCGTCGAAGGCATTGCTAAACCTCGGCGGGGACCGCACTCATGGCCGCACAAACACGACCGAAACGACCGTTCCGCTGGCATATCGGCGTCTTCCTGGCGCCGGCGCTGCTGGTCTATACGGCGATCATGATCCTGCCGCTCGCCGGCACGCTGCAGCTGTCGCTGTTCCGCAATGTCGATCAGCATCAGGTGTTCGTCGGTTTCACTAATTTCCGTACGTTGTTCGGCGACCCCAACTGGTCGGTCGGCTTCTGGAACGCGCTGCGGAACAATACCTGGTTCTTCATCATCCACATGGTGGTGCAGAACCCGATCGGTGTCATGCTAGCGGCATTGCTGTCCAGCCCGAGGCTGAGATTCGCCGCCTTCTACCGCACCGCGATCTTCGTGCCGACCATCCTGTCCTTCGTCATCGTCGGCTTCGCCTGGAAACTGATCCTGTCGCCGTTATGGGGCGTGGCGCCGCATCTGATGGACCTGGTCGGCCTGAAAAGCCTGTTCACGCCGTGGCTCGGCAAAGAACAATATGCCCTGACCGCGCTCAGCCTGATCTCGGTCTGGCAGTTCGTCGGCATTCCGATGATGCTGATCTATGCGGCGCTGCTGTCGATCCCCGAAGAGGTGATCGAGGCGGCCGAGTGTGACGGCATCACCGGCATGTCGCAGTTCTGGAAGATCAAGCTGCCGCTGATCCTGCCCTCGATCGGCATCATCTCGATCCTGACCTTCGTTGGCAATTTCAACGCCTTCGACCTGATCTACACCGCGCAAGGGGCGCTCGCCGGCCCGAACTATTCGACCGATATTCTGGGCACTTTCCTCTACCGCGCCTTCTTCGGCTTTCAGTTGCAGACCGGCGATCCCAATATGGGCGCGGCGATCGCCACGATGATGTTCCTGATCATCCTCGGCGGCGTCTGCGTCTACCTCTTCCTCGTCCAGACGCGCCTGCGTCGCTACCAGTTTTAGAGGGGCGAGATGTCGAGCTTGAACACCCCCCTCTGGCCTGCCGGCCATCTCCCCCGCAAGTGGGGAGATTGGCAGCTCTGGCCTTGCCGCTCGTCTTGCAACGTTGGCGATTGGCGAAAGCAGTCGCGGCATCTGATCTCCCCCCTTGCGGGGGAGATGTCCGGCAGGACAGAGGGGGGTGCCTTGGCGGCAACCTCGCCTGCCTTGGCTCGTCAGGAGACCTTCCAATGAGCACCGCCACTCGTTCGCTGCCCCGCACCATCGGCGCCCACGCGATCCTGCTGACCTACACGGCGATCGCGCTGTTTCCGGTGATCCTGGTCATCATGAATTCGTTCAAGTCACGCGCCGGCATCTTCAGCGAACCGCTGACGCCGCCGGCGCCAAAAACCTTCGACCTGATCGGCTACACCACGGTGATCGGCCAGGGCGACTTCATCCATTATTTCCAGAACAGCCTGGTCGTCACCGTCGCCTCGCTGTTCTTCGTGCTTCTGCTCGGCGCGATGGCGGCGTTCGCGCTCTCGGAATACCGCTTCCGCGGCAACACGCTAATGGGGCTTTACCTCGCGCTCGGCATCATGATCCCGATCCGGCTCGGCACCGTCGCCATCCTGCAATTGATGGTGGCGAGCGGGCTGGTCAACACGCTGACGGCGCTGATCCTGGTCTACACCGCGCAGGGGCTGCCGCTGGCCGTCTTCATCCTGTCGGAATTCATGAAGCAGGTGTCCGACGATCTGAAGAATGCCGGCCGCATCGACGGCCTGTCGGAATACACCATCTTCTTCCGGCTGGTGCTGCCGCTGGTGCGGCCCTCGATGGCGACGGTCGCCGTCTTCACCATGATCCCGATCTGGAACGATCTGTGGTTCCCACTGATCCTGGCGCCGTCGGAAGAGACCAAGACGGTGACGCTCGGCGCGCAGCTCTTCCTCGGCCAGTTCGTCACCAACTGGAACGCCATCCTGGCCGCACTCTCGCTGGCGATCATGCCGGTGCTGACCCTCTACGTCATCTTCTCGCGGCAGCTGATCCGCGGCATCACATCCGGAGCCGTCAAGTGAGCGGAGCCCTACAAATCTCTGCTGGAGCCTTCACTCCACCCGGCGCTGCGCGCCGACCTCCCCATCAAGGGGAGGTAAAAGGTCGTGGCTTCATTCACGACCGCCAAAGGGCGACTTTCGGAGAAGCTTCTTTGGCAGTGAGGGTGTTCGCGCCAACGTCCTACCTCCCCTCGATGGGGAGGTCGGCGCGAAGCGCCGGGTGGGGTGACACCCTCTCAGAAGGAACAACTGGAACATCTGGAGTAGTTAGGTGACCTCTAAATCGCCCCTTCGCGTCGTCGTCGCAGGCCTCGGCAATATGGGCCGCAGCCATGCGCTGGCCTACCACACAAATCCGGGTTTCGAGATCGCAGCACTCATCAACCGCTCCGACGTGCCATTGCCGGAAGGACTGTCGGGCTATGACATCCGTCGTTCCTTCGACGACGCGTTGCGCGATGAAAAGCCGGATGTCGCCTGCATCGCCACCTATTCCGACAGCCATGCCGACTATGCGGTGAAGGCATTCGAGGCCGGCTGCCACGTCTTCGTCGAGAAGCCGCTCGCAACGACGGTGGCGGACGCCAAGCGCGTCGTCGCCGCGGCCAAGGCCAACGGCCGAAAATTGGTGATCGGCTACATCCTGCGCCACCACCCGTCCTGGGTCAGGCTGATCGCCGAGGCGCGCAAGCTCGGCGGCCCTTACGTGTTTCGCATGAACCTCAACCAGCAATCGTCAGGCCCGACCTGGCAGACGCATAAGCAACTGATGCAGACGACCTCGCCAATCGTCGATTGCGGCGTGCACTATCTCGACGTGATGCTGCAGATCACCGACGCCAAGCCGGTTGAGGTGCGCGGCATGGGGCTGCGGCTGACCGAGGAAATCGCGCCGACCATGTACAATTACGGCCATCTCCAGGTGCTGTTCGACGACGGCTCGGTCGGCTGGTACGAAGCTGCCTGGGGACCGATGATTTCGGAAACGGCGTTCTTCGTGAAGGACGTGATGTCGCCCAATGGCTGCGTGTCGATCGTCATGAAGGAAGGTGTGAAGTCGGACGACATCGACACCCACACCAAGACCTCGACCATCCGCCTGCACAGCGCTGCGACCGGCGCGGACGGCAAGTTCGCCAGGCCGGACGAGATGCTGTCCATGGAAGGCGAACCCGGCCACCAGGACCTCTGTGACCTCGAACAGGCCTTCGTGCTGAAGGCGATCCGGGAAGACATTGACCTGACCCGCCACATGGACGACGCGGTGAAATCGCTCGCCGTCTGCCTTGCCGCCGATGAGAGCGTGCGCAGCGGCGCCCCAGTTAAGCTCTAGTAGGGCAAACTCTAGAACAAGGACGAAGCCGTGGGCTCGCTGGTAATCGAGAATGTGAAGAAGGCCTTCGGGCCGGTCGAGGTGCTGAAAGGCATCAACCTCGAAGTGACCGACGGCGAATTCGTCGTCTTCGTCGGCCCATCTGGCTGCGGCAAGTCAACCTTGCTCAGGGTCATCGCCGGGCTGGAGGATTCGACCTCCGGCAGGGTGGTGATCGACGGCGCCGATGTCTCGGCCACGCCCCCGGCAAAACGCGGCATCGCCATGGTGTTCCAGACATACGCGCTCTACCCGCATCTGACGGTGAAGAACAATATGGGCCTCGGCCTCAAGCAGGCCGGCACGCCCGCCCCGGAGATCGAACGCCGCGTCGGCGTCGCCTCGTCGATGCTGTCGCTGGAACCGTATCTCGAGCGGCGGCCGGCGGAGCTGTCGGGCGGCCAGCGCCAGCGCGTCGCCATCGGCCGCGCCGTGGTGCGCGAGCCAAAACTGTTCCTCTTCGATGAGCCCTTGTCGAACCTCGACGCAGCGCTTCGCGTCAACACGCGGCTCGAGATCGCGCAGCTGCATCGCCGGCTGAAGGCGACGATGATCTACGTCACCCACGACCAGGTCGAGGCGATGACGCTGGCCGACAAGATCGTCGTGCTCAACGCCGGCCAGATCGAGCAGATCGGCGGCCCGATGGAGCTCTACAATTCGCCGGCAAACGAGTTCGTCGCCGGCTTTATCGGCTCGCCGAAGATGAATTTCATCGACGGCGCCAGATTGGGCGAGACGGCCAAGACGATCGGCGTGCGGCCGGAGCATCTGACCGTGGATCCAAGGTCCGGCGCGTGGAAGGGAACGGTGGTGCATGCCGAACATCTCGGCGCCGACACCAACCTCTATCTCGACTGCGAAAAGGCCGGGCTGATCACGGTCCGCATTTTCGGTGTCTACGACGCCGAGCCAGGTGCGACGCTGTATGCAACGCCGGAGCCGGGTAAGACATACCGGTTTGGGGCGGACGGGAAGACGATCAAGTAATCCTTCGCCGACAGCAACCACGGCGATCATACCGTACCGAGCAGCACCGCGCCGTGGATCGCCGCCTGCCAGCCCAGGGCCGCCCAGCGTATGTCCAGAGGCTCTACAACAAGCGAATGCGGCAGGCTCTCCGCGATGCGCTGCTTGAGCGCCTGGCGGGGATAGGACTTCATGTCGACAATGCCGCCACCGATCAGGATCGTCTGCGGGGAAAACAAAGCGGCTGCCGTTGCGATGGTCACCGCCTGCTGCCAGACGATCTCATCGAGCCATTCGCGCAGCGACGGCGGCTGCCCGGTTGCCGAAAACAGCTCGGCAACCGGGATATCGTAGTCCGCGGCAAGGTCGACAAGCGTTGCCCCTGAGGCGTAGGTCTCGACGCGGTTTGGCGGTCCGCTTTCGTCAGGCCGGTAGATCGGCATATGGCCGATTTCCAGCGCCCAGCCGCCGCCCCTGAAAATGCCGTCCTTGCCGAGATAGGCCGCACCGATGCCGGTGCCGAGATAGACCGCCAGCACTTCCTTTTGCCGCTTCACTGCGCCGGCGACGCTTTCACCGAGCAATTGCAGCACGACGTCGCGTTCGAGCCGCACGGGAACGCGGAGCCGCGATGCCAGTTCCGTACCCAGCCGGATGCCGTTCAGTTCGGGAATGTTGGCCGTGTGCAGCACCGTGTCGAAGTCGCGGTCGATGAACCCAGGCACCGTCGCAACGACCCGTGCAGGTTTGAGCCCGGCATCGCGGCAGGCTGCGGTGACCGCATCGGCCAACCCCGCCACAGGCGCGCCCTTGCGCAGTTGCGCGGTCGGGTAGGTGCGGGCGAAATCCACCGGGTGGCCGCGATCGGCAAAGCCAACCTTGACCGACGTGCCGCCGATCTCGACCACGGCGATGGTCTCATCCGTCGTTTTGTCGGTCATGCGAGCGGTTCCAGGAATTCCGAAAGACAGGCGCGGAATTCCAGCCGGTAGGCGGCGCGATCCTGCGATTTGGCTGTGATGGTGCAAAGCCGGGCCGACGGAATGAGTCCGGCCAGCGTCTGTGCGTCGTCCAGTCGATGGACGAGGTCATGGTCATGGCCGATGACAAGAGTCGGCACCGCGATAGCGCGGATGTCCGCCTCGCTCACGCCGGGACCATCGCCGGCGATCGCCGAAAGCAGCCTGCCGAACAGAACCGGGTCCGGGCGAGTGAAGAAGCCTTGCAGGCTGGCGAGATTGTCCGGCGCCAATCTGGCCAGTTCGCCGGCAACAGCGCTGTCATCGAACAGACGCCTTGCGTCTTGGGGCGAATGCCGCATCAAGAGATCGCCGACCACGGCATAGGGCCTCATATTGGCCGGTGCAGCCTGGGATACCCACGCAGGCCGGGCGAGCACCAGCGCCCGCACCCGCGCCGGCCTGTGCACCGCCAGGCGAAGCGCCAGCGCCGCGCCCATCGAGATGCCGCCGACGACGGCCGGGCCTAGGCCGAGATCGTCGGCCAGTGCATCGACGTCCTCGGCAAACGTCGCGATCGAAAGCCGCTCGACCGGCCCGTAGCCGGATCCACCCTGGCCACGGCATTCGAGCGTCACGCGCCGCGTCACCGGCAGATCGGGAAACACGTCGGCCACCTGCGCCTCATCGCCGCCCAGCCCATGCTGGAAGATGACGGGAAGGCCCGTGCCGACCTCCCGGTAGGCAAGGTCGACGCCATCTCGGCTGAAGGTCTTTTTCACGTGTCGTCGCTCGCTTCCAGGACATTGCGCAGGAACGCGCCGACGCCGGGCGCCTCGGCCTCTGTCAGGCCATGCGTGATCAGGGGGCCGTCGAACCCGGCAGCCTTCAGGCGGCCGATGAAATGCGGGAAGTCGACCACGCCCTTTCCGGCTGCGGCAAAACTGCCATCGGCATGGCGGTCCTTGGCATGGGCCATGCCGATCTCGGCGGCCAGCAGATCGATGGCTTCGTCGATGAGGCGATGACGCTCCGCGCTGTCGGCCACTTCGAACAGATTGGCCGGATCGAGCACGATGCGCAGCCGCGTGCTGTTCATTTCGTCCAGCAGGCGGCGTGCGGCCCGGGCGCTGGAGAGGACATTGGCCAGTTCCGGTTCGATGCCAAGCTCGATGTCGAAGCGCTCGGCAATCGCGATCGCCGCTTCCATCTCCGTCCGCAGATCGCTCCATGCCGCCTCGCTTGCATTGTCGGGATGCCAGCGCCACTGATCCTGCGCATCCCTTGTGCCGGTGCACAGCGTGATCAGACGGGTGCCCATATCGGCGCATGACGCGGCCAGTACCTCAAGCCGGGCGAGTCCCTGGATGCGAACCGTGCGATCCGGGTGGATCATGTTGTAGGTTCCCGAAACCGCCGCGATCGAAACGCCGGCCTCGCCGCTCGCCTCAGCGACGGACCGGGCCGCGCCGAGCTCAATGCTGTCCGGCATCGACGGCAGTCCAAGGCACGCCATGTTGAACTGCGCCGCCGTGTAGCCGCCGTCCGCGACCGCGCGCAGCACCGGCAAGGCGCCGGTGGTGGCGAAGGTCTTGGCGAAAATCCCAAGCTGCATCACACCACCCCGTCGACATCGGCCAGACGGACGGCGCGGCCGCCGGCAGCGGCCGAGCGGGCGATGGCCGCCATGCCCCTGACCGAGGCGATGCCGTCCTCGATGCTGGCGCCGATCATGGGCGCGCCATTCAGCACGACATCGGCAAAGCCTTCGAGCTGCCGGCGATAGAAGTGGCCATCCGCGCCAAGCGTGCGATGCCAACTGCCATCGGCCTCGCGGAAAATGTCGACCTCGCTGCTCTTGTAGTACCAGGGGTTATACGTCTTCGCGAGAACGCTGCCGTTCTGGCCATAGATCTGGAACCCTTCGTGCCAGTCCATGCGCACGGCGACCGTCAGGTCGAGATGGCCGATCGTGCCGTCGGCGAAGATGGTGGTGATGAACCAGCAATAGGCGCCATAGCGCTCGGTGAGCCGGGCCTCGACCGCCTCGATCGGCCTGTGCAGATGGCGCGCCGTATCGAGGAGATGGCTGCCATGCGCCAGCATGTAGTATTGGCGCAGATCCGCCTTGGGATTGACGGCAGGCTTGCGCGCCTTGGCGCTGGTGATGATCAGCGGTTGCACCGCATCGGTCATCGGGTAGCGGTGGGTGCTGTCGCAGTACCAGCCTTTGAACGCCAGCCGCTCGCCCATTTCGTCGTCGACGAAAGCCTTTGCCGCCTGGATGCCGGGATCGAAGCGCTTCATATGGCCGACCTGGAGCACCTTGCCGCTCTTGTCGAGCGTGGCCCGCAAGCCTTCGACCTCCTCGACCGAAACGCCCAGCGGCTTTTCGCAAAGCACATGCTTGCCGGCATCGAGCGCCAGTTCCGCGGCCTTGACGTGAAAAATGTCCGATGTCGCGATGATGACGGCATCGAGATCGGGATCGGCCAGCATCAGGCCGTAGTCGGCATAGGATTTTTCAGGCGCGTAGGTCGCCGCCATCCTGTCGCGCAGATCGTCGGCGACATCGCAGATGGCATAGAGATCGGTATTGCGTGCCTTGGTGCAGGATTCGAAATGCGCCGCCTGGGCAATCGGACCGCAGCCGAGCACGCCGACACGCAGCCGCTTTTCGTCTTTGCGAGGCATGGAATCTCTCCTGATTAGCGCGCGGCGAGGCCGCGAAGTTGAAATTGCGGATCGCCCGACAAAGCTGCCTGATGCAGCAGACAGGCAGCGCCCAATGCCGGACCGTCGGCCCCGACGCGCGACAGTTCGACCGTAGGAACGGGGTAACCTTCAGCCAGGAACTCCAGCAAGAAAGCTTCCACCTGCTCGGCGACAAAGGGATAGACAGCATTGACGGAGCCGGAGAGGATGATGCGCTCCGGCTGCAAGGTGCAGGCAAGTGTCGCCAGGCCGCGGCCGAACCAGAGCGCCCAGTCGCGCGCGGTGGCAACGGCTGCCGGATCGCCGCCGGCCAGCGCTGCGACAAACTCATCCACGCCGGCGCGCAGTCCGCTTATGTGCAAATAGCGAGCCAGTAAAGCATCCTTGCCGACATAGGATTCCAGTCGGCCCGGGCGCTTCGCGTCGAAGACAAAACCTTCGTCGCCGATGCGCAGATGCCCGATTTCGCCGGCGCCGCCGAGCCGGCCGCGATGCAGCCTGCCGGCATTGATGATGCCGCCGCCAACGCCGTTCTCGATCAGGATGACCAGAGCATCCTCATGGTCCTTGCCCGGCTGCGCCCGGTATGTCTCGGCCACCGCCACGGCATTGGCATCGTTTTCCAAGAGGATTGGAAAGTCCGCGCCAAAGGCAGTGCGCAAAAGCTCCGCCAGATTGACCCCGTGCCAGCCAAGGATGGTGGCATGGTATGAAATCCCGTCGGCGGCGGGGAAGCCGGGCACGGCGACATTGAGCCCGTAGGGGCGCGTGCCCGCAGGCAATTGTGAGCGGATCTCGGCGACGAGTTCCCCGATGATGTCGACCGCGGCTTCGGGCGTGCTACCGGGGCCGGCAAATGCCCTAGAGGCGCTCGCACGCCGCGCGCCGGCAAGGTCGACAGTCACGACTGCGATCCAGTTGACGCCGATATAAGCGCCAAGGAAGAAGCCGCCATTGCCGTCGATCTCGACCAGGATACCGGGACGGCCGACCCGACCCTCGCTATCCTGCTCGTCATCCGCTCCATCCGACCGCTCGCGCGCCAGACCGGCTTCGGTCAGCCCCAGCACCAGGGCGCCGGTGGTCGACCGGGTCAGGCCGAGATCGCGTGCGAGCGCTGCCCGGCTCGACGCGCCGGCACGAAACAGCGCCGCAAGTGCCCGCGTTTCGTTCGGCCGAAGATCGGTCGACACCAGCACGTCGTTCTCCACAATTTGTTTGCTCGACATACTAATAGAATTTCTAGGCGGTTTGAAAGACCCAAGGTTGGGTGCATTGCAATAAATCTTCAGCATCTCCAAGCCCATTGACCCAAGTTTCAAACGATGATTTGTATCAGAAACTTACAAATTCGCATGGGAAGATGCGATGACGGTTCTAGCGCGTCTCGAACATATCGTGAAGGATTTCGGTGCCGTTCGCGCGCTGGACAATGTCTCGCTCGACATCAATGAGGGCCAGGTTCTCGGCCTGACGGGCGACAATGGCGCCGGCAAATCGACGCTGGTCAAAACCATCGCCGGAAATTTCCAGCCGACGTCAGGCGCCTCCCAAGCCTGTCCTCCGGCCGCATCGGCCGGGGGACATCTCCTCGAAAGAAGGCTTGTCAGTTGCCCGCTTCGCAATCAGAGACTGCTTGCGTCTCTCCAGCAGGCGATCAGATGACCGTCGCCGGCCTGCCTGACGGGTGGTTGCGCCTTTCGGCAATCGGGCAGCGCGACAGGACAGCGGGCGGCAAAGGAGCATCCGGAGGTCTCGGCATCGTGTGCCGCGACGTGGAGCTGAGCCGGAGCCCTCGGCGCCGTCTCATCCGAGGACGCGGCCAGAAGCAGCTTCGTGTAGGGGTGGTTGGGGCCACGGAAAATCTGCTCGGATGATCCCGTCTCGACCAGCCGGCCGCGATAGAGCACGCCGATCCTGTCGGCCATATAGCGCACCACCCTGAGGTCGTGGCTGATGAACAGATAGGTGGTGTCCTTGTCGCGCTGCAGGTCGTTGAGCAAATTGAGCACGGTCGCCTGCACGGAAACGTCGAGCGCAGAGGTCGGCTCGTCCAACACCACGAGCTTCGGCACGCCGGCAAAGGCGCGCGCAATCGCCGCCCGTTGGCGCTGGCCACCAGACAGCGATCTCGGCTTCTGGTCGACGGTCGTAGCGGCAAGACGAACCGAGGCCAGGAGATCGCCGACACGCTGCTTCACCTCGCTGCGGCTAAAGCCGGCGAGCCGCCGCAGCGGACGGCCGAGGATCCTGCCGATCCGCTGGCGCGGATTGAGCGTGCGGTCGGGTGACTGGAACACCATCTGCACGTCGCGCCGTTCGCTCAGGCTTCTTTTCTCGACGCGCGGCGCGACAGTGCTGCCGAACAGCTCGACCGACCCAGCGTCCGGCGTCTGGAGGCCAGTCACGATCCTTGCCAATGTCGACTTGCCGGAGCCGGATTCGCCGATCAGCCCGAACGTCTCGCCCTGGGCTATCTCCAGGTCGATATCGTGCAGGACGGCCTGGGAGCCGAAGGCGTGGCTGATGCCTTTGCAGGCGACGGCGATCGGACGTGCGGCTTCCGGTTGATCGCTGCGGACAGGCTTCGACGGGCCGGTTGTGTGCATCTCGGCCAGCCTGCCGTCGCGCTTGGTGAAGTTGAGCGCCGGGATCGAGGCGATCAGCGCCTTGGTGTAGGCGTGAACAGGGTTCTCGAAGACATCGTTGGCGATGCCGCTTTCGACCACCGTCCCCGACTGCATCACGGCCACCCGATCGCAGGCCCGGCGGACCATGTTGATGTCATGGCTGATCAGCAGAACGCTGGTTTGGTGATCGCGGCGCAAGTCCTGCAGGATGGCGACGATCTCGGACTGGACGCTGGCGTCAAGCGCCGTCGTCGGCTCATCCAGCACCAGCAGCGACGGGTCGAGCGCAATGGCAATCGCGATGTTGGCGCGCTGCTGCATGCCGCCCGACAATTCGTGCGGATAGAGATCGAGCACCCGCTCCGGATTGCTCACCCTGACGCGGCCGAGCAGCTCGGCGGCGCGGGTGCGTGCTTCGTCCTGCCGAACCGGGCGATGCCGCATGATCGTCTCGGTGATCTGCCGGCCAATCGTCATGGCCGGATTGAGCGCCGCACCCGGATGCTGGTAGACGGCCGCGATGCGATCGCCCCTTAGCCGGCGCAGCTGTTCGCCGGAGAGATTGCGGATCTCGCGGCCCTGGAACTCGAGCGCCGACGCGGCGATCCGGGCGTTATTCGGCAGATAGCGCAGAATAGCGAGTGCCACCGAGCTTTTGCCCGAGCCGGACTCGCCGACAAGGCCGAGCGCTTCGCCTTCGCCGATGGTGAGCGACACGCCGTTGACGGCCGGATGCGATCCCCGGCGTTCATCATAGGCGACGGTGAGCTGCTCGACGTTCAGAACCGATGACGACATGTCTTGCTGAAACCACTTTCTTTCGGCGCGGTCTTCGAGGGCAATCGCTTCCGCTTTCGCGCCGCACAATCTCTATAAAATTACTCGAATTAAGCTGGAGCGCAATCTACCTTTCATCGCTCAGGAGAGATTGTCGCAGCCGGTCGAGGCGTCGCGACGGTCCCTTGGAGCAGTTCTGCAAGGAGGCCGACATGGCACGCGACCACATGATCCTCAGCGCGTTTTTCTTCAACCCGCAGGGCGATCATCGTATGTCATGGCGCCATCCGCGCGCGCCCGGCCGCGAAGTGCTCGACTTCGACTTCTACCGCGATCTCGTCCAGTCTGCCGAGCGCGCCAGGATCGATACGATCTTCGTCGCCGACCATGTCGCGATCTGGGATTCCGCACAGAGCGGCGTAGCCCATTACGCCAATGCCCGCCTGGAACCGCTGACGCTGTTGTCGGCGCTTGCCGGCGTGACCAGGCATATCGGCCTCATCACCACCGCCTCGAGCTCCTACAGCGAGCCCTACAATGTCGCCCGCATGTTTGCCTCGCTCGACCATATCAGCAAGGGCAGGTCGTCTTGGAATGTGGTGACGTCGGCCATGGACGAGGAGGCCCGCAATTTCGGCCGCGACGGCAATATCGAGCACGCCTTTCGCTATGAGCGCGCCACCGAATTCCTCGATATCGTCAAGGCACTGTGGGACAGCTGGGAAGACGAAGCCCTGCTTATCGACAAGGCATCGGGCTATTTCGCCGATCCCGACAAGGTCCATGCGATCAACCACAAGGGCCCGCACTTCAAGGTGCGCGGACCGCTCAATGTCTCGCGCCCGCCGCAGGGCCATCCGCTGATCGTCCAGGCCGGCTCGTCCGAAGACGGCAAGAATTTCGCTACCGCGCATGCCGATGCGCACTTTGCCATCTACAGCACCAAGGAAGACGGCATCAAATATAGGCAGGACATCAACGAGCGCCTCGCCCGTTACGGCCGCAAGCCCGAGAGCTTCAAGATCCTGCCGGGCATCCTGCCGATCGTCGCAGCTTCCGAAGCGGAGGGACGCGAGCGGCAGGAGTATCTGCAGAGCTTGCTTCCCGATCGGGTCGGCATCGACCTTCTCTCGAGCTGGAGCGGCGTCGATCTCTCCGTATATCCGCCGGACGGCCCGCTGCCGCCGCTGCCGGACGAGAGCACCTTCAATGGCGGCCGCACCTCGCTCAATCGCGTCAAGGAATGGTCGAAGCAGAACCTCACTCTGCGCGAGATCGCTCGCAAGCTCGCCAACAGCGGTTCGGTGCCGACCGTCGTCGGCACACCGAACCAGATCGCCGATCAGCTGCAGGACTGGTTCGAGGCAGGTGCCGCCGACGGCTTCAACCTGATGTTCCCGCTGCTCCCGGAGGATTGGATGAATTTTGCCGAGCAGGTCGTGCCGGAACTGCAGCGCCGCGGCGTATTCCCCACCGAATATGCGCCGGGGACGCTGCGTGATCGTTTCGGCCTGGCTCGGCCGGCCAACCGCTTCGCCGAACAGCGCGACAATGTGCGCGCCGTATCCTGACTTGGGGCAACTGATATGACCGCAGCGCCAAAACTTCAGCCCCGCGACGCCACGGCTCCGCAGCTCATCAATGTTCTGCACAGCCCCAAGCGCATTCGGGTCAAATTCGCCGGCCGCACCATCGCCGACAGCCGCAACGTCCTGGTGCTGCGCTCCAACCATTTTCTGCCGATCTATTTCTTCCCGGCCTCCTCGGTGGACCGCTCGCTCTTGAAGCCGTCCGAGCATCGCCAGCCGCATCCAGTCGGCGGCGAAACCACCTATTGGGACCTGGAGACGGGATCGAAAGCTTCTCCCAATGCGGCCTGGTCGTTTGTCGCGCCGCCGGATGAAAACCTGTCGCCACTGGCCGGCCGCATCGCCTTCACCTGGAAAGCGGTCGACCAATGGTTCGAGGAGGAGGAAGAAGTCTTCGTCCACGCCCGCGATCCATACGCACGCATCGATGTGCTGCAGAGTTCAAGTCACGTCCAGATCTGGTTCGACGGCGAACTGATCGCCGACAGCCATCGCCCGGTGCTGCTGTTCGAAACGCATCTACCGACGCGTTTCTACCTGCACCCGGACGATGTCAGGCTCGACCGGCTGACCGCTTCGGACAGCACGACGCGCTGTCCCTACAAGGGCATCGCCTCCTACTGGTCGGGCCGGCGCGCCGACGGCTCGGTAAGCCCCGATGTCGCCTGGAGCTACCGCGATCCCATTGCCGAAATGCCCAAGATCAGGGGCCTCATCGCCTTTTACCCGCAAGCCGTCGACCGCATCCATCTCGACGGCGAACCAGTCGCTTAAGCCATTCAACAGTCATTTCAGACAGGGGTTTCAAAATGACCAAACGCAACGACATCGATACGCTTCGCAATCTGTCCGGCGACATCTGGAACGTCGCCGTCGATGAGCACCAGGCCGGCTTCCTCAAGCGCCGCGATCTGCTGAAATACGCAGCCTTGATCGGCCTCACCGGCTTTGCCGCCTCGCAGGGACTTGCTGGTTTCGGCACGGCGCGCGCTGCCGGCGCCGGCGGCACGGTCCGCGTTGGGCTCGGACAGCCGACCAAGGCGATCGATCCCGTCTCCATCACCGATCCGGCCAGCATCGGCGTCATCAGCCAGGTCGGCGAATATCTCATCCTCGACGATCCCAAGGACGGTCTGCAGCCCAAGCTCGCTCTGTCGTGGGAGGCCGACGAGACCGCCAGCCGCTGGACCTTCAAATTGCGGCCGGGCGTGAAATTCCACGACGGCCGCACCGTCACCGCCAAGGATGTAGTGGCGAGCTTCGAGCGGCTGGTCGATCCGGCCAGCGGTTCGTCCGCTTTGTCTGCCTATAAGGGCATCCTGTCCAAGGGCGGCGCCAAGGTCGTCGACGACCAGACAGTCGCCTTCGACCTCGACGGGCCCAACAGCAACTTCCCCTTCTATGTCTCCTCCGACGTCTACAATGCCGTCATCCTGCCGGCCGACTATGCCGGCGATTTCGAGAAGAATTTCAACGGCACCGGCCCGTTCAAGCTCGAATCCTTCCGCCCCAAGCAGGGCGCCAGCTTCGTGCGCAACCCTGACTATTGGGGCGACAAGGCGCTGCCCGACCGCGTCGAAATCAAGTTCTTCGACGACGAGCAGGCGCAGGTGCTGGCGCTGCAGGCCGGCCAGCTCGACGTCATCCCGAGCACGACCCGGCTGGAATTGGCGATCGAGGGCAATCCCAACTTCAAGCTGCTCAGCGTGCAGGCAAGCTCGCATGACGAGGTGCATCTGCGGACCGACCAGGCGCCGTTCACCGACAAGCGCATCCGCCGCGCACTGGCGCTCACCATCGATCGCGAGGCGGTGGTCAAGGGCTTGCTCAAGGGCCGCGCCATTGTCGGCAACGACACGCCGTTTGCGCCGATCTTCCCCTCGGCCGATCCGTCGGTGCCGCAGCGCAAGCAGGACATCGCCGAGGCCAAGCGCCTGCTTGGCGAGGCCGGCGTGCCGAACGGCTTCCCGGTGACGCTGACCACCGAACGCGCCTATGACATTCCCGACTATGCGGTGCTGATCCAGAACTTCGCCAAGAAGGCCGGCATCGACATCAAGCTCAACGTGCTGCCGCAGGACGCCTATTATGGCTCGGCGAAGTTCGGCTCGTCGCCATGGCTCGATTCCAATCTCGGCATCACCGATTTCGGACATCGCGGCACGCCCGACATCTTCCTCAACGCGACGCTGAAGAGTTCGGGCGCCTGGAACGCCGCGCATTTCAACAACCCGGCCTATGACGGGCTGCTGCTCGAATACGGCAAGGCCCGCGACCTTCAGGCGCAACGCCTTGCCGCGGGCAAGATCCAGACCTTGCTGCTGGATGAGACGCCGCTGATCATCAGCTACTTCTCGCAATACAGCCGGATCGTCTCATCGAAGGTCGAGGGCGTCCGCTTCACGGCAATCTCGCATCTGCTGCTCGACCGCGTGACGTTCGCCCAGGCATGATTGCGAGACGTCCAGCCACTCCGGGCACCGGAATCCGATGCTGACCGGCCGCACTGTGTCGGTGCGGGCAGCCTCGCTTCTGCTCACGCTGTGGTTGGTCAGCATGCTGGTGTTCTTCGCCGGGCAGGTTCTGCCCGGCGATGTCGGCCGCCTCATGCTCGGACCGTTCGCCGATGCCGAGGCCGTCGCGGCGCTGAACAGGCAGCTCGGCGCCGACCAGCCGGTGCTCGTGCAATACTGGCACTGGTTCAGCAGCGTGCTGTCAGGCGACTTCGGCACCTCCCTGTCGCTGCGTTTGCCGGTGGCGCCCTTCGTTCTGGAAAGCTTCAAGCGCTCGGCGGCCCTTGCCGGAATTATCCTCGTCTTTCTGCTGCCGCTGGGCATCGGCGCCGGCATCGTGGCCGGTCTCAACCAGGGCCGCTTTATCGACCGCCTGATCGTACTCGCCGGCGTGTCCTTCGGCATTGTCCCGGACTTCGTCTCCGGCCTGCTGTTGCTCATCGTCTTCGGCCTGTGGCTGAACTGGTTCCCGATCACCGGCGCTGCTCCCGATGGCGCCGGGCTCTGGGTCAGTGGCTATTACCTGATCCTGCCGGCGCTGCCGCTGGTGCTGAACCTTGCCGGCTACATCGCCCGCATGACGCGGGCCGGCGTGATCGAGGCGCTGGCCGCCGACTATACGCGCACCGCCGTCCTGAAGGGCCTCGAGCGTCGCGAGATACTCATCCGGCACGTGCTGCGTAATGCGCTGACGCCGACCATCGCCGTGCTCGCGACCCAGACCGGTTACATGCTGGGTGGTCTGGTGGTCATCGAAGCGCTGTTCGGCATACAGGGCCTCGGCAACCTTGTCCTCAACGCCGCGAAGGCGCGCGATTTCCCGATGCTCGAAGCCGGCGTGCTGGTCATGGCGACCATCTTCGTGCTGTCGGCCGCGGCAGGCGATCTCGTGAATGCCTTGCTCGATCCGCGGCAGCGCCGCCGTGTCTCGCCATGATGGAACTGATGGAATTGCCGGAGCGCCGTACGCTGCGCTGGCGGGCAGCAAGTCGCATCCGCGAGACTGTTTCGCAGCTGCCGCCCTCGGTGATCGTTGGATCGCTGATCCTGCTGTTCTGGGTCGGCTGCGCCGTGTTAGGCAGCCTGTTTGTGCCCTACGATCCCTATGCCGAGGATTTCCTCGTCATGCTGGCGCCGCCTGATGCCGCGCACTGGTTCGGCACCGACCAACTTGGCCGCGACGTGCTGTCGCGCATCGTCGTCGGCTCGCGTGACATCCTGCTGGTCGCGCCGGCAGCAACACTGCTCGGCGTTGCCGCCGGCAGCGTGCTTGGCCTCGTGCTCGGCTATTTCGACGGGCTGATCGACGCCATCGGCGCCAGGCTGCTCGACACGCTGATGGCCTTTCCCTTCATCGTCCTCGTCACCATGGCGCTGGTCGCGCTTGGGCCATCGAACCTCACCGTCATCCTTGTGATCGGCATCGCCTATGCCCCGCTGGTGGCACGGACGGTGCGTGCCGCCGTGCGCGAGCAGCGCGAACGCGACTATGTCAGCGCCGCTCGTCTCGGCGGCGAGAGCGCTCTTTCCATCATGTTCCTCGAGATCCTGCCTAATGTCAGGGAAACCATCCTCATCGAGCTGGTCACAAGGCTTGGCTACGCCTTCTTTTCGATCGCCACGCTGAGCTTCCTCGGCCTCGGCATCCAGCCTCCCTCAGCCGATTGGGGACTGGCGGTCGCCGACGGCTACGGCTTCCTGACCGGCGGCAAATGGTGGGTGGTGATCTTCAACTCCGCAGCCATCGTTTCGCTTGTCATGGCAACCAATCTGATCGCGCAAGGCATGGGGGCCTTCGAAAACAGCGACCGGTGAAGAGCGGAACGCTCAGCAAAGCTGACGCGCAATCGCGGACCGTGCGCTAAAATCGTTCCTCGTGATTCGGCTCTGACAGGGCCTCAAAGCAAGGAACGGCATGAGCAAGGCCCTCATTACATTCGCATTGGTCGCGGTGCTCACCGCATTGCTCATGGCGCTCAGCCTGGCGGTGGCCAGGCACGGCTATCCCTATGGCGCGATCGGCGTGAGGCGGCTGGACGGCATTGCCGATGCCGGCTCGTTCCTGCCGCTCGCCGCCGTCTATTTTTTCGGCGCCATGCTGATGATGATCCTGCCGATCCGCGCCGCCGGCATCGTCTTGACCCATGCTGCGGATGCGCTGTTCTGGGCGGTGATTGCCCTGTTCGCCACAATTGTCGGCTGTCTCGTCGCCCGCTGGGCTTTCGGCCAGAGCAGCGTGCTGTGGGCGCTCCTGAACTGGCGTTTCCTGTTCGCCGCGGCCATCGTTGGCAGCCATTTCACCATGAACGAGCTGCGCCGCAACATCCTGCTCAGGAGCCTGTTCTTCGTCATCTTCGCCGCGGCGACGCTGGCTTGCCTGTTCTGGACTTTTCCGACCTGACAGGGCCGCTTTATATTGTCCATCTTGAGGTCGCGGCTTTCATAGCCGCGCGCCATCGGCTATCCAGTCCGCAGCTAGATTTCAGCCCTCACAGTGTCGTCATTTGTCTGATAAATGATTCAGGCATACGGCACCCCCAGCGAACCAATACAAGGAAACCGCGACATGAGCCTGTTTCGTAAAAATCTGATCGATGGCGAGTGGGTAGGCGAGGCCGGCTCGCGCAACATCAATCCCTCGAACACTGGCGATGTCGTTGGCGAATATGCCTCGGCCGGCGCCGAACAGGCAAAGCAGGCCATAGCGGCGGCCAAAGCCGCCTTCCCGGCCTGGTCGCGCTCCGCGCCGCTGGTGCGCCACGCCGTGCTGAAAAAGGCCTCGGACGAGATCATGGCGCGCAAGGACGAGATCGGCCGCGCGCTGTCGCGCGAGGAGGGCAAGACGCTGGCCGAGGGCATTGGCGAGACCATCCGCGCCGCCCAGNTCGGCCGCGCGCTGTCGCGCGAGGAGGGCAAGACGCTGGCCGAGGGCATTGGCGAGACCATCCGCGCCGCCCAGATCTTCGACTTCTTCGCCGGCGAGACGCTGCGCCTGTCGGGTGAATTGGTGCCCAGCGTTCGCCCGGGCGTCGGCGTCGAGATCACCCGCGAAGCCGTCGGCGTCGTCGGCATTATCACGCCGTGGAATTTCCCCATCGCCATTCCCACCTGGAAAATCGCGCCGGCACTCACGCATGGCAACACCATCGTCTTCAAGCCGGCCGAACTCGTCCCCGAAAGCGCCTGGACCATTGTCGACATCCTGCACCGCGCCGGCCTGCCGAAAGGCGTGCTCAACCTGGTCATGGGCAAGGGCTCGGTGGTCGGCCAGGCCATGCTCGACAGCCCCGACCTCAACGCCATCACCTTCACCGGCTCGGTCGGCACCGGCAAACGCGTCGCCGCGGCAAGCGTCGAGCACATGCGCAAGTTCCAGCTCGAAATGGGCGGCAAGAACCCGATGGTTGTGCTCGACGACGCCGACCTCGCCACGGCTGTCGAGTGCGCCATCAACGGCGCCTATTTCTCGACCGGCCAGCGCTGCACGGCATCGTCGCGCCTGGTGGTGACCGAAGGCATTCACGACCGCTTCGTTGCCGCGCTCAAGGAGCGCCTGGAAAAGCTCGTCATCGGCGATGCGCTCGATGCCAAGACCCAGATCGGGCCCGTCGTCGATGCGAGCCAGCTGAAGCAGGACGAGGACTATATCGCCATCGGCAGCCAGGAAGGCGCCAACCTCGCCTTCGGCGGCGAGCGGCTGGACCGCGAAACACCCGGCTTCTATCTCAGGCCGGCGCTGTTCACCGAGAGCACCAACGCCATGCGCATTTCGCGGGAAGAAATCTTCGGGCCGGTCGCCAACGTCATTCGCGTCAAGGACTATGACGAGGCGCTTGCGGTTGCCAATGACACCCCCTTCGGCCTGACCTCCGGCATCTGCACCTCTAGCCTCAAGCATGCCACGCATTTCCGGCGCAATTCCGAGGCCGGCATGGTGATGGTCAATCTGCCGACCGCCGGCGTCGACTTCCACGTCCCGTTCGGCGGCCGCAAGGGCTCGAGCTACGGCCCACGCGAGCAGGGCCGCTATGCCGCGGAATTCTACACCACGGTGAAGACAGCCTACACATTTGCCGGCTGATCGACGGGTGACCCGATGACAGCGGCGAAAAAGGAACTGACCTGGCTCAACCCGCCGCCGCATCATGCCTTCGGCGATGGCATCGTGCATGTGCGCACCGGCGGGGAAACCGACTTCTGGCGCGAAACCTTTTACGGTTTCTGGCGTGACAATGGCCATTTCCTGTATCGGCCGGTCGAGGGTGACTTCAGCGCCGAAGTCACCGTCAAGGGCGACTACAAGGTGCTCTACGACCAGGCCGGGCTGATGCTGCGGCTGAGTGAAACGCACTGGATCAAGGCCGGCATCGAATACACCGACGGGCTGGCTTACTTTTCGGTGGTGGTCACCAACGACACCTCGGACTGGTCGCTGCTCAGCATTCCCACCGGCCCCGACGGCGTGCGCATCCGGCTGACCCGCCATGCCGAGGCGATCCGCATCCAATATCTTGATACCACCGACGGCAAGTGGAAGCCGGTGCGGCTGGCTTATTTCCCGATCTCCAAATCCGTCGATGTCGGCATGATGTGCTGCTCGCCGCAGCGCGAAGGGTTTGAGGTAACATTCTCCGGCTTTACTGTCGGCCTGCCGATTTCCAGGCAATTGCACGACTGACGGCCATGTCGATGGCGGACTAACCGTCTGCCCGATGCTGGAAGAACTGCAAAAACAGCTCCCGTTCGGTGGTTATGTCGAGCTTCTCGTAGATGCGGCGGCGGTGGTTCTTCACCGTGCCGACGGCGATGCCGAGCCGTTCCGCGATGTTGGCGGTCGGATGTCCTGCCAGGATCAACTGCACCAATTCCCGCTCGCGCAGCGACAGCTCCGGCCATAGGCTCGCCGGGATGGTCGGCTCCTGCCGGGGCGAGGCGCCGGGGCCGGTCGGCGCCGATGTGCGGGAGAATTCCGTCCCCCGCGCCTCAATGTCGAGTGCATGCAGCGCCTCGAACACCGGCAGCCGCTCGTCCAGCAGGGCGATCTCGCTCTCCTTGAAGGTGGAGGTCGAGCGGTCGAGGAAGATGCCGAGGCACCAGTCGCCGCCATCGGCCAGCATGATGCCGACCTCATCGCAGATTTCCGACTGCGCCAGGAAGCCGGCTATGTACTGGCCGCGCTTGGCCTCGTCATCGGCAAGCCGCTTCAGCGGCAGGATGCCCAGCCTCTGCTCACGCCGCCACGAGGCATAGAACGGGTCGAAGACGTAGTAATTGTCGAGATAGCGCCGGACCATCTCGTCGGAGAAGCGCCGGTGCTTGATGAATTCCGGCGTCTGCGTCGCCGAATATCGTGTCACGGTGACGAGATCGTGCTCGATATCGGCGCCGATCNTGATGAATTCCGGCGTCTGCGTCGCCGAATATCGTGTCACGGTGACGAGATCGTGCTCGATATCGGCGCCGATCAGGTCAATCAGGCAGTCGACATGCCTGTCCGTACCGGTGGCGGCAATCGCCCTGGCGAGCGGCCCCCAGATATTGCCCATGCGCATGCCCTTTTCTCGGCGATCCCGGTCCGGCGGTCATTGTGTCTTTTGGCATATGGCGCAAGGCCGCCCAAGGAATCTAGCTTGAGCCATCCTAGAGCAATCCCGAGGCGACCGTGACCCAACCCAACCTCACCAGCCCCATCGTCGGCAATCCAATCGTCATCGGCATCGACGCCGGCGGCACCATGACCGACACGATCCTTGTCGATCAGGACGGCCACTTCAAGATCGGCAAGTCGGCAACCACGCCGAAGAACGAGGCCGAAGGCTTCCTCGCATCGGCCGAAGACGCGGCGGATGCCTGGGGCATCTCGCTGGAGCAGCTGTTCTCCGGCGTCAACGTCGTGCTCTATTCCGGCACCGGCATGCTCAACACACTGTTGTCGCGCACCGGGCGCCGGCTGGGCCTGATCACCACCAAGGGTCTCGAAGACATGATCCTGATGGGTCGCGGCCTGCAGGCCTGGGCCGACTATTCCTATGCCGACCGGCTGCATGCGGTGACGCACCACCATCCCGATCCGCTGGTGCCGCGCCGTCGCACCCATGGCGTCACCGAGCGCATCGACCAGTTCGGCGACATCGTGCTGCCGCTCTACGAGCATGAAGTCGCGATTGCGGCCAGGAAGCTGATTGCCGACAAGGTCGAGGCGATCTGCATCATGACCATCTTCTCGCACGTCAATCCGGTGCACGAAAAGCGCATCGCCGAGATATGCCGCGAGGAGGTGCTGAAAGCCGGCGCCGACATCCTCATCTACACCAGCCACGAGGTCCGCCCGGTCATCCGCGAACAGTCGCGGCTGAACTCGGTGCTGATCGAAGCCTACGCGACGTCGCGCGGCCGCAAGCAGCTTAGGGGTATCGAGGACGTTTCGAAAAAATACGGCTTCAAATACGGCGTGCAGACGCTGCTGTCCTTTGGCGGCCTGACCTCAATCAACCATCCGCGCCTGCACGAAACCATGATTTCCGGCCCGATCGGCGGTATTCTCGGCGCGGCCTATGTCGGCAAGCTCATCGGCAACGACTCCCTGATCTGCTCGGACATGGGCGGCACCTCCTTCGACATGGGCGTCATCTCGCGCGGCCAGACGCGGATCGAGAACGAGCCGCTGATGGACCGTTTCAAGCTCAACGTGCCGACGCTGCATCTCGACACGATCGGCGCCGGCGCCGGCATGATCCTCAAGGTCGACCCGCTGACCAAGAAAGTCTCGCTCGGGCCGGAAAGCGCCGGTTCCGACCCCGGCCCCATCTGCTTCGCCAAGGGCGGCACTGAACCCACCATCGCCGATTGCGACGCCATACTAGGCCGCCTCAACCCGTATTATTTCCTCGGCGGCAAGGTCGTCTTGCAGGTCGAGAAGGCGCGCAAAGCGTTTGAGGAAAAATGCTCCAGCATCCTTGGCGTCGGTGTCGAGGAGGCTGCCGAAGGCATGATCGACATGCTGGAAGCCGATGCCAACAACGCGCTGCGCCGGGTCATCTCCGGCCAGGGCATCCATCCCTCGGAATTCACGCTGCTGTCCTATGGCGGCTCGGGTCCGCTGCATCTGGCCGGCTGCTCCAGGGGCATCGGCTTCAAGGACATCATCACCTTCCAGTTTGCCGCCGCCTTCTCGGCCTTCGGCTGCACCACCGCCGATTTCATGCGTCGGCATTCGGTCTCGACGCAGCACGACATCGGCGCCCGCGCAAGCGATGACGAGCTGCTCGCTTTCGGCAAGAAGGTCACCGACGTCTGGAATGATCTCACCAAGGCGGCGGTCGACGAGATGATCAGCGACGGCCATATCAGAGACAAGATCAAGACCGTGCCTTTCCTGATGATGCGCTACACCGGCCAGCTCGAGGATGTCGAGGTCATGGCACCGCTTGCCGAGGTCAATTCGGCTGACGACATGCGTAGGGTCATCGACGAATTCGAGGCGGTCTACGCCAAGGTCAACCATCGCGTTTCGCGCTATGGCGAAGCCGGCTTCACCATCACCGAGCTCGGATTGATCGCCACCGCCGACAAGGTCAAGCCGGTGCTCTTGAAGCGCCCGCTCGGCAAGTCGGCCCCGGCAGCAGCGCACAAGGGCGTGCGCGAGGCCTATATCGGGGGACGCTGGCACAAGGCCAATCTCTACGAGATGGACCTACTGCAGCCCGGCCATGAGGTGATCGGTCCGGCCATCATCGAACATCCCGCCACCACGCTCGTTGTTCATCCGCAGGACCGTGTCCATGTCGATGAGTGGACGCTGCTGCATTACACCCATTCTTGAAAGGGCACCGCCATGTTGGACAAACCTGCCTCGGCCCTGCGCCTGCGCGAACGGCTGCTCGAATCAGAACGGCTGATGGAAGAGACCGGCTGCTATGACGGCATCACCGAGCTCACGCTACGCAACCAGGACCCGCTGAAATTCGAGACGCTGCACACCAAGCTGCGCGCCTATTGCGTCTCGGCCCGCGAAATGGCCCGCCGCATCTCGGCCTCGCCCGGCGTGCGCGAAGTCGGCGAAATGGTGGTGGCGATCTATACGCCCGAGGGCGATGCGATCGCGCTGTCCAACGGCATCATGGTCCACGTCCACACGATGAGCCGCTTCATCAAGTGGATGATCAAGAACGATTACGAGGAAAACCCGAAGATCCGCGAAGGCGACATCTTTGCCAACAACGATGCCTTCATCGGCACCGTGCAGGTGCCCGACGTCATGGACGTGGTGCCGATCTTCCATGAAGGCACGCTGGTCGGCTGGGCAGGTGCCGTCTGCCACGAGCTGGAGGCCGGCGGCATCACGCCCGGCGGCGACGTCTGCCTGGCGCAGGAGCGCTTCACCGAAGGCCTGTTCGTCTGCGCCGAAAAGATCGGCGAGAATGACGAGATCCGGCGCGACTACGTCATCCGCTGCGAGCGCAATCTGCGCATGCCGATCTACTGGGTGCTCGACGAGAAGGCCAAGGTTGCCTCCTGCATCGACATGCGCGAAAGCGTCAAGCAGTTGATCTCGGAGATCGGCCTCGACTGCTGGATGAAGGTATCGAAGGAGTTCATCGAGGAGGGTCGTCGTGCCCAGCTCGCCCGCACCCGCCAGCTCACCGTGCCCGGCATCTATCGCGGCCACACCTTCTATGGCCATGTCACAGCGGGCAAGCCCGGCTTCCAGCTGCTTGGCGATCCCGACTGGCTCTACAACATCCCGATCGAGATGGAGATCACCACCGACGGCAAGATCACCATGGACTTCGAGGGCACGCAGCCCTGGGGCTACCATTCGATGAACTGCACGCCGGCCGGCATGGATGGAGGCATGTTCGTCACCTTGACCCAGCACATGAATTTCGAGGGCCTGGTCAATGACGGCGCCTGGATGGCGACCGAGCTGAAGCTGCCGCACGGCACCTGGACCAACCCCGCCAATGAGATGGTGGCGACCGCCACATCCTGGGCGCTGCTGCTGCCGGCCTATGGCGTGTTCCAGCGCCTTTTGTCGCGCGGCTTCGTCGCGCGCGGCTTCGTCGAGGAAGCCTTCGTCGGCCAGGTCAACAGCCCGATGATCGAGATGGGCGGCGAAAGCCAGTACGGCACGCCGTTCGGCATGGCGCATTTCGAATGCGCCGCCGCCGGCTCCGGCGCGCTCGCCATCGCCGATGGCCTCGACACCGCCTATGTCGGCTGGAATCCGGAATCCGACATGGGCAACATCGAGGTCTGGGAACAGTCGATGCCGATGGTCTATATCGGCCGCTCGATGATGCCCAATTCGGGCGGCGCCGGCAAATATCGCGGCGGCTGTTCCTTCGTCTCGACCTGGCTGATCAACAAGACCTCGCACCTGCGACTGCACACTTCGGAACACTCCTCGCGGGTATTCGACAATGGCGGCATGTGCGGCGGTTATCCCGCGCCAACCTGCCAGAAGCATCGCGCGGTGCGCAACTCCAACATCCACGAACTGGCGGCGAAAGGCGAACCGCTCGCGCATGCCCCAGGTATCGATCCGCATGTCTCCGACTACGAGAAGAACATCGGCGGCGACCATGCCGTGGTCGAAGGCCCCTACATCACCTCGCCGCACAAGTCGGGGGACATCTTCAGCCATTCCTACAATGGTGGCGGCGGTTACGGCGACGTGCTGGAGCGCGATCCGGTCAAGACCGCCTGGGATGTCGAGAACGGTTTTCTCACCCGCCAGGCGGCGATCCAGATTTTCGGCATCGTGCTGAAGGACGACGCCGAGGGTTATCCGGTTGCCGATATCGACGCCACCGTCGAACGTCGTGCCGCCATGCGCAGAGAGCGTCTGGCCAAGGCGATCCCGGTTTCGGACTGGATCGCTGCCGAACGCGGCCGTGTCGAGAAGGCCGACTTCGCGCCCGAGGTGAAGAAAATGTATGCCAGCGCGATCAAGCTATCGTCGCGCTTCACCAGGGATTTCAGTGATTTCTGGACCATCGACGCCAGATCGATCTTCATGCCGGGAGCAAAGCCATGACCTCATACAGCAAGGAAGTCCTCGGCGATCTCTCAGCCGGCAAGCTGCCCTGGCCTCAGACAAAGCGCATCATGAGCGCCTACAAGGACGACGACCGCTTCTTCAAGATGCTCGCCGTCTATCAGGACCGTGTCGCATGGAAGGACCCGATCCTGCTGCCGGTCTCGGATCACCTCTTCATCTGCCAAAGCGGCGATGAACGGATCACCCGCTGCGAATGCGGCCACTCTTTCGGCGACTACCGCAAGAACTGGAAGCTCAAGGCTGCGATCAACGTGCGAAACACCGAGGAAGCGCTGCGCGAGATCTATCCCAACAGCGATATCCCCGATCCGCAATGGATGGAAATCCGCGAATTTATCTGCCCGCAATGCGGCACCATGCACGAGGTCGAGGCGGCAGCACCCGGCTATCCGATCGTGCATGATTTCGAACCCGATCTCGAAGGCTTCTATCGCGAGTGGCTGGGCAAACCGCTTTAGCGACGTGGTGACCAGCGCTGCAGGCAAGGTAGCGCTCGTCACCGGGCTGGGTCTAAGACGATCGCATCAAACGTCGGCATCGGAGATTCACTGCCCATGACAGACCTTTCCGGCCGCAGCGCGATCGTCACCGGCGGGTTTTCCGGCATGGGCTTCGCCATTGCGACGGCGTTGGCGCAAGCCGGCGCCAATGTCGCCGTCGGCTCCTACATCGCGCCCGCCGGCGCCGACAGATCCGACGCCGCCTATTATCCCGGCGCCGACGAAATCGAGCGCGTGCGGTTGGCCCTGTCGGCACACGGCACCAGGGTTTATGCCGCCCATCTCGATGTCCGCGACAGCGATGTGACCGACCGGTTTGCGGCTGACGCACAAGCCGCCATCGGCCCGGCCGACATACTGGTCAATGCTGCGGGCACCACCGCCGAACAGCCGGTCTGCGGCCATTCCGACGCACTGTGGGACAAGATCGTCGACACTAATCTCAGCGGAGCGTTCCGCGTCACCCGAGCTGTGCTGCCCGGCATGATCGCGCGCGACTGGGGCCGTATCGTCAACATCGGCTCGACAGCGGCTTCCGTCGGCTGGAAGGACAACCCGGCCTACTGCGCCTCGAAGGCCGGGCTGCTCGGCCTTACCCGCTGCGTGGCGCTGGAAGGCGCCGCGCACGGTGTCACCTGCGTCATGATCAGCCCGACCTGGGTCGAGACCGAACTGATGCGCCGCAACGTGGCGCAGGTCGTCGAGCGTGAGGGCAAGGGCAGAACCGCCGAGGAAGCGATGGCCGAGATCGCCAAGGGCAATCCCCAGCAGCGCATGCTGCAGCCGCAGGAAATCGCGGCTCTAGCCGTGTTCCTGTGCTCGGATCTGGCCAAGGGCATCACCATGGAAAACATCCAGATCACCGGCGGAGCGCTGTGGTAGCGGCCACAGTTTGAATTTTCGAACGAGCGAGCCGCATTAACGCCATTTGTCGGTTGCATGGTCGTTTTGGCCCTGCCTGCAGCAACTTTACCCCTCGCGGCAAATTTACCATTGAGTGACAGGCGATAGAGAGGTTATATTGTGCACTGCACAATGGATGCCCGCTGATCGGGGTCCGGCAAGGGCAGGTTCCGGCGATCGCGCATGACGCAGAAAAGCCGACCATGGGCGCTTCAGCCCAGCCGAAAGGCGGCAGCATGAGAAATCCGGTACGGATATGAAGATCCCGAAATCCATTCTGATCGATCCGGACAACAACAAGGCCTATGCCGCCTTCGCCGTTGCGGTGTCGGTCTTTGCCTTCGCCTACTCCACCAATTTCGGCCAGATCCTGATCCTCGCCTACTATCTGGTATGGCTGCCGCTGCTGTTCGTCGATTACCGGCGTTTCGCCCGCGATCTCTCCAGCGCCTGGCTGCCGCTGCTGTTTGCGGCCTATGTCTGCCTGTCGCTGTTCTGGTCGCAAGCGGCCGGCACCAGCGCGCGGGCGGGGCTGCAATATTTCTCCCACATGCTGTGCGCCTACATCGCGGCGCGCACCATCAGCACGCGCACGCTGGTGCTGGGCTCGCTGATCGGCATCTTCATCGTGCTGCTGTATTCGCTGAAGGTTGGCGCCTATGCGCTCGACACTATCGACGGCACCACCAATTTCGTCGGCGCCTTCGGCTCCAAGAACCAGATCGGCTTCTTCGCCTCGCTCGGCATCTTCTTCTGCTTCGCTTTTCTGGCCTTCTACCGGCGCAACTGGATGAGCTTCGTCTGGGCCGCGCCGATCATCCTGCTGTCGGTCTATATGCTGGCGATCGCCCACTCGGCGACGTCGGTCGCTTCGCTTCCGGCGGTGATCGGTGTCGTTGCCTTGCTTGCCATGAGCAAGGTTCTGTCACGCCGCTACCGCCGCGTGCTGTTCGTCGTCGGCGCTACCGCGCTGGTCGGCGGTGTGATGGCTGCGCTGAACCTTGGCCTGCTCGATGTCGTGCTCGGCATCTTCGGCAAGGATTCGACGCTGACCGGCCGCACCTATCTCTGGGAACAGGGCTGGGCCGCCGCGCAGCAGCGTCCGGTGCTCGGTTATGGCTATGCCGCCTACTGGATCCAGGGTTTTGCCGATCCGGAACGGCTCTGGGCCGAGTTCTACATCTCCACCCGCACCGGCTTCCATTTCCACAACACCTATATCGAGACGCTGGTCGAGCTCGGCTTCATCGGCGTGACGATGCTGGCGCTGATCATCCTGCGCTCCTTCTGGGGCCATGTTTCGAAGGTGGTGTTCGGTGACTGGAGCGCCGATTCAGTGGTGCTCGCCGGCGCGGTCGGCATGATGCTGATCCGCTCCTTCTTCGAGGTCGAGATCCTCGGCCCCTATTTCATGGCCTCGTTCATCGTCTATTACGGCCTGTTCAAGCTGCGCCCGGTGCCGCTCGCCAGGGCAAGGCGGGCCTATGTTCCGGTGCCGGACGAGAACACCGCCAACGGCCGCATGCCGGCGCGCGTCTGACTTGCTTATCTCAGGCGACGGCGCGCTTGCGCAGCATCAGCCGCTGCAGGAAGCGGCGCAACGGCTCGTCATAGAGGCGCGTGGCGATGTCGGCGATGACGATGACGGAAACCGCCATGACGATGCCGAACCAGGGATGATGCGCGAACGGGTCGATCGCTGCGGCCTTGCCCGCCCCGGCGATGATCATCAGCAGCGGCGTGTGGATGATGTAGATTGGGTAGGAAATCCGCCCCAGCCAGCCATAGAGGCCTGACAGGCGCGGCGCCGTCGGCGCAATGGTGCCGACCACCACCAGCGCCGGGAAGACCAGGACGACGCAGGCGAGATCGTAGGCGACGCGCGCGCCGCCGGCCGGCGCGATGGCAAAGACAACGAGCGTCAGTGCGATCGCGGCCTCTATCCACCAGCCGCGCCGCAGAAAGCCGAGCCCCCTTTGATAGCGTGTCATGGACCGGCAAAGCAGCACGCCCAGGAAGAACGAGAAACAGACGCGTGGCAGGCCGCCGATGATAGTCGATCCGGTCATGCCGAAGTCGAGGGTGCCGGCCACGATCGAAGCGATGACCAGCAGCACCAGACTGACGGCGATGAGCGTGCTCAGCACGCGTTTCGTCAGCAGGAAGAAGACGGCGACATAGGCTATGTTGACGATCAGCTCGAAGAACAGCGACCACGAGGCGGGGTTGAGCGGAAAGATCGTGTGATAGGCATCGCTGACCAGCGGGATGAAGAACATGCCGGTCGTCAGCATGGTGCCGATCTCGGAGATCGGCATGTATTCCGCCGGAATCAGCCGGTTCTTGACGATGAGATAGAAGAAACCGAGCAGCGTGCCGGCGAGGTAGAGCGGGTAGAGGCGTATCAGGCGGATCGCCAGGAACGTGCCGAAGCCCATGCCGTTTTCGATCTTGCGGTCATAGGCATGCGCGATGACGAAGCCGCTGAGCAGGAAGAACAGGTCGACCGCCAGATAGCTCGACGGCAGCACCTTGCCGGCGGCCAGGAACGGCGAGAAGTGGTAGAGCATGACGCTGATCGCCGCGACGCCGCGGATGGCATCGAGATTGAGGTAGACGTGGCGCGGTGCGGCGGGCTGCATGGAATGCCTTCAAGCGGTCGAAAAACGGAAGTTCCCGCCCGCACCCTGGCGCGAACGAGCCGAACTGGTTCCTCCCGCCTCCATCGCGCGGGCCTCGCCGAGCGAGCCCGCGCGCTAGAGCAATTCCGGGAAAAGTGGGAAACGGATTTCCGTCCGGAATTGCTCCAAACAAACAGGTTACTGGCTGGCCGTCGGCGCCAGCTTCACCTTGATGACGTCGCCCGGCAGCACCGGCGTATCTTCCTTCGCGTCGATCTCGCTGGTCTTGCCGTCGGTCACGCGCACCAGCGAATAGATGAGCGCCGGCTCTTCATTGTTGTTTGTGATGGCGGCGGTCGTGGCCGGGTCCGATGCCTGGGCCATCAGGCCCTGTTGCATGTTGACCCTGAGTGCGGCTTCGTTGAGGTCTGCTTCGACCTGCTGCCGGTCGGCGGCAAGTCTCGAGTTCAACGTGTTCTGGGCATCGATGGCATCCTGCGTCGCCTTGCTGACCGACTGCTTGGCGGTGAGGATCGCCGTCTCATAGTCCAGGATCTTGCCCTGCAGATCGGTGACCGACTGTTGCGAGGAAAGCAGGCGTGCGTTGGCGACCAGGCCCTTTTGCGCCAGCGGACCGATACTGTCCGCCTGCTGCTGCGCCAGGTCGACCTGCTTTTGCTGGTTGACGATCTTTTTCTGCAGCGCCTCGATTTCGGACTGCAGGACCCCCTTCAGATCGTCAAGCGCCTGCAGCTTCAGCTTCAACGCTTTCTGGTCGGAGATCAGGATCTGCATTTCGTCGGCGACGATTGTCGCCAGGCGCGGGTCGCCCTCAACTTCCTTAGGCGCCTCGAAACTCTCCTTGCCGGCGAGATCGGCATCGATGCGGGCACGCTTGACGATCAACCGCACGCGCTGGTCGTCATAAATGTCGAAATTGCCCTTGGCGGTGATCAGGTCCTTGCCGAGCTGGGTGCCCAAATCGGCGTTGCGCCGGATGCCGCCGGCGATGCTGATCGCCTTGAGCACGGTCAGCTCCGGCACATAGGGAAACTGGCCAGGCGTCTGGATCTCGCCCGAGATGTAGAACGGCCGGAACTGCACCATTTCCACCGAGGCTTCCGGCTTGTCCGACAAGGCAAGCTTGCGCTGCAGGGCGACGCTGATCGCGGCCGCAACCTCTGACGTGGTCTTGCCGGCGGCCGGCAGTTCGCCGACGAACGGCACCGACAAATTGCCGGCTGGACCGACCGAATATTCGCCGTTTACCGCCGACCAGTCACGGAACGTGCCTTCCACCGTCTGCCACTCGGCGACGCGGATGTTGAGCTTGTCCTGCGAGCCGAGCCGGTACTCGTCGGCCATGGCCGGAACCGCGAGTGACAGAGCGAGGCACGTGGCGACGAGCCGTGCCGGCCGCATCGGGCCGGCAAGGCGAAAATACGCTGATATGTCTGTTTTCAACTGACGTTTCCGATCCGTTTTGGCCCCATCCGCCCGATAGGCCTGCTGCCGAGTGCCTCCTTCGGAACCTGGCAGAACACTATGGCTGCAATGCGAGACCGGCCCATCGCCGAATAGCTTTGGACCGGATTGGCTTCGGGCCGTGCCGGCCCGACTGCTGACCAGTTGCGGTCGGTCAGTAGGAACCGCGCGACATCCACACCGCGGGCACGGTCTTGAGGATGATGCGAACGTCTTCGAACAGCGACCAGTTCTCGACATAGTGACGGTCGAACGCGACGCGACTGTCATAGGAGACATCGTTGCGTCCGCTGACCTGCCAGAGCCCGGTCAGGCCCGGCCGCGACTTCAAATAATAGACCGCGGCGCTGCCGTAGATCTCAAGCTCGTCGCGCACCACCGGGCGAGGCCCGACAAGGCTCATGTCGCCCTGCAGGATGTTGATGATCTGCGGCAGCTCGTCGAGGCTGAGCTTGCGCAGAACGGCGCCGACGCGGGTGACGCGCGGATCGTTCTTCAGCTTGCGGGTCGCGATCCATTCGGCGTTGGCTTCCGGATTGGCCGCGAGATAGGCGGCCAGCACACGTTCGCCGTCTTCGACCATGGTGCGGAACTTGAGGCAGGGGAAAATCCGCCCACCGCGTCCGATGCGCTTGTGGCCGTAGAAGATCGAGCCGCCGTCGGAAAGCTTGACCAGAAGGGCCACCATCAGGAACAGCGGGCTAAGCGCCACCAGGCCGACAAGTGAACCGAAAATATCGAAACTGCGCTTCAGCAGCCCGCCGATGGGTGGCGGAAAATCTACGCCGACATGCGAAAATGCCGCATTAGCCGACTTGGCAACGTCCCTCATGCAAAAGCTCCATACGTTGAACGGATGGTTTATGCCACGATACCAAAAAAATGCTGCAGCGCAACACACAATTTCCCATATGGCTGAAATAGTCACGTCAGGAATTGACTAAATAATAAACCCACCTTGCCCAAATTTTGCCCTTTATGGCGGGTTTGTGACGAATAATTAGCAACCGTAGGAAATGTAATGCCTTTTTTCGGCGGGTTTTGGGCAAATCGTCCTTTGCCGCAGAGGGAACGGCTTTAACTGATTTTCGAATCACTGGCTTTGCTAAATTAATCAAGTAAAATACTAATCAACATTGCAGATTCTACTGTAGTATAAAGCGCATGACGAGTTAGGCCACCACCCCTGCGTGTGCATCGCAGCATGGCGGAGTCCAAGCCGCCGCCAAGCCGAAAATTATTGCTGGTTGCCCTTGCCGTCAGTTTCGCGCCTTAATAGAGTCGCAAATTATTCCTGATAGAGTCTGGATGGGTTGGGAAGGCCGGAAGCAACCGGCCGAAAAAGAGCAGCTAAATAAGCTCGCATGGCGAATGGGGAGATACTCGGGTGGGTAAGTCATCGCTTTTGCATGCTCGGGCCGGTTGACGGGCCGCCGAACATGTCATTACCAAAATTCGTCATTGGAATGGTTTTCGCCCTCGCGATCGTGGTCGCGTGGTCCTATGTCGACGGCGCGACGGTCACCACAACGGTGCTTCGCGTCATCGGCTGCGCTGTCCTCATCCAAGTCGGTTATTTCCTGCTGGTGTATGTTATGATCGCCAGGAGCGCGCCGACATCGGCCGACAGGGCTCGCGACGCCGAAAGAAGCCTCGGCGCCGACAAGGCGGTTGAAGGCGAGAAGCTCTCGGCGAGGCGCAGCGTGCATTGAACAGTCTGAAGCCGCAAGGTCGGCCTCGGATCATCTTGCAGCCGGACTCAGCCTGCTTCGGCCGGCTCGGGTTCGGATTGCTCGCCTGAAAGCATTTTCGACAGGCGGCTGCCGGCCTTCGCTTTCAACCTCTGATATTGCCCGACTTCGACGATTCGTCCGTTTTCGACTGCAACCACCCAGTCGGCGAAGGCGATCATCGATGGCCTGTGCGCAATGGTCAGGATCGTCATCGATCCGCGCAAGCCGTCGATCGATTTGGCGATCAGGGACTGGTTCTGCCAGTCGAGCGCGCTGGTCGCCTCGTCGAGAATGAGCAGCGAAGGTTTGCGCAGCAGCGCGCGCGCCAGCGCGATGCGCTGGCGTTCGCCGCCCGAGAGCCGGACGCCGCGGTCGCCGACCACCGTGTCGAGCCGCAACTCCAGCCGCTCGACGAAGTCGGCGCCATGCGCAGCGCGCAGTGCAGTCCACAGCTCCGCGTCACTGGCTTGCGGCGCGGCAAGGCGCAGATTGGCGGCGATCGTATCGTGCAGCAGGAACACGTCTTGCGGCACATACGCCACCTGGTCGCGCCAGCGCCGGCGGTTGGCGGCGCCGATCTCGACGTCATCGGCCAGGATTTTGCCCTCGCTCGGTTCGAGCAGGCCAAGCAGCATGTCGGCAAGCGTGCTCTTGCCCGATCCTGACGGACCGATCAGCGCCGTTACCTTGCCGGCGGGTAGGCCAAAGGTGACATCGCTCACCACCGGCTTGCCGCCCGCCTCATAGGCAAAGGAGACATTGCGTATGTTGAGCCCGACATCGAGCGACAGCTTGGCATCCGATTCGAGGTTTGCCGGCTCGCGCTCGGCATCGAAACGCGCCTGCATGTCGCGCATCGAGGCATAGGCCGGCAGATTGATCAGCACCTGCTGCGCCTGCATCTGCATGTCCATGAAGCGCGGCGCAATGCGCATGAACACCAGAAGCAGGACAACGATCTCGGCCAGCGAGAGGTTGAAGCGGACCAAAGCGACATAGATGAACAGGCTCAGACCAATGACGCTGGCGACCTGGAACAGAGCGGTGCCGATGGTGCTGTTGCGGACATAGTTGATGTTGTCGGCCTTCATCTTCTCCAGCGTCGCGCGAAGCTGCGCGTAATAGGTCGCCTCGACATTCAGGCTCTTGGCCACCTTGATGCCGCCGAGGAACTCCGAGACCGTTCGGTACTGCTCCTGGCGATTGCTGGTCAAAACCCGGCCGAAGGCGCTGGCTCGTGCCCGAAACGGCTGCAGCGCCAGGAAGGTGACGATGCCGACGACAATGGCAAACGCCGTCATCACTGTCGAAATGAACAGCGAGACAACGAGATAACCCGCCAGAAGCACGGTGATCTGCACCAGCATCAGCAGCGAGAACGCCGCCGACTGCACGCGGTCGATATCGCCGGTCAGCGCATGGTCGAGATCGGAGCTGCGCATGCGCGCGAATATCCCCCACCGCGCCTTGCCGATGCTCTCGAACAGGTTCATGCGCAGGCGATTGATGAAGTCGAGCAGCAGCCGCGCCATGTAGACGGATTTATAGCGGTTGAACGCTGCCTGCAGCGCGACAAGCCCGACCAGCAGGCAAAGCACCGTGGTCAATTGCAGCGTTCCGTCCGGAGCCAGCCAGCGCACCCAGTCGCGGTCAGGCAACCTGACCGCGAAATTCTGCTCGGGTCGCCCGACCAGATGCAGCAGCGGCACCAGAAGCAGGATCGAGATGCCTTCGGTCAGGCTTCCCAGGATCAGGAACAGCAATGCCGTGAAGGTCCTGCGCCCGCCGATCCGGGCCATGGCGGCGCCGAAACCGGCGACATCGCGGTAAAACGAAAAGCGCAGGATCTGCGATGCGGACATGTCAGTCACCGCGGCCCTTTGTCGGCCGCCAGATCGTTTTCGATCAGGGCGACGGCTTCGCCGATACGGTCGAGCCCGGTCGGCACTTCGAGGCGACAGACGCCGATCTGGCTGGCCAGGGCCGCGCATTGGCGAAGATGTGTCGTGGCAAAATCGCCGACCAGGGCTGGACGGCCGAAACGCGTCACATAGGAAAATTTGATGATGGCCGGCAGGGCGCCGATGCCTGGCAGCGGCGTGATCGCTGCCTTGTCGCTGCGCTCGAGGATATAAATCCGGGTCGCCGGCACCGCGTCTGCCGCAAATCCGGCGTGCAGGCGATGCTGCATCTTGTCGATCGCCGCATGCACCTGCGGGCGTATTTCTGCCTGGCGGATGGGAAACGCGGCGGCCGCATCGGCGGCGAGTTTCAGCTGCGGAAAGCCCGGAACGATCATCGGCCGGTCCGTGAGATCGAGCGCCACGACATCGTCGGTCAGCAAGCGATGGCCGGCCCGGATCATCGCGCTTGCAGTCGTCGATTTGCCGGCGCCCTTGTCGCCCATGAAGACAGCGCTCTTGCCGCCGACCGCAATGGCGCTGGCGTGCAGGATGAGCAGGCCGCGCTGGTGCAGGAGCAGTGCCATGACCGGACCGAGCAGCGGAAACGCCAGCAGCGCATCGTCGACATCGGGCGCCGGCTCCACCTCGATGCGGCAGGCATCGGTGATCAGGAAGGCGCCGACCGTCTGCCATGCCAAATATTGCTGCCGCGGCTCGAAACGGAAAGCAGTTCCGGTCTCGGGCGAGGGTTTTGGCAGGTCGATCGGGCCGACGGTGATCAGCACATCGACGCAAGCTGGTTCGCTCGGCTCTAGCTCTGGCAGTTCGACCTGCGAAGCGATCGTCAGCCCATAGGCTTTGTAGAAGTGCTGTGCGCGAGCAGCAATTGCATGGCGGTCATCAGCGGCAAGAGGCATGTTGGCCGGCATCATCAGTGGCTCCCGCGCTGTTGCACCTGCCGCAGCCACAACGATAGCGAAATCGAACGCCATACATACTGGACATCGGGCAAGGTCGCGGCCTCGGGTTGGCTGGAAATGCGGCCATAGGCGGCGGTCACCTCAGGCAGGTTGACGTAAGGGGCAATCCGCGCCGCATCTTTCACCAGCACCTTGTCCAGGAGATCGCGGTGATTGCCCAGCATGCCTTTGACCAAATTGGAGGTGAAATCGATCTTGTCGCGCCGCCACTGCACCGCCGGGGGCAAAATTCCTTCCATGGCACGGCGCAACACCGAGCGGCCAAAGCCCTGGTTCAGCTTTTCCGCGCCGGGCAGTGCCAGGCAGAACTCGACCAGCGGCTTGTCCCAGAAGGGGTAGCGCGGCTCGACGCCGAAATTGGCGGCGGCCTTGTCGAGAACCTCGAAGGCGTGCGGCACCATGCCGTTCGACAGCAGCCAGCGATGGGTCAAGGTCTCGCTGGCGCTGACCGCGGGCGGCATATAGCCGGCCCTGCGGAACCGTTCGACGAGGTCGGTACGCATCGCCAGGTCCGGATTGATCAGGGCGCGCCAGCTCGTCGCCGGCCGCCCAGTGGGATGGCGCCGCAATTTGCCAAGCACGCGGTTCGCGAACCGCTTGATTCTCGCGATGCGCCAGGCCGGCCCGTAAAGGGTAAGGAACTGGTAGTAGAGGCCGAGCATGCCATCGCCATAGGTGTTGGAGGCGCTGCGCAGCTCGCGCCACAGCTCCATCCATTTGCCGGCATAGGCGAGTTCGTGCAGATGGCCGTGGCCCTGCGAAACCACCTCGTCGCCGCCATGGCCGTCCAGCAGCACCTTCATGCCCTTGGCGCCGGCGGTCCTGTAGATGTCGCGGGTCAGCGACAGGCCGGGGGCCAGGAACGTTTCCTCCTGCTCTTCCAGAATGCGTTCGAACTCGGCGAAGGGCGCGTAGTTGCCGACGGAAATCAAAGTGCCGTCGACCTTCTCCTGTCCAAGCACTGCCTCGATGAAAGGCCGCTCGTCCATCGGCGAACCCTTTTCGAACACCAGCGAAAACGTCGGCAGCCTCGGCTTTCTCTGCGCGGCATTCTGAAGGCCCGCCACGCAGGCGATCGAGGAGGAATCGAGCCCTCCGCTCAGCATTGCGCCGACCGCAGGCGTGCCGCGCATACGGTTGCGGACCGATCGCGAAAACAGATGCCGGAATTCCTCGGCCGTATCCGATCGCATCGGCCTTGGCGAGGGTTCGATCTGCCAGTAGCGGCGCAGCACCACCTGGTTGCCGGTCACTGTCAGACTGTGGCGCGCCGGCAGGCGGAAGATATCGGCATAGGCTGTCGACTGCGGATCGTCGGGCAGCCCGGCCAGGAATCCCGAAATCTGGTGTTCGCTGATGCGCATGTCGACGCCGCCGGCATCGAGGATCGGCCCGATCTCCGAGGCAAAGACGAAGCGCCGGTCGCTCGAATGATAGTAGAACGGTTTGACGCCGAAATGGTCGCGCACGCAAAACAGCTGCCGGCGCTCGCCATCCCAGATGGCAAAGGCGAAGTCGCCTTGCAGATGCTCGGGGCAGGCTTCGCCCCAGCGCAGATAGGCGCGCATCACAAGCACGGCGTCGGCAACCGAACTGTCCCTGATGCCGAGCCTGGCCAGCAATTCGTCGCGATTGTCCAGCCGGCAGTCCGCGGTGATCGCGAGCTTGCCGCCGGCCATGGTCAGCGGGCCGGGGCCGGCTTCATCGGTGGTGTTGAGCCAGGCGTGGCCAAGAACGACGCCCTCGTCCATCCACCACGAACTGCCGTCAGGCGCGCGATGTTGCATGCGGGCAAGCATGCGCTGGATGCCGGCCGCGGCGGCCTTCCTGCCTTCCTGCCTCAGCAGAATTCCGGCGACGCCGCTCATCGCTCAATGGCCGTGGTCGACGAGATGGTTAAACCCGCCAAGCGAGCCGCCGAGCACGATGTGGTCGCCGCTGACCAGCCAGGCATGCGCCTTCAACTCGGTGCCGGTATCGCGCTCGATGCCGATGCGGATTTTTGAGGCGTTGCCCTGGCGGGCAAGCAAATATTGGCCGGAAAGCGCTTGGGTCAGACAGCTTGCGCCAGGCACCAGGCGGGCAGCCGCAGCCACGCCCCAGGCGACACGCCTGAGATCGCCGATGTCGGCTGGTTCGCGCGCGTCGAGCCGGGTCACCATGCGGCGCACTTTGTTGTAGGAAAGCAGCGTCAGCCCCAGCCGCACCGACACGACCACCGCAAGGCAGTGGGCGAGAAAGAGCATCTCCGGCCCGCTCAGTGAGAAAGCTCTAGACAAGTTCCTCATCATGGAGCCTCGCAAGCCCAGCGTCCGCCAAGCCCTTCAACAATCCATCGACATCGGCCTTGCAGCGTTCCGGATCGACATTGTAGCGATCCAGCACGGCGCTGCGGATTTCGGAAATCGGCCGCGGCTCCTGGATCAGCTCCCAGATATAGGCGCCGACGCCGTTCAGGCTGTAATAGATGTTGGACCTCATATCGAGCAGCGCTAGGCCGTTGCCGAATTCGCAGGCCACGGCATCCTTGCTCGCGCTCATCCGATCATGGTCCGTGGGGTTCCAGTCCATTCCTAAACCTCGCTCACAACCAACGCTTCGGCAATTCCGGACAAAAACGCGAGAGCCGGGGTTTGACCCCCGACTCTCCTTAGTGCGCTCTGTTTGCAGAGTCCGGACTTTGTCACCCCAACGAGAGAATACTCAGGAGAAGGTGAGTTCGCCGACCGGCGTATGTGCCGGAAACGAGGCGTCGAGTGCCGTAGTACCGCTACCGCCTTGCGTGATGGTCTCGATCGAGCCGTGGACCGTCAGGCTAGGGGTTTCGTACTCATGCTTTTCAACATTCTGTTCCAATTTACTCTCCACTTGTGGACTGGAAGCGGCCTGTCGATTGCCGGCAGCGAGCTATTGCTGCACCGCAATAGCTGCATGGCAGCATTTATGAGTCAAGCCTGATTTACCAGCCGTTAATCAATTCTCGGTTGCGACTCCCTTCAATGGTGATCAAAGCGCTTTGCATTTCACATCTCAGGAGAATTCAGCAGAGTGTCCGAGGCCGTATCTGATTTAATTACGTTAAATTTTCCTTCGAATGCTCCTCACTTGGGCGCTGGCGCATTCCCACAAAAATTGTTGCTGACGTACCCGCCACAAGCCCCGATCAGGCGGCGCCTTGCATCTCGTTGTAGGACTGTGTTGCGAAACGTTCAGGTTGCAGGAAAATTGCGCCAAAGGAAAAACTGGACGCGGCGCATGAATTTGGCGATGCTTTGCTTCGCAGTTGCAATATAACGCGCCTGGCGAATTTTTTGCGGAGATGCTGCAGCATATGGCATTGCAGGAAGGGACCTTCGAAAGGTTGCGCGCCGCTGGCTGCGCCGACGAAGTGGCCTATGTGCAGGCTTGCCTGCGGCTGTTCTTCGCCTCCAGGGCGAGCCCCAGCGCCGCGCCTGCACCGGCCATCTCCGTTGCCGATGTTTGCGATATCGCCAGGCTGAACAAGGTCGCCACCTTCATGCTGAAGGCACTGTCGCGCCCACCGGCGGGCGAGACGCCGCCGGGATTGCTCGAGTGGCTCGACACTTATCGCCGGCGCACAATTGCGATGAACTCGTCCGGCATCATGGATTCGATGGCCATCGACAAGGCGCTGCGCGGCAGCAGCATCGATTTCGTCTTCCTGAAGGGCCCCCTCCAGCAGCAACTGCTCTATGGCGACCATTTCATGAAGCCGTCCGGAGATGTCGACATATTGGTGTCGCCGGCCGGCTTCTTTAGAGCTCGTGATGCGCTGCGCTCGATCGGCTACGAGGTCGCCGGCAAGTCCCGCTCCGTCTGGTGGGTGCGCTTTCTGGGCGAGCAGCACATGGTTCGCAGCCAAGGTCGGAAATTGTCCACCGTCGATCTCCATTACCGGCTCCAGCAGCCGGGATCGCCCAGCCCGCGCGATACGGAAGGGTTCCTGCGCCGCAAGCGCGCGCTTGCGATCGCCGGCTCCAGCGTGCCGTTCATCTCGGCCTCCGACACTTTGCTTCTGTCCTGCATCAGTGTCGCAAAGGCGCTGTTCAACCGCGAGCCATGCGCGGGCTATGTCTGCGATATCCGGGCCGCTGCCAGTCGGCTGAGCGAGGCCGAGCAGCAGACTGTGCTCGACTACGCGGCCGAGCAGGGGCTGGCTGACACCCTGCTGCTGGGCCTGCGCGCCGCCGATGTGCTGCTTGGTGGCGCCGGCACGCTGCTGTCGGATCGGGCCACCAGGATCCTGTCACGCATCGGCAATGAAGACCTGTTCCACATGGTCATCGCGCCGTGGCTGTCGTCGCTCAGATGGCCGCAACGGCGCACCGTTTTGTGGGAATTGTGCGGCCGCGAACCTGTCCGCTATCTGACCGAGGCCGGCTGGGCCGCGTCAGCCGACCTCAGCCGGCGGATTTTCGAGCGGGAAAGCCGGTGACGATGAGGGTCGTCATGCAGCAGGCAGATAACGTTCCGTCCCGATCCGCTGGGGATGGATCGGGGGATGGATCGGGGTCCGGCGCCGCGCGCCGGGAGGGCGAGGGGCCTCGCGACACTTTATGCAATCGAAAGGCCACCCTATGTCCATGACAGAATCCCGGGTCTGCGTGATCATCGCGGCGCGCAACGGGGCCCGGACCATTCCCGCAGCCATCGCCTCGGCGCTGCGCGAGCCGGAGGTGGCGGAAGTCGTCGTCGTCGACGACGCCTCCACCGATGACACCGCAAAGGTGGCCAGCGCTGCCGATGATGGCAGCGGCCGGCTTTCGGTCATCCGGCTCGACGCCAATCGCGGCCCGTCCTTCGCCCGCAATACCGCCATTGCCGGGTCGGAATCACCTTTCATCAGCATTCTCGACGCCGACGATTTCTTCCTTCAGGGACGGTTTCGCCAGCTGTTTGCCAGCGCCGACTGGGATTTCGCCGCCGACAACATCATGCTGATCCGTGACGATACGGCGACCGATGTCTCGAAGATCGTCGCCCCGTCCTTTTCGGCGGACCCGGAATTCCTCGACTTCGAGCGATTCATCGAGGGCAACATCTCCAGACGGCGTGTCCAGCGCGGCGAACTCGGCTTTCTCAAGCCGGTGATATCAAGAGCTTTCCTCGACAGGCATGGGCTGCGTTACGACGAGAACCTGCGTCTCGGCGAAGATTACGAACTCTACGCTCGCGCCTTTGCCCTTGGCGCACGCTTCAAGGTCATCCGTTCCTGCGGCTATGGCGCGATCGTGCGCGCCGATTCGTTGAGCGGGCGCCACAAGACACAGGATCTGAAGCGCCTCGCCGATGCGGATCTGGCACTGCTCGAGATCGACAGCCTGCCGGAAGGCTCCAAGGCCCTGCTGCGCAAGCACGAGCGGCATGTGCGTGACAAATACCGGCTGCGCAATTTCCTCGATGTGAAGGCCGAGCGCGGCATGGCGTCTGCCGCCGCCTATGCGCTGGCCAGCCAGTCGAACTTCATTCCCATCGTTGTCGGCGTGGCCGCCGACAAGCTCGATGCGTTGTTTCGCCACGCCGGTCTGTCCCCGCGGCAGCAGCCGGTGCCGCCTTTGCGCTTCCTCATGGCCGCTACCAACACGGCGGCGCAAAAGTAGGCTCCGCCAAGTCCGGGACGGCGGCCGCAAGGCTGAAAAAATTGCCTTTCTGAAACTCGGAGGTTGCCTACACGCCCCGACGATGGCACTGTATGTTGCGGTGCAGCAATTTTGGAAGGCCAACCGGATGGCTTCAATTTTCGGCTTCAGGTCCAGGGACCCAGCGCGCGACAAGCAGACCGATCTGGCGCGTTTCGACCGTCTGGCAAAGCTGTTGGATCAGATCACGGCCGAGATTGCGGCCGAGAAGACCGGGTTGGAGGCCCGCTACCGGTCGAAGTCCACCAACGCGGCCTTCCTGGTCGAGTCGATGGAGAACGGCTCGGCGTCGGCACGCAAGCTGTCGGAAGTCGGCGAGCTGACGAAGTCCATCCTGAACTGCGAACAGCGCATCGCCGAGCTGGTGCGCCAGACGAGCCGGATGAAGGAACTGCGTCATTCACTCGACGCGATCGTCGGCGAGGATGGCCAGAGTTCTGATTCGCACGGGGAATATGTCAAACCCGCAGGTCGCTTCGGCTGAACACGGTCACACGAGACACAGAAGAGAAAGTTCGGGGACGGAGGATCGGGATCGGCCCGTTAGCAATGTGGGCCAATCGGTGACTTTGGGTTGGGGCGGAACAGCACAAAGGTGAATTGATATGAACGCAGATCCGAAGACGACGCCCATGGCGGCAATCGATGCCATGATTTCGACGCGGCCAAATCGGCCAATGCGTCTTGTAAACCCAACGCGTCTTCTATCCGTTGGTGCGCTTCTGTTGGCGGCAGCCGCAGCTCTGCTCGGCGCCGCCCACCCCTCCCGCGCCCAGGACGCCTCCCCGGAGATGCAAAGCGCACCGTCCTTCGTCGACGATTTCAAGAGTTTCGATCGTTCGCGCTGGTATGTCTCCGACGGTTGGTCGAACGGCAATCACCAGAACTGCACCTGGTCGAAAAGCCTGGTAAAATTTTCCGACAACATGCTGACGCTCGGCTTCGAAAAGCGCAAACTGAAGGACCGCGAGTTCGCCTGCGCCGAGATCCAGACCAAGCAGCGCTTCGGCTATGGGACCTATGAAGCACGGATGAAGACCGACACCGGATCCGGTCTCAACGCCGCTTTCTTCACCTATATCGGCCCTGCCGACAAACAGCCCTGGTATGAGATCGACTTCGAGGTGCTGACCAAGGATACATCCAAGGTGCAGGTCAACAGCTACATCGCCGGCAAGCCCAAGAACGAGAAGCTGGCCGAGGTCGAAGGCGGCGCCGACAAGGGCTTCAACGACTATGCCTTTATCTGGGAAAAGGACCGGCTGCGCTGGTACGTCAACGGCAAGCTGGTCCAGGAAGTGACCAATCCCGAGCAATTGCCGACCCACTCGCAGAAGATATTCTTCAGCCTCTGGGGCAGCGACACGCTGAAAAACTGGATGGGCGCCTTTTCCGACCCCGGCCGCCAGGTGACGATGCAGGTGCAGCGCGTCGCCTTCACCGCGCTCGGCCAGCCGTGCCAGTTTCCGGAATCGCTGGCATGCAGTGTAAGCAGCATAAAGTAGATCTGAACCGGCCCGGCTATATAAGGCCAAAGGGCGTGAACAGGAATTAACCCGAATGAATTTGACGGTCTTTGGAATTGGCTATGTCGGTCTCGTGCAGGCCGCGGTGCTGGCGGAGGTCGGGCACCAGGTGGTGTGCGTCGATGTCGATGAAAAGAAGGTCGAGCGGCTCAACCAGGGCCTGGTGCCGATTTTCGAACCGGGACTGGAGGCACTGGTCAAGGAGAACCACGCCGCCGGCCGCATCAAGTTCACCACCGATGCCGCCGCCGGCGTCAAGCATGGCGAGATCCAGATGATTGCGGTCGGCACGCCACCCGGCGAAGATGGTTCGGCCGACCTCAAATATGTGCTGGCGGTGGCCGAGACCATCGGCCGCGAGATGGACGGTCCCAAGATCGTCGTCGGCAAGTCGACCGTGCCGGTCGGCACCTGCGAAAAGGTGAAGGCCAAAATCGCCGCGACGCTGAAGGCGCGCGGGCGCCAGGACCTGGCTTTCGACGTCGCTTCCAATCCTGAGTTCCTCAAGGAGGGTTCCGCCGTCGCCGACTGCATGAAGCCTGACCGCATCATTGTCGGCACCAACAGCGAGGGCACCGAGGCGGTGATGCGGGAGCTCTACGCGCCGTTCAACCGCAACCACGAGAAGATGATCGTGATGGACGTGCGCAGCGCCGAATTCACGAAGTACGCCGCCAACTGCATGCTGGCGACCAAGATCTCCTTCATGAACGAAATGGCCAATTTGGCCGAGCAGCTCGGCGCCGACATCGAGGAGGTACGCAAGGGCATCGGCTCGGATCCGCGCATCGGCTACCACTTCATCTATCCCGGCCTCGGCTATGGCGGTTCGTGCTTTCCCAAGGATGTCCGCGCGCTGATCAAGACCGCCGAAGGTGTCAAGTTCGACGCCAAGCTGCTGCGCGCCGTGGAGGAGCGCAACAATGCCCAGAAGTCGGTGCTGTTCGACAAGGTGCACCGTTATTTCAAGGGCAGTCTCAAGGGCAAGACCTTCGCGCTCTGGGGCCTCGCCTTCAAGCCCAACACCGACGACATGCGCGAGGCGCCGGCGCGCGTCCTGATGGAGGCGCTGTGGCAGGCCGGCGCCAATGTGCAGGCCTACGACCCCGAGGCGATGCAGGAATGCCAGGCCATCTACGGCCTGCGCGACGACCTTTTGTTGTGCGGCACCAAGGAGGCGGCACTGCGCGGCGCCGACGCGTTGCTGATCGCCACCGAATGGAAGAGTTTCCGCGCCCCGTCCTTCGACGCGGTGAAGGATGCCCTGACCACGCCGGTCATCTTCGATGGCCGTAACCTCTATGATCCCAAGGTCATCGCCCGTCACGGCATCGAGTATTTCTCGATCGGCAGGATGGCGGCGTGAAGGCAGGGCGGCACAACGCGGAGCCAGGTTCATGAAAGTTCTGTTTGCAGGCGGCACCGGCTACACGCCGCAATTCAGCGGGGGCGTCCAGTCGAGCACCCACCACCTGGTCGAGCAATTGCGCGAAAACGGTCACGAGGCATCCGTTCTGGCAGCGCTGTTCGGCGACGGCATGTTCGGCTTCAGGGCGCGCGCCAAGATGAAGCTCCTTCGTCAGCGCGCGGTCATCGACAATTTCCCGGGCTATCCGGTTGTACGGGCGTGGTTCCCCTGGGAAGCGGCCGACTTCGCCGTCAAAAAGTTGAGGCCGGATGTCGCGGTCGTGCAGTGCCACAATTCGGTGCCGATCGGCAGAGAGCTGCAGAGGCTTGGCGTGCCGCTGACCGTCTATCTGAGGAATGTCGAATTCGACGAATTGGCCGGCGATCTGCGTGAGCTCCATTCGGCGGTCTATATCGCCAACTCCGAGTTCACCGCGCGCGCCTATAAGGCAAAATTCGATATTGATTCGACGGTTATTCCGCCGACCATCAATCCCGCGTTCTACAGCACACCGACGACCGGTGAATTTGTCACGCTCATCAATCCATATGAGGAAAAAGGCTTCGATCTTGCGGTGCGCATTGCCGCCGCCTGTCCCGAGATCCCGTTCCTGTTCGTCGAAAGCTGGAAGCTCGACGACGATCATCGAGCCCGGATCGAAGCAACAATCTCTCCCCTCCAGAACGTCAAGCTGGAAAGCCGCACCAGCGACATGAAGACGGTCTACGGCCGCACGAAAATCCTGCTTGCGCCCAGCAAATGGGAAGAAGCCTGGGGCCGGGTGGCCTCGGAAGCGCATTGTAGTGGCATTCCCGTGGTCGGCTCGCGGCGCGGCGGTCTGCCGGAAGCGATCGGCGCCGGCGGCGTGGTACTGGACTACGACGCCCCGCTCGCCGACTGGGTCGCAACGATCAGGCGGCTGTGGAGCGATGAGGCCGAGTACAAGCGGCTGTCAGCGACAGCACGTCAGTTTTCGGAGCGGCGGCAAATGAACCCCGACAGCCAGTTCGCAACGTTCATGGGCGTTCTCGACCGCGCAAGACGTGTCGGTTTGGAGCGCGCAGCCTAAACGCGTCGTGTTGCAGTTCAGCTGAGACGCTGCACGACCGTGGTCGCGCAAAGTTCCCGTTAGCCAGGTCCAGGCGTCGTGCGCCCGTCCGGATCACTTTTAATTGCTGCAGTGCAATATTTTGTGGCACTGCAGCAATCAACGTGTATTCTGCCTGTCTACATTAGGGCTTGTGCGATATGGACCGCTTGGTCCGAGCAAGCCCCAACCTTATGGGCGGGTCATGCGCGTGGGCTTTGTCGTCGGCGAATTCCCTCTGCTTTCGGAAACCTTCGTCGTGGACCAGATGGCTGGGCTGCTGGCGCGGGGCTTTCAGGTCGAAGTGGTCTGCGAAAAGATGCAAGGTGACCACCGAATTGACCGGCAAAGCGAGCCGATGGCGACGCTGCTCGCCAGAACCCGACATTGGTGGCGATGGGCCGCTGTAATCAGCAAATTTGTACAGCGTCTGCCGCCGCGTCTGCGATACAAGGCCTCGACCGTTCTCGACATCGCCTTTGCACGCCGCCTGAACCGCTGCGACGTGATTGTCGCCCACTTCGGACAGAACGGCGAGAGAGCAGCCGCACTGAAGAAATGGAAGGTGCTCAAACCACCGATCATAACCATCTTTCACGGCGCGGACGTGGCGATCCCGGCGCGGCAGGCAGTGCTCGCGACACAATATGCCGGGCTGACCAAGCATGGGACCCTGAACCTGCCCGTCAACGATTACTTCCGCACGATGCTGCTGGAAGCCGGCCTGTCCCAGGCGAGCACGACGGTCCACCATATGGGAATTGACACCCGCGAAATCGGCTATCGCTGGGAATCGTGGGAAGGCACCCAACTGGTCGTGACGACGGTTTGCCGCCTGGTCGAAAAGAAAGGCGTCGAGTTCGCCTTGCGAGCCCTGGCCTCTCTCAAGGCCTCCCAGCCGCAGCTAGACTGGCGTTACGACATTGTTGGCGACGGTCCTCTGCGGATGAATCTGGAGAAGCTGGCCGTAGAGCTGGGCTTGGCTGGTCGCGTAACATTCCTCGGCAGCCTCCCTCACGCAGAGGTGAAAAGACGGCTTCGCATGGCGCATCTCTTTTTGCTGCCAAGTATCACTGCCAGCGACGGGGATATGGAAGGCATTCCGGTCGCGCTCATGGAGGCCATGGCCGCCGGATTGATTGCGGTCAGCACGTATCATTCGGGAATCCCGGAGCTCATCAAGGATGGGGAGACGGGGTTGCTTGCGCCCGAGCGAGATATCTCAGCGCTTGCCGGCAAGCTTGCCTGGGCCGGGGAGCACCCGACCGAATGCGAGCGTATCGCGCTTGCCGCACGCCGCAAAGTCGAGGACGACTTCAACGCAGATGTTCTGAATGAACGATTTGCGCAGATCGTTACCCAACTGGCCACATCGAGCCCTGCGCATGAACCTGCCGGTCATGTCGGGGTTTCCGAGGGCTTGGCGGATCCTTCATCTGCCGGCTGACACTGCTGCTCTGCGTTTGATCGGCAGACACGCCAAGCCGAGGGAAATCTTGCTACACTGCACCAAAAATGTTGCAGTGCAGCAAGACCTATACTAACGTCCCTGCGGGTGGGCCAACAGCGGTAGAGTTCCATGCTGCATGTCTTGTGCCTCCGGCACCCTGTTTTCGGCCCGGCTTTTGTCAAGGGCACACCGGCTCTCCGCACGAGCGCATCCTGCCGATGAAGATTTGCTTCGTAGTCGACAAGTTCCCCTCATTGTCCGAAACCTTTGTTCTCGACCAGATAGCCGGATGCCTTGAGCGCGGCATGGAAGTCGGCGTCGTCTGCAACGAGACGTCCTTCGGCAGGGACAGCAACATCGATGATCCGCGCTGGCAGGCGCTGCCAGGAAAGGTCGTATGCTGGTGGGGTGGCCTGGGTCGCTATCGCCCGCTGCTCAGGAAGTGGTCCGGCAGGTTCTGGGACAAGCTCTCGACCGCCATCGACATTGCTCATGCGCGAAAACTGCAGGGCGCCCACGTCATCGTTGCCCATTTCGGCAACAACGGCATGCGCGTGGCCCGCGCCATCAAGCGCGGGAGGATTTCCGCTCCCCTGGTGACGATATTTCACGGCCGTGATGTCGGCGAACCGCTGCATGACAATACGCTCGCGCGCTACAAGATTGTGTTCGAAAAGGGCGTTCTTCAACTGCCGGTGAATGCGTTTTTCCGCGATGCCTTGATTGAGGTCGGTGCATCGCCGGAGCAGGTTGTGGTTCACCATATGGGGGTGCGGCCGAGTGACATCGACTATCGGTGGCGTTCATGGGAGCAGGCTACGCTCTCTTTCATCTCGGTCTGCCGCCTGACTGAAAAGAAGGGCATCGAATATGCGCTTCGCGCGCTTGCTGGCCTGCCGCGGCGAGACTGGATCTACTCGGTGATCGGCGGCGGAGAACTTCTCGAGCAGCTGAAGGGGATCGCCGCAGAGCTCGGCATTGCCGACAGGGTGAATTTTCTTGGGCCCCGGCCGCACAGCGAAGTCAAACAGCGTCTGCGCGATGCGCATGTGTTCCTGCTGCCCAGCGTCGGCGCCCGCGATGGCGATCTGGAAGGCATTCCGGTTTCGCTGATGGAAGCGATGGCCGCCGGCCTGACGGTGGTCAGCACATATCATTCCGGGATCCCTGAACTGATCGATGATCACAAGACGGGTTTTCTCGTGGCTGAGCGGGACGTTGCGGCGCTGACCGGCAAGCTTGCCTGGATCGCCGAGAATCCGAAGCCGTGTGAAGGGATCGCTCTCGCGGCGCGCAAGAAGATCGAGGCGGAGTTCAACTCCGATCTGCTGAACCAACATTTCGTGGAAATCGCCATGCGGCTTGGCGAAACGAGGTCGCTTGCATGAACGCCAATCCGCCCCCCCAGTTCGGTCGTGTCGCCCTGCGCGGCGGGCTGGTAACCATCGGCGCCCAGGGCTTCAAGATGGCGATCCAGTTTCTCTCCGTCATCGTGCTGGCCCGTCTGCTCGTCCCCGAGGATTTCGGTCTGGTGGCTTCCGTCGGGCCGATCGTCGCCTTCGTCGGGCTGCTTCAGAATCTGGGCCTGCAGCAGGCTGTGGTTCAGCGCAAGGACATCAGCAACCAGCAGCTCAACCAGGTGTTCTGGATCAGCGCGCTCGTCGGGCTGGGTAGTGCCGTGGTAGTGGCCGGCCTGGCGCCTGCCATCGCCGCGTTCTATGGCGATCAACGTATGTCCGGCATCACCCTTGGCTCCGCCCTGCCGCTGCTTCTCGGCAGTCTCGCCGCAGTGCCGCTGGCGTTGATGAACCGGCACCTGCAGTTCGGCCAGCTCGCACTGAACGACGTAATAAGCGCCGCCGCCGGACTTCTGGCCGCCGCGATCGCGGCCTATGAGGGGTTGGGCTACTGGTCGCTGGTCATCGGCCCGGCGGTTTCGGCAGCTATCGCCCTGGCTGCCGCCTGGCTGGTGGCGCGTTGGACGCCTTTGCGGCCGGACCTGAAGGTCGATGCCGATATATTGTCGTTCGGCGCCAACCTGACCGGCTTCAACCTCGCCAACTTCTTCTCGCGCAATCTCGACAACATTCTCATCGGAAAATATTCCGGTGCGATCGAACTCGGCTATTACGACCGCGCCTACAAGCTCCTGTTGTTCCCGCTGCAGAACATCAACCAGCCGCTGACACGGGTCATGGTGCCGCTGCTCAGCCGCATCCACGATGATAAGGCCCGCTTTCGCGATATCTATGTGCGCACCAACTGGATGCTGGCGGCCGTTACCATGCCTGGCATCGCGGCGCTGACGCTGACCTCCAATCAGATCGTCGGACTTCTCTTCGGCGCGGGCTGGGCACCGGTCGCACCGATCTTTGCCTGGCTGGGCATCGCCAGCCTGGTCCAGTCCGTTTCAAGCACGACGGGATGGATATTCATCTGTCAGGGCAAGACGAAGACCATGTTCCATTGGGGCATCTATTCGTCGCTGACGACCGTCGCTGCCTTCGTCGTCGGCCTGCACTGGGGCGCCGTCGGCGTTGCCGCGGCCTATGCCATCAGCGGTTACGTGCTGCGCGTTCCCGTGCTGGCGCTACTGGTCCATCGCGTCGGTCCGGTGACCGCCGCCGACTTCCTGCTCATGCAGGGGCTTTTCATCGCCTCGTCCCTGCTTGCCTGGTTCCTGTACCTGTGGTTGCCGGCGTCTCTAACGGGCCAGTCAGACCTGCTCGCGGTCTTTTTGGCGCTTGCCCTCAACTACGGCATCGGTCTCGTTTTCATGCTTGCCGTCCCGCAGTCGCGACGCGCTTTGTTCACCACCCTGTCCAACGCCGCGCGCAATATCCGCTGAGCGGCCGGCGATCAGCGGCGCCAGCAGGTTTGTGGCCGACATTGCCGAAGCATGTTCTTCGAGCACGGCCTGAAGGCTTGTCTTGCGATAGCGGTCGAGATTTCCCGCAAACCGGCCGAGCTTTTCGCGCGCCTCTTCGGGCGTCACGGTGTCGATGTCGAGCAGCACATCGTCGACACCGATTCGCTTGGCCACTTCCTTGGTTTTGAACTCGTAGGCGATCGGCAGCACCGGCGTGCCGACGCAAAGCGACATGATCATCATATGCATGCGCGTCGCGACGACGAAGTCGAAGCCCTTCACCAGCGCCATCAACTGGTCCGGCGTGTGGAACGAAGCGTCCACTGTCACGTGGCTGGCGATCTCAGGATCGAGCTCGGCAACGATGGCCTGTGCGGTCTTGGAATCGTCATGGGCATATTCCGGCACGCCCTGACACGTGGAGACGAAGGTCACCTCCTTGCCAAGGTCCCTGACAAGAATTGTGGCGATCTCGCGGACCGAATCCAGATAGCGGCGCATGCCGCCCTCACCGTCGCTGACGTAGTTCCAGTGGCGGACCGAAATAGCGACGCGGCCCGTCGACGCCGGCGGCTGGCTGGAAGCGAGACGCTTGCGGATCCTGTCGGTATCGGCCAAGGCGAATACGGCATCGGCCACCACGTGGCACTTGCCGAGATCCTTCACCAAGTCCCGGATATGGGTCCGCGACCGTTCGTCGCGCAACAGGATGAGCGGACTGCGGTCAAAGATCGGGCCGAGCTCCTGGCGGTTGTAACTTTTGTCGAACGGACCGAGGGATTGCGTGAAGAAGACCGGATCTTTGCCAAATACGGCATCGAGCCTGAACTGATTGAGGCGTCGTTCGAGATTGTAGTTCTCGACGAGATAGGTTCCCCCTGTGGTGACCACCATGTCCGCGTCGGCGTAGATATCGAGACCGCGCCGGTCGCGATGGCTGAAAAAATTGCCTAGCGCGCTGCTGCCAAACCAGCGCAGGGCCTGGAGAACGAGCCGATTGTAGATCGGCTTGAACCGGTCCCTCAGCCCGCTGCCATTCTTGTATCGGAACAGGGATTCCGACAGCAGCTTATGAAATTCGAGGTCGGGATAATCCGTCTTCGGATAGAGTCGTTCCGCAACCTCGGGCTGGCTGTCGAAGACGGCAAACCGCACGTCGCCTTGCACGATCGTCTTGAGAATGTGGCGGATCGCCAGCAGAATCGCCGCATCCCCGGTATTCAGGCAGACTGTGTTTTCAACGACGATCTTCATGGGATACCTCATTTCGTCAGCAGATTCCGCGGCGTGGCCTGCGGTGCCTAGGACGGGCATGGTGACCGAAAATACCCACGCCAGGACGATCCCGATGCGGCTCGCGTCACAATCCATCGCTGCATCGGGCTGGGTGACCAGCCAGAGCGGCGCTCAAGCCCGACGGAGGGTAACGCATCAATTTTGCAGTGCAACAAAAAAACGTGCACTTATGCTACGGCGCACCAAAAATGTTGCGATGCAGCAAAAGCTGGGTTAGCATTCCCCTGGGTGGGCCAACAGCGGTCGAGTTTTCATGCTGCATGTCTTGTACCTTGTGCACGATGTTTCCGACCCGGCGGTGCGCCGGCGGATCATAATGCTCAAGGCAGGCGGCGCGCGGGTCACGTTGGCCGGCTTCCGTCGGACCACAAATGCTGTTCCCGACGTCGAGGGGCTGCAGCCGGTCGACCTCGGCGCGACGCGTGACGGCCGATTCGGCCAGCGTCTGGCGGCGGTCGCCAAGGCGGCGCTGTCGATAGGCTCGAAGCTTGCGGCGATGCCGAAGCCCGACCTCATCATCGCGCGCAATCTGGAAATGCTGGCGCTGGCCAGGCGCGCCAAGGCCGCCTTTCGCGGCGGCGTGCCGATCGTCTACGAATGCCTCGACATCCATCGCCTGGTGCTGCGCAATGACATGCTGGGCAAAGCACTGCGCACAGCGGAGCGTTATCTCGCCCGCGACGTGAAGCTTCTGGTGACGAGCTCACCGGCCTTCATCGCCAATTATTTCAAGCCGTTCGGGCAGGTCGCCGCACCGGTGGAACTGGTCGAAAACAAATACTTCGAAACCGCGCCGATCGCCTTGGATGACAGGTCAAAGGCCGAAAACCCTGCAGCACCCCCGTGGCGCATCGGCTGGTTCGGCGCGCTGCGCTGCCGCCGCTCGCTGGAGCTGCTGGCCGACTTCACGCGCCGTCAGGGCGGGCGCTTCGAGGTCGTCCTCCGGGGCCGTCCGGCACTCTCGGAATTCCCGGATTTCCACGCTTTTGTCGAGGCCGAACCCTATCTCTCCTTTCGTGGCCCCTACCGCAACCCGGAAGACATGGCCGCGATCTACGGCGAAGTGCATTTTTCCTGGGCGATCGATTTCTTCGAGGAAGGGCAGAATTCGGAATGGCTGCTGCCCAACCGCCTCTATGAGGGCTGCCGCTTCGGCGCCGTGCCGATCTCGATGGGCAATACCGAGACCGGGCGCTTTCTCGACCAGCAGGACATTGGCGTCCTGCTTTCCGATGCCACGCCCGAAATCCTGGAAACCGCGCTCGGCCGCATGGACCAGGAGCACTTCGGCAAGGCCAAGGCGCGTGTGCTGGCCCGCAACCCACGAACCTGGAGCTACGACCGCAGCGACTGCCGCGCCTTTGTCGACAGGCTGCGCGGTCTGGCGGCGGTCCCCGGTCCCTTCGTCACCGAAGCGCTGGCTTAGCGATGGCTGATGATGGGAAAAATACAGAGCATGGGAAGGCGCCGATGGCGCAAACCGAAGCGCTGCCGCCAAGCCTGATCGTCATTCCGTGCCTGAATGAGGCAGCCCATATCGGCGCGTTGCTCGAGCAGCTCAGGCCGGCAGCGCTAAGGCTCGGCGCCCGCATCGTCGTTGCCGATGGCGGCAGCACCGATGGTACTTTGGCCATTGTCGAAGCGGTTGCGGCCAAGGACCCTCAGGTCGTCCTCCTGCACAACCCAAAACGTATCCAGAGCGCGGCGATCAATCTCGCCGTCGCCAGCCTCGGTGACGGCGCCGAATACCTGATCCGCATTGATGCCCATGGCGGCTATCCCGCCGATTATTGCGACCGGCTGGTCGAGGAGGCGCTCGCCACTTCAGCCGATTCGGTCGTCGTCTCGATGCTGACCAGCGGCAGCGGCGCGGTGCAGAAAGCGGTCGCGGCGGCGCAGAATTCCAAGCTCGGCACCGGCGGCTCCAAGCACCGGCACCTCTCGGCCGGCGAATGGGTCGACCACGGCCATCACGCGCTGATCCGGATTTCGGCCTTCACCGCGGTCGGCGGCTATGACGAGAGCTTCAGCCACAATGAGGATGCCGAACTCGACTACCGGCTGCGCCAGGCTGGCTACCGCATCTGGATGAGCGGCAAGACGCAGATGGTCTACTATCCGCGTTCGTCGCTGAAGGGCCTGTATTTCCAATATCTCGGCTATGGCCGCGGCCGCGCCAAGAATGTGCTCAAGCACCGTATGATCCCGAAAGTTCGGCAGATGATCCCGCTGCTGGTGGCGCCGGTCGTCCTTCTCGCGGTATTTTCCTTTATCCACTGGCTGGCGGCGGTGCCGCTGCTGGTCTGGACTTCGGTCTGTCTGGGCTACGGCGCTGTGACCGCCATCAGCCAGCGCAATCCCAACAATGTGCTGGCGGGCATTTCGGCGATGGTCATGCATTTCGGCTGGTCGCTCGGGTTTTGGCTGCAACTGCTCGGCTCGCGATCGCAGCGCGGGGTGGCATGATGGTCGCCGACAGCCGCCGAATCGACATCTGCGTCTGCACGTTCCGGCGGCCGGAACTGGCCGACACGCTGCGGTCGCTCGCTGCCATGGATATGCCTGCCGGTTTCGGCATCGGCGTCATCGTCGCCGACAATGACGACGAGCCGACCGCCGAGCCGCTGGTGACCGCGCTGGCGAGCGAATTGAAGCTCGTGGCCCGCTACCGGCACGCTCCGGCGCGCAACATCTCGGTTGCCCGCAACGCCTGTCTTGATGCCAGCACGGCCGATTTTGTCGCCTTCATCGACGACGATGAAACCGCTTCCCGGCAATGGCTGGCCGAACTGATTGCTATCGCGGAGACAAGCGGCGCCGAGGCCGTGCTCGGTCCGGTGCGGGCGCTCTACCGCCCGGATGCGCCGGACTGGATGCGCAAGGGCGATTTCCATTCGACCTTGCCGGTCTGGGTGCAGGGCGAAATCCGCACCGGCTACACCTGCAACGTCCTTTTGAGGATGAGCGCCGACAGCTTGCGCGACCGTCGTTTCAGCCTGGCGCGCGGCCAGAGCGGCGGCGAGGACACCGAATTCTTCGACCGCATGGTCAAGGCAGGCGGTCGCATCGCCTTTGCGCCGGAGGCGTGGGTCGAGGAAGTCGTGCCGCGTTCGCGAGCCGCTTTCGACTGGCTGCGCCGCCGCCGCTTCCGCTTCGGCCAGACGCATGGCCACCTCATCGGCCATGACGCAGGCGTGATAGAGCGTGCGAAGGCTGTCGGCCTTGCCTCGGCCAAGGCCGTCTATTGCTTCGGCATGGCGGCGTTGACCGCGATTAGCCCGGTCCGCCGCAACCGCAGCGTGCTGCGCGGCATCATGCATGTCGGCGTCGTCAGCGGCCTGGTCGGTATCAGCGAAATTCGCCAATACGGACTGTCTTCCCCGCAGCAAGGAGGCAAGCGTGCAGCCTGACGTCTCCTTTGTCATCGCAGCCCACAATGCCGCGGCCACGCTCGACCGGGCGATCGCAAGCGCCATGGCCCAGCGCGGTGTCAGCGTCGAAATCATCGTCGCCGACGACCAGTCGCGCGACAACACGCTCGACGTTGCAAGAGCCTATCCCGAAGATGTCGTCAAAGTGGTTGCGCTGCCGGCAAATCGTGGCCCTGGCGGCGCCAGGAATGCCGGGCTCGAACTGGCTTCCGGCCGCTGGGTTGCGGTGCTCGATTCCGACGATGCCGTCCTGCCCGGGCGGCTTTCCGCCATGATCGCGCGGGCCGAAAGCGCGGGCGCTGTGATCGCCGTCGACAACCTCCAGGTGGTGCGCGAGGACGGCATTGCCGAAGCGACGATGTTTCCCGCCGAATATCTGGAGGGCCTGCGTGAAATCACGCTCGCCGACTACATCGCTGGCAACATCGTTTTCGAGTCCACGTTCAACCTTGGCTATCTCAAGCCGATCTTCCAGCGCCGTTTCCTGATCGAAAACGACCTTCGCTATGATCAAAGTCTGAGCATCGGCGAGGATTACATCCTGCTCGCCAACGCGCTGGCCAAGGGCGGAAAATGCGTCGTCGAGCCGACGACCGGCTATATCTACCACATCCGCACGGGCTCGATCTCGCGCGTGCTCGAGCTTCACCATATCGAGGCGATGCGCAAGGCCGACGCGGTCTTCGCCGAGACCAATTCCATGGACGCTGCTGCTGCGGCCGCCTTCGCCAAACGCGCCCGCAGCCTGCGCAAGGCGGCATCGTTCCTGTCGCTGGTCCAGCACATCAAGGCGCGTTCGCCGTTGAAAGCGATACGCACCGCGCTAAGTGATCCGGCGGCTGTCAGGCACATGTCGATGCCGATCGCCGTCCGCCTCAAAAGGGTGGCGGCGCAGTTTGCCGTCGGCGCGGAGAGGTAAGGAGGGCGAGTACATGAAGACGTTTGTTCGTGGCCTGCAACAGGCTGAAATCGATCTGCTCAGAAGGAATTTGCGATGAAGAAAATCAGGAAGGCAGTCATCCCTGTGGCGGGGCTTGGAACACGGTTCCTGCCGGCAACCAAGTCGATTCCGAAGGAGATGCTGCCCGTGGTCGACCGGCCGGTCGTCCAATATGCGGTGGACGAGGCCTTCGAAGCCGGCATCGAGCACATCGTGTTCGTCACCGGCCGCAACAAGGCTGTCATCGAGGACTACTTCGACCTGCACCCCGAACTGATTGGAACGCTCGAACAAACCGGCAAGAAGACCCAGCTGGAGGCGCTCGAAAGCATGCTGCCCGTGGCCGGCGCCACCAGCTTCATCCGCCAGCAGTCGCCACATGGTCTCGGCCATGCGGTGTGGTGCGCACGCGAAGTCATCGGCGACGAGCCCTTCGCCCTGCTGCTCCCCGATATGGTGTCGTTCGGCCGCCGAGGTTGCCTGGCTGAAACAGTCGATCTCTATCAGCAGACCGGCGGCAATGTGATCGCCGTCGAGCGCTGTGATCCCAGCGAGACCAGCAAATACGGCATCGTCGGGCGCGGCGCCGAGACAGGCAGTGGCTTCGAGGTGACGGCCATGGTCGAAAAGCCGGCGCCGGCCAATGCGCCGTCGAACTATTACATCAACGGCCGCTACATCCTGCAGCCCGAGATCTTCTCGCTGCTGGGCAACCAGCAGCGCGGCGCCGGCAACGAAATCCAGCTTACCGATGCCATGGTGCGGCTGGCGAAAAGCCAGTCTTTCTTTGCCCAGCCTTTCAATGGCCGCATGTTCGACTGCGGCTCCAAGGAAGGCTTCATAGAGGCGACCATCGCCTTCGCGCTGGCGCGCGACGACATGAAGGGACCTGTGCTGGAAATGCTGCAGGCGTTCGTGCGGTCGCATGAGCGTCAGGAAGTGGCCGCATAATGCCCATCTTTCGAGGGCATATGCGTTTGGACGATGGCGCGGCTCGTGCCTGCACGCCAGGCCGCTCAGGCCTGGCGCCAGATGGCATGAAGCTTGCGTTGCATATCTTGCCCCCGATCTCCGCAGCTCCGGGCGAGGTGCCCCGTCTCGCTCCGGCGCCTGTAACCTAGAATTGGATCGAAGATGAATTATGCCAGCTTTCCTCTCGACAAGAGGATGCCGTTGCCCAACCCCGATCAGGAAAAGGGTGAAGACTTCATCGACGTCGAGCGCCTGCTTGGCATGGCGGCGCGTCAGGTCAAGGTGGTGGCAGTCTGCGCCATCATTGGCCTGTTCCTGGGGTTGCTCTATCTGCAGACCACGCCCAAGCAATACATGTCGGTCGCCAGCGTGCTGATCGACGAAGGCCTGAACAAGGTCATCGACGACATCTCGGCTGCATCCGTCACCATGCAGACCGACGCCGCCCTGCTCAGCCAGATCGAAATCATCACCTCGGCGCGGCTGGCCTCGGTGGTGGTCGACAAGCTGAAACTCGACCAGAGCGCAGAGTTCATGAACCCGCCTCAATCGGCGCTGGTCAAGGGCATCGGCTTCGTGCGCGGCGTGATCGGCTATTTCCGCTCAAGTTCCGCCGAGCAGATTCCCGGCATGGAAAACGTCGATGAGGCGACACGCCAGGCCATGATGCAGACGGCGCGCCACGACTATGCCGTGCTGAAGCTGCAGAGCGAGGTGCTGGCGCAGCGCAACGGCCGCTCCTATGTGCTCGCCATCGGTTACCAGTCGACCAATCCGGCGCTCGCCACCGCCATCACCAAGGCCTATGCCGACGCCTATCTCGCCGACCAGCTCAACGCCAGTTTCGACGCCACCGAACGCGCTGCGGTCTGGCTGCAGGGCCGGCTGACCGAGCTTCGTCAGAACTCACAGGCGGCCGCTATGGCGGTCGAGAAATTCAGGGCCGAGCATGGTCTGGCCGCCAACAGCGACGGCCAGCTGATCAGCGACAAACAGATTGCCGATCTCACCGCGCAACTGATCGTCGCGCAGGCCGATACGGCGCGCGCCAGCGCCCGCTACCAGCAATACAAGACCATCGTCGAAAGCGGCTCGGACAATGCCTTCAACGATTCCGCCATCTCAAGCGATCAGCCGGCAAGCTCGGTCATTGCAACGCTCAAGACCCGCTATCTCACAGTGGCCAAGCGGCTGCAGGATGTGACGGCCAATTTCGGCGCCGACCATCCGCAGGCGGTGGCGCTGGCCAAGGAAAAGGCCGATCTGTCGACCCAGATTTTCGGCGAGTTGAAGCAACTGACCGAAAGCTATCGCAATGAATATGAAGTCGCGCTTTCACGCGAGACCTCACTGAGGCAGAAGATCGCCGACGCGGCCGGCAAGAGCTCCATCGACAACCAGAGCCAGGTCAAACTGCGCGAACTCGACCAGCAGGCGCAGGCGCTGACCACGCTCTACCAGACCTTCCTTAGCCGCTACGAGGAGGCCTCGCAGCAGCAATCCTTCCCGGTCGGCAAGGTCCGCATCATCTCGGATGCCTCAACGCCGCTTTCCGCCTCAAGCCCGCGCACCTCCAGGGTGCTGGCGCTGTCGCTGGTGCTTGGCGTGCTGCTTGGCGCCGGCTTCGGTGGCCTGAATGAGTTCAACGAGCGCTTCTTCAGGACCGGCGAGGACATTCGCGATCGCGTCGGCCTCAAATTCCTCGGCTATTTGCCGATGATCGGCGGCAGGCTCGGCAAGGACGCCGACGGCGGTGCGGCGGATGCCAAAGGCGCCAACACATTGTCGGCGGCCGAGAAACGGGCGCGCATGCGGGTCAGCGTCGATGCGCCGGCATCGATGTTCTCCGAAACGCTGCGCAACGCCAAGATCGCCTTCGACGTCGTCATGGAAGGGCAAGGCAGCCGGGTCATAGGCGTGGTCTCGGTCCTGCCCGGCGAGGGCAAGTCTACGGTCGCCGCCAATCTCGCCGGATTGCTGGCCGCCAACGGCTCGAAGACGCTTTTGATCGACGCCGATCTGCGCAATCCTGGCCTCAGCCGCAACCTCGGCATGGAGGCCGAGCAGGGGCTGATGGAGGCCGTGGTCAACGGCCAGACCTGGCAGTCGGTCGGCAAAGTCGACCGCCAGACCAAGCTGGCGATCATCCCGGCCGTGCTGCGTGGGCAGTTCTCGCATACCAGCGAGCTGCTGTCGTCGGCCGGCATGCGGCGCTTCATCGACAACGCCAAGGAGACGTTCGAGTACATCATCGTCGACCTGCCGCCGCTCGGCCCCGTGGTCGACGCCAAGGCGTTTGCGCCGCTGGTCGACGGCTTCGTGCTGGTTGCCGAATGGGGCCGCACGCCGCGCGCCATGGTGCGCTCGCTGCTGGAGCAGGAACCCTACGTCGCAAGCAAGGTCGTCGGCGCCGTGCTCAACAAGGTCGATCTGAAGAAGCTGCCGAAATACGGCTCGCTCGGCGGCTCGGAAAAGTTCTTCGACCGCTATTCGACCTACTATCTGGAGAAATCGGACGTGCGGGCCAAGACCGCCGCCTGAACGGAGCGCGATCCTGAAAAGGAGCGTGATCCGGAAAAGCGGATCCGGTTTTCGGAAAGGATCACGCTCAAACGAAGAAGCACGGCAGGTCAGGAAAAGATCAGCTTGCCGAATTTACCCGCGATCCTGAGCGCTGTCAGCCGGCCGCTTTGAAAGGCGCCGGTGTCGATCCCGAGCCTTCGCCCGTCAAGCCTGGGGATATCGACCGGCGTGTGCCCATGCACCACAAAGCGGTCGAGCAGATGGGCGGTGTTGAAGAACTCGTCGCGGATGTTGAGCAGGTCCTGCTCATCCTGTGCGACCAGGTCGATACCCGGCCTGATGCCGGCATGGACGAAAACGAATTTATCCGAACAGAGCAGCACCGGCAGGCTGCGCAGAAAGTCGATATGGCTGGCCGGAATGACTTCCTTCACGCGCCGGTCGACCTCGTCGCTCGAGGCATAGAGGCTGGCAAGCCGCGCCGGATCAACCCCATAGGAAAACAGCGTCTCGCGGCCGCCGACCGCCAGCCAGCGGTCCCGCGACAGATAGCCGTCGAGATAGTTCAGCATCGCCACTTCGTGGTTTCCCGCCAGGCAGACGCGCAGGAACCCTGTTGGCGGTAGCGCCAAGACATGATCGAGCACGCGCGCCGATTGCGGCCCGCGATCGATATAGTCGCCGAGCATGACGATAATCTTGCGGCCGCGAAATTGCAGCGCGTCGAGCTGGATCTTCTGCTCCAGCGACAGCAATTCCTTGTAGCAGCCATGCACGTCGCCGATCGCGTAGACGACGGTGTCGTCCATATCCATTTCCAGGCGCTCGCGCGGCGCCGGCCGGGGAGGTCTGGACCGCTGAAACAACGCCACTGGGGCTGTCAGACCCCGATGCCGCGGGCTTTGAGCGCCGCGGTGATCTCGTCAAGAATGGCGGGATCGTCGATGGTCGCCGGCATCGTCCATTCTTCCTTGTCGGCGATCTTCTGCATGGTGCCGCGCAGGATCTTGCCGGAGCGCGTCTTGGGCAGGCGCTTGATCGTCACCACCGTCTTGAAGGCGGCGACCGGGCCGATCCGTTCGCGCACCAGCCCCACCACTTCGCCTTCGATGGCAGCGGTATCGCGCGACACACCGGCATTGAGCACGACGAAGCCGAGCGGGACCTGGCCCTTCATAGCGTCAGCGACGCCGATGACGGCGCATTCGGCAACATCGGGATGCGCTGAAAGCACCTCCTCCATGGCTCCGGTCGACAGCCGGTGTCCGGCGACATTGATGATGTCGTCTGTGCGCGCCATGACATAGAGGTAGCCGTCCTCGTCGATCATGCCGGCATCGGCCGTCTTGTAGAAGCCGGGAAATTCCTCGAGATAGGCTTGCCGGAAACGCTCGTCGGCATTCCACAGCGTCGGCAGGCAGCCGGCCGGCAGCGGCAGTTTCACCACCACATTGCCAAGTGTGCCGCGCGGCACTTCATGGCCGGCATCGTCGAGCACGCGAATGTCGTAGCCCGGCATCGGCACGCCGGGCGAGCCGTATTTCACCGGCAGCAGGCCGAGGCCCGCCGGGTTGATGGTCATCGGCGAGCCGGTCTCGGTCTGCCACCAATGATCGACCACCGGCACGTTGAGTTTCTGCTCCGCCCATTTGATGGTTTCCGGGTCTGCGCGTTCGCCGGCCAGGAACAGAGTGCGGAATTTCGACAGATCGTAGTTCGGCACGAATTCGCCCTTGGGGTCCTGCCCCTTGATGGCGCGGAAGGCTGTCGGCGCGGTGAACAGCGCGACCACGCCGTGTTCGGCGATCACCCGCCAATAGGTGCCGGCGTCGGGTGTGCCGATCGGCTTGCCCTCGAACAGCACGCTTGTCGCACCATGCAGCAGCGGTCCGTAAACGATGTAGGAATGGCCGACCACCCAGCCGACATCGGAGGCCGCCCAGAACACTTCGCCCGGTCTGACGCCGAATTCGTTTTCCATCGTCCATTTGAGCGCGACCATGTGGCCGCCATTGTCGCGCACGATGCCCTTAGGCTGGCCGGTCGTGCCGGAGGTGTAGATGATGTAGAGCGGGTCGGTGGCGAGCACCGGAACGCAATCGACGTTGGCGCCCGCGGCGCGCTCGCGGGCAACGGCGTCGGCAAAATCGATATCGTAATGCTCCCTCAGATCGCAGCGCAGCTGGTCGCGCTGCAGGATCAGGCAGGCGTCCGGCTTGTGGCGGGACATTTCGATCGCCTTGTCGAGCAGCGGCTTGTAGGCCACGACACGTCCAGGCTCCAGGCCGCAGGACGCGGAGATGACCAGCTTCGGCTTGGCGTCGTCGATGCGGGTGGCGAGCTCGTGCGAGGCAAAGCCGCCGAACACCACCGAATGCACCGCGCCGATGCGGGCACAGGCAAGCATCGCGACCGCCGCTTCGGCCACCATCGGCATGTAGATGATGACGCGGTCGCCTTTGCGAATGCCGCGGTTCTTGAGCACCGAAGTCAGCGCTACCACTTCGCGCTTCAATTCGGCATAGGTGAATTTCTTGACCGTGCCGGTAATCGCGCTGTCGTAGATAAGTGCGATCTGGTCGGCGCGGCCGCCTGCGACATGGCGATCGAGAGCGTTGAAGCAGGTGTTGCAGCTGGCGCCGTTGAACCAGCGCCCGTAAACGCCCGCCTTGGCATCGAAGACGCTGGCCCACGGCGAATACCAGTCGATCGCCTCGGCCGCATCGGCCCAGAATTGTTCCGGGTCGCGTTTCCAGCCGTCATAGACCTCGTGGTAGCGTGACGCCATTCATCCCTCCTCGGGAAAACTCTCTATCTTGCAATAGCCTATGCGGGTTTTCCCGGCCACGTCTTTCCCCAAATGCCATGTCTTTCCCGATATTTGGGGCTTGGCCGATCTCGCCTTGGCCATAAATTGCAGGCACCATGGCCGGGTTTGAAATCGGGGCAGGGCGCGCAATGACGGTACGATACGGGGTTGGATCTGCCGTTGGAGCAGCGCTGCTGTTGACGATCGTTTTCGCCGCCCAGGCCGGCGATGCCGCCGCGCGGCGCATCATCGGCTTTTCCCCCGACGGCAAATATTTCGCCTTCGAGCAATATGGCGAGCTCGACGCTGCCGTTTCCGGCTGGTCGCAGATCGACATCATCGACACAAGCACAGACGAGTTCGTCGGCGGCAAGCCGATCCTTGTCCTCGATGAATCGGAAGAGGCGACCACGACGGTGGAGCAGGCACGGGCGCAGGCCGCAAAGCAGGCCGCGCCAATCCTGGCCAAATATGCCATCGCCGAGCGCGGCACGCGCACGGCCTCCGACAGGTTCACCTTCCCGGACGACACGGTCGACTACAACGACATCCGTCGCCTCGATCAGGCCGCGCAGAAATGGCTGTCGCCGTTCTATGGCGAAACACAGATTTCGACCATCCAACTCGATGAGATCCTTGCCGACAGCAAGGAGGATTGCTCGGCAAGCTTTGATGACGCGAAGCCAAGCGACCAAGTTCTTCCGGGCGACAAGACACTTCAAGGCGACAAGACACTTGAAGGGGACAAGACGGGCAAGGCCCGCGGCTTCCGCCTGTCGCTGCAGGGGCAGGACGGCAAGCCGTTCAAGGTGCTGCACGAGGACAAGGCCGTGCCGGGCTCGCGCAACTGCCCGACTTCCTACAGCCTGTCGGAATCCTACGAATACACCCCGCCCGGCAGGCCCGCGGTAGTGGCGGTGCTGGTGCAGCGCTTCAGCCAGGGCTTCGAAGGACGCGACCGCCGCTTCATCGCCGTAACCGGCCAGGCACGCTAAGCTGCGGCCCCCCTTGTGGCAGGCAGAAAAAGCTCATGCGCCCGGAAAAGCAGGGCGTTCGTGTCGGATATCAGCTCTTAAAGCGGCAAGGCCGCCAGCATCAGCCCGACGCCACCCGCAATCAATATGGCGGCTGCCAATGCTTTTCGATGACGTTCGAACGCGGTCGGAGCCCGCTCCCAATTGTAACGCATACCCAATGCTCTCCCAAAACCCCGCGACTCCATAGCTTACTTTAGGTAAGAAAAGCAAGACCTTGACCCTGCGAGATAGCTGGCTTGACAGTTTGCGGCGGTGATTCCCAGCTGCAATCACCGACTATTTCTGGGGTGCTTCCCTGTTCTCAGGCTCTGAACGATGTGGAAGTTACCACAATCTGAAGTTGGATGTCTCCATTAGGCTTCGGTTGCCTGTGTCGTGAGGATGGTGGCGTTGCCGGATTGCCACAGAACGGTCAGGCCTGCCTGTTCTCACTCTCGTCCGCGCAATGGACAGACCCGCATCGCCGCGCTATCTGCTCTCCAGGAAAATGGTGGAGGGGCTCCATGGCCCAAATCGGTTCTGAAATGGTTCTGCGGCTCGCGGACGACGCCTCGGTCCAGCATGTCGGCGATGGCGCCGTCGTTCTCTTGGCGCGCAGCGGCCAGCTTTACACCTGCAACGGCACCACCGAAGCCTTTCTCGACAAGGTGGACGGCGCCCGCAGCCTTGACCAGATCGTCGTCCTGTTGTCTGACGAGTTCGAGGTCGACAAGGGCACGCTCGACCAGGACATGGCGGCGCTGGCCGCCGAACTGGTGAGCGAAGGCATTCTCGCCGACCCGGCTCCCTGATGGTGGACGGCGTTCTCCTGCGCGCTTTGTTTCGTGTCCATTTATGGGCAAGCGCGCGGCTGATGCCGACCCTGATCGGCCGCCGCAGCTTCGAATCGGTGCTGAAATGGGCGCCGCTCAGCGCACCCACCCCTTATCGCGGCCTGTCGTCAGCCTACATCGTCGCTGCCGTCAACCGGACCGTCCGGCACCCCTGGCTGATGCGCGACCGCAGATGCCTGCGCGAGGGCCTGCTCGCCCACCGCTTCCTGCGCTTTGCCGGCTTCGATCCGGATCTGCGCTTCGGCGTCGATCCGAAGTCGATGCAGGCGCCGCGTATGTCTGCCCATTGCTGGGTCTGTCTCGATGGCCGCCCAGTGGTCTCGGACAGCCTCCCCGGCATGGTCCAGATCTATCGCCATCACGCCGATGCCGGAAAGGCACACGCTGCTTGACCGGTCCGGCGACCACCTTCTGCTACGATCTCCAGGGCCAGGTCATCAGCATATCGGCCTCGCGGGCCGATCTCTGGCCGAGCTTCGACCTCATGCTCGGCACGTTGCGCGTGAGCGGGCCGGCCGAGCCCGATTTCCGCGTCGACATCGTCGAGACGCGGGAGTTACCGGAATCGCCTGCCGGAAAACTCGCTTTCGACGGCGACGTGCCGGAGGACGGCCATTGCCGGCTGATCGACGGTGGCGGCACCGTTCATCTGGTCTTTCCCGGCCTGCAGACCGTCTCGATCAATGCCGATGGAGGCTGGGCCGAGATACGAGTCCATCCCGATGCCAAGGTCAAATGGACGGTGCTGATGATGGTGCTGGATGCAGCACTTGATGCCGGCGACCAGCACATGCTGCACACCGCCGGCCTGACATTGCCCGGCCGAGAGGCGCTGGTGCTGATCCATGCGCCGAGCGGCACCGGCAAGTCGACGACGTCGCTGGCGCTGGCGTCGCAAGGCTTCGGCCTGTGCTCTGATGACGCCATGATCCTCAAGATTTTGGCCGGCGGCGGCATCACGGCCTGGGGCTTGCCGCGCAAGGTGAAGGTCCACCGCCACACGGCGGCAATGCTGCCCTTCGTGGCGCCTTGCCTTGGCGACAAATGGGACGCCAATGGCGAGCAGGCCGTCTCGCTGGAACGTCTCGCCGAGATCATCCGCATCGAGGAGACTGTCGGCAGACCGGTTGCGGCACTGCTTCATCTCGCCCGCTCGGCGGACGCGCAAACCCGGCTCGTGCCCATGACCAGGACAGACGCCCTGGTGGCGCTTGCCACCGACAATGTCAGGACCGGCATGACCGGCCTTTTGCCGGCGCAGAGGCGCCGCATGGCAACTATCGCAACGCTGGTCAAAGCCGTCCCGACCTTTACCCTGGAAGTCGGCGAAAAACCGGCCGAGGCGTCACCGTTGATCCGCGCCGCGCTGCCGGCGCCGGACTGACGGCCGGCGCGGCAAGTTCAGGCAAAACGTGACTTTGGCCTGGCGAGCCGCTGGATCCAGCGGAAGGCGTCGCGGCGCAGGCGCGAATGCATCTTGTCCCTGGAATTGACGCCGAGCAGCGTATCGCCGGTGATCAGCCATTTGGCCAAAAATATCGAGAGGTCGGGCTTGATGCGGTCGGCCAGTTCGATCGCGCGCGGTGCATCAAACAGCCGCCCCGTCACATTGAGAACCGTCGCCAGTTCGAGCTCGATGCCGCTGATGCGCGCCGCCTCGAAAAGCCGGTCTTCATCCGCGGGCGACCGCAGCGCGCGCACGCCCTGCAGCACGTCGACGCAAAGCTGCAGCCGGTGGAACTTGTGCCCGCCGGCGGCGTGAACAATGGCGATGGTCAGCAGCGCGGCCGGCGTGTCGGCCTCGCTGCCGTCGATGATCTGCAATTCGCGAAAGCCGAGCGACAGCCGCCGCCGCATGCCGGAATCATGCACCAGGTTGCCGTGCAGTTCGATCAGCAGGCTGGTATTCTCCTTCTCCAGCCACTTGAACTCCTGCAGGTCCTGCGACTGCGTCTCCTCGCTCCAGAGTTCAAAGCCGCATCCGGCAATCACAGCGTTGGCTGCGGCGATGCTGGCCGGCTCGACCAGAATGTCGATGTCGGTGAAAGGCCGGTCGGCGGCGTGGCGGTAAAGTTTGCGGGCGAAGACAGGCCCCTTGACGATGCGCGCCGGCACGCTGGCGGCGGCGAGCCCCTTGATGATGCGGTCGCCATGATATTGCAGCAGCATCGACTGGCCGGTCGCCAGCGTCGACTGATCACGCAGTTCCGACAGCTTTTGCCGCAAGGCCGCGTCCGCAGGCAGTCGGGCGTCGCCGATCTCGCTGAGCTTGCGCAGCATGATGGGAAGCACGCCGTGGAACTCGGCATTGACGAGCAGTGCCAGCAAGCTTTCGGCAGCAACGTCACGGCCAATGGCAGCCGGCGCCTCCGGGTCGGCGAAGGTCAGCAGCAGTTTTTCATCGGCAGGCGCAAGAGATGGCAGCATCAAACCCGGATTGCGTTCGCCCACATCAGCAATTCCCGTCCGGAATTGCGTCAAACAACCAACTCAGAGGAGCGTATGTTGCAGAAAAGCATGCATGAAGCCAGCGTGTGGTGGCAGAACCAGCTCATGAATTGACTTTCCACGGTTTCGGTCCATTCTTTTGCACTGGACTGAAAAGGGTGTTTGGAATGGCCAAGAAAAAGTATGAAGCGCCCGTGCTGCGCAAGGCAGGAAAGTTGTCCAGCGTGGTGGCCGGGCCGTCGCTGCCGATACCGCGATAAGACTTCTACGGCTTCGGTTTGGATGAAGCCGGAGCGGTCGGCCGCAAGGCAAGCCGCGCTGCAGGCGGGCAATCTGTCGGCGTGACTGCGGGTAACGGTCCGTCCGGTCCCGCAGGCTAAGGCAAGTTCATAAGCCGCCTGTTCGGGATATGGGCAAGGCCCCTCCGTTACAGTCCCCAGCGCAGCGCGGCTGTGTGCACCGGCGCGTCCCACATTGACGTTGCCTCGTCATCCAGCATGGTCAGCGTGATCGAGCAGCCGGCCATGTCGAGCGATGTCACGTAGGACCCGACCAGCGAGCGGGTCACCGTCACGCCCTGTTTTTCGAAGATGTTTCGGGCGCTGTTGTACATCAGATAGAGCTCCATCAGCGGCGTGCCGCCAAAGCCGTTGATGAACAACAGTGCCGGGCCTTTCGCCCTGTCGCCGAGATCGCCCAGGATCGCGGCGCAAATCTCTTCGGCGATCGCATCGGCGCTTTTCAACGTGTCGCGACGCCGGCCGGGCTCGCCATGAATGCCGACGCCGAATTCCATCTCGCCATCACCAATCTCGAAGGTCGGCCTGCCGGCCGCCGGCACCGTGCAACTGGTCAGCGCCACGCCCATCGAACGCGTCGCGCTGTTGATGCGACCGCCGAGCGCCTTGAGATCCGCCAGCGCCATGCCTTGCTCGGCGGCGGCGCCGACGATCTTCTCCACCACCAGCGTGCCGGCGACGCCGCGCCGGCCGGTCGTAAAGGACGAATTCTCGACGGCGACGTCATCATTGATCACCACCTGCAGGACGCCGTCGGCCATTTCGCCGGCCATGTCGAAATTCATCACGTCGCCTTCATAGTTCTTGACGATGAACAGGCAGCCGGCGCCGGTATCGACGGCGGCGGCCGCCGCCAGTATCTGGTCCGGCGTTGGCGAGGTGAAGACCTGGCCGGGGCAGGCGGCGTCCAGCATGCCGTGACCGACAAAGCCGGCATGCAACGGCTCGTGGCCGGAACCGCCGCCCGAGATCAGCGCCACCTTCCCCGGCTTCATCACCTTGCGGCGAATGAATTTGTGCTCCTCGCCCAGCACCAGGATGTCGGCATGAGCTGCAACGAAGCCGTTGAGGCTTTCGGTCAGCACCGTGTCGACGGAATTCATAAACTTCTTCATGTGTCCTCCCGACACAACACGATCAGCCGCCACTCCTGCCGGTGATGCTGGTGATCTTCTGGATGAATTCGTTGATCGCCTTGTCGAGCGCTGCATTCTGCTTGTCGTCGCCGAAATCGGGCACGATCAGCGAGACATGCCGGGTCTTGCGCATGCCTGCCGCAACCGACATCTTGCCGGGATGCGCCAGATGATAGGCAGCCAGAAACTGATCGCGCTCGGCCGGACTGAAATGGCAGACCGAAAAAATAGCCGGCAGATGTTTTGACGGGATCGGGGTCGAATAGGCCGCGCTGGAAATCTGGGTGACGAAGCTGCGGTGCTTGCCAAGCGCGTCGGCAAGGCGTTGTCGCATACCCGACGGTCGCTGGTCGATGACCTGCGACAGGATCGTCTTGTAGGCGCGGATCGCCTCTTCCGAGCCGGCTTCTGGTGTCTTGTCGGCCATCTCAGTCATCCTAGACCGATGCATCCGAGATGGCCGCCTTGGCCATGGCGAGTTGGGCGGGAGCCACCGAGAGATCCCGCAGGCCGGCCTCGAGCAGTGCCGGGATCGATGCCGGATCGCCGCCGGCATCGCCGCACAGGCTGACTGGGATTTTCGCGCGCAGGCCAAAAGCGGCAACCGAGCCGATCAGCCGCAACACGGCAGGATGACGCACCGAATTGAGGTGTGCCACGGCAGCGTTGTCGCGGGCGGCGGCCATAACATATTGGGTCAGATCGTTCGAACCGATCGAGAAGAAGGCGACATCGGCGAACGCTTCCGGCGCGATCGCCACCGACGGCACCTCGACCATGATCCCGAGCGGCGGCATTTTGTACGCTACGCCGCGCGCGGCAAGCCCGGCCTGCTCCTCCACGAACAGAGCGGCGGCGCGTTGGTACTCCTCCGCGACGGCGATCATCGGAAACATCACCTTCAGATTGCCGTGCACCGCCGCGCGCAGCAACGCCCTGATCTGTACGCGAAACACCTCCGGCCTTGCCAGCGACAGCCTGATGCCGCGCAGACCGAGGAACGGGTTGCTCTCCTCGACGGTGAAGCCCGGCACCGGCTTGTCGCCGCCGGCATCGACGGTGCGGATGGTCACCGGCTTGTCGCCTGCCCATTCCAGCACCTTGCGATAGGCCTGGTATTGCGTCTCCTCGTCCGGCGGCGCCTTGCCGAACAGGAATTCGGTGCGCATCAGCCCGACGCCATCACAGGTCGAGATGTCGATGCCATCGACCTCGGACGGATCGGCGATGTTGACCTGCACGCGCACCGTCGTGCCGGCCCGGGTTACCGCCGGTTTCGCGAGATAGGCTCCGGCCTTGTCTCGATGTGCCACAAACGAGGACGAGGACCGGTGGAACGCTTCGATCTCGGTCGTGGTCGGCGAAAGCACGATACCGCCATGCTCCGCATCGAGCAGAGCCAGACCGACGGGATTAGCCGGCGAAGCGCCAAGCCCCACCACCATCGGCACGCCGCGCGAGCGCGCCAGCATGGCGACGTGGCTGGCGGCGCTGCCGGCCCTCAGCGCGATGCCGCCGCCGGTGCTCCAGTCGGTCTCGAGAAAGCGCGTCGGCGCGATGTCCTCGCCATAGAGAATGGCGCCGGCTGGTGGAGCGCTCTCCTGCTCCTCGGTAAGGGCGCGCAGCACGCGGTCGCGGATATCGCTGATATCGGCGGCGCGAGCCCGGAAATAGTCCTGGTCTGACGTTTCGTAGCCGGAGATCTCGGCGTCCAGCGCCTGTCGCCAGGCCATGTCAGCCGGCATGCCGGACGCGATCGCGGCAAAAGCCGGGCCGGTCAGTGCCTCGTCCCCAAGCATGGCGAGCTGGAATTCGAGAATGCCGGCGGCCTCGTCATCGGCGGTTTCGATCAGGGTCGCGAGCCGGTCCGTCGCGCTGGCGATAGCTGCTTCCAATGCGGCCTTCTCGTCCGCGGCGCTCGCCTTGCCCGTGTAGTGCGCGGTGCCGTTGTCGAGGTTGAACAACGGCCCCTCGGCATAGCCGGCCGAGGCCGAAATGCCTTGCAGCCTAAGCGGTTCGGGCATGGCCCGCATCCTCGTCGAAACCGCGTCGCACCAGCTCGGCCAGCGCTCTCACGGCATCATCGGCGCCGTCGCCTGTGGCCCGGATGTGCAGCATGGTGCCTTTCGGCGCCCTGGCCGCCATCACCTTGACGATGCTCTTGGCGTCGAACCATGGGCCGTTGGCGGCAAGCGCAATCTCCACCTCGGCGGCAAAGCTCTTGGCAAGCTTGGTGAACTTCACCGAAGGGCGCGCGTGCAGACCTACCTCGTGGGTGATCAGGACGGTGGCCTCGGCAAATGCGGACATCAGGTCAAAATTCCCGTTCGCTCACGACGGCGACAATTCATGCGCCGTCGCCACCACTTCCTTCAGCGAGGCGCCGCCGGACGCCTCCGTCGCGGCCATCACCGCGCCTTCGACGATCGGCGCGTTGCAGACGACGATCTTCTGCGCCCGCGGCTCGCCGATCATTTCCACCGCCATTTCCGAATTGGTCTCGGCGCCGCCGAGATCGACCAGTATGGCGACGCCCGCCTCCGACCACGCCTTGTCGATGGCGCCCATGATCGCTTCGACGCTGGTGCCGAGCCCGCCATGGCCGTTTCCGCCGCACCATGCAAGCGGCACTTCGTCGCCCACCATCTGCCGCACCATGTCGGCCGTGCCTTCGGCAACCAGCGGGGAATGCGAGACGATGACGATGCCGACATTGCTCATGCTTGGCCCTCGACGGTTTCGGCGACGGTCCGCACCAGCAGCGCCACAGAGCGTCCGCCGGCATCCATGTGGCCGATAGAACGGTCGCCGAGGAATGAGGCGCGACCGCGTGTTGCCTTCATCGGCACGGTCGCTTCGGCAGCCGCGTCGGCGACATCTGCGATTTCCATGGCCGTCTTTCCTTTGACCAATGCGTCATGCACGGGTTGCAGCACATCGAGCATGGTCTTTTGACCGACCTGGGATTTGCCTCTGGCGGCCACAGCTTCGATTGCCTTGCCGAAAACAGCCGCCAGATTGGCACGATCCGGCTCTCCCGAAATCTCCTTGCCGAGCGCCAGGAACAATGTACCGAAGAGCGGCCCGGACGCACCGCCAACCGTCATCACCAGCTTGGTGCCGATCGCCTTCAGCGCCTCGGGCAGCGGCTTTGCAGCGAACGCCCCGGCATCGGCGCGCACAGCCTCGAAGCCGCGCTTCATGTTCAGCCCATGGTCACCGTCGCCGATCGCCTGGTCGAGCGCGGTCAACTCTTCCGAGTGAGCGGCGATCGTGTCCGCGGCGGCGGTGATCAGCCTGGCAAGGTCGAACGCTGCCATGTCCAGATTCCCGGTTTCGATCCTGCCGGCAGTATCGCAAGAGTTTTCATTCGACAATCTAAGCATGCCGTCAGGCCGTTGCATGCAGCGCGGCGGCGGCCGCGAACACTTCGGCCACGGCATGGGCGCCAGGGTCGACTACGCCTTGCAATTTGGTGCCAACATAGGCGGAGCGTCCGGCCTTCGCCTTCTCCATGGCAGCGGTCGCCTCGGCGCCGTGCCGTGCCGCTGTAGCCGCGGCATCCAGCCCCTTGGCATCGAGCGCCTTCAGCGCCGGCTCCAAGGCATCGACCATGGTGCGGTCGCCGACCTTGGCGCCACCGTAAAAAGTCATGCGGTCAAGCCCGGCAAGCAGCGCCTTGGACAGGGTTGCTCCGCCGTTCGAAGCCTGAGCCGCCGCCGTGAAGAAGATCGACAGCAAGACGCCTGAGGAGCCGCCCATTGCGACGCCCAGACTATCGCCTATAGCCGCAAGCGTGGCGGCAGGGTCGGCCAGCGGCAGCGCATCGAGCCGTTCCAGCACGCTGCGCGCGCCGGTCGCAACCGTCGAACCGGTATCGCCATCGCCCGCCTTGGCGTCGAGCCCGTTCAGTGTCTCTTCGAGCGCGATCAGCCGTTCGCAGACCGTGACGATCAAACGCCTGGTGCCGGAATCCTGGCTGGCCCTTTGGGCTGCACTGTTTCCAGCCGCTTTCGCCATAGGCACGATAGCCGGCGCGACGACGGTTTTGGCCGGCATCCAGGCATGTGGGCCGACAGGCGCCAGCAAGGCTGCCTCGCGCGCCGCATCGAGCTTGATCAGCGACAGCGAAAAACCGTTCATGTTGAGCGCCGTCATCAGCGGTCCTGGGCCGATCGCAAGCTTCACGGTCTTGGCCAGCGGCGAGGCCAGCACGGCATTGGCGACCAGCGACATTTCGAGCGGCGGCACCGAGCCGAGATTGTTGATGAGCAACGCGTGGCTGGCGTTCGGGTCGAGCCGCACCGCCAGCCGCTCCGCCATGATCGCCACAAGTCTGTCGGCGCTCTGCACGGCGATGCGCTCGACGCCCGGCTCGCCATGGATGCCGAGGCCGAGTTCGCCGTCATTTTCGCCGAACCGCTCTTCATGTGGCTGGCCGGGGATCGAGCAGGACGACAGCGACATGCCGAGCGAGATGATGTCCTTCGCCGCCACGCGAGCGGCTGTAGCAACGGCTGCCAGGTCCTGACCGGTCTCCGACAAATGGCCGGCGATCTTATGTACGAACAAGGTGCCGGCGACGCCGCGCGGCTGGTTGATATCCGGCAGGGCGATGTCGTCGGCGACGATCGCCATCTCGACGCGAAACCCTTCGGCGCGCGCTTTCTCGGCCGCCAGGCCGAAATTGAGCCGGTCGCCGGTGTAGTTCTTGACGATCAGCAGGCAGCCGGCGGGGCCGGTCACCGCGCGGATGGCGGCCAGCACCGCCTCGACGCTGGGCGAGGCGAAGATCTCGCCCGAAACCGCCGCCGTCAGCATGCCCTTGCCGACAAAGCCGGCATGGGACGGTTCGTGTCCGGCGCCGCCACCGGAGACGACGGCAACTTTCGCCTTGTCCCAGTCGGCGCGCAGCACGACCTTGATCTCGGGATAACCGTCGAGGCGCGCGAGATCGCCGGAACCGATGGTCCGCAACAGGCCATCCAGCGCCTCGGTGACGATCGTTTCTCTGCGGTTGAAAAAGTGCTTCATCGAGTTCGTCCCGTATTCGCAATCGTCAGTCAGAAGCCGGCGTCTAGACCGCCGAAATCTTCACATCAGCCTTTGTCCGTCGGCGCCGAAATACAGCGGCGAGCGGTAGCGGATCACCACTTTGTCGCCCTCGGCCAGATCCGTATCGGGGTCGGTGAGCGTCACCAGTTTCTTCGGGCCGACCGTAACATGCAGATGGTTCTGGTCCCCGAGATGTTCGACCCAGTCGACGACGCCGTCGGCATGGCCGTTTGCGGTCTTCTCGATCGACAGATGCTCGGTGCGCGCGCCGATGGTCTTGGTTCCGGTCGGCGCCCCACCATCAGGCAGCAGTCCCGCTGGCAGCAGATTGATCGCCGGCTGGCCGAGCCGTGCGGCGACATGAAGGTTTGCCGGCTCGGAATAGATGGTGCGCGGCGTGCCGATCTGCACCAGCACGCCATTGTTGAGGATGCCGATGCGGTCCGCCATGGTCATCGCCTCGATCTGGTCGTGCGTGACATAGAGCATGGTGGCGCCGAGCTCGGCTTGGATGCGCTTGAGTTCGAGCCTGAGATCGGCGCGCAATTTGGCGTCGAGCGACGACAGCGGCTCGTCCATCAAATAGATCGACGGCTTGCGCACCAGCGCGCGCCCAATGGCGACGCGCTGCATTTCGCCACCCGAAAGCTTGGTCGAGCGGTTGTTCAGCTTGTGGTGGATGCGCACCATCTTCGCCACCTCTTCGACGCGGCGGCGAATCTGGTCCTCCGGTACTTTCCGCGCTGGCGAACGCAGCGGGAAGGCGAGGTTGTCGTAGACCGACAGATGCGGGTAGAGCGAATATTGCTGGAACACGAAGGCGGTGTCGCGCTCGGCCGGCGACAGCGTCGTCGCATCGTGGCCGCCAATATGGATCGTGCCGCCATCCGGCCGCTCCAGTCCGGCGATCAATCTCAGCGTCGTCGTCTTGCCGGCGCCGGTCGGGCCGAGCAGCACGACGAATTCGCCATCGGCGATGTTAAGGTCGAGGCCATCGACGGCGACATGGTCGCCGAAGCTTTTGGTCACGCCCTTGATGTGCACGTCAGCCATGCTGCGCTCTCCCTTGAGAGGCGGTATCGTGGATCGCGGTGCGCACCGCCCGACCCGAGCCCTTGTCGAACAGCGACAGCCGCACGCTGTTCAACGTCAGCCCGACATGATCGCCGGCAGCGAGCCGGATTTCGGCCGGCACCCGCGCCTTGATGATGCCGTCCGCCGTCTCCACCGCCACGATCTGCGTCGTGCCGAGATATTCGGTGCCGTAGATGGTGCCGCGCAGTTTCGACGCATCGTCGAAACGGATGTGCTCGGGACGGATGCCGAGCGCCATGTCGGCGGGCGCAATTTCCTCGCGCACTTCCGGCACCGCCACCTTGGCGCCCTGGACGACGATTTCCTTCGCCCCCTTCGCCAGCCCGCCACCGAAGCCCAGGAAATTCATCGGCGGCGAGCCGATGAAGTCGGCGACGAACATGGTTGCCGGGCGGTCGTAGATTTCGCGCGGGCTGCCGAACTGTTCGATGACGCCATGGTTCATGACGGCGATCTTGTCGGCCATCGACATCGCTTCCATCTGGTCGTGCGTGACATAGACGGTGGTGGCGTGGATGCGGTTGTGCAGCTCGCGCAGCTCATGCACCATCAGATCGCGGAATTCGGTGTCGAGCGTGCCGAGCGGCTCGTCCATCAGGAAGCATTTTGGCCGTCGCACGATGGCGCGACCGAGCGCCACGCGCTGGCGGTCACCGCCGGCAAGGCCCGAGACCGATTTGTTGAGCAGATGGTCGATGCGCAGCAGCTTCGCCGTTTCCTCGACACGGCTTCGAATCTCGGCCGACGGCATGCCTTGCGCGAGAAGCGGGAAGCCGATGTTCTTGCGCACATTCATATGCGGATAGAGCGCGAAAAGCTGGAAGACGAAGGCGATGTCGCGTTCGCGCGCCCGGCGCATGGTGACATCCTCGCCGCCGAGCAGGATCTGGCCGCCCGTCGGCAGTTCCAGCCCGGCGATCATGCGCAGCGTCGTCGTCTTGCCGCAGCCCGACGGGCCAAGCATGACGAAGAACTCGCCATCCTCGACGATGAAGCTGGAATCCTGCACGGCGACGAAATCGCCGAAGGCCTTTCTCAAATGTTGGACGCGGATTTCGGCCATGATTATTCCGGGAATTTCGAGACGATGATGAACATCACTGTGCCGGCGAGCATAGTGATGAAGGAGTAGGTGTAGAGCGCGAGCGCGAAAGGCTGGAACAGCATCAGGAAGCCGACGGCGATGAGCGCCGTCGCAATGTTTTCCATCAGGCCGCGCCGGGCCCAGCGAGGCCAGGATGACTTTTTGGAGATGGCTGGGCGCGTCATGCGTAGCTGCCTTCCTTCTGCCCGGCAACGGGGCGAGACGGTTGCCAGGTGGTTCCCCCACTCCGTCGCTGCTTCGCAGCGTCACCTCTCCCCCCTCCGGAGGGAGAGGAAGGCAGCCTGCCTGAATGAAGTTCGCGTCCTTCCTCTACCCCGTCGATCGGGGGAGAGGTGTCGAGCGAAGCTCGACGGAGTGGGGGTCGACTTGACACACCAATCATTTGCGTACCGCGCCGAAGGTGATGCCGCGCAGCAATTGTTTGCGAAGCAGGATGGTGAAGACCAGGATCGGCACCAGGAAGATCGTCGTGCCGGCCGCCACCGCCGGCCAGTCCTGGCCGCCTTCGCCGATGATAGTCGGGATGAAGGGCGGTGCGGTTTGCGCCGTGCCGGAGGTGAGCAGTGCCGCGAAGGCATATTCGTTCCAGGCGAAGATCAGGCAGAAGATGGCGGTCGCGGCGATGCCGGTGGTGGCTTGCGGCAGCACGGTGCGCCAGAAGGCCTGCAGCCTGGTGTAGCCGTCGATCATCGCCGCTTCCTCATACTCGCGCGGGATCTCGTCGATGAAGCCTTTCAGCAGCCACACCGCCAGCGACACGTTTACCGCCGTGTAGAGCAGGATCATGCCCAGCGCGGTGTCGGACAGGCCGAGCTCGCGGTACATCAGGTAGATGGGAATCGCGACCGCGATCGGCGGCATGAAGCGCGTCGACAGGATGAAGAACAGAAGGTCATCGGCCAGCGGCACCTTGAAGCGCGAGAAACCATAGGCAGACAGCGTGCCGAGGAAGACCGCGCAGAAGGTCGAGCCGAAGGCGATTATCAGCGAATTGACGAAGCGCGGCAGGAAATTGGACGGGCCGGCAATCACCATGTTGCGCTTGCGCGAGGTCTCGTCGCAGAAACCGGTCGCGGGTCCGAGCGAGTTGATGTACTCGGGCGTTTGCCTGGTGCGCGTCGTGAACAGGTTGCAATAGCCCTCGATGCTCGGCTGGAACAGAATCTTGGGCGGATAGGCGATCGAATCCGGCGGCGTCTTGAAGCTGGTGGCGAAGATCCACAGCAGCGGCACGATCGAGATCAGCGCGTAGAGCACGATGATCGTGCCGGCGATCCGCTTCGAATTGGCTGAGGGGGCGACGACGGAGTGGGCGGTGGTCAGGCTCATCTCTGCTTCACCTTGTTCAGCGCCTTGACGTAGATGTTGGCCAGCCCAAACACCGCGACGAACAGGATGATGGCGAAGGCCGAGGAATATCCGGTGCGCCAGCTCTCGAACGCCTGCCGCTTCAGCGTGATCGAGGCGACCTCGGTGGTCGAGCCCGGCCCGCCACCGGTCAGCAGGTTGACCATGTCGAACATCTTGAAGTTCTCGATGCCTCGAAACAGCACCGCCAGCATGATGAAGGGCAGCGCCATGGGCAGCGTGATCGACCAGAACTGCCGCCAGTTGGACGCGCGGTCGACCTCGGCGGCTTCATAGATGTATTCGGGGATGGAGCGCAGGCCGGCGAGACAGATCAGCATGACATAGGGCGTCCACATCCAGGTGTCGACGATGATGATCGACCACGGCGCCAGCGACACGTTGGACAGCATCTGGATGTCGGTCGGTGGTATCCGGGTGACGAACGAGATGGCGTAGGCGAACAGGCCGATCTGCGGCTCGTAGAGGAAACGCCAGAAATTGCCGACCACCGCCGGCGACAGCATCATCGGCACCAGGATGATGGTCGTCCAGAAGGCGTGGCCGCGAAACTTCCTGTCGATCAGCCACGCCAGCGTGAAACCGATCAGCGTCTGCAGCAGGATCGTCAAGAACACGAAATGCGCCGTCGTCTGCATGGCGATCCAGATGTCCTGGTCGCCGAGGATGCGCTGGTAGTTGGCGAAGCCGAGGTTTTTCACCACCTCGTTCGGGCGGTTCGCGCGGAAGTTGGTGAAGGACAGGTAGATCGCCCAGAACAGCGGGAAGATGTTGATGGCCAAGAGCAACAGGATCGTCGGCGAGATGAACAGCCAGGCGAGGCCCTTGTCGCTGATCCCCCGGACCTTGCGGGCCAACGGCTCCGGGGTCGCCCGGGCAACGTTCTCCGCAGTCCGATTGAGCATGGTGAGTCCTGCTTCGGTCACGTCAAGTCTCGACACTGGAATTTATCTGAACTGCGTCCCGTGCCAAGGGCAGCACGGGACCAAGAGCATGATGCCGAAAAGTGTGAAGCGGTTTTCGGACCACATCATGCTCTCTCTCTTTTTAGCCCTGAGGCGGATGATTTCTGATCGATTCGGCCTGAAAATCATCCGCCTCTGGGGTCAGGCTCGGGAGGAGCCGTTGGTCCGGTTACATCTTGCCGTCGTCCTGGAACACTTGCGTCCAGTCCTTGACCAGGCCGTCAAGCGCGTCCTTGGCCGAACCCTGGCCGGCTACGACATAGTCGTGGAAGCGCTTCTGCGACGCCTGCAGCAGCGGTGCGTAGCTCGGCTCGGCCCAGAAGTCCTTCACGATCGCCATCGAGTCGAGGAAGGTCTGTGCATAGGGCTGGCTGGACGGGAAGGCCGGGTCCTTGACCACCGCGTTCAGGCAGGAATAGCCGCCGAGCGACCACCATTTGGCCTGCACATCCTTGTTGGCGAACCACTTGATGTATTTCAGCGNGGAATAGCCGCCGAGCGACCACCATTTGGCCTGCACATCCTTGTTGGCGAACCACTTGATGTATTTCAGCGCCGATTCCTGCTTGTCTGAATAGGACACGACCGAAATGCCCTGGCCGCCAAGCTGCGCAAACTGGGCGCTGCCGGGACCCTTCGGATTGACGAAGTAGCCGATCTTGTCACCGCCGACATTCTCGTCCTTCTGCAGGCCGGGCCAGGTGAAGGCGAAGTTCATGTGCATGGCCACCTGACCGGATTTGAAGGCGTCGACGCCTTCGCCCATATAGCTGTTCGAGGCACCCGGAGGCGTGCAGCAATCGTAGAGCGACTTGTAGAACTCCAGGCCTTTGACCGCGTCTGGCGAATTGACGAAGCCTTCCATCTCGTAGGGCTTCTTGGGGTTTTCATACTGGAAGCCGTAGCTGTAGAGCACGTCCATGGCGCCCATGGTGATGCCTTCCGAGCCACGCTCGGTGTAGATCGAAGCGCCATAGACGGTCTTGCCGTCGATCTCGCGCTTCTGGAAGAACTCGGCGACCTGCTTCAGTTGGTCGAAGGTGGTCGGCGGGCCGAGATCCCAGCCATATTTTTCCTTGAATTCCTTCTGCAGCTCCGGCTTGGAGAACCAATCCTTACGGTAGGTCCAGCCGACGACGTCGCCCATGGCCGGCAGCGCCCAGTAGTTCGGCGTGTTCTTCGGCCATTCGGAATAGCCGACGACTGTTGCCGGCACGAAGTCGTCCATGCTGATCTTCTCCTTGTCGAAGAAGTCGTTCAGCTTGACGTAGTGGCCGTTCTCGGCCGAGCCGCCGATCCACTGGCTGTCGCCGATGATCAGGTCGCACAGTTTGCCGTGCGAGTTGAGCTCGTTGAGGAAGCGGTCGGCATAGTTGGTCCACGGCACGAATTCGAATTTCATGCCGATGCCGGTTTCCTTGGTAAAATCCTTGGACAGTTCGACCAGCGCGTTTGCCGGATCCCAGGCGGCCCAGCAAAGCGTCAGGTCTTCAGCGTGCGCGGCGTTCGAGACGGCTGTCGACGCGGTAATCGCCGAGGCCAGCCCCAACGCCAGTTTCAAGCTCGATTTCATGCCTTCCTCCCATTTGCGAAACGCGCCCGGATGGCCGTTTCAAGAACCCCTCAACCCTCGCTCCTCCGAGGGGCTAAACACGGCGCGCTATGCGTCGCCAGGGCGGCGCGGTGCGCCGCAGATGTTTAGTAATTTGTTTAGTGATGCAATTTTTACTAAACAAGGCAAGCGAATTCGTCGCTGCGCCGCAACATGGCGAAACGGCGATTGAAATCGTTGGGAAATGATTGCCGGACGGCTCGCCCGGAAGTTGCTTAGCCGGGGTCGCCTATAATTTTCGTCTGCGGCGTCACCGGCCGAACAGGGGGCGCGGGCGGCAGCAGCGCGCGGATGTCGGCGAAGGGAAAAGTCGGCTCGAATCGGAAGGCCTCGGCCAGGGAGCCGGGAACGCTGTTGCATTGCCCGGCGCGAAACTCATTCTGGACGCGCGCTCTGTCGACATATTGCTCCGGCCACTGCGACTGGTGCGCTCGGATCGCCTGCGTCTTGATATCGCCGTAGGCGGAAATGTCGACGTAATGCGTCGGCGCAAAGCCGGTGCCGCCCATCGTGTCGGCATGCAGCACGGGGACGCCGAACGAGGCCGCGATGCGCACGCCGTCCGACAAAGCACGATGGTCGGCGTGATAGTCGTTGGGGGCATGCGTGATAACCAGATCCGCCGCGGTCTCGCGTATCAGCGCTTTCAGCGAAGCGATCAGTGCCGCATCAGCCACCAGTTCGCCGTCGGGAAAGTCGAGAAAGCGAAGGGTTGCGCCGAGCAGCGCCGCAGCGGCCGCCGCCTCGTCGCGGCGGACACGAGCCAAAACGCTCGGGTCGCCCATGCCGCCCCTGGCGCCATCCGTGGCCACGGCAAAAGTCAGTTCTGCGCCTTGCGTGGCATAGGCAGCCAGCGTACCGAACATGAATATCTCGATGTCGTCGGGATGCGCGCCGAGCGCCAATACCTTCACTGCACTCTCCCCGGAAATGGAAAAACGTGACGAACGGAATCCTGCTCGCCCTCATCGCCTATGCAAGCTATTCGTGCAGCGATGCCGTTATCAAGAGCCTTGGCGGACAGTTCACCGTCTTCGAGATCGGCTTCTTCATCACGCTGTTTGCCGGCTGCTTCCTGTTTTTCAGCCGCCCAGTCGATGAGCGCTGGCGCGACTTCTGGCGCACCGGGCGGCCATGGGCGGTGCAGGCCCGCGCCTGGGCCGGCATCGCCTCGGGCGTGCTCAGCGTCTACGCCTTCACCACCATTCCGCTGGCCGAGACCTATGCACTGATCTTCCTGGCGCCGCTTTGCGTTACCATTCTCTCGACCGTCATCCTGAAAGAAAAGGTCGGTCCATGGCGCTGGCTGGCGGTGGTTGCCGGCTTTGCAGGTGTCATGCTGGTGGTGCGGCCAGGTTTTCGCGAGTTGCATCTCGGACACCTTGCCGCCTTCACGGTGGCCTTCCTTGCCGCGGTCAGCGTCATCCTGATGCGGTCGCTCGCCCAGCAGGAAAAGCGCACCACCATGCTCGGCGTGCTCATCGGTTACGGGCTGCTGTTCAACGGGGCCGGCACCATCGCCACATCGTTCACCCTCCCCAACGCCATGCAGCTGCTGTGGCTGGTGCTGGGCGGCGCCTTTACCGCCGGCGGCCAATTGCTGCAGCTGCTGGCCGCCAAATACGCACCGGCCAACCGCATCGCGCCGACGCATTATTCGCAGATCGTCTGGGCGGTGATCCTCGGTGCGTTGTTCTTCCAGGAGTATCCGGACTGGATATCGCTGGTCGGCTTGGCCGTCGTCGGCGCGTCCGGCCTGCTCACCATGGTGCGCGAGGAGGTGCGGCTGGGCACGGTGCGCTGGAACCCGTTTGCGCGCACGAGGCTTTGAGCCGTTGCACGGTTGTGGTGACCGCTGATATGCGGACGCAATGACGACGAGATCCTTGCCGGAGCTTCCGGTATCCGCCGTGCTGCCGGCCCTGAGCCAGGCGCTCGGCTCCGGCAACAGCGCCGTTCTGGTGGCGCCGCCCGGCGCCGGCAAGACGACGCTGGTGCCGCTGGCGCTGCTCGATGCGCCCTGGCTGGTCGCCGGCAAGATCGTCCTGCTCGAACCGCGCCGGCTCGCCGCCCGCGCCGCCGCCCGCCGCATGGCCGAATTGCTTGATGAAGAGCCTGGCGCCACCGTCGGCTATGCCATGCGCATGGAAAACCGCACATCGGCCCGGACAAAAATCCTGGTCGTCACCGAAGGCGTCCTGGCGCGCATGATCCTAGACGATCCCGAGCTGCCCGGCGTCTCGGCGGTGATTTTCGACGAATTCCACGAGCGCTCGCTCGACGGCGATTTCGGCCTGGCGCTGGCGCTCGACGTGCAGGGCGCGCTGCGGCCGGATTTGCGGCTGCTGGTGATGTCGGCAACGCTCGATGGCGCGCGCGTCGCGAAACTCCTGTCCGGCGCCCCGGTGATCGAAAGCCAAGGCCGTGCGTTCCCCGTAGATGTCAGATACGACGAGCGGCCAGCCGGCGTTCCCATCGAAGACGCCATGGCCAAGGCGATCCGCTCCGCTCTTGCCGGCGAGAGCGGCAGCGTGCTCGCCTTCCTGCCCGGCCAGCGCGAGATCGAGCGCACGGCCGAGCGGCTGCAGGGCCGCCTCGGCGCCGACACCGACATCGTGCCGCTCTACGGCCAGCTCGACAACAGGGCGCAGGATGCAGCCATCAAACCGGCGCTGCCGGGCCGCCGCAAGGTGGTGCTGGCGACGTCGATCGCCGAGACCTCGATCACCATCGACGGCGTGCGCGTCGTCATCGATTCCGGCCTGTCGCGGCTGCCGCGCTACGAGCCGGCAAGCGGCCTGACCCGGCTGGAGACGGTGCGCGTTTCCAGGGCGTCCGCCGACCAGCGCGCCGGCCGCGCCGGGCGCACGCAGCCAGGCGTCACCATCCGCCTCTGGCGGGCCGAGCAGACGGCGGCCCTTCCCGCGTTCACCCCGCCCGAGATTCTGGAAGCCGACCTGTCCGGCCTGCTGCTCGATTGCGCCGCCTTCGGCGTCGCCGATCCGGCGAGCCTGTCCTTCCTCGACCCGCCGCCGGCCCCGGCGCTCAACGAGGCGAGGGCGCTGCTCATGGCGCTGCACGCCATCGACGCGGCCGGACGGCTGACGGAGCAGGGCGGCGCGATGCGCAAGCTGGCGCTGCCGGTAAGGCTGGCGCACATGGTCGCCGAGGCGGCAGGCACCGGCCACGCGCTGGAGGCTGCGATGCTAGCCGTGCTGCTCACCGAGCGTGGCCTCGGCGGCGATGGCGCCGATCTCGAACGGCGGCTCATCCGTTTTCGCACTGAGAAGTCGCCGCGCGCCGTCGGGGCAAGGCAGCTGGCCGAGCGGCTGGGGNGGCGAAGCAGGCGGGCGGCGCCAAGAGCAGCGAAGCCGCTTCTGCCGGTCTTTTGCTCATCCACGCCTGGCCGGACCGCGTCGCCAGGGCGCGCGGCGAGCGTGGCCGTTTCGTGCTCGCCAACGGCTCCGGTGCAATGGTCGACGCCGCCGATCCGCTGGCCGGCGAGACCTGGCTGGTCGTCGCCGATCTGCAGGGCAAGGCGCAGAACGCCCGCATTACGGCGGCAGCAGCGGTCGACGAGGCCGATATCCGCGCCGCACTGTCAGACAGGATCGTAACGCGCCGCGAGACGAGCTTCGACCGCGAGCGGCGCGCGGTGCGCGTGCGCGAGACCGCCAGGCTCGGCGCCATCACTTTGTCGGAGCGCATGCTGCCCGCACCAACTGGAACAGACGCCGACCGCGCCATCCTGGATGCCTTGCGCGAGCACGGCCTGTCGCTGCTGGAATGGGGCAAGGACGGCGAGACGCTGCGCCAACGGCTTGGCTGGCTGCATCGCGGCCTCGGCGCGCCTTGGCCCGATGTTTCGGAAGCCGCCCTGCTCGAACGCCTCGACGACTGGCTGCTGCCGTTCCTGTCGGGCAAGGCGTCCTTCGCCGCCATCGACCCCGGCACGCTGTCGTCGGGCCTGATGGCGCTGGTGCCGCATGATTTGCAGCGCAAGATCGGCACACTGGCGCCGACCCATTTCGACGCGCCGTCCGGCAGCCATGTGCCGATCCGCTATGACGGCGAATGGCCGGTGCTGGCCATCCGCGTGCAGGAACTGTTCGGCCTTGACCGCCATCCGGCAATCGCCAACGGCACCGTGCCGCTGACGCTCGAGCTGTTGTCGCCGGCGCACCGGCCGATCCAGACGACGCGCGACCTGCCCGGCTTCTGGCGCGGCTCCTGGGCCGATGTGCGCACCGACATGCGCGGCCGCTATCCCCGCCATGTCTGGCCGGAAAATCCGCTGCTCGCTGCGGCCACCGCCCGCGCCAAACCGCGAGGGACCTAGCGCTCGTCCTTTCCCGGCTATAATCCTTGGCCATGATCAACATCGTGCACGCGCCAGACTTCCAGCAAAGCCAGCGGCTGCGCCTCAACACGCTGATCCGGCTGCGCTGGCTGGCCATCGTGGGCCAGAGCCTGGCGGTGCTGGTCGTCGCCTATGGGCTCAAATTCCCGCTGCCGGTCAGCCTCTGCTTCGCGCTGGTCGCCTGCTCGGCCTGGCTTAACCTGGTGCTGACCTTCCGCTATCCGGCGGCGCACCGGCTGACCCCGTTCTCAGCCTTTTTCATCCTGACCTTCGACAGCCTGCAGCTTGCCGGCCTGCTCTATTTGACTGGCGGCCTCACCAACCCGTTCTCGGTGCTGATGACCGTGCCCGTCGTCATCTCGGCGGCGTCGCTGCCGCTGCGGCTGACTGCGGTGCTCGGCGCGCTGGTCATGGCGGCGGCCACGTTGCTGGTCTTCTTCCACCAGCCGCTGCCATGGTATGAGGGCGCGCCGCTGCCCATGCCATTCATCTATGTCGCCGGCATATGGATGGCGGTGTTTTCCTCGATCGCCTTCACCGCCATCTATGCCTTCCGCGTCGCCGAGGAAGCCCGCCTGCTCGCCAATGCGCTTGCCGCCACCGAACTGGTGTTGCAGCGCGAGCAGCATCTGTCGGCGCTCGATGGCCTCGCCGCCGCCGCCGCGCACGAACTCGGCACGCCGCTCGCCACCATCGCCCTTGTCTCCAAGGAAATGGAGAAGGCGCTGGGTAACGATCCGAAATATGGTGAGGATGTGAAGCTGTTGCGGTCGCAGAGCGAGCGCTGCCGCGAGATCCTGAAGCGGCTGACCAGCCTGTCCTCCGAGGGCGAGGCGCATCTGTCGCGTCTGCCGCTGACCTCGCTGGTCGAGGAGGTGACCGCGCCGCACCGCGATTTCGGCATCTCGATCAAGCTTCGGCCGGGCGAGCGCGTCGGCCCCGAACCGGTGGGACGGCGCAACCCCGGCGTCATCTACGGCCTCGGCAATCTGGTCGAGAACGCCGTCGACTTCGCCCGCAACAGTGTGACGGTGCGATGGAGCTGGGACGAGCTCGACGTCACCTTCTCGATCATCGACGACGGGCCGGGCTTTCCCCCCGAAATCATCGATCGCATCGGCGAGCCCTATATGTCGACACGCCAGGGCAACGAGGCTGGCGGTGGCCTGGGTCTCGGGCTGTTCATCGCCAAGACCTTGCTCGAACGCTCCGGCGCCACGCTCGATTTCCGCAATTCGAGCGGACTGGGCGAAGGCGCGATCGTGCAGATATCGTGGCCGCGCACGGTCTTCCTCAACCCGGAATCGGTGGGGATCTCGATGTTCGACACCGCGTAAAAGCCTTGGCGGAGGCGGCAAAATTGGACAATGGCGTTCAGGAACTATATCTGCGTAAAATTAAGGCAGCAGGATTTTTTGAGATAATGACTGGCGAAGAAGCAATTGGCGCAATGGTCGAAGGCGAGGACACCTCGCTGCTCATCGTCGACGACGACAAGCCGTTCCTGACGCGGCTGGCCCGCGCCATGGAAACCAGGGGTTTCGTGGTCGAGACGGCCGAGAGCGTCGAGGAGGCAGTGGCCAAGGCGCGCGCCCACCCGCCGGCCTATGCGGTGGTCGACATGCGGCTTGGCGACGGCAACGGCCTCGACGTCGTCGCCGCCATCCGCGAGAAGCGCGACGATGCCCGCACCGTCATCCTCACCGGCTACGGCAACATCGCCACCGCGGTGACCGCGGTGAAGCTCGGCGCCATCGACTATCTGTCGAAGCCGGCTGACGCCGACGACGTGTTTGCAGCGCTCACCCGCACCGCCGGAGAGCGCGCCGCCCCCCCGGAAAATCCGATGTCGGCCGACCGCGTGCGCTGGGAACACATCCAGCGCGTCTACGAAATGTGCGACCGCAACGTGTCGGAAACCGCGCGCCGGCTCAACATGCATCGCCGCACGCTGCAGCGGATACTCGCCAAGCGCGCACCACGCTGAGGTTCACGCGCCGGCGGCGCCGGCCGCCAATTGCCGAACCTCAGCGCTGCCCCTCACCTGCCTGCCGGCATCCTCTCCCCGGTATAGAGACGGGGGAGAGGGGCGCTCTCATCGCCGGTTTCGCCAATCGCCGGCGTTGCAGGAGACGACGGCGAGGCTGAAGCTGCCTCTTTCTCCCCGTCGCTATGTGGGGAGTTGAGGAATGGTCCGCGAAGCGGACGAAAAGCCAACTGCTTGGCTTTTCGAATGACGAACGTCCGGCAGGACAATGAGGGGCGGCGCCAACGCTGGAAACAGTTGCGCTTGCCGTGCCATCGACCTTTGCCCATCATCGGCAATAACGCCGCCGGAAAACCCGGCAACGGAGCACAGATGCGCGACAAGCAGCCGAAATCCATCCTTCGCGAATTCCTCGACGGCGAGGCGGCGGGCGGCATCATCCTGATGGTTGCGGCAGCCCTTGCGCTGATCGTCGCCAATTCACCATTGGCCGAAACCTATTTCGCCGCTCTCCACGCCTATCTCGGCCCGCTCAGCGTGTCGCACTGGATCAATGATGGGCTGATGGCGGTGTTCTTCCTGCTGGTCGGCCTCGAGATCAAGCGCGAGATGCTCGACGGTCAGCTCTCGACCTGGCCGCGCCGCGTGCTGCCGGGCGTCGCCGCCGCCGGCGGCATGCTGGTTCCCGCACTCGTCTATGTCGCCATCAACCGCAACAACGCCGCCGCGCTCTCCGGCTGGGCGATCCCGACCGCCACCGACATCGCCTTTGCGCTCGGCGTACTGTCGCTGCTCGGCAACCGCGTGCCGGCGTCGCTCAAGATCTTTCTCACCGCGCTCGCCATCATCGACGATCTCGGCGCCGTCATCATCATCGCCATCTTCTACACAAGCGGCCTGTCGCTGGCCTATCTCGGTGCGGCCTTCGCCGTCATCGCGGTGCTCATCGTGCTCAACCGCATGCGGGTGACGAGGCTGACGCCTTACCTCGTGCTCGGCGCCGTGCTGTGGGTGCTCGTGCTGAAATCGGGTGTGCATGCGACGCTGGCCGGCGTGGCGCTGGCGCTCACCATTCCGCTGAAAACTTCTCCCGGCAGCGGGCACGATCTCGACCATTCGCCGCTGCACCGGTTGGAGCACGGCCTGCACAAGATCGTGCCGTTCTTCGTCATCCCGATTTTCGGCTTTGCCAATGCCGGCGTGTCGCTGGCCGGCCTCAGCGCCTCTGCCCTGGTCGAGCCGCTGACGCTCGGCGTTGCCGCCGGCCTGGTGCTGGGCAAGCTGGCCGGCGTCTTCGGCTCCTCGGCGCTGGCGATCCGGCTCGGCTTCGCCGACCTGCCGGTCAATGCCGGCTGGCTGCACATGATCGGCATTTCGCTGCTCTGCGGCATCGGCTTCACCATGAGCCTGTTCATCGGCCTGCTCGCCTTCGCCAACGACATGGCGCTGCAGGACGCCGTCAAGGTCGGCATCCTGGCGGGGTCCTTCGTTGCAGCGCTGCTGGGTGCCGCCGTGCTCCTGATGGCGCCGGCGGCAGGGGTGGAGGAGGTGGTGGAGTAGGTGTTCTTGGGTTCCTCGCCCCCGCAAAGCGGGGCGAGGAACTTGAGCTTCGTCTACTCGCTCTCTCCCGCCAGCGCCGGCACCGCCACACCCGCCAGTTCCGCCGCCAGCAGCCGCGCCGCACCCGCCCGTGCGATGCGCAGCATCAGCGCCTTGCGCGTTGCCGCCGCCATCCGGTGCTCGGGCGCATCGCGCAAAATCTCGGCGCCGTAGCCGTCGGAAAGGATGAAGCCGCATTCCTCCGGGAAGATCTCCGAGGGCACGCCCGGATGGGTGGCGAAGAAGAAGCGGTCGGAGTGCAGCCGATAATCCGGCCATTTGCGGTCGACGCGAAAATCCTCGATCGAGGATTTGATCTCGATGATCCAGATGCCGCCCTGCCGGGTCAGCGCCACAAGGTCGGCGCGCCGCCCGGTGGCCAGCGACAGTTCGGGCAGCACATGCATGCCCATTTGCGTCAGCAGCCGCTGCACGCCACGCCGCACCAGCATGGCGCGTTCGGACTGGCGGCCGTCGATGAGAGGATTGAGGAGAATCGGGGAGATGATCGGCATGGCAGCCACCATGCCAGATTTTGTTCATGGTTTGAACCCGTGCTTGGACGGCGATTATCCGGTTGACAAACCCAAAGTCAAATAGGATTACATGCCTGACAGGGCGGCACAGGGGAAGCTTCAGGCCCCGCTATCAATCTTTAATATATAACTCAAAAAAGGACACAATTATTCCAATAATTACGGCGAGATGAAGTGCCATGTAGACGTATAGCAGGGGGTTCCTCTCGCTCTTTTCCCACCTATTTGCTCTGTTATCTAAAAGACTGAAATATATAAATATCAAGACTGGCGTTGCAGCAAAAAGAAACATCGGAAGTGGCACGGAGCGCCTCAAAGAATATGGAACGCGAACCATACCGTGCGCAATTTCCGAAAGCTACCCAGCCGTAGGGGCATGGCTCTCCTAACAGGAACCAGAAATGCGAGGACTCGTTAACTGATTCGAGTCAAGAGGGCTGGTATGGCTTTTCATGGCAAATCACTTTACGATCCCGTTGAACCTCTGGGGAGGCGGCCATGAAGAAAATCGACTATTCGCACTTGGAGCATGTATCGGTGGTCTTCGAGAAGCGGCCAGACGGCGGGCTTCGTGTATCCAGCCCTGACGTTCCAGGGTTTAGGCTTTCGCATAGCATCCCAGCTTTGGTCACTGCCGACATCATACCTGCGCTGGAAACCATCATCAGTGAGATGGTTGGGAAATCGGTTCGAGTGACGATGACCAGCGCGCGCCTGCCGCTTCCAGATGCGCCTTCTGAGCAGACAACCGCTGACTACGTGGCCAAGATAGCCGCCTAATGATCGCCGTTCGGCTGCTTCAGCGGCATGAATGGGAGAAGCGGCTTCGATCCTATGGCTGTTGTCCCACTGACGGTCTAACTAAACTCAACACTGCCGAATGGTGGCGCTGGCCTTGGGGCGGCCCGCCCTTCAACGTGTCATGTGAGTTCGACGGATCAATGGACGAATGGATGTTTCAGGGCATCATGCGCGATATGGCCGAACTTGCGCCGCCAGACTGGGAATTTAGCGATCCCTACAATGCAGGAAAGCCGAAGACCTAGGAGCTTCAGCCCTGTGCCTCACCGCGCTTCCGCCGCACCAATTCCCTTATCTGCTCATTGGTGAGCTTCGGCGCGTGGGCGATCTTGTTGACGATAGCCTCAAAAGCGGCGTCGGATTTATCCGTTTTCAACTCGTTGGCGGCTTCTTTGAACTTGTCGAGTTGACTCTTGGACTTTTCCTTGATTCCCATGATGGATGCCTTGTTCTTTCTCAGCCTATGTTGACGAAGCAGGAGACGAAGGTTTCGGAAAACTTCGGCTCCCCGGAACTACGGGCCAATCCCATTGGCTTGGCGTTGGCGCTGTTCTCGTCTCCGAGAGGAATGACCGCTTTATGCCGTCTTGGCGCGACGAGATCGTATCACTTTTCCCGAAGAAAAAGAATCCACGGGATCTACATTTCCGACACCTCAATCACAGCCAACGTGTAGCTGCTTGCAATATCCTTCGTGAGAAGCCCCTAGGCATTTGCGTCATAGCCTCAAACAAGGAAACGATCCTCGACAGCCAGGAACTAGAGGTATTCAAGCGAAAGCAGCATCTCTACAACTATCTTGTTCGCTGGCTTCTTGAGCGCCTCACAGCGGCTTGCCGGGAAAAGGCTCGCGTCGATGGCAATGGTCCGGCAAGCCTCTTTGTCACCTTCTCCCGACGATCTGGCACCGACTACCAAGTGATGCGGGACTACTTCGAATTCATGAGGGATGGGCGAGAGCTATTGAAACCGGTCCGCTCAATAGATTGGAGCGTTTTTGATCCTGCCAACATAAGGGTGGAAAATCACGCTGTGCGAGCCGGATTGCAGATTGCCGATGTAGTGACGAGCGCAACGTGCGCTGGCTTGGAGCCAAACGAATACGGGAATGTAGAACCGCGCTATGCGCTATCGCTGAAGGCCCGCTACTTGAAGGAACGGAAGCGCATATTGAACTGCGGCCTGACATTGATCCCGCCGATAGGGCGCTCCCCGCTCAGTAAAGAGCAGGGAGCATTTATCGCCGAATTAATCAAGGTGACAGGCCCCCGGACCCCTGATGCACATCGCTAGGATGCTGCTGCCCTAGGGCAACTCGGGGTAGCTCCGGCGCTTGCCTGCCATCCCAAATATGACATTTTTCCTATCGGCGTTCAATACGTTGTACAGAAAAAAGCTTCTTGGAGGGCTTGGTGCGAACGCCCTTCAACGAGTAGTGGCGATCAACAGAGCCGCACTTTGGGCAGACCGGACCATTCGGCCAAAGGATGCCTTCCACATGCTCGAAAGCCTTGGCTTCGTCGTGGAACTCGGGGCGGGACAGAACGGACATGGAAATCTCCTATGCCCTTACCCCACGTAATCACTTTGGGTTTGTCAACCGGATAATCGCCTGTGCCATGGCGATGTATGATTGACAAACCATAGGCGAATTTTCTCTCGCAATGATAAGAAGCACAGTCCTTGGCACGAGGGGAGACACCATGGGGTTTTTGGGATTCATCAACCGGCTTTTCCCCGCGACCGAAGAGTTGCGCCGGTACTCAGCGATCGCGGGTCCCTATTCATTCATGTTTCTGGTGAAGCGCATCCCAGCCGAAAACCGGAAATTCGTACGCTTCCGCCTCAGCCATATGGGAGCGGTCCAGGATAGTTGCACATTCAGCGTCGAGGAGTTCGGTTCCCTCGTTGATGCCGTCCTGAAGACAAAGGCAGAGCTAGATGACCCACTGCTCACGAGCGCTACCCAGCCGTAGGGGAATGGCGGCGATTATACGGTTGACAGAACTGAGGCTGCGACTTGATCCGAGCGCCTTCTGCGATCGCACCATATCTGTATCGGCGCGGTCTGGTATTGCTCCGGAACGCCCCTGCGTCCGCCGATCAACTTCCGTTCTTAGCTATAAGGCGGCCGGACTAAAGTCTTGCGCCGTGAACGCAAAGGTCTGATGTAACCGCTTTGGTTCCGTTCTTGTCCCTTGGACGTTCCCGTATTTTAGTCAGTCGAGATACTACCTATATGGCCGAAGCCGGCCTGTTCTCGAGTAGCGCAGCCCCCGCAATATCATCCAAAATCGGGCAATCCGGCCGGTCGTCACCATGGCAGGCCTGGATCAGCGTCTGCAAGGTCGTGCGCATCGACTGCAGCTCGCGCACTTTTTCCTCGATGGCGCTGACATGGGCGGCGGCGATCTCGCGCACATCGTGGCTGGCGCGGCTGCGGTCCCGGTAGAGCGCCATCAGCTGGCGGCAATCGTCGATTGAAAAGCCGAGGTTGCGGGCACGGCGCAGGAAGGCCAGCCGATGGATGTCGTCGCTGGAATAATCGCGATAGCCATTGCCGGCGCGCGCCGGCGCGATCAGGCCGATCTCTTCATAGTAGCGGATGGTCTTGGCCGGCAGGCCGGACCGCGCCGCGGCATCGCCTACATTCATTGTGATTCCTCGATGTGGTTCCCTGTTTCTAGGCTATCCGACAGGGCCGCCCATTGTTTTTCCTTCACAATCCCGTGAGTCCTGTTGCCGAAATGCCATAGTTGACGGCTTACCGGCACGTAAGCTCCTGCATATAGGCATCGCGCGCTTGGCAAGCAAAGCAAATGCCAGCATGAATGATTTCAGGAAAAGCGGCCGTAACGTGTCGCGACATCTTGGCGGGGCATCGGACCATTTCATGCGCATGAAGTCATTTGCAATCGTCGCCGCACTTGCGTTGTCGGCCGCGATCTCGGGTTGCAGCACGATCGGCTCGCAACTGTTCACCAACAACTACGGTTCGGTGAACGATGCAGGCTACCAACTGCCGCGCATCCCGATCGAGAGGGTGCCGCTGAAGTACCACCGGCAAGAGGTGAACTACGACACCTCGGAAAAGCCGGGCACCATCGTCGTCGATACCCAGAACAAGTTTCTCTACTTCGTCGAAGGCGACGGCCGGGCGATCCGCTACGGCATCGGCGTCGGCCGCGAAGGCTTCGAATGGCACGGCACCGCCCATATCGCGCTGAAGCGCGAATGGCCGACCTGGACGCCGCCGCGGCAGATGATCCAGCGCCAGCCGGAGCTAGCGAAGTTCGCGAGCGGCATGGAGCCGGGCTTGAAGAACCCGCTCGGCGCGCGCGCCATGTATCTGTTCAACAAGGGCGGCGACATGGGCTACCGCCTGCACGGCAGTCCGGAATGGAATTCGATCGGCAAAGCGATGTCGTCAGGCTGCATCCGGCTGATGAACCAGGACATCATCGACCTCTACGACCGCACTTCGGTCGGTGCCAAGGTCATCGTGATGTAGGACCTTGATCCGGAACCGAGGTCCACGAAAGCGAAAAGTGGAACCGGTTTTCGGGAAGATCAAGGTCAAGATAGGCGTTACCCTTCGTACGCGGACCGTCTAGGCAACAACGGACGTCCAAAACAGAAAACCGGGCAATCTGGCCCGGTTTTTTGTTGCTCGCTCGAATGCGTGAAGGGGTCTTAGGAGACCTGCTCGACCTGCTGTACTTCCGGCACGAAGTGGCGGAGCAGGTTCTGGATGCCGTGCTTCAGCGTCGCCGTCGAGGACGGGCAGCCGGCGCAGGCGCCCTTCATGTGCAGGAACACGGTGCCGTTCTCGAAGCCGCGGAAGGTGATGTCGCCGCCATCCTGGGCAACCGCCGGGCGCACCCTGGTGTCGAGCAATTCCTTGATGGTGATGACCAGTTGCTCATCGGCCTTGTCGTAGAATTCGCCGGTCTGGCTGGTCTCGGCAGCGGGGCCGGCGTTGACCATGACGGGCGCGCCCGACATGAAATGCTCCATGATGGCGCCGAGGATGGCCGGCTTCAGGTGCTGCCAGTCCGGGCCGTCCTTGGTCACGGTGATGAAGTCATAGCCGAAGAAGACGCCGGTCACGCCGGGGATCTCGAACAGGCGGCCGGCCAGCGGCGAGGCGCTGGCTGCACTGTCGGCGTCGCGGAAATCGGCGGTGCCTTCGACAAGCACTTCCTTGCCGGGCAGGAACTTCAGCGTTGCCGGGTTCGGCGTCGATTCGGTCTGGATGAACATGGCCGTCTCCGTGCCCCAGTCGGGCAGCTAGTTTGGAATAGTTCTAAATAGGCTCAATCTGCTGGACATTCAAGCGAAACGCATCGCTCAAAATGGCTGGCTGGCGGAATGTTTTTACTGGCTGGGGATGAATCCCGCGCGGGCTATAAATCCAGGATCGTGATGTTATCCGAACCGCTTCACACTTTCCGGCATCACTCTCTATGCGAGGCTGTCGATCTCCTCGTCGGAAAGGTTCTGCGGCACCACTGTGACGGGAATAGGGAAGGCGGCGCCCTTGCCGGCAACAGCCCCGACCAGCGGCCCGGGTCCTTCCTTGCCGGCACCTGCCGCCAGCACCAGGATGGCGATGTCCTGGTCTTCCTCGATCAGCTTGTGGATCTCCTCGGTCGGCTTGCCTTCGCGCACCACCATCTCGGGCTCGATGCCGAGCTTCTGGCGCACCTTGTTGGCGTAGCCGTCGAGTGCCGCGCGCGCCGTGGCGTTGGCTTCCTCGCGCATGATCTTCTCGACGCCCAGCCAGTGCTGAAAGTCGTCCGGTGTGATGATGTAGAGCAGCACCAGCGTGCCGCTGGTGCTCTGCGCCCGCTTGGAGGCGTACGCGACGGCGCGCTCGCACTCCGGCGTGTCGTCGATGATCGTCAGGAATTTCCTGCGATGGCCGGCTTCGCGACTGAGGCGTTTGGAGACCATGTCTATCTACTCGATGTTTTCGGCCGCAATCTGCCACCGCGACAGACCGGCGGCAAGCCGCCGGCCTTGGGCCAGAATGGTGCGGTGCACTGACGGTAGGATCAGCCCTGCAACAGGCCTATAATGTCGCGTACCGTCTTCATCGTGGTCTCAGCCAGCGCGCCGGCGCGTTCGCCGCCGTCTCTCAGCACCGCGTCGACATGGGCGCGGTCGCCTTCGATGCGGCGCATCTCGCCGGCGATCGGCGCCAGTTTTTCCACGGCAAGGTCGGCAAGCGCCGGCTTGAACACGGAAAACTGCTGGCCGCCGAACTCCTTCAGCACGTCCGCCTTCGACATCTCGGCCAGCCCGGCATAGATGCCGACCAGGTTTTCCGCTTCCGGGCGGCTTTCCAGGCCGTCGACTTCGCTTGGCAACGCTTCCGGGTCGGTCTTGGCCTTGCGGATCTTCTTCGAGATGGTGTCGGCATCGTCGGTCAAATTGATACGCGACAGGTCGGACGGGTCCGACTTCGACATTTTCTTCGAACCGTCGCGCAGGCTCATGATGCGCGCCGCCGGCCCGCCGATCACCGGTTCGGTTATCGGGAAGAACCCGTTTACCGTCTCTTCGCCAACCTGCATCTCGACTCCGACGCCAAGACTGGCGATGCGGCTCGAAAAATCATTATTGAACTTTTGCGCGATGTCGCGAGTCAGCTCCAGATGCTGCTTTTGGTCCTCGCCCACCGGCACATGGGTCGCGCGGTAGAGCAGGATGTCGGCCGCCATCAGCGAGGGATAGGCAAGCAGGCCCAGCGAGGCGTTCTCGCGGTCCTTGCCGGCCTTGTCCTTGAACTGCGTCATCTTGTTCATCCAGCCGATGCGCGCCACGCAGTTGAAGATCCAGGCAAGCTCGGCATGCTGCATCACCCGCGACTGGTTGAAGACGATGTGCTTCTTCGGGTCGATGCCGGAGGCAAGGAAGGCCGCGGTGATCGAGCGGGTCTGGTCGGCGAGGTCGTCATGGACGAGCTGTGCCGTCAGCGAATGCAGGTCGACGACGCAATAGATGCAGTCTGACGTGTCCTGCAGGGCGACGAATTTCTTGATGGCGCCGAGATAGTTGCCGAGATGCAGATTGCCGGTCGGCTGTACCCCGGAAAAGACGAGCTGTTTGAAGGCGGTCATGATGTCCTCATGGCTTGTGGAGGGCCGTATAAGCGTGATTCCGAAAAGTTGCAGACTTTTCGGAGCCAATCACGCGGCTGGAAACCACGCGCGGCGAAAGTCTTGCGACGGCGCGCTTATGGACGAAGGGGCGGAGAGGATCAAGACCGGTGTTGCTGTTAGCTCGCCCGGACTATTCGTCCAGATCGGCGTTTGGCGCTGGCGCCGCTGCCTTGCCCGAGCCGCGTTTCACATTGCGCCGGATCATGCCGAAATCGGCGCCGCCGGTGGCAAAGGCCGTGATGAAGTAGAGCAGAGCGCCGCCGGCTACCAATGAGAGAAGCGTCACGGCCTTGATCACCAGTGGCGAGCCGGGGCCGAGCCTGACGGCCAGCCAGTGCTCGGCGAAATAGAGCGCCACCGCCATCACCGCAGCCGACAGCACCAGGCGCGGAATGCGCTTCAGCAGCGGCGCGTCGCGGCCCCAATGGCCGCGACGGATCAGCACGGCAAGCAGCATCACAGCGTTGACCCAGCCGGCCACGGCCGAGGCCACCGCAATGCCGGGCGCGCCCATGCTCGGGAACAGCGTCAGTGCCGTGATCACGTTCACGCCGACCGAAATGGCGGCGAACATCATCGGCGTGCGCGTATCCTCGCGGGCGAAATAGCCGGGAGTGAAGGCCTTGATCAGCACGAAGGCCGGCAGGCCGAGGCCAAAGATCGCCAGGATTGCGGCCACTGTCGGCGTCGAGCCGTTGGCGGCGAAGGCGCCGCGCTCATAGACCAGCCGCACGATCGGCTCCGCCATCACCCACAGTGCCGCCGCCGCCGGCAAGGTCATGAACAGGGTGAACTCGACCGAGCGGTTCTGCAGATTGGCCGCCTCGACCAGATTGCCCGATTTCAGCGCCCGCGACAGCTCCGGCAACAGCACGATGGCCACCGCGACGCCGACGACGCCGAGCGGCAGCTGGTAGATGCGGTCGGCGTAAGCAAGCGAGGACACGGCGCTGTCCTGCGCCGACGCGATCGCCGTGCCGATCAGCTGGTTGATCTGGGTGATGCCGCCGGTGATCGCCGCCGGCAGCGCCAGGATCAGCAGGCGCTTGACGTTGGGCGTCATCTTCGGCCGGCGAAAGCCGATGGCGATGCCGGCATTGCGCACCGCCACCCAGACGATGGCAAGCTGCACCAGCCCCGCCGCCAGCACGCCCCAGGACAGGCTGAAACCGACCTCACGGGCATCCATGCCGTGGTACCAGGCGTAGCCGAGCACGCTGATCAGGATGATGTTGAGGAAAGCCGGCGCCACGGCAGCCGCGAAATAGCGGCGCAGCGAATTCAGCATGCCGGCCATCATCGCTGCGAGCGACATGCAGATGAGATACGGGAACATGATCGTCGCCAGCAGGACGGTCGTCTCGAATTTGCCCGGCGTGTCGGCAAAGCCCGGCGCCACGAGATAGCGCACGATCAGCGGCATCGCCAATTCCATGACGATGGTCAGCGACAGAAGTGCGGTGAACAGGACGCCGAACACTTCCTCCGAAAAGCGCTTGGCGCCGTCGGTGCCGTGGGTCTCGATCTCCTTGGCAAACAGCGGCACGAAGGCGGCGTTGAAAGCGCCTTCGGCAAACAGCCGGCGAAACGTGTTTGGAAACTGGAAGGCGGCGTTGAAGGCGTCCGCCACCGGCCCGGTGCCGAGTGCGGCAGCCATCAGCATCTCGCGGCCAAAGCCAAGGGCGCGGCTCATCAGCGTGCCGGACGCAACCGTGGCGAATTTCTTGACGAGGCTCATGCGCGGGGAGATTGCCTGGATGATTGGGACAAAGGGGATGATTGGGACAAAGGGGGTGATTGGGACAAAGTGATGGTCACTCGGCCGCCGCCTTGGCCTTGCCGCCGCGCTCTGGGACAACGCCTTCAAGCGCCGCGATCAGCCTGGCGTGGATGGTGGCGGTGCGTGCCGGGTTGTCGATCTTCTGCCCCGTAAGGTCGGTGACATAGAAAGTGTCGATCACCTTCTCGCCGAAGGTGGTGATGTGAGCCGAGGCGATGTCGAGCGAGAGATCGGACAACGCACTGGTGATTTCCGACAACAGCCCGGGCCGGTCCAGTCCCTCGACCTCGATCACCGAAAACCGGTTCGACAGCGTGTTGCGGATTTCGGCGCGCGGCGGAATCTTGAACACCTTGGCGCCGCGCCGCGGCCGGGTGCGCTTCTCGATCATCTCCGGCAACCAGCTCTTGCCCGACAGCACGTCCTCGATCAGCCGGCCGACGCGCTCGGCGCGACGGCGCTCATCCTCGTCGCGGTCGAATTCCCGTGAGATCAGGATGATGTCCAGCGCGCGGCCGTCGGACGTGGTGAATATCTGCGCGTCGACGATGTTGCCGCCGGCGCCGGCACAGGCGCCGGCAATAACCGAAAGCAGGCGCGGATGATCCTGCGCCAGCACGGTGATCTCGGTCACCGCCTCGAATTGGTGCGTCCTGACCACGGTGGCGAGCTTCTTGCCTGCCGCGTCGGCTTCGCGGATGAATTCGGCATGACGCAGCTGGTCGGGGAGGTCGACCGTCAGCAGATAGTTCTCGTAATGCAGGCCGACATAGCGCTTGCGGGCCTTGTCCGGCCAATCGGCCAGCGCCTCGGCCAGCCGCTCGCGCGCCGCCGCCGTCCGCTTGGCGCGCGACACTTCCGAGAAGCCGCCGGTCAAAAGCAGTTCGGTCTCGTAGTAGAGCGTGCGCAGGAGCTGGCCCTTCCAGCCGTTCCACACGCCCGGCCCGACACCCCTGATGTCGCAGACGGTCAGGATCAACAGCATTTTCAGCCGCTCGACCGATTGCACGATCGAGGCGAAATCCTCGATCGTCTTGCGATCGTTGAGGTCGCGCGTCTGCGCCGTCATCGACATCACGAGATGGTTCTCGACCAGCCAGGCGACTGTCTCGGTGTCGGCCGCCGACAGCCCCATATGCGGGCAGATGCGGCGCGCGATCCGGGCGCCGGCCTCTGAGTGATCCTCCGGCCGGCCCTTGGCGATGTCGTGCAGCAGCACCGCGACATAGAGCGCCTCGCGGCTCTTCTCTAGCCCCGGCATCAGCGTGTGCGAGAGCGGATGCACCTTTTCGCCGTCGCCGCGCTCGATCTCGGCCAAGACGCCGATGCAGCGGATCAGGTGCTCGTCCACCGTATAGTGGTGGTACATCGAGAACTGCATCATGGCGACTATTCTGCCGAAATCGGGGATCAGCCTGCCGAGCAGGCCGGCCTCGTTCATGCGCCGCAAATTAAGCTCGGCATTGCGGTCCGAGGTCAGGATGTCGAGGAACAGCCGGTTGGCCTCCTCGTCGCGCCGCAGCGACTTGTTGACCAGACCGAGCGAGCGGGTGAGCAGCTTCAGCGCATCGGGATGGAACTCCAGCCCGTGCTTGTCGGCGAACCAGAACAGCCTGAGCAGATTGACCGGGTCGCGCTCGAACACGCTGTCGTCGGCGACGTTGATGCGGTGATTGTCGACAATGAAGTCCGACGTGCCTGCCAGCTTGCGCTTGCGGCGCTGGAAGGTGAGGAAGATGCGGTTGAAGCCGGGCACATGCTTGGCCTGCTCTTCCTCGAGCGCGGCGCAGAAGATGCGGGTGAGGTCGCCGACATCCTTGGCGACGAGGAAGTAATGCTTCATGAAGCGCTCGACCGCCGACAGACCGGGATGGGTGGTGTAGCCCAGCCGTTCGGCGATCTCGCGCTGGATATCGAAATGCAGCCGTTCCTCTGGCTTGCCGGTGAGGAAATGCATGTGGCAGCGCACCGCCCACAGGAAGTCTTCGGCCTTCTGGAATTCGCGGTACTCGGCCTCGGTGAAGACACCTTTCTCGACCAATTCCTCGCCGGTGCGCACGCGATAGAAGTATTTGGCGATCCAGAACAGCGTCTGCAAATCGCGCAGGCCGCCCTTGCCGTCCTTGACGTTGGGCTCGACCAGATAGCGGCTTTCGCCGGCCTTGGCATGGCGATCGTCGCGTTCGGCGAGCTTGGCCTGCACATATTCCGGTCCGGTGGTGCGCACCACTTCATGGTCGAAGCGAGCGAGCAATTCGTCGAAGAGCTTCTGTTCGCCCCACAGGAACCGCGCTTCCAGGATCGTGGTGCGGATGGTGATATCGCTGCGCGACAGCCTGAGACACTCGTCGATGTTGCGGGTGGCGTGGCCAACCTTCAACCCGAGGTCCCACAGCATATAGAGCATATATTCGACGATCTGTTCGCCCCACGGCGTCTGCTTGTAGGGCAGCAGGAACAACAGGTCGATGTCGGAGCCCGGCGCCAGCGTGCCGCGGCCATAGCCGCCGACGGCGACGACCGCCATGCGCTCTGCGGTCGAGGGGCTTTTCACCCGGTAGACGTGGGTCGCGGCGAACTCGTAGAGGGCGCGGATGATCTCGTCCATCAGATGCGACAGCCGGGCGGCGCAGGCCGTGCCGCTGCCATCGTCCATCAGCATGCGCTCGGCAACCTTGCGGCCCTCGGTCAGCCGATCCTTCAGCAGCCGGAGCGCACCGACGCGCGCGCCGGGCTCGATGCCGCTGGCCGCCGAGATCAGCGCCGTCATGTCGCGGCGCAAAGCCTCGCTGTCGATCAGCGCGTCGAGCTTGAGGGAGATTTTTGCCATGGATTGCCGGTGGGCCTCGCCTTTGCGCGGCGTCTATAGCGCGTTTTCACGGCGCTGTGTATGGGGCGGACGGACGCGTCGGCCGCGATACCAGAAAGGGATGATCATCTCGCGCCGGAGCCGGAAGAGATCGGCGATCTGCCGCGTCAACCGCCTGGTCTCGATCCTTACCTTGGCGGTGATTGGCCTGGGGCGCCGTTTACCTATCCCGCTTGCCACCCATTCCTCTGTTCGCTCCTGCTTGAGCAGGCTTGGCAATCTCACCGGACTGTCGCCGAGGAATTGTGCCTGCAGGCACAATGCTGGGACGAGTTGGTAAATGACCTTGTCGGACGAGGTAGCAAAACGCGGATTGAAGATGAGGTGATCGACGGGAATGCTGATCTCATTCGTTGCCGCAAGAAGGTCCCGCGCGGCCTGTCTGGACAGGATGTATCCCGCCGTACCGATATGGAGCCCGTGCAGTCTGCTCGCAGAAAAACCGTGGCCGCAGGCAACTTGCTTGCGTGAAATTACGGTCCGGTTGAAGAACGTTTCCAACTTGACGATGTCCGCATCGGCGGGAATCCAGCCCGCATCGGCAAGCAAAGCGCCGGCTTTGTCCGGGAAAACGACATCGTCCTCGAAAATCGCCGCGTAAGCATCCTCACCTGCAGCGATCGTCGACCAACACTGTTGGTGGCTGAGCAGGCAGGCAATCTCGGCGTCGGCCAGGCGCAAATGCTTCTTGCCCTGCGGCATTTCGGCCAGATCCGGCCGATCTCGCGCATCGATGGCGGCGACCCGCTCGAAGGCGATGCCGATGCGCGCGAACTCCGCCGTTACATGGGCGAGGCGATCGCGGGACCGATCGAGATTGATAATCAGGCATTTCATTTGGGTGGGATCGATGCAGTGGGACGCGCGTCCATAGCATGGGAACAAAGTTGCGTAAGCGATTTTCCCTCGATGTGCGCGATGACGGCCACGATCGAAAAGTGGAAATCGCCCCTTGACCTTCCAGTTACTGGAAGCACTACCTCCTCACCCAGACAGATATAAGGCACTTTTCGATGGCGCATTCCGAGCATCACCACCACGCGCACGCGGCCGATGGCAACTGCTGTACGGCAAAGGCTGCTGAGCCGGCCGCCGAAGCAGTGGTGCGCGATCCGGTCTGCGGCATGAGCGTCGATCCGGCAGCCGGTAAGCCGACGGCCGAGCATGGCGGCCGTCTCTTTCACTTCTGCAGCGAGGGTTGCCGTACGAAATTCGTCGCCGGGCCCGAAAAATACCTGACCGCCACCGACCCCGTCTGTGGCATGAGTGTCGACCGCGCTACCGCCAGGCATTTTTTCCGCCACGAAGGCCAGGGTTTCTATTTCTGCTCGGCCGGCTGCCGGGCGAAGTTCGAGGCCGAGCCGCAAAACTATCTCGGTGACAGGCCGACGCCGTCGCCAGTGCGGAAAGGCACGCAATACACCTGCCCGATGCATCCCGAAGTGATAAGAGACAAGCCCGGCTCCTGCCCGATCTGCGGCATGGCGCTTGAGCCGATGGGCGTTCCCACTGGCGATGAGGGCCCGAACCCCGAACTGGTAGACTTCACCAGACGGTTCTGGGTCAGCGCGGTGCTGTCCCTGCCGCTGCTGATCGTTGCCATGGCGCCGATGCTCGGCCTGACGTTCCAGGCGTTTGTCGACGGGCGAACGATGGTCTGGCTGGAATTGGCGCTGGCCAGCCCCGTCGTGCTGTGGGCGGCCTTCCCGTTCTTCCACCGAGGCTGGGAGTCGCTGGTCAACCGCAGCCCCAATATGTGGACGCTGATTTCGCTCGGTGTCGGCGCTGCCTATCTCTACAGCGTGGCGGCCACTCTGTTCCCGGACATTTTTCCACACCAGTTCCGCGGTCATGGCGGCACAGTGCCGGTCTATTTCGAGGCAGCCGCCGTCATCGTCGCGCTGGTATTCCTCGGTCAGGTGCTCGAATTGCGGGCGCGCGAAAAGACCGGCTCGGCCATCCGTGCGCTGCTCGACCTGGCGCCGAAGACGGCACGGCTGATCGGGGAGGACGGCTCCGACACCGACGTGCCGCTCGTTGCGGTCAAGGCCGGCGACCACCTACGCCTCCGTCCGGGCGACGCCGTGCCGGTCGACGGCACTGTAACGGAAGGCCGTTCCTCCATCGACGAATCGATGATCTCGGGCGAGCCGCTGCCGGTCGAAAAAACGAAAGGCGATGCCTTGACCGGCGGCACGCTCAACAAGAACGGTTCGCTGATCATGCGCGCCGAAAAGGTCGGCTCCGAAACGACGCTTTCGCGCATCGTCGAGCTGGTCGCAAAGGCGCAGCGTTCGCGCGCGCCGATTCAAGGTTTAGCCGATCGCGTCTCCTTCTACTTCGTGCCGGCCGTCGTGCTGGTCGCGCTCATGGCCTTTGCCGCCTGGGCGATCTTCGGTCCCGAACCCAGCTTGATCTTTGCCATCGTCTCGGCGGTCTCGGTGCTGATCATCGCCTGCCCCTGCGCGCTCGGCCTGGCGACGCCGATGTCGATCATGACTGCCACCGGGCGCGGGGCGCACGCGGGCGTGCTGATCAAGGACGCGGCCGCGCTCGAGCGCTTCGCTTCGGTCGACACGTTGATCGTCGACAAGACCGGCACCTTGACCGAAGGCAAGCCTCGCTTGACCGATGTCGTCGCTGCCGAAGGCCTGTCTGAGAATGAATTGCTGGCGCTCGCCGCCGGCCTGGAAAAAGGCTCGGAGCATCCGCTGGCCGAGGCCATTGTCGGCGGCGCCGGCGAACGCGGCCTGACGCTCGTTGAGGCCGGCGGCTTCGACGCCGTCACCGGCAAGGGCGTATCCGGCACGGTGTCTGGCAGGAAGGTTTCGCTCGGCAACGCCGCCATGATGGCCGATGTCGGCATCGACACCGCTTCCCTGTCGGCCAGGGCCGAGGCGCTGCAGGCAGAAGGCAAGACGGCGATGTTCGTTGCGGTGGACAAAAAACTGGCCGGCATTGTCGCGGTCGCCGATCCGGTCAAGGCAACGACAGCCGAGGCGATCAGGGCGCTGCACGACAGAGGCTTGCGGATCATCATGGCGACCGGCGACAATGAATGCACGGCGCGCGCCATCGCCAAAAGCCTTGGCATTGACGAGGTGCGCGCCGGCCTGCTGCCGGAACAAAAGGCAGCCCTTGTCGAGGAGTTGCGTGCGAAAGGTGCCGGCGTAGCCATGGCCGGCGACGGCGTCAACGATGCGCCGGCCCTGGCCAGCGCCGATGTCGGCATCGCCATGGGCACCGGCGCCGATGTCGCTGTCGAGAGCGCCGGCATTACGCTGGTCAAGGGCGATCTCAACGGCATCGTCAGGGCCCGAACGCTCGCCCAGGGGACGATCCGCAACATCCGCCAGAATCTGTTTTTCGCCTTCCTCTACAATGTGCTTGGCGTGCCGGTTGCCGCCGGCGTGCTCTATCCGCTCACCGGCACGCTTTTGTCGCCGATGCTGGCGGCGGCGGCCATGAGCCTGTCTTCGGTTTCGGTCATCGCCAACGCATTGCGGCTGCGGACGTTGAAACTCTGAGCAAAGCCCCCAGATACGAATATCAATCAACAGGAGATCATGGATGACCTTGGCTAAGAAGATCGTGCTTTTGATGATGGCGGCGGGAATGCTGCTTGCCGTTTTCCTCGAAAGCGTCCCGGCGCAATCCGAAGAGATGAAACACGACATGGGCGCGATGGGCGCGCAAGGTCCTTCGACCGACGGCTACAAGGCGGCGATGGACAAGATGCACACCGACATGATGATCGAATATTCCGGCAATGCCGATGTCGATTTCGTGCGCGGCATGATCCCGCATCATCGGGGCGCGATCGACATGGCCAAGGTGGAACTCGCCAATGGCAAGGATCCCGAAATCCGCAAGCTGGCCGAAGATGTCATCGCCGCGCAGGAAGCCGAGATCGCCAAGATGCAGGCCTGGCTCGCCGCCCATCCGGCGAAGTAAGGCAGCAACGGCCATGCCGGAGAGATTCATTCTGGATTTCTCTCCGTGCTTGTGATGCCATTCGCATCGATTACACGGCGCCAGGAGCCCACATGCCATCGACGATAAGAGCCACCACACTGCCTTCGGGCGAGGCCGTCCAGGTGCTGGGACAGGGCACATGGAAGATGGGCGAGGATTCCCGCCGCCGCGCCGGCGAGGTCAATGCCCTGAAGCTCGGGCTGGACCTCGGCATCACGTTGATCGACACCGCTGAAATGTATGCCAGCGGCGGCGCCGAGGAGGTGGTAGCGGAAGCCATTGCCGGGCGCCGCGACGAACTCTTTCTTGTCTCCAAGGTATTGCCGTCCAATGCCTCGCGCGCCGGCGTGGCGCGGGCCTGCGAAAACAGCTTGAAGCGCCTGCGCACCGACCGCATCGATCTCTATCTCCTGCACTGGCCGGGCAGTGTGCCTCTATCTGAAACCGTCGAGGCTTTCGAGGCGCTGAAGGAGGCCGGCAAGATACGCCACTGGGGTGTCAGCAATTTCGACACCGACGAAATGGAGGAGCTGACCGGCCTGTCGTCTGGCAATCATGTCCAGACCAACCAGGTGCTCTACAATCTGTCGCGGCGCGGCCCCGAATTCGATCTCGCACCGTGGAGCCGGCAGCGCGGCATCCCGCTGATGGCCTATTCGCCGGTCGAGCAGGGCGCGCTGGCGCGCAATTCCAGGCTGGAAACCATCGCCGCCCGCCACAACGCCACGGCAGCACAGATCGCGCTTGCCTGGGTGATGGCGCAGCCCGGTGTCATCGCCATCCCGAAGGCGAGCAGCCAGGAGCATGTCCGCCAGAATGTTGCCGCGCTCGACATCGAGCTGACGGCCGAAGACCTCGCCGAACTCGACCGCGCCTTTCCACCGCCGACGCGCAAGCGCGGGCTGGAGATGATCTAGATTGGAACGGGTTTCGACCGGGTATCATCATACGGCGTATAGAGTCGGAGCCATGACGGTCACGTCGCTGCGCGACGGTTACGTCGACATGCCAATCAGGCGGCTGCGCCAGCCCGGAGACCGGACATTCGGTGACAACCTGCCCTCGCATGTACCGCTCGTCGACGGTGCGCTCAGGCTGTCGGTCAACGCCTTCGCCATCGATGACGGCGACGACATCACGCTGATCGACACAGGGGCTTCGAACGCCTGGCACCCGACAATGGGGCACCTGCCCGAGGCGCTGCGCGAGGCGAAGATCGCCACCGACCGGATTCGGACTGTTGCTTTCACCCACACCCATCTCGACCATATACACGGGCTCATCCTTGCCGATGGTGGCGACGGCTTCCCGCAGCTCTCTCGCCTGCTTGTCCCGCGCGCTGAGCTCGGCATGTTTCGCGACGTGGCGAGGCTGGAATGCTTCCACGATCGCGCCCAGCCTCTCGATGCTGGACAGCGCGTCAGCGCTGACATCGATACGATCGGCTCCGCTGGCCATGAAGCCGGCCACACTTGCTTTCGCGTTGTGAGCGCAGGCGAAACACTGTTGATCTGGGGCGACATCGTACATGTGCCGTCGCTTCAATTCGCTCGACCCGAGATCACGTGGGAATTCGACGCAGACCAGCAGCAGGCGAGGGCAAGCCGGTTGCAAATGCTGGCGCTTGCGGCCAACAACGACTGCTACGTCGCCGGCGCGCATCTTGATTCGCCCGGCGTCGGCCGGGTTTTTCGAACCGAGACGGCTTTCCGCTTCGAGCCCTTGTAGCACTCTAGCCGAGCGCCGCCCGCGCCCGTCGCAACGCGCGCGAAAACACTGCGGTGTCGTCGAAGGCGCGCGCCAGCGTGAGCGCGCCCTGGATGGCGCCGACCGTTTCTTCGGCGAGTTCGTCCGCCCTGGCAGCGCTGTGCCCGCTTCGGGTCAGCGCTTCGGCAAGATGCGCCACCCAGCGGCCGAAATAGCTTTTGATCGCAATGGCGAAGAGGTCGCGGGATTCGTCCAGCGCGAAGGCGCCGATCAGGCACACCCGGCGTCCCGAGCGGAAATAGCTGTCGGTCGCTTCGAACATCCGATCGATACCCGTGCGAGGGTAGGCCCTGTCCTGCAACGGCACGAAGACATTCTCCTCGAACCAGCCATTTATATGGGCAATGACAGCCGCCGCCATCTCTTCCTTGCCGCCGGGGAAGAAGTGGTAAAGGCTGCCTTTGCCTAGGCCGGTCGCCGCACCGATCCGCGCCAGGCTCGCCCCTTCATAGCCGTGTTCGCGGAAAACCTCGCCGATGATGGAGAGCAAATCGGCGCGATCGGGCGCGATCCTGCGCATGCGCTAGTTTTTCCGCTTGAGCATGATCTTTGCCGAAAACCGCGACACAGCTCTAGGGATCATATTCTAAAATCCGAGTTCGGACAGGCCGGGATGGTCGTCCGGTCGGCGGCCGAGCGGCCAGTGATATTTGCGCTCACCCTCGGCGATCGGCAGGTCGTTGATGCTGGCGACGCGCCTACGCATCAGCCCGGCCGCGTCGAATTCCCAATTCTCATTGCCGTAGGAGCGGAACCAGTGGCCACTGTCGTCGCGCCATTCATAGGCAAAGCGCACCGCGATGCGGTTGTCGTTCCAGGTCCAGACCTCCTTGATCAGGCGGTAGTCGAGCTCGCGAGCCCATTTGCGCGTGAGGAAGGAGACGATCTCATTTCTGCCCGAGACGAACTCGGCGCGGTTGCGCCAGGTGCTGTCCTGCGTATAGGCGAGCGAAACCCGTTCGGGATCGCGGCTGTTCCAGGCGTCTTCGGCAAGCCGAGCCTTCTGCGCGGCGGTCTCGGCGGTGAAGGGCGGCAGCGGCGGACGGCTCATGTCATTCTCCCATCGGCAAAGGCGATGGCGAGCATTGTACCAATCGGTACAATTGGTCAAGGCCGAAATCGGGCTAGGTTTTCCCCGCCAGCCCCTTCAGCCGGTAGAGCGCTTCCAGCGCCTCGCGCGGCGTCATCTCGTCTGGATTGATCTCACCCAGCGCTGCGCCCAATGCGTCGCTCTCCGCAGGCTTTGCCGCTTCCCGCTTCATTGCCACCGAAAACAGCGGCAGATCGTCGACCAGTCGGTTCGCCTTGCCGGAGACATCGCCTTCCTCGAGCTGATGCAGCACCTCTTTGGCGCGGCCGACCACCGCTTCCGGCAGACCGGCAAGGCGAGCGACCTGAACGCCATAGGAGCGATCGGCGGCACCCTTGCCGACCTCGTGCAGGAAGACGACGTCGCCTTCCCACTCCTTGACCCGCATCGTGACATTGTGCAGTCGCGGCAGCTTGCCGGAGAGTGCCGTCATTTCGTGGAAATGAGTGGCGAAGATCGCCCGGCAGCGGTTCTTCTCGTGCAGATACTCGACCGCCGCCCAGGCGATCGACAGGCCATCGAAAGTGGCGGTGCCGCGGCCGATTTCGTCGAGGATCACCAGCGCCCGCTCACCGGCCTGGTTGAGGATCGCCGCCGTCTCGACCATCTCGACCATAAAGGTGGAGCGGCCACGCGCCAGATCGTCCGAGGCGCCGACCCGCGAGAACAACCGGTCGACGACGCCGATATGGGCCGATGTCGCCGGCACGAAGGAACCGGTTTGGGCGAGGATGGCGATCAGTGCGTTTTGCCGCAGGAAGGTCGACTTACCGCCCATATTCGGACCGGTGAGCAGCCAGATCGCGCCGGCCTTGGCCCCGTCTTGCGGCGACAGATCGCAATCATTGGCGACGAACGGCCCTTCGCCCGAGCGCCGCAGCGCCTGTTCCACCACCGGATGGCGTCCGCCCGAGATATCGAAGGCGAGGCTGGAATCGACCAGCGGCCGGCACCAGGCTTCACTCTCCGACAACAGCGCGAGCGCCGCCGACACGTCGAGTACGGCAAGCGCATCGGCGCCGGCGCGGATCTTCTGCGCCTCGGCGACCGCCTCTGTCGTCAGCGTGTCGAAAGCGGCAAGCTCGATGCTCAGCGCCCGGTCGGCGGCATTGGCGATTTTGGTCTCGAGTTCGGCAAGTTCGGTCGTGGTGAAACGCATGGCGTTGGCCATGGTCTGGCGGTGGATGAAGCGCGCCTTGGCGCCGTCGCTTCCGGTCATGATTGAATGGTGGTTGGCCGTCACCTCGATGTAATAGCCCAGCACATTGTTGTGGCGGATTTTCAGCGAGCGGATGCCGGTCTCCTCGATCAGCGAGCGCTCCAGTCCGGCGATCACCTTGCGCGATTCGTCGCGCAGCGCCCGCATTTCGTCGAGCTCGGCATGGTAGCCGCCGCGCACGAAGCCGCCGTCGCGCCTGAGCAGCGGCAGTTCCTCGCCAAGAGCCTGGGCCAGATGCTTGGCCAGCGCACGCGGCAGCGCCTTTATCGCGGCAAGTGCCGCTGTCAGCTCCGCGGGCAGGACGGCCGTTCCGAACAGTTCGGCAATGGTGGCCGCCGCTTCGAAGCCGGCACGCAGCGCGCCGAGATCGCGCGGGCCGCCGCGGTTGAGCGCCAGCCGCGACAGCGCCCGCGGCATGTCGGCGACGCTCTTCAGGCCTGACCGCACCGCCTGGCAAAGCTGCGTCTCCGCACGGAAGAACGACACAGAATCGAGCCTGGCGCCGATCGCCGCCGGGTCAGTTAGCGGCGCCATCAGCCGGTCGGCGAGCAGCCTGGCGCCGCCGCCGGTGACCGTGCGGTCTATAGCCTTGAACAGCGAGCCGTCGCGGCTGCCCGACAGCGTGCGCAACAGTTCCAGATTGCCGCGTGTCGCAGGATCGATGAACAGCGTCGAGCCCTGCTCCTCGCGTTCGGGACGCGACAAAGGCGGCCGCTCGGCCTTCTGCGTCTTTTCGACATAGGCGATGGCGCCCGAGATCGCCGACAATTCGGCGCGCGAGAAGGCACCGAAACTGTCAGGCGTCGCCACTTCGAAGAAGCGCGCGATCCGCCCCGCTGCCGAAGCCGAATCGAAAAGCGACGGCGGCTGCGGGCTGGCGACGCGGCCGATGACGTCGAACACCGGCTTCAACTCGGGATCGTAAAACACCGGCTCGGCGACGATCAGCTCGCGCGGGTCGACGCGGAAGACATCGGCCAGCAGGCGGTCGGTCGTGGTTTCGGCGACGCGGAAGACGCCGGTCGAGATCTCGATCCAGGCCAGGGCGAAGGCGTCACCGCTGTTGCCGCCCTTCACCCGCCCTAGCGCCATCAGGAAGCTCGATTCCGACGGCGCCAGCAATTTATCCTCGGTGATGGTGCCTGGCGTCACCAGGCGCACCACGTCACGGCGTACGACCGATTTGCCGCCGCGCTTCCTGGCTTCCGCCGGGTCCTCGATCTGCTCGCAGACGGCAACGCGAAAACCTTGGCCGATCAGCTTTTGCAGATAGTCGTCGGCCGCATGCACCGGCACGCCGCACATCGGAATGTCGTTACCCTGGTGCTTGCCGCGCTTGGTCAGGACGATGCCCAGCGCCTTGCTCGCCTTTTCGGCGTCGTCGAAGAACAGCTCGTAAAAATCGCCCATGCGGTAGAACAGCAGAGAATCCGGGTTCGCCGCCTTGATCTCGATAAACTGCTCCATCATCGGCGTGACGCTGCCGACGGGCGCAGGCGGTGTCACCTCGGGGGCGTCGGTTTCTGCTGAAGTGTGCATGTTCATGCCCGCACGCTAGCAGATGTGGGTGCGGGGTTTAATGCCGGCGGCCCGAAAAGCAGGGGACGACCGGCCTCGACGGCGGCTTGTGCTCCCTCTACGCCGGGTGAAGCCGTTGGTTGCTTCGGGCGCCAACCAGCCTATGATCGCCATGGCGGGGATAAGCGGCATGGATCAGGACAAACAGGAGGCGTTCGAAGAGCTGGTCGGTCCGGCTGGATCGGCGCTTGAGCGCCTGCTGCTGTTGGCGGCGCGGCGCGTCCACCGCACCAAAAGCAAGCTTAGGGGGACAGTGCGCAAGCGCGTCCCCTTCCTCCTGCCGAAACACGGACCGCTGTCCGATGTCGATGGCGGCATCGAGATGTCGCTGCATGTGCTCAGCCGCGACCCGCTGGTGCTCTATGTCCCGATTGGCGGAGCCCGTCCGCTCTATCCGCTGGCGGCCCTTGGCCGGCGCCTGGCGGGACGGCGCGTCACCTTCCTGACGATGCAGACCTGGACCATGGAGCGGCCGGCGGTCATCTCCCGGATGGGCCGCGACCTCGCCTGGTACGCCGGCCGCTTTCCGCTGCACGAGATCATCTTCCTGTGCAACACCGAGGAAGAGCGCCGTCTCGTCGCGGCTGCGGGCGGCAATGCCATCTTCTCCAACCACAATCTGATGGTATCGGAGGATATCTTCCGGCCGCTGCCGGACGTGCCGGTCGAATTCGACGCCGTCTACAATGGCCGCATCTCGCCGATCAAACGCCATCACCTGGCCTTCGACATAGAGCGGCTGGCCCACATCACCTATTCGATCGGCGAATTGCCGCCGGTTGCCGCCCGCGCCTTTGTCCGGCGACTGCAGGCGCAATCGCTGCTGCACCAGATCGCCAATCCGCTCGTCGACGGCTGGCCGGGCAAGCTGACGGCGCAACAGGTCAACCACGTCTACAACCAGGCCGCCGTCGGGCTGTGCCTGTCGGCCGTGGAAGGAGCGATGTACTCCTCGATGGAATATCTGATGGCCGGCCTTCCGATCGTCAGTACGCCGAGCCTTGGCGGTCGCGACGTCTATTTCGATCCGGATTATTGCATCGTCGCCGATCCGGAACCGGCTGCCATTCGCCGCGCCGTCGAGACGCTGCGAGATCGTGCCATACCGCGTCAGCACATCCGCCGCCGCACGCTGGAGAAGGTTCACGCCCAGCGCATCGAACTCATGGCGTTCCTGACTGCATTGCTGCGGCGCAAGGGAAGCCGTGCGCCACCCATCGAGACTTGGCCTTTCCCCGGCACAGACGGCATGATGCGTCGGGGAACGGTGCGCGAAATCGCTGCCTTCGTCAGCGAGCCAGAGCCGACGTGACGCCGTTCGACCTCGGGAGATTTCGCTGCGGGCGTGAAGATTGCTTGGCGGTTTACAGCGGTGGCGTGTAGCCTTGATTCAGAAGTTTCAAAAACACGCACCCGTCTCAAGGGTGCGGCACCGGCGAGGAAATCAAAAGCATCATGGCCAAGAAAACCGAAAACAGCGGCCCCTCCGTCAGCGCCGAGGAGGCGCTGGAATTCCACGCCATGGGCCGCCCCGGCAAGCTGGAGATCGTCGCCACCAAGCCGATGGCGACGCAGCGCGATCTGAGCCTCGCCTATTCGCCGGGTGTCGCGGTTCCTGTGCTGGCCATTGCCGAAGACCCCAGCCGCGCTTTCGACTACACGACGCGCGGCAACATGGTCGCCGTCATATCCAACGGCACCGCCATTCTCGGCCTCGGCAATCTCGGCGCGCTGGCCTCCAAGCCGGTTATGGAAGGCAAGGCGGTGCTGTTCAAGCGTTTCGCCGATGTCGACTCCATCGACCTCGAAGTCGACACCGAGGATGCCGACGAGTTCATCAATTGCGTGCGCTTTCTTGGGCCGTCTTTCGGCGGCATCAACCTGGAAGACATCAAGGCGCCGGAATGCTTCATCATCGAGCAGCGGCTGCGTGAATTGATGGACATCCCGGTCTTCCATGACGACCAGCACGGCACCGCCATCATCTCGGCCGCCGGGCTGATCAACGCGCTGGAGATCACCGGCCGCGACATGAAGACCACGAAAATGGTCTGCAACGGCGCCGGCGCCGCCGGTATCGCCTGCATCGAACTGATGAAGGCGATGGGCTTTGCCCCCGAGAACATCATCCTGTGCGACACCAAGGGCGTCGTCTACCAGGGCCGCACCGAAGGCATGAACCAGTGGAAGTCGGCGCATGCGGTCAAGACCGACACGCGCAGCCTGGCCGAGGCGCTGGACGGCGCCGACGTCTTCCTCGGCCTGTCGGCCAAGGGCGCATTGACCACCAGGATGGTGCAGTCGATGGCCAAGAACCCGATCATCTTCGCCATGGCCAATCCCGACCCGGAGATCACGCCGGAGGAAGTGGCCGAAATCCGCACCGACGCCATCATGGCCACCGGGCGTTCCGACTACCCCAACCAGGTCAACAATGTGCTGGGCTTCCCCTACATCTTCCGCGGTGCGCTGGATGTCAGGGCCACCACCATCAATGACCACATGAAGATCGCCGCAGCGAGAGCGCTGGCCGACCTGGCGCGCAAGGACGTGCCCGACGATGTCGCCGCCGCCTATCAGGGCAACCGGCCGAAATTCGGCCCGAACTACATCATCCCGGTGCCGTTCGATCCGCGCCTGATCTCGGCCATCCCGCTCGCGGTGGCCAAGGCGGCGATGGAGTCAGGCGTCGCCCGCAAGCCTATCCTCGACCTCGACCGCTACGCGCAGGAGCTGTCGGCCCGCCGCGACCCGATCGCCTCGACCTTGCAGCGCATCTACGATCGCGTCCGCCGCCAGCCCAAGCGCATCGTCTTTGCCGAGGGCGAGGAAGAACAGGTGATGCGCGCCGCCGTCTCCTATGTGAACCAGAAGCTCGGCACCGCGATCCTGCTCGGCCGCGACGATGTCATCAAGGAAAACGCCAGGCACGCCGGCATCGACCTCAACAAGCAAGGCATCGAGATCATCAATGCCAGGCTGTCGCGCCGCAACGGCATCTATACCGATTATCTCTACGAGCGCATGCAGCGCAAAGGCTTCCTGTTCCGCGACTGCCAGCGCCTGATCAACAACGACCGCAACCACTTCGCCGCCTGCATGGTGGCGCTGGGCGATGCCGACGGCATCGTCACCGGCGTGACCCGAAACTATTCGACGGCGCTCGATGACATCCGCCGCATCATCGACGCCAAGCCCGGCCACCGCGTCATCGGCGTCTCCATCGTGCTCGCGCGGGGCAAAACAGTCCTCGTCGCCGATACCGCCGTGCACGACATGCCCAATGCCGAACAGATCGCCGACATCGCCGAAGAGGCGGCGGGATTTGCCCGCCGCATGGGCTACGAGCCGAGGCTCGCCATGCTTGCCTATTCGACCTTCGGCCACCCGCAGGGCGAACGCTCCGAGCGGGTGCAGGAAGCGGTGCGTATCCTCGACAAGCGCCGCGTCGATTTCGAATATGACGGCGAGATGGCCGCCGACGTTGCGTTGAACGCCCGTGCCATGGCGCAGTATCCGTTCATCCGGCTGACCGGCCCGGCCAACGTGCTGATCATGCCGGCGTTCCACTCGGCCTCGATCTCGACCAAGATGCTGCAGGAACTCGGCGGCTCCACCGTCATCGGCCCGCTGCTGGTCGGCTTGAACAAACCGGTCCAGATCGTCTCGCTCAACGCCAAGGATTCGGACATCGTCAACATGGCTGCGATCGCGGCCTATAGCGCGGGAGCCTGATTGGCGGCAAAATCGCCAACGCATAAGAGATTGATAATATTCGGCTGCTATAGGGAACGTTCTCGCCCCCTATGGCCTTATGGCATTGGCGGCGCGCTCAGACCGCCAAAACGGGGGTGCGGCCATGAAGCATGACACGGCATCTGTGGTCGGCCAGGGGGTCTATCACGACGAGCGCCTGGATGCGCTGCTGAGCATCACCGGCCGCATGGACGGTTATCTCTACCGTTGCCGCAACGATGCGTCCTACACCATGCTCTACATCAGCGACGGCATTTTAACCGTCAGCGGTTATCGGCCGAGCGACTTCATTCAAAATGCCGTGCGCGACTATGTCTCGGCGATCCACCCGGATGATCTCGCTGCGGTCTATGCCGCCGTCGATACCGCGCTCGAGGCGCGCTGCAACTGGAACGTTGACTACCGCATCGTGCCGCAGGTCGGCGAGCCGCTCTGGGTCCGCGAGATCGGCGGCGGCGTCTGGGACGAGGCCGGCGAACTGGAATTCCTGGAAGGTTTCGTCGTCGACATCAGCGACCGCAAGGTCGTCGAGGATCTCAACGCCGAGCTGCTGCTCGAACTCAAGGCCGCCAATGAGGAACTCTCCGTACAAAAGCGCGAGATCGAGCTGGCCAAGCAGCACAGCGACCACTCGGCCAACCACGATGCATTGACCGGCCTGCCCAACCGGCGCGCCTTTCACAACGAGCTGAGGTCGGTGATCGACCGCTGCGACAGCACCGGCCAGGCAGCCGGCCTGCTGTTCATCGACCTCGATAGGTTCAAGAAGGTCAACGACACGCTCGGCCACGAGGCCGGCGACGCGCTGCTGCAGGAGGTGGCGGGTCAGCTTCGCACCGTCCTGCGCAGCGCTGATTTCGTGGCGCGGCTCGGTGGAGACGAGTTCGCATTCCTGTTTTCAGGAGAGGCTAGCCGGGCCCGACAGAAGGCCGTGGGCGTCGCCGAACGTATCCTGGAAAAGCTGCGGATCAAGGTGCCGACGCCGAATGGTGCCATCCATGTTGGTTGCACCGTTGGCGTCGCCATCTACCCGGCGGAAGCGTCCGATTCGGAGGCGCTGATAACGCTCGCCGACCGACTGATGTACATCGGCAAAAAGAGCGGCCGCAACCGGCTGGTCACCGCCGGGGCTTTGGAACCCGGGCCTACGTCCGACGACCTTCGCCGCACCGCCTGAGCGGAGCGCCCGACAGCCTGAACCGGCGGGCACCCCTCATCTGGCTGGGCGCTGCAGGCCGAAAGACGGTCCTACAGCAACCCCGCCAGTTGGGCAGCGCTGCGCAGATTCTGCCGTGGCCGCGGTCCGAGCTGCTGGATCACCAGCCCGGCTGCGAGTGAGCCGAGATCGCCGCAATCCTGCAGGCTGCGCCCCGAGGTGTAGCCGTAGAGGAAACCGGCGGCGTAGAGGTCGCCGGCGCCGGTGGTGTCGACCAGTTCGCGGATCGTCGTCGCCTGGATGGTGACGGTCTCCTCGCCACGCACGATCACCGAGCCTTTTTCGGAGCGGGTGACAGCGGCAATCTTGCAGTCCTTGCGGATAGCCGCCAGCGCCTCGTCGAAGGATTTTGTCTGGTAGAGCGACTTGATCTCGTGGCTGTTGGCAAAGACGATGTCGACAGTGCCCGAGCGCATCAGCTCGAGGAATTCGTCCCGGTAGCGGTCGACGCAGAACGAATCCGACAACGTCATCGACACTTCGCGTCCGGCCTCGTGTNCGCGCGGCGGATCCCACAGATAGCCCTCGAAATAGGTAACCTTGGCGCCGGATGCCTTGTCGGCCTCGACGTCTTCCGGGCCGAGCTCGATGCAGGCGCCGAGATAGGTGTTCATCGAGCGCTCGCCGTCGGGGGTGACGAAGATCATCGAGCGCGCCGTCGGCGGCTGTCCCTCGAGCGGCCTGGTGTCGAAGGCGACGCCCTGGGCATGAATGTCGTGGGCATAGATTTCGCCGAGCGGGTCGTTCGACACCTTGCCGAAGAAGGCGGCGCGGCCGCCGAAGCTGGCAATGCCCGCCGCCGTGTTGCCGGCGCTGCCGCCGGAGGCCTCGATCGCGGGGCCCATGCGGCTGTAGAGCAGCTCGGCGCGCTTGGTGTCGATGAGGTTCATCGCACCCTTAATGATGCCGTTGGTCTCGAGAAAAGCGTCGTCGCACTGGGCGATGATGTCGACAATGGCATTGCCGATGCAAAGCACGTCATAATCGGGCATCAATGTCTCCGCCTGGAACCTGCCGGCTTTCTGCCGCGCCCGGGCGGGTCTACAGCATCACCCCGAAAAATGGCAACCGATTTCCATCCTTTGCCGGCCCAAGCCGGCGCGCGCGCCTGGGACGAGGCTCCATCACAGTTCGACCGTGGCCGAAGCATCTGACCGCCGGGTCGCCTACAAGCTTGGCCTCAAATCAAGCGCTGGAAGCACCCTGCATGCAAGCAAAGACCGACATGACCACCGAACTGGCGCTGCTTGGCGTGCTGGCCGCCCTGTGGGGCGCGTCCTATACCTTCATCAAGATCGGTGTCGAGACGATCCCGCCGATAACCTTCATCGCTGCTCGCACCCTGATCGCCGGCGCCATCCTGCTCGCGCTGATCCGCTGGCGCGGCCTTTCCATGCCCAAGGACGGCGCGACCTGGTGGCGGTTCATGGTCCAGGCCTGTCTCAACAGCGTCGTGCCATTCACGCTGATCGCCGCCGCCGAGCGCTCCATCGACGCCGGCCTCGCCACCATTCTCAACGCGACCTCGCCGATCTTCACCTTCCTGCTGACCGCGCTCATCACCCGCCACGAATCCGTGACCGCACGCAAGCTGTTCGGTGTCGGTGCCGGCATTGCCGGCATTTGCCTGATCGTCGGCACCCAGGCGCTTGGCGGGCTCGGCCATCAATTGTGGGCGCAACTTGCCGTCGTTGCCGCCACGGTCTGCTATGCCGGCGCCGCCATCTTTGGCCGCGGCTTTAGGGGACTCGACCCGATGCTGCCGGCCGCCGGCTCGATGCTGTGCGGCGCGGTCATCCTCGTCCCCTTGAGCCTGGCCTTCGACCGCCCGTGGACGCTGTCGCCTTCAATGGCGTCGATACTGGCCTTGTTCGCATTGTCGGTGTTCTCCACGGCGCTGGCCTTCTGCATCTTTTTCCGCCTCATCCACACGCTGGGTTCGGTCGGCACGACGTCGCAGGCCTATCTGCGCGTGCCGATCGGCGTCGGCATCGGCGTCGTGTTTCTCGGCGAAAGCATCGGGCCGACGGCGCTCTGGGGCATGGGCTGCGTCGTCGCCGGCGTTGCGGCAATGACCATCCCAGCCCGCTCCCGGGCGCTGGCGCGCTAGATCATGATGAGATTTGGTTGAAATCTCATCATGATCTAACCCTTTGTTGGAGTATGATCTTTTCCAAAAACCGGTACCCACTTTTTGGGATCATGCTCTAGTTCCCGTCCGGAATTGCGCCCGCTCCGGCAGGCTTGCGGCTGACAGGGTCTCAGCCTATGTCGGAGATATCCGTTCGTTCCTGGGGGTGAAACGCCGTGATCTTCAACGCTGCCCGCGCCGCCTTCAGCCGGCTGTTTTCTCCCGAATTCCGCGCGGTTTTCCTGAAGACGCTGGGCTTGACCGTGCTGGCGCTGGTCGCGTTGTGGTTCGTCTTGACCGGGCTTGTCGATTGGCTGGCGCTGCCATGGGTTCACTCCTTGCTGCCCGGCCTGCCGTCATGGGCCGGATGGCTGAGCGGCATCATCGCTGCCATCGCGCTTGCCTTCGGGATGGCGCTGCTGATCGCGCCGGTGACGGCAATCGTGGCCGGCCTGTTTCTCGACGACATCGCCGAAGTGGTCGAGCGCACCGACTATCCGGCCGATCCCGTCGGACGCGCCATGCCGGCGCTGCGCTCGCTCGTGTTGTCGGTGAAATTCTTCGGCGTCGTCATCCTGGGCAACATCGTCGCCTTGCTCCTTCTGTTGGTTCCAGGCGTCAACATCGCCGCCTTCTTCATCGTCAACGGCTATCTGCTCGGACGTGAATTCTTCGAATTCGCCGCCATGCGCTTCCGCCCGAAAGATGAGGCGAGGGCGTTGCGCCGGAAATATGCCGGCACCGTCTTTCTGGCCGGGCTGCTCATCGCTGCCTTCCTCGCCGTGCCCCTGCTCAACCTGCTGACGCCGCTCTTTGCCGCCGCCATGATGGTGCATCTGCACAAGGCGGTCGGCGCGCGGGAGAGCGCCGGGCGATAGGCCTATCAACGCAGAAGAAAACCGCGTCCCAATTCGTCATCCGGCTCGACGGTGAATTCCGCCCGGCCCGAATAGTAGGCGCGGCCGCCGACGCGGGCGATGATCGCATCATGCGGGCCGGCCATGGTCGTGCGCGCCACCGCTCCGGAAAAGCGCGAGCCGGCGATGCTTTCGAAGGACCGCTCCTGACCAGGGTTGATCTCACCCTTGGCATGCATTGCCGCCAGCCGCGCGGTGACGCCGGAGCCGGTCGGCGAGCGGTCGACCTCGGCATCGGCAAAGACGCAGATGTTTTTTGTTGCCTCGCCGGAGAACGCATCGTGTCCATCGGTGAGGATGGTGCCGTAGAGGAAAGCGAGATCGGCATGGTCGGGATGCGATAGAGGGAACGCCGCCTTCAGCCGCTCGGTCAGCGCGGTTGCCGCGTCGACGAAATCGCGCACCCGGCTGCGGCCGAACTCCAGGCCGAATTGATGGCAGTCGGCCAGCGCGTAGAAGGCGCCGCCATAGGCGATGTCGAACGCAATCTTGCCGTATCCCCCCAATTCGATTTGTTGGTCATGGGCAAACAGAAAGGCCGGCACGCTTTCGAACGACACCGATCCCGCTTTGCCGTCCCTGACCTCGACCGAGGCGACGACCATGCCGCACGGCGCCTCGATGTTGACGGTGGTGATTGGCTCCTGCTTGACCACCAGCCCTTCGTCGACGGCGTAGCGGCCAAGCGCAATGATGGCGTGGCCGCACATCGTCGAATAGCCCTCATTGTGCATGAACAGCACGGCCAGCTCGGCGCCGGGCAGGTCGGGCTCCACCAGCAGCGCGCCATACATGTCGTAGTGGCCGCGCGGCTCGAAGATCAGCAGCTTGCGCAAATGGTCGAGGTGGTCGCGCACATAGGCGCGCTTTTCCAGGATCGTGCCTTTGGGAATGTCTGGATAGCCGTCGGTGACGATCCTGAGCGGCTCGCCGCCGGTATGCATGTCGACGACGGTGAGCGTCATGCGCCGGGAACCCTAGCCTGAGGATTTGGAAAACAGCGCCTGCAATTTGCCGAACGGCATGGCGGCCCGGGTGAAGCCGAACGTGCCGTCCTGCTGGATCTCCCGCGCCGCGGTTTCCAGCATGCCGAAGGCGAAATTGGTCAGCCACGGTCCAAGCGAGATGCGCTTGACCCCGGCCATGGCGAGGTCGGCGATGGTGAAGGCCGGGAGTGCCATGACATTGACCGGCCTGCTCACTGCCGAGCAGACGTTCCGGATGGTCTCGACATCTTTGAGGCCCGGCGCATAGAGCACGTCGGCGCCGGCCTTTTCGAAGGCCTGCAGCCGCTTGATCGTGTCGTCGAGATCCGGTTTGCCCCAAAGGAAATTCTCGGCCCGCGCGGTGAAGACGAAATCGTGCTTGAGCGCGCGCGCGGCTTCAGCAGCAGCTGCAACGCGCTCGGCGGCGTGTGAAAACTCATAGATGGGCTTGTCGGGATCGCCGGTATGGTCCTCGATCGAGCAGCCGGCGAGACCTGCCGCTTCGGCCGCAAAAACCGTCTCGGCGGCACTCGTCGCGCTGTCGCCCTTGCCTTTCTCGAGATCGGCCGACACCGGCAGGCTGGTTGCCGCCGTCAGCTCGCGGCAATGGTGGATCATCGCCTCGAAGGTCACTGCGCCATCGGGCAGGCCGCGCGAGAAGGCAAAACCGGCGCTGGTCGTCGCCAGCGCCTTGAAGCCGAAGGAGGCCAGGAGCTTGGTCGTGCCGACATCCCAGGGGTTGGGCATGACGAAGGTCGAGGCGTGCAGGTCGCGAAAGATCTTGCCCTTGTCCATGAGTGCTCCCTTCAGATGCGGAATATCGGCAGATTCTATCGTGCAGAAATGCACCGGGCAAACGAATGCGGTTGGCTCAGAAGCGTTTGGCGTTCTCTCCTGCCAATCTGTCCAGCGCGTCGGAATCCTTGACGTAGTGCAACGTCTTCTTGTCCCAATGATAGGCAACGGAAATTGCGTGGGCTTCAGGCTTGGGCGGCTGGCCGTCGCAGCTCTCGCCGTTGAGCACCGTGGCGTCGGTCACCGTCACTTTGACTGTGGCATAAGGCTGCCCGTCAGCGATCGTCTGGAAAGCAACGTCCTGCTTGCGGCTGTAGGCGCACAGGTTCTCATCGAAGGTGAAGATCATGTCGATCAATTGGAATTTGTCGTCGCGCACCATGATCAGCGGCGTGATCGCGTAGTTTTGGCTTGAATTGAAATGCGCGCTCATGGTGATCACGATGTCGTCGTTCGGCCCAACGGAAAGCTTGCCCGGTTCACGGAAATAGGTGCCGCGGTCGAGCGCGACATTGACGGCGTCGAGCAGCTTCGGCTTGTCTGTGATGTCGTAGAGCGCCAGCACGGCATAGCCTTCGGCGCTGTCGGGAGAGTCGCCGAGGTCGTAGAGCATCGCCAGCCGGTCCTTGCCCCCGGCCTTGATGGCGAGCACGCCGGCGTTGGAGAGGCCCGATGTCTCAGGCGGCGAACCGCCGCCATCCGGTCCCTCGATGTGGCGCATCTCGATCGGCAATCCACCCCGGTAGAAACCGTTGCTGTCACCTGCGAGGCCGGGAATGACCATCCTTGCGAGGTCCAGATAGGTCACATCCATGTGGCCGGGGATGGCGCTGCCGAATTCCGGGAAGCTGACGGCTTGCGCGCCGGCTGCGGTCCAAAGCCACGGCAGCAGCACAAGCGCTAGAGCAATTTCAAGAAAAGTGTGTGCGGTTTTCCGGCCGGAAATTGCAACAAAACAAAAAGATAGAGCGGTTCGCCGTTTCCATGAAACGGTGAAACGCTTTAGGATGGAGCGAAGCAGGTTCGTTGGCATGGGCGCCTCAGGCTGGCCGCGCGGAACCTAACACAGCTTCAGTGGATCGGCACCAGCCCGGCAAGTTCGCGCATGTCGTCGAAAAGGACGCCGCCGGCGCTGGCCAGGCCATCGCGGTCGGAATAGGGATCGCCATGATAGGAATAGACACGCATGCCGGCGGCAATGCCGGCCTGCGTGCCGGCAACGCTGTCCTCGATGACGATGCAGTCGGCCGGCGCAAAACCCATGGTCTTTGCCGCATGCAGGAACAGGTCCGGGAACGGCTTGCCGCGGCTGACCATGGTCGAAGAGAACATGGCATGCTCGAACAGCGGCAGCAGCCCGGTCTGGCCGAGCGTGATGTGCATCTTCGAGATACGCGCAGAAGTGGCGACGCAATAGGGAATGCCGGCCGCGCGAACCGCCTCGATGAAGTCGCGCACATAGGGGATCGCCTCGACGCCATGCGCAAACAGATCGGGCAGGCCGGCATTCCAGCGATCGACGAAATCGGCGCCGAGCCGCACCGTGGTCGTCTCTTCGATTTCCTTCTGCACCGAAGCCATGCTGCGGCCGGAAAAATATTTGCGGCAATATTCGAATGTGGTGGGATAACCGGCGGCAACAAACCACTCGGCAAGCCGCCGGTTGGCAAGGTTCTCGGTGTCGACCAGGATTCCGTCGCAGTCGAAGATGACCAGTTTCGGTATGCTCATTCAGGCGGTGCCGGTCGATCCGAACCCGCCCGCGCCGCGCGTCGTGGCGCCGGCCAGCGAGCGCTCCTCAACCGTCACCTGCGTCACCGCGGCAAAGACGATCTGGGCAATGCGCATGCCGCGCGTCACCGCGAAATCCTCGTCGCCGAGGTTGACCAGCAGCACCTTAACCTCGCCGCGATAGTCGCTGTCGACCGTGCCTGGTGAATTGAGGACGGTCAGCCCATGCTTGAAGGCAAGGCCGGAGCGCGGCCGCACCTGGCCTTCCATTCCTTCGGGAATTTCCAGGATCAGACCGGTCGGCACCAAGGCGCGCTTGCCAGGCAGGATCAGCAGCGGCCGGTCTTCCGGCACCGCGGCGCGCAGATCCATGCCGGCGGCGCCGGTGCTTTCGTAAGCGGGAAGGGGAAGTCCATCGCCATGCGGCAACCTGACGAAGCCGACGGTTGGACCGATGACGGAGGAATTGTGGAGGGCTGCGCGCATAAAATCGATCCTATCGGCGCGAACGGCGATTCGGTCAACTCGTCCGCAGACCTATCAACGGCTTTCTTTCGGGCGTCAGTGTGACCTAGCGCAATTCCACCGGAACGACCGTCGTCTCCTTGATCTCCTCCATGACGAAGGAGGCCGAAACGTCCGACAGCGCCACCTTGGCGATCAGCCGCTGATAGAGCCGGTCATAGGCCTTCATGTCAGCGACGCGGGCGCGCAGCACGTAGTCGAGATCGCCGGACATGCGATAGACTCCGGTGATCTCGGGAAAACCAGTCACCGCCGCACGGAACTTCTGCAGCCAGTCCGGGTCATGATTGGACGTGCGGATCAGGATGAACACCGAAAGCCCGAGCCCGAGCTTGTCGGCATCGACCAGCGCCACCCGCCCGGTGATGACGCCGTCCTCTTCCAGCCGCTTGACCCGGCGCCAGCAGGCGTTGCGCGACAGCGACACTTTTTCGGAGAGCTGATCGACCGACAGTGTGCCGTCGCGTTGCAGCTCGGCCAGCAATCTTCGGTCGATTTCATCAAATTCAAGCGCCATGTTGGGATGAATGTCCCGAACCACGGCGTTAGACAAGGACAAATTGAGACCGATGAACCTTTACCCCGTGGCAGGATACCCACATCGGGGCTTATCCCGGCAGGAGGGATCACCATGACGACGCTGTTTTCGAAGCTGTTCACCTCTCACCCGGCCAAGGTGGGCGAGACCTATTTCAGCCATATGGCCTTTGCCGCCTGGTTCTGCTCGCGCCTCCTGATGGCCGCTGGTGCGGCACTCGTTCACGCTTTCTTGCCGTTTCTCTTCGAAACTACGGCAAGCCGAATCGTTCGCGAACTCTATGAACGGACGCACAACAGAGGCTCGCACGCGGTCAAGGAGCCCCAGGCTCTCTTGGATCGCGCCTAGGATTGGTTAGAAGCGATGTGCCGATGGGCGGCCTATCTGGGTGAAGCGGTCTTCCTCGAAGACGTCGTCACCGCGCCTTGCCACTCGCTGATTGCCCAGAGCCATTGCGCCCAGGAAGCCAAGTCGCCGACCAATGGAGACGGTTTCGGCCTTGCCTGGTATGGCGACCGGCCCGAGCCCGGCCTCTACCGCGACATCCTGCCGGCCTGGTCGGATCCCAATCTGAAAAGCCTGTGCCGGCAGATCAAATCCGGCCTGTTCCTCGCCCATGTCAGGGCGTCGACCGGCGGCGCCACCAGCCGCATGAACTGCCATCCCTTCATCTCCGGCAGCTGGTCGTTCATGCACAATGGCCAGATCGGCGGCTTCGAAAAGATCCGCCGCGCGCTGGAGAACTCGCTCTGCGACGCCGTCTTCGACCAGCGTGAAGGCACCACCGATTCCGAGCTGCTTTTCCTGCTGATGATCGACGAGGGTCTTGCTGGCGACCCGCAAGGGGCAGTATCGCGCGCCACCGCTCGGGTTCTGGAGGCGTCACGCCACGCCGGTCTCGAACCGGCCTTGAAACTCACTGCGGCCCTTTCGGATGGGCGCGCGCTCTATGCCGTGCGCTACGCAAGCGATGCCCACGCACCGACGCTGTACACGTCGCTCCGCAACGGCGGTCGTTGCATCGTGTCCGAACCCTTCGACCGCGAAGGCGGCGACTGGCAGGCGATCCCGCCGGCGAGTTTTGTCACGATCACTGGCGATGGGATGAGCATTCGGCCGTTCGTGCCGGCTGTGGCAAGGCTGGCACTGGTCGTCTAGGCCCTAGTCTAAGCCGCATTCCTTCGCGCCCCCCTCTGTCCTGCCGGACATCTCCCCCACGAGGGGGGAGATTGGAGGTCACGGCGGCCTTCGCCAATTTTCAACGCAGGAAAAGGGGCGCCGAAGCCAAAGCTGCCAATCTCCCCCAAAGTGAGGGAGATGTCCGGCAGGACAGAGGGGGGCGCCGTAGAGCGCCAACCTCAACCGACCGGCAAGCGCAATTTTGATCAAGCGCCGATGATCTCCGAATGCTGAACTTGGTTTCAAACCGCGATACGTTTGGCAGCAGCCGGAGCAATCATGGACCTCGCCTTTTCCTCGACCATCGATCTCGCCGCCGCAATCGCGGCGCGAAAGATCTCCGCCGTCGAAGCTCTGGACGCCCATCTGGTCCAAATCGACCGACACAACGAGGCCGTCAACGCCATCGTCAATCTCGACCGCGAAGGCGCCCGTGAGCGCGCTGAAAACGCCGACGTGGCATTGGCGCATGGCGATGCGCTCGGCCCGCTGCATGGCGTGCCCTTCACCCTGAAGGATACGCACGAAACGGCCGACATGGAGACCACGGTCGGTTTCCCGCCTTTCGCCAACCATACGGCAAAATCGGACAGCCCGGTCGTCTCCCGATTGAAAGCCGCAGGCGGCATCCTGATTGGAAAGACCAATGTCGCGACCATGCTGGGCGACTGGCAGTCGGACAATCCGCTGTTCGGTCGCACCAGCAATCCGTGGAACCGCTCGCGCACGTCAGGCGGGTCCAGCGGTGGCGCCGCGGCAGCGGTGGCGACCGGCATGACGCCGTTCGATGTGGGAACCGACATGCAGGATTCGATCCGCCTGCCGTCGGCTTTTTGCGGTGTCTACGGGTTGAAACCGACCGAGCACCGCGTGTCGCTGGCCGGCGCCTTCCCCGATCCGAACGGCGCGGCGCGAAGCGTGCGGTTGATGTCCTGCCTCGGCCCGCTGGCGCGCAGCGTGGACGATCTTGCGCTGATCTACAAAATCATCGCCGGCCCGGACGGAGCAGACACCGACCTCGCGCCGGTGCCCGTAGAGGCCATGCCCAGGCTCGACCTCAAGACATTGCGCATCGCCGTCGCGCCGTCCTTCCCCGGCTTTCCGGTGGCTGGTAAAATCGCTGCCGCGGTCGAAAGCCTGGCCAAGCGCTTGCAATCAGCAGGGGTGATTGTGGAAGAAGCGAACTTGCCTGAGATCGATCTGCATGACGATCTGGAGCAGGGCGGCGATCTGATCGGCATGATGCTGGAGGCAGCGCAGCCCGAACCGCCGGAGCAGCCAACGCCGATCACCAATTGGTTCGAGGCGCTCGCTCGCCGCGACCGCTCGATCCTGGCCTGGGACAGGTTCTTCGAAACCTGCGATGCCTTGCTGTGCCCGGTCGCCATGACCACGGCCTTCGCGCATTGTGAGCCCGGCACGCCGATCGAAGTCGACGGCAAGGAGCAAAGCTATTGGATGCTACCGGCCTATGGCGCGGTCTTCAATTATTCCGGCCATCCGGCACTCTCGCTGCCCTGCGGGCAAGACCGCGACGGCCTGCCTATCGGCCTGCAACTGGTCGGCAAGCGCTGGTCGGAATCGCGGCTGCTCGGCATCGCCAAGGCGATCGAAGCGCTGACCGGCGGCTTCAAGCGTCCGCCGGGCTACTGAGCAAACCGACCCAACCCATAAGGCGTCAGCAGCGGATCACGCTCGCCGTCGAGAATTTCGCGCGTGGCGAACAGCCCGACCGCTGGCGCCAGCGTGATGCCGGAATGCATGACGGCGACATAGAGGCCGTCGGCGCCCTCGGCGCGGCCGATGATCGGAAAGCCGTCGATCGGCGTCGGCCGGTAGCCAACCGTGTGGAAATCGAATTCCAGTTCGTCGGCGCCGCGCAAGGCCGCCTTCATTGCTGCAAACAGCTCGCGCGCCGTGGCGTCGGGATTCTCACCGGGATCGCTCCCCGCGAAATCCGAGCCGGCGATGATGCGGCCCTCCGCCGTCTGGCGCATATGCAGCCTCTCGGCATGCACCAGCCCGGTGAGGAGCTTCTTGTAGGGCTGCGAGTGGACGATCAGACCGGGCGGCGTCTCGATCGGCAGCTTGATGCCGACGGTAGCGGCAATATCGGGCGCCCCGACACCGGCTGCGATCACCACCTCTTCGGCAGGCATCAGCCCATGCGATGTATCGACACCGGCAATCCTGCCATCGGTCTGGACAAGTGCGGTTACAGAACTGGAGAGAACGCGCGCACCTTGCCGTTCTGCGTCGGCCAGCAGCGCCTTGGCCGCTGCGACCGGTTCGGCCACGCCTTCTTCCGCGACATAGACAGCGAATTCCGGCGGCTCGACGAGATTGGGCTCGATTTGCGCTGCCCGCCCGGCGTCGACGCGTTCGATGCCGTAACCCCAGGAAGCGTGCTCAGCCGCGTAGGCTTCGAGCCGGTCGGCCGGCAAATCCCAGCACAGCCCGCCGCACCAGGCGAGCGGCAGGCCGGGCAGCTCGTTTGCCAGCCGCTTCCATTCGGCCATCGCACGGATGCGCAGCCGGAAATAGATTTCGGGATTGCCCCAGCTGGCGTTGATCCAGGCAAAGGAGTTTGGCGTGGCGACGCCGCCGGCACCACTATCGGAAATCACAGTCACCCGCGCCCCGGCCTTGGTCAGGTGCCAGGCGATGGACGCCCCGATAATGCCGGCGCCGATGACGATGACTTCTTTAGCGCTGCTCATACCGGACCTCTCAAAATGGGCTCCTCTGATGCCACCGCAGCGGGTTAAGCTCAAGGGCGGTCGAGGCCTGCCGGCCCGAAACGGTCGACAGGCTGGCAATGCGCTGCTAGAAGCCCGCGCCACAGACAGGATTCCAGAAATTGGCTGAAGACATCGAACAGGCGGTATCGCGCCGCCGCACTTTCGCGATCATCGCCCACCCCGACGCCGGCAAGACGACGCTCACCGAAAAGCTGCTGCTGTTCGGCGGCGCCATCCAGCTTGCGGGCGAGGTCAAGGCCAAGAAGGACCGCATCCAGACGCGGTCCGACTGGATGAAGATCGAGCGCGAGCGCGGCATTTCGGTCGTCACCTCGGTGATGACCTTCGAATACGAGGACAATGTCTTCAACCTGCTCGATACGCCCGGCCACGAGGATTTTGCCGACGACACCTACCGCACGCTGTCGGCGGTGGACTCGGCCGTCATGGTCATCGACGCCGCCAAGGGCATCGAGCCGCGCACGCTGAAGCTGTTCGAGGTCTGCCGGCTGCGCGATATCCCCATCATCACCTTCATCAACAAGATGGACCGCGAAAGCCGCGACCCCTTCGAGATTTTGGACGAGATCGAGCAGAAGCTGGCGCTGGACACTGCCCCCATCACCTGGCCGATCGGCCGCGGCAAGACTTTTGCCGGCACCTACCACCTGGCGCTCAACGCTGTGCGCAGGGGCGATGCCGAGAAAGACCGCACGCCGGTCAACGGCCCCGACTCCAACCGCGTCGCCGGCCTGCTGCCGGAAAACGAGCGCGAAGCCTTCATCGAGGAGCTGGAACTCGCGCGCGAGGCCTGCCGACCTCTTGATATTGTCGCGTTCCGTGAGGGCCATCTGACGCCGGTCTATTTCGGCTCGGCGCTGCGCAATTACGGCGTGCTCGACCTGATCGAGGCGCTCGGTGCCTTCGGCCCGCCGCCGCGTGCGCAGGACGCAGACACCCGCAAGGTCGAGGCGACGGAGGAGAAGATGACGTCCTTCGTGTTCAAGATCCAGGCCAACATGGACCCCAACCATCGCGACCGCATCGCCTTCGTGCGCGTCTGTTCGGGCAAGCTCGAGCGCGGCATGAAGGCGAAATTGGTGCGCACCGGCAAGCCGATGAGCCTGTCGGCGCCGCAATTCTTCTTTGCCCGCACCCGCGTCACCGCCGACGAAGCGTTTGCCGGCGATGTCGTCGGCATCCCCAACCACGGCACGCTACGCATTGGCGACACGCTGACCGAAGGCGAGGAGATACTGTTCCGCGGCGTACCTAACTTCGCGCCGGAAATCCTGCGCCGTGTGCGCCTCGGCGACGCGATGAAGGCGAAAAAACTCAAGGAAGCGCTGCACCAGATGGCCGAGGAAGGCGTCGTGCAGCTGTTTTCGCCGGAAGACGGCTCGCCGGCCATCGTCGGCGTTGTCGGCGCGCTGCAGCTCGACGTCTTGAAGGAAAGGTTGAATTTCGAATACACGCTGCCGGTCGAATTCGAGATGTCGCGCTTCTCGGTCTGCCGCTGGATCTCTGCCGACGACAAGGCCGAGACGCTTCGCTTCATTGAGGCGCATCGCGGCGACATCGCCCGTGATCTCGACAACGACCCGGTGTTTCTGGCCCAGAACGCCTTCTCGCTGAACTACGAAGCCGAACGCTGGAGGGCGATCCGCTTCGCCACCATCAAGGACTACCAGGTCCGCGACAACGCGGCGTAAGGCGCCCCTTTTCCTTCTGCCCGTTTACGCGGAGAAGGTGCCCGAAGGGCGGATGAGGGGCAGCTCCGACGTTGAAGGGTCAATTGGCTCCAACGCGCGCCGGCCGTTCGCATGGCTCAGGGCGTTCGAAGCTCGAAAAGCAAAGCAATTGGCTTTTCGTCCGCTACGCGGCCGCTTCTCACCCCTTCGCAGCTTCCTCGATCTTGGCAATATCGATCTTGCTCATCTGCATCATCGCCGACATCACCCGCCCGGCCTTGGCCCGGTCCGGATCCAGAAGCAGGCGCGGCAGTTGCTCCGGCACGACTTGCCAGGAGACGCCGAACTTGTCCTTCAGCCAGCTGCATTGCGACGGTTCGCCGCCGCCTTCGATGAGCTTGTCCCAGAAATAATCGACCTCTTCCTGGGTCTTGCAGTCGATCGACTGTGACATCGCCTCATTGAACTTGAATTGCGGTCCGCCGTTGAGTGCCTGGAACTGCACGCCGTCGAGTTCGAACGTGGTCACCAGCGCCTTGCCGGCATCGGCATGGCCTTCGGGCCAACGCAGCACGCTCAGCACCTTCGAGTTCTTGAAGATGGAAACGTAGAAATTCATCGCCTCTTCGGCCTGGCCATCGAACCACAGGCAGGTGGTGATCTTTTGCATGTCATGCTCCTCGGGTGTTTGGTTGCGGTTACAGGTGAAGCTGCTGACTTATTGAAATGGTGCCATTCCCTTGCCGTCGTCCCAAGGACGGATGCCGGGCTAGCGATCCGACACTGGCCGGCAATCTTTTTCGAAACCCTGATTTCAGCGAGACTCTGGCGCATTGCAAAAATGTGGCCAGACCATACTTGCCGGTCTATAAACCCTGCGATCCAAATCCAGCGCCGCCACGCTCCGCGTTGAGCGCAGCCAGCCAGCCAAGGAAAATTCATGCCTGCCTATCGCTCCCGCACCACCACCCACGGCCGCAACATGGCCGGCGCCCGCGGCCTGTGGCGCGCCACAGGCATGAAGGACTCGGATTTCGGCAAGCCGATCATTGCGGTGGTCAACTCCTTCACCCAGTTCGTGCCCGGCCATGTGCATCTGAAGGACCTTGGCCAGCTGGTTGCGCGCGAGATCGAGAAGGCCGGCGGTGTCGCCAAGGAATTCAACACCATCGCCGTCGATGACGGCATCGCCATGGGCCATGACGGCATGCTCTATTCGCTGCCGTCGCGCGAGCTGATCGCGGACTCGGTCGAATACATGGTCAACGCGCATTGCGCCGATGCCATGGTCTGCATCTCCAATTGCGACAAGATCACGCCCGGCATGCTGATGGCCTCCTTGCGCCTCAATATCCCAAGCGTCTTCGTCTCCGGGGGGCCGATGGAAGCCGGCAAGGTGGTGCTCGCCGGCAAGACACAAGCGCTCGACCTGGTCGACGCCATGGTTGCCGCCGCCGATGACAAGATCTCCGACGAGGACGTCAAGGTCATCGAGCGCTCGGCCTGCCCGACCTGCGGCTCGTGCTCGGGCATGTTCACCGCCAATTCGATGAACTGCCTGACCGAAGCACTGGGGCTCTCGCTGCCGGGCAACGGCTCGACGCTGGCAACCCACGCCGACCGCAAGCGGCTGTTCGTCGAGGCGGGTCACCTTATCGTCGATCTCGCCCAGCGCTATTATGAGCAGAATGATGAGACGGCGCTGCCGCGCAGCATCGCGTCGAAGGGCGCCTTCGAGAACGCCATGACGCTCGACATCGCCATGGGCGGCTCGACCAACACCGTGCTGCATATCCTTGCCGCCGCGCACGAGGGAGAAGTCGACTTCACCATGGAAGACATCGACCGGCTGTCACGGCGGGTTCCGGTGCTATGCAAGGTCGCACCGGCCAAGTCCGACGTGCATATGGAAGACGTCCACCGCGCCGGCGGCATCATGGCGATCCTCGGCCAGCTCGACAATGCCGGGCTGCTCAACCGCAACCTGCCCACGGTGCATACGGCAAGCCTCGGCGAAGCGCTTGACCATTGGGACATCTCCCGCACCTCGAGCCAGAGCGTCCGCGACTTCTTTCTCGCCGCTCCGGGTGGCGTGCCGACACAGGTCGCCTTCAGCCAGGACCGCCGCTGGGACGAGCTCGACCTCGACCGCGAGAAGGGCGTCATCCGTTCGGCCGAAACGCCGTTCTCCAGAGACGGCGGGCTTGCGGTTCTGAAAGGCAATCTCGCGCTCGACGGCTGCATCGTGAAGACCGCCGGGGTCGACGAGTCGATCCTGAAGTTCACCGGCCCGGCCCGCGTGTTCGAAAGCCAGGACGCTTCCGTCAAAGCGATCCTGTCCAACGAGATCAAGGCCGGCGATGTCGTCGTCATCCGCTATGAAGGGCCGCGTGGCGGCCCCGGCATGCAGGAAATGCTCTACCCCACCAGCTATCTGAAGTCGAAAGGCCTCGGCAAAGCCTGCGCGCTGGTCACCGACGGCCGCTTCTCGGGCGGCACATCAGGCCTGTCGATCGGCCATGCCTCACCGGAGGCGGCCGAAGGCGGATTGATCGGGCTGGTGCAAGAGGGCGACACGATCGAGATCGACATCCCCAACCGCACCATACGTCTGGCGGTCAGTGACGCCGAGCTAGATGCGCGCCGCGCGGCCATGGAGGCAAAGGGCGCCATGGCCTGGAAGCCCGAGGAAAAGCGCAAGCGCAAGGTGACGACCGCGCTGCGCGCTTACGCAGCCTTCGCCACCAGCGCAGACAAGGGCGCGGTGAGGCACGTGCCGCAGTGAGGGGGTGCGGCGCCGACCCCCACCCCGCTGCTGCGCAGCGACCCTCCCCACAAGGGGGAGGGTAAAGCTCACGGCATCAGCTGATATTCGTAAAGCTTCTGATACATCCCGCCCTGGTTGAGCAGCGTGCGATGCGCGCCGCTTTCCACCACCTTGCCGGCCTCCAGCACCACGATCGTGTCGGCCTGGTGCACAGTCGACAGGCGGTGGGCAATGACGATGGTGGTGCGCCCGACCGTCAGCTGCTGCAGCGCGTCGCGGAACAGCGCCTCGGATTCGGCGTCGAGTGCGCTGGTCGCCTCGTCCAGAAGCAGGATTTCGGCATTGCGCAGCATGGCGCGTGCGATCGAGATGCGCTGGCGCTGGCCGCCTGACAGCAGCGCGCCATTCTCGCCGACATCCGTGTCGTAGCCTTTCGCCTGGGCGCTGATGAAGTCATGTGCATTGGCGGCCCTTGCGGCGGCCATTACTTCCTCGTCCGTGGCGCCCTCGCGCCCGAGCCTGATGTTGTGCATGATCGTGCCGGCAAACAGGAACGTGTCCTGGCTGACATAGGCGATCTTTTCCCTGACCGAGGTAAGCGTGGCACAAGAAATGTCCTGCCCGTCGAACATCACCCTGCCGCTCTGCGGGTCGTACATGCGCATGATCAGGTTGAGGATGGTCGACTTGCCACTGCCCGAGGGTCCGACGAGCGCCGTCATTTTGCCTGCGGCAAGCGTCAGGTCCAGTCCCTCGAACACCGGCGCGCTTTCGGGGTAGGCGAAGCTGACATTGTCGAAATGGATCTCGCCCGGCCCGGCCCGCAGCGGCTTTGCATCCGGCTTTTCGGCCAGCGTCAGCGGCCGGTCGGCGAGCTGGAACATCATGCGCACGCCGACAATGCCGGTTTCAAGCGAGATGCGTACGCGGGCCAGGCGCTTGGCCGGCTCATAGGCCAACAGCAGCGCCGCGATGAAGGCCATGATGTTGCCCGGCATCTGACCGCCGCCGCCCAGAACCAGGAAGCCGCTGACAAAAACGGCGCCAGCGATGGCCAGCCCCGCAAGCGTTTCCATAACCGGGCTGGTGGCGGCCTCCAGCGTGGCGATGTTGTTGGCGCGGCTCTCCACGTCCGACACGGCCTTGTACATGCGCTTGCGCATGGCGCCTTCGAGACCGAAGGATTTGACGACGCGCACGCCGATCGCAGTTTCCTGCATCACCTGCACGATCTGGCCGAGCGAACGGAATTCTTGCGAGGCAATTTTTCGGACGCGCTTCAGGATACGATTGACGCCGTAAATGGCAATCGGCCCGATCACCAGACAGATCAGGGACAGCGCCGGCTGCTGCCAGACCATCACACCCACCAGCGCAGCCAGCGTCACCAGGTCGCGAACATAGGACGTGACGATTTGGTCGAGCACGCTGCGCGCGGCCTGGGCATTGTTCGTCATGCGCGAAATCAGTTCGGACGAAGAGGTCGAATGATAGAATTCGATGCCTTGCGCGAGAATGCTGTCATAGATCTTGCGCTGCCGGTCGGCGATGATGGCATTGCCGACCCTGCTCATGAAGTAGGCCTGGATGAAGTTTGCGAAGCCCTTGAGAATGAAGATCGCTCCGGTCGCCGCCGCGATCAGATTGACCTGCCCAATCCGCTTGTAAACCACGAATTCATTGGTGATTTCGCGCAGCATATAGGCGCTGGCTGCTGTCGTTGCCGCCACCACCAGCATCGACAGAATGGCCGCAGCGTAGCCAAATCTATGCGCGTGAAAGGATTCCCGCAAAAGCCTTGCGATAAGGCGCTGGTTTTCCGTCGAACGGAAGAAGCGAAACAAATGGCAGATCCCATGCCTGACTAGACGAATTTCGGATTCGCCACCGGGGCGAAAGGCGGCTTATAGAGCGAGTTGTGGCTGGATGGAACCTTTCGCTGCCGCGAAGGCAAACAGCTGCGGCAATGCGTCTTTTGCGCCACGATTACGGCGTTCGAGCTTCAGGGAGATGACGGCAGATGGATTTCGACCTTGTTGTGCGCGGCGGAACGCTGCCTGACGGCGCCGTTGCCGACCTCGGCATCGTCGGCGAGACGATCGTCGCCATAGAGCACGAACTCGCCGTCACTGCCGGCACGGCGATCGACGCGTGCGGCAATCTGATCTCGCCGCCCTTCGTCGATCCGCATTTCCACATGGATGCGACGCTGTCTTATGGCATCCCGCGCATCAACGCTTCGGGCACGCTGCTGGAAGGCATATCGCTGTGGGGCGAACTCAAGCCGCTGTTGACGCATGAGGCGGTGCGCGAGCGGGCGCTCGCCTATTGCGACTGGGCGGTCTCGATGGGCCTGCTCGCCATCCGCACCCATGTCGATGTCTGCGACGACCGGTTGCTGGCGGTCGAGGCGCTGCTCGACGTCAAGAAGATTGTCGCGCCCTATATCGATCTGCAACTGGTCGCTTTCCCGCAGGATGGCTTTTACCGTTCGCCGACGGCGCGCCAGAACACGCTGCGCGCGCTCGACATGGGCGTCGACATCGTCGGCGGCATCCCGCATTTCGAACGCACCATGGCCGACGGCACGCGCTCGGTGACCGAATTGTGCGAAATCGCGGCTAAGCGCGGGCTGATGGTCGACCTGCATTGCGACGAGACCGACGATCCGCTGTCGCGCCACATCGAGCAGCTTGCCTATGAGACGCAGCGCCTTGGCCTGCAGGGCAAGGTGGCCGGCTCGCACCTCACCTCGATGCACTCGATGGACAATTATTACGTCTCCAAGCTGCTGCCGCTGATCGCCGAGGCCGGTGTCTCGGCGATCCCCAATCCGTTGATCAACATCATGCTGCAGGGCCGCCACGACACGTTTCCCAAACGCCGCGGGATGACCCGGGTCAAGGAGATGCTGGCGCTCGGCATCCGGGTCGGTTGGGGCCAGGATTGCGTTCTCGACCCCTGGTATTCGCTGGGCACCGCCGACATGCTCGACGTCGCCTTCATGGGGCTTCACGTCGCTCAGATGTCGAGCCCTGCCGACATGGCACGCTGCTTCGACATGGTCACCAACGTCAACGCCGCCATCATGGGCCTCGATCATCTCGGCCTTGCTGTGGGCAAGCGCGCCAGCTTCGTTATCCTCGATGCCGGCAACCCGATCGAAGCCTTGAGGTTACGTGCCGAACGGCTGTGCGTCGTCGCCAGGGGCAAGGTGGTGGCCGAGCGCACGAAGCAGGAGACACGGCTGTCGATCGCCGGCCGTCCCGGACAGGTGAACCGGCGGCACAAAACTGCGTAGAAACAGCCGATTTCCGCCGCTGGTCTTACCGATTTGCCTCGTCAAAGCGGCCGCTTGCAGCTAGGGAGCCGCATGGCCCAGTCGCTCGTCCGCACCTTTACCATCAGGAACGCGCTTCTGGCCGGCATCCTTTTGATGCTGGCCGGCGACTTCATGTTCGCGCTGAACGACGCGATGGGCAAATGGCTGGTCGCCAGCTTCTCGGTCGGCCAGGTGGTGCTGATCCGATCCATCGGCGCCTTCATCGTGCTAGGCCCGATGATCGCCAACCAGGGCGCCGGCAGACTGTTCCAGATGGAGCGGCCGGTCCTCCAGATTCTGCGCGTGCTGGCGACCACGGTGGACACAGCCTTGTTTTACGCCGCCGTCGTCTATCTGCCGCTGGCCGATGTAATGAGCTTCTACATGGCCGGGCCGATCTATGTGGCGGCGCTGTCGCATTTCCTGCTCGGCGAAAAGGTCGGCTGGCGCCGCTGGGCCGCCATCCTGGTCGGCTTCTGCGGCGTGCTGATCATCTTGAAGCCCTCTTCGGCGGCGTTCTCGCAGTCCTCGCTGTTCGCACTGGTCGGCAGCATTGCCTTCGCCTTCGCCATCATCCTCAGCCGCCGCCTGCGCGGCACCAGCGACACAACGCTGGTCACTTGGCAGACTATCGGCACGCTGCTGGTCGGCGGCGTGATGACCATCGGCGCCTGGCAGACGCCCTCGGCACTCGATTTCGGCGCCATGCTCCTGCTCGGCATCGTCTCCTGCAGCGCGCATCTGATGATCACCAGGGCGCTGAAACTGGCCCCTGCCTCGACGCTGGCGCCGCTGCACTACAGCCTGCTTCTATGGGCGGTGATCTTCGGCCTGGCCTTCTTCGGCGACGTGCCGGGACCGCGCATCCTGATCGGCTCGGCCATCGTCGTGCTCGCCGGCCTGTTCATCTTCCACCGCCAGAAGGTGGTCGAAACAGTCGTGCCGCCGGAGAACGTGCCGAAAGGCGTGAATTGACTTAACCTTGGCGCACCGCCGCCAGATGCCGTGAAAACTCAGGCGTTTCCATCAGCGCCTTGCAACGGGCGAAGCGGCCGTCGGCATAGGCGCGGAAATCCTCGACCGGGTTGTTGTTGGCAAGCTGGATAAGGCCCCAGAGCGTCCACAACAGGTCGCACATCGCCTTGTAGGTGACGACGCGGCCGCGCTCGGCCGGTTTTGCCTCGCGGCCGAAATAGGCGCGCATCATCTCTTCCTCCTGCGCGGTGTCGAACCGGCCTTCGACCGAGAGGTCGCCGAGGTCCCAGAGCGGGTCGTTCATCCCCGAATATTCCCAGTCGACGATCCACATCCGCTCGCCCGTATCGAGAAAATTCTCGCACAGTGGATCGCAATGGCAGGCGGCAATCGGCAGTCTATGCGCGGCAAGGGCGGCACGCACGGTGTCGGATTCGCGCACCACGTCGTGGTAGCCCGGCGGCAAGGCGACGTCCTTGGTCGATAAGACCTTGAGATAGTCGTCGATCATCGCAAACAGCTCGAAGCGGAACGGAAACACCGCACCGGACGCGTGCAGCCTGCGGAAGGCTTCGCCGGCGCGGGCCGGGCTGCCGGCGCGCAGCTTGAATTTGTCCGGCGACATCGTCACGGCGCCGGCAACGAAACGGCTCGCCAGCACGCCTGTCGCGGGGTCGACATGCAGCACTTCGGGGCTGACGCCGGCTTTGGCCGCCTCACGCGCCGCCACCGCTTCATTGGCTCGGTTGATATATTCCTCGGTGCCTTTGCCGGGGATACGCAGGCAGATATCGCCGGCCCGAAAGACGAGATTGGTCATCCCGCCGAGCCGCTCCAGCGGTCCGTCGTAGCCCGCTAATGCCGGAATCGCTGCAAGTGTTGCGCGTGCCTCGTCGGTCCCCATGCCTGTTGCCCCTGGCGTGTTATTTCTTGCGACAACGGTTCCACAGTTTTCGCCGTTTGGCTATCATCCCGATCAAGGGTGAGCAGCGAGCTGGCGGAGAAACAGCCATGGCGGGCAACAAGGATCATGGCGGGCTTGGCGCCGCCTATTCAGCGCAACGGCCCGAGGACGTCGCCGCGATCTATGACAATTGGTCGGAAACCTACGATGCCGATATGTCGGCCGCCGGCTACCGCCATCCGACGATCTGCCTGGCCCTGCTCGCACGGCATCTGCCGCGCGGCGCGGCCCCGCTTCTCGACGCCGGGGCCGGCACCGGGCTGATCGGCGAGTGGCTGGCCATTACCGGCTATCCCAAGGTCGAAGCGCTCGATATTTCGCAAGGCATGCTGGCCAAGGCGGCGGCAAAGGGCGTCTATTCGGCGCTGCATTGCCTAGCGCTCGGCGGGCCGCTGCCCTTTGCCGACAATGCCTATGCCGGCATCGTCTCGGCCGGCGTTTTCACCTCCGGCCATGTCGGCGCCGAGGGGCTGGACGAACTGATCCGCGTCTGCCGTCCCGGTGGCGTCATCGTGCTGACCATCAAGAACACGCTGTGGAACGCCGGCTTTGCCGATCGCATCGCTGCGCTCGAGGCTGAGGGCAGGGTCGTTCGTGCCGAGGAGACTGCGCCTTATGTTTCGATGCCGGGCGAGGCTGACACCGTGCCCAGCCGCGGCCTTGTGCTCCGTGTGAGCTAATCCAGGTTTCGTCTACGCTTTGATCTTGCTCATCGCCGGATCGTACATCGGCTCGAGATGGATTTTGGCCGGCGTCCGCTCCATGGCGACCACCAGCTCATAGTCGCCCGAGCCGAGGAAATCGTCGCCGACGCCATCGGCATTGCGGACATATCCGTAACCGATGTTCTTGGCCAGCGTGTAGCCATAGCCGCCGCTGGTGAGATAGCCGACCGGTTCGCCATTGCGCAAAATCGTCTCGCGCCCGACCAGCACGATATCGGGATCGTCGACCGTGAAGCCGGCAAAGCGTTTCTTCAGGTCGGCGCCGCTGATCTTTTCGAGCGCCCGCCGGCCGACGAAATCCGTGTTCTTTCTCAGCTTCACCGCCCAGCCGAGGCCGGCCTCCAGCGGCGTGTCGTTGGGTGTGAGGTCGGAGCCCCAGGCGCGATAGCCCTTCTCCAGCCGAAGTGATTCCAGCGCTCGGTAGCCGATCGGCCGGATGCCGAGCGGCTTGCCGGCGGCCATCAATGCGTCGAAGATTTCGCCGGTGGCGGCGATCGGCACATGCAATTCCCAGCCGAGCTCGCCGACATAGGTGACGCGCAGCGCCCGAACCGTATGACCGGCAATGGCGATCTCGCTGACATGGCCGAACGGGAAGGCGGCATTCGAGACATCCGCGTCGGTGACGGCCGAAAGCACATCGCGGGCGCGCGGCCCCATCAGCGACAGCGTGCCGAAATCCTCGGTGACATCTTTCAACGTCACGTCGAGGCCCTTGCCGACATGGTCGCCGATCCAGGAGAGATCATGCGTGCGGAAGCCGGTGCCGGTCACGATGTAGAATTTGTCTTCGGCGAGCCTGGCCACCGTCAAATCGGCCTCGATGCCGCCGCGCGTGTTGAGAAGCTGCGTGTAGGTCAGCCGTCCCACCGACTTGGCGACATCGTTGGCGCAGATCCAGTCCAGCGCCTTTGCCGCATCCGAACCCGTCATTTCGTATTTGGCGAAGGAGGACTGGTCGAAGATGCCGACTTTCTCGCGCACATGCCGGTGCTCCTCGCCGACCGGGCCAAACCAGTTCTGCCGGCCCATGGAATAAATGTCTTCGGATGTGGCGCCCTGCGGCGCGAACCAGTTCGGCCGTTCCCAGCCGAGCTTGGAGCCGAACACCGCGCGGTGCGCTTTCAGCCGCTCGTAGAGCGGCGAGACGATGCGCGGCCGGCCCGAGACGTACTCCTCATGCGGAAAGCCGATCGTGTAATGCTTGCCATAGGCTTCCAGCGTGCGATCGCTGACCCATTGCCGGTCGCGGTGCAAATTGGAAAAGCGCCTGATGTCGACCACCCAAAGGTCGAGCGGCGCTTCACCATCGACAACCCATTGCGCCAGCACCCAGCCGGCGCCGCCGCCGGAAGCTATGCCGAAGGCGTTGAAGCCGGCGCCGACGAACATGTTGGCGCATTCGGGCGCGACACCGAGGATGAAATTGCCGTCCGGCGTAAAACTCTCCGGCCCGTTGATCATCTGCTTGACGCCGACCGTCTCCAGCGCCGGCACGCGCGCGATCGCCTGGCTCATATGCTGTTCGAAATGATCGTAGTCGTCGTCGAACAGGCGGAACTCCCAGTCATCGGGGACATCGCCGCCGGGCAGGCCGGTCGCCCAGGCCTGCGGGTTCGGCTCATAGCCGCCCATCACCAGCCCGCCGACCTCTTCCTTGAAATAGGTGCGGCGGTCGGGATCGCGGATTGTCGGCGCGTCGGTCGCCAGCCCGTCGATCTTCTCGGTGATGATGTACTGGTGCTTGACCGGTTGCAGCGGCACGCAAATGCCGGCCATCGCGCCGACCTGGCGTGACCATTGCCCGGCGCAGTTCACCACCTTGTCGCAAGCAATGTCGCCCTTGTTGGTCTTCACCGCGGTGATGTGCCCGTCCGTCATGTCAAAGCCGGTAACGCGGACGTCCTCGAACAGCTTGGCGCCATGCATGCGCGCGCCCTTGGCCAGCGACTGCGTGATGTCGGAGGGGCTGGCCTGCCCATCGGTCGGCAGCCAGGAGGCGCCGACGAGGTCGCCGGTCTCCAGCAGCGGCCACATCTTTTTGACCTCCCCCGGCGACAGCAACTGCATGTCCATGCCGAAGCTCCTGGCCGTCGTCGCCAGCCGTTTATATTCGGTCCAGCGGTCGGCATTGGTCGCAAGCCTGAGGCACCCGGTCATCTTCCAGCCGGTAGCGAGCCCGGTTTCGGCTTCCAGCCCCTTGTAGAGCTCGACCGAATATTTGAGCACGCGGGTGATCGAGGCGGACGAGCGCAGCTGGCCGACCAGCCCGGCCGCGTGCCAGGTCGAACCCGAGGTCAGCTTGCCCTGTTCCAGCAGCACGACATCGGCCTTGTGGTCGCGCGCCAGGTGGTAGGCCGTCGAACAGCCGATAATGCCGCCGCCGATGACGACGATGCCGGCATGTGTGGGCAAGCTCATGACTGTGTCCCGTATTTCGTGCGGTAATTGTCCAGCGCCGCGTCAAGCCGCGTCAGGTTCTCCGCGGTGTAGGCGACGTAGTCGATGCCGGGCGCGTCGAGGTAAAGTTCGGAAACCATGCTCCACATCGCCTCGCGCAGCAGCGAGGCGCATTGCATGGCCGCGTGCGAGCGGCGGATCGCCTCATCCGGCTCGCGCATGAAATACGCCGTGAGGAAAGTGAAGGACTCCGCGTCGCTCATCTCGGCGTTGGAGGCAACGCCGGCAAGATCGAACATCGCGGTGTTGAAACCGGCATATTCGAAATCGATGAGCCACAACCTGTCGCCATCGTCGAGAATATTTGCCGGCAAAAGATCATTGTGGCCGAAGACGATCGGCAGCAGTTTCTGGGCCCGCTCCAACTCGTCGGCCAGAGCCAGCAGCCTGGGCAGCTCGTCGCGCTTGCGGCTGCCGCCTTCGCTCAGCGTTCGCGCATAGTCGCGGATGACATGGAAGACCCAGAACATGAAGCCGGCGCCGGAGATGTGATTGGGCATCTCGCGATGGAACCCGCGCATAAGGGCTGCGACGCGGCCGATATTGGCGCGCACGTCCTCGGCAACATAGGTTTTCGCGCCGAGAAATTCCGTGACCATGATGCCGGGTTCGGAATGGCGGACCGCCGGCGCGAAGCCTGCGGCGTGCGCCGCACGGGCCGTCATCACCTCGCGGTCGCGAAAGACGTGGTGAAATGGATAGTCCTGGCCGAAGCGCACGACATGCCGCCCGGCCGCGTCCTTGACCAGATAGTTGGCGTTGCTGAGGCCGCCCGGCAGCGGCGCAATGTCGATGCTGCCATTCCAGCAAGGCAAGGCCCGGATGCGGTCTTCAGCAGTCACGGGGCCATCCCTGACTTTTGCGGAGCTTCGATAGGCGCCAAGCGCCGCGCAACGAGGGTTAGGGGAAGCGCAAAAATCTCGTCGGTGCGGGACACAGGAACTCCTATCCCGCACCGCACCGACGAGCCCCTCTGGCCAGGTTTTGATACCCGGTCTCCGCCCCCGCGGATTTGAAAAACTTTGTGCCAGTTCAATCCCAGACGGTCTGGCCAGACGGTCGGGTCCGTGAAATGCGGCTCTGCCATCACCCTCCCGTGGCAGTTCCGAAGCCCTGTCACGCCATCAATGTCACGCTAGTGCTGCTTATCTGTCAATGAAATGTTGTGACTTTTTTTGGGTGTTTTGCCCGAAACCACGAGCAATTCCTTTAAAAACGGCGGCATTGCCCTAAAACCGGGCAGGCCGCAAATTGAGGAAGCCAGATGATCCATTCGAAACGGCATGGCGAAATCCTCCGCCTCCTCAAGGAAGAGGGCACCGTCACCATTGCCAGCCTCGCCGACCGGCTGGGGGTTTCGCTTGAAACGGTGCGCCGGGATGTCAAGCCACTGACCGGCAATGGCTCGGTGCTCAAGATGCATGGCGCCATCGGCCTGCCGTCGATGGCCGGCGAAGCGCCCTTCGAGCGGCGCATGCGCGACAATGCCGAGGCCAAGCGGCTGATCGCCCGCATGGTCGCTGCCACCATTCGCGACGGTGAATCGGTCATGCTGGACACCGGCACCACGACCTCGTTCCTGGCCCGCGAACTGCTCGGCCACCGGCGGCTGACGGTCGTCACCAACTCGTCCGATATCGCCCGCACGCTGGCCACCGTCAACGGCAACAAGGTCTATATGGCCGGGGGCGAATTGCGCAGCGATTCCGGGGCCGCCTTCGGCGCCTCGGCGATCGATTTCGTCAGCCGCTTCTCGGTCAGCCATGCGGTGATTTCGATCGGCGCCGTCGATGCCGCCGCAGGCCTTGCCGACTACGATCTGGAAGAGGCGGAGTTCGCCCGCATGGTGCTGTCGCGCGGCCAGCGCTCGCTGGTCATCACCGACCACACCAAGTTCGGTCGCCAGGGTCTGGTCCAGGTCTGCGGCTTCGACGGTTTTTCCGAACTCGCCACCGACCAGCCGCCGCCGCGCGACATTGCCTCGGCACTTGCCGAGGCTGGAGCGCGCCTCAGCATCGCTGCGGCCTAGCCAAACACCAGCGACTGGCGCGCCGCGATCCCGGCCCATGCCGCCACCCGATACCACGAAGGCGATGTTGTGCATCATGCGCGCCGCGTCGCCGGCCGCATAAGATGTCGTTCTGGTGAAAAATTGCTTTTTTCAATCATCCCGCTCTTCGCAATGTCCATGCAACTTGGCAGCCGCAAACAGCGCCTCGTCGAAATGCGGGCCGGGCGAATCGCCCGCATCAGCAATGAGGCCACCATGCTGCAAACGATGCCTTGTCTTTCCTGGACGCTTGCGCGCTCCGACCTGGAAGCGGACCCGGCTTGGCCGGACATTCCGCAACTTTCCGCCGGCGACGGTGTATGACGGTGTATAAGGTGTCCAGGATCAAGAACCTCAAAACCTATGACTGGCGCTTCGCATGACTGATCCACTGTCGGCGATCCTGGGCTTCGGCCTGCTTGGTGTCGGCTGTCTCGCCTTCACTGAAAAGATCCTGCCGCTGCCGCCCTCGCATGTGCTGCTGCTGTTCCTCGGCATGACGGCAGCCTCCGATCTCCTGGCGCTGGCGATCCTGCTTCTGGTGACGACGCTGTCCGCCATCACAGGCTGCCTTGTCTGGTATAGTGTGGGCCGTAGGATTGGATTGGATCGTGCCGACAGGCTGGTCGAGCGTTTCGGCAAATATGTCTGCTTGCGCTATGCGACCTACAGCAAGCTTGGTCAGGCCTACCGCCGCCATCATGTCCGGGTCTCCTTGCTGGCGCAGTTCATCCCGACGGTTCGCAACTATCTGCCGATCGCGGCCGGCGCGCTCCGTCTTCCACTCTTGCCCTTCGCGGCGGCGACGCTGCTCGGCGCCACGCTATGGAACACCGGCTTCCTCGTCACCGGCTACCTTATGCGCGGCAGCGGCCGGGATTCCTATGCCATCGGCTTTCGCATCATCGTCATCGTCCTGGCGCTGGAGACGGCGTTCATGCTCGCGCTTCGCTACGGTCCTGCCTGCCGGCGGCGCCTCGGGTTCGGCTGACCAGGAGGCGCCTCAAGCCGTATGGGTATAAGCTCCGCCTTCGGCTTTCCTTCCCCGGCGCGCCGGTGTTTAGTCCGGCCATGGCTTTCACCATCCGCCAGCTGCAGTTCTTCATTGCCGTCGCCGAGCAAGGCACGGTGTCGGGCGCCGCACAAAACCTCTCCATCTCGCAATCCTCGGTCACCGAGGCGATCAAGGAGCTGGAGAGCGATCTCGGCGTCGAATTGTTCGAGCGCCATCCGCGTGGCCTCAACATTACCCACAAAGGCCACCAGTTCCTGCGCCATGCGACCAAGATCCTGGCCGACGTCTCCGACGCGCGCCGCGCTTTTTCCGACGACCAGGTGGTGGCCGGCGGGCGGCTGCAGCTCGGCGTCACCTCGCTGGTCGCGGGCTATGTGCTGTCCGATCTGCTGGCGCGCTACCGCCGCGCCTATCCCGGCGTCGATGTCTCGGCCATCGAGGACAATGGCGACTATCTCGAACATCTGCTGATCGGCGGCAAGCTCGACATTGCCGTCATGGTCACCTCCAATTTGCGCGACCGCACCGCTCTGCAGTCGGAAATCCTCGAGGTCTCGGCCTACCGGCTGTGGGTCCCGCTCGGCCACAAGCTGGCCAGCGCCGACATTATCGGCATAGGCGACATTGCCGGCGAGCCGCTGATCATGCTGACCGTCGACGAGATCGAGGAGAACACCGGCAAGCTTCTGGCGGCGATCGGCGCCAGGCCGCATGTCGCCTTTCGCACCCGCTCGGTCGAAGCCGTTCGCAGCCTCGTCGCCACAGGTGCGGGCGTGGCGTTGCTGCCCGACCTAGTCTACCGGCCGTGGTCGCTGGAAGGCGACCGCATCGAATCGCGCGACATTTCGGGTTCCCTGCCGGTCGTCCAGGTCGGCATGGTCTGGCGCCGCGGCTCCGGTCTGCCGCAGGCGTCGCGCGACTTCATCGGCCTTGCCCAGTCGCAGCGTATGGTACGCCAGCAGCGTTGATAGGGTGCGTGGTTATCTATCGGAAAAACCGATATCGCGTTTCTGATAAATGAATTTGCGAAACCGGAATTTTCCGAGCACTTTTCATGTCAGGGACGAAAGCCGCCATCAGAGCGGCAACGTGCCATCGGATGAACTGACGCTTTTCAGCCTGCGGCTGACCGCGGCGGCGACTCGCTTCGCAGTCAGGCGCCAAAATGGGAGATTGACGATGAATTCATTCCTGAAGACGTGCACCGCCTTGACGGTCGCGCTGACCTTTTCCGGTCAGGCCGTCGCCCAGGTCAAGGAACTTGGCAAGGGCGAAGGGGAGGTCAGCATCGTTGCCTGGCCGGGGTACATCGAGCGCGGCGAAACCGACAAGGGCTATGACTGGGTGACCTCCTTCGAGAAGGAGAGCGGCTGCAAGGTCAACGTCAAGACCGCGAACACCTCCGACGAGATGGTCTCGCTGATGAATGAGGGTGGGTTCGATCTAGTCACCGCTTCGGGTGACGCATCGCTGCGCCTCGTTGCCGGCAAGCGCGTGCAGCCGATCAACACCGATCTCATCCCGAGCTGGAAGGCGGTAGACGACCGTCTGAAGGATGCGCCCTGGTTCACCGTCGACAAGGTGCATTACGGCGTTCCCTATCAGTGGGGCCCGAACATCCTGATGTACAACACCGATGTCTTCAAGGAAGCGCCCAAGAGCTGGAACGTCGTCTTCGAGGAAATGAACCTGCCGGACGGCAAGTCCAACAAGGGCCGCGTCCAGGCCTATGACGGCCCGATCCACATCGCCGACGCCGCCAACTATTTGATGTTCCACAAGCCGGAACTCGGCATTAAGGACCCGTACGAATTGAACGAAGACCAGTACAAGGCAGCGCTCGAGCTGCTGCGTGTTCAGCGGACGCTGGTCGGCCGCTACTGGCATGACGCCGCCATCCAGGTCGACGATTTCCAGAACGAAGGCGTCGTCGCTTCCGGTTCGTGGCCTTACCAGGTCAACACGCTGGTTGCCGCCAAGAAGCCGGTCGCCTCGACGGTGCCGGAAGAAGGCGTCACCGGCTGGGCCGACACCACCATGATGGAGGCCGACGCCGCGCATCCCAACTGCGCCTATATGTGGCTTGAGCATTCGCTGTCGCCCAAGGTCCAGGGCGATGTCTCGGCCTGGTTCGGCTCGCTCCCCGTGGTGCCCGCTGCCTGCAAGGGCAACGAGCTGCTCGGCGAGGAAGGCTGCAAGACCAACGGCTACGAGAACTTCGACAAGATCAAGTTCTGGAAGACCCCGGTCTCGAAGTGCGCAACCCAGAACGACCAGTGCGTGCCTTACTACCGCTGGGTGTCCGACTATATCGGCGTCATCGGCGGGCGTTGAGCTTCCTTTAACCCACCCCCTTGTGGGGAGGGTCGACGCGCAGCGTCGGGGTGGGGGCAGCGCTGACGTCCGGTGCTAGTCACCCCCACCCGCGGCTTCGCCGCGACCTCCCCATCGAGGGGGAGGTGAAGTGCCGTGCCCGCTGGCCTGATTGGTGGCGGCAAGAGCTATTTCGACGAACCACAAACCGGCAACAGATCAGGACAGCCCATGACCTCGGCCGTTTCCTTCCAGAAAGTCTCTCGCCATTTCGGCAGCGTGCGCGCCGTCGATGCGGTCGATCTCGACATCGTGCCGGGCGAGTTCTTCGCCATGCTTGGTCCGTCGGGGTCCGGCAAGACTACCTGCCTGCGCCTCATCGCCGGCTTCGAGCAGCCGACATCGGGCTCGATCTCGATCTTCGGCGAACGCGCCGAGGGCGTGCCGCCCTATCGCCGCAACGTCAACACCGTGTTCCAGGACTACGCGCTGTTTCCGCATTTGAACGTGCTCGACAATGTCGGCTACGGGCTGATGGTCAAGGGCATCGCCAAGCCGCAACGACAGAAGGCGGCGGAAGAAGCGCTGTCGCTGGTGCGCCTGCCGGGCTATGGCGCCCGCCGTCCCGGCCAGCTCTCCGGCGGCCAACGCCAGCGCGTCGCGCTGGCCCGTGCGCTGGTCAACCAGCCCAAGGTGCTTTTGCTCGACGAGCCGCTCGGCGCGCTCGACCTCAAGCTGCGCGAGAACATGCAGGAAGAGCTGAAGTCGCTGCAGAAGGCGCTCGGCATCACCTTCGTCTTCGTCACCCATGATCAGGGCGAAGCGCTGTCGATGGCCGACCGCGTTGCCGTCTTCAATGACGGCAAGATCATGCAGATCGGCACGCCGGAAGAAATCTACCAGCGGCCCAGGACACGCTTCGTCGCCGATTTCGTCGGCTCCTCCAATGTGTTGCCGCCGGATTTCGTCCACCGCTATTCCGGTGAGCACCGCTGGGGCAGCCTGCGTCCCGAATCCATCCGCATCGGCAGCATTGCGAAAGGCGAAGGGGTTGCCGCGCGCCTGGTCGGAACCAACTATCTCGGCGCTACCACAAAACTGGCGTTGGACGCTGATGGCCTGAGGCTGCACGCCATCGTGCCGGCCGGGACAAAGCTGCCGGCGGAAGGCGAAGCGGTGGTGCTGACGTTCAACCGCGAGCATTTGCATTTGATGGACGAGCCGGCATGATTGAGGTTTGCGCCAAGCACCCCCCTCTGTCCTGCCGGACATCTCCCCCTCAAGCGGGGAGATTGGCTGTTCCTCCCGGTTTCGCCAATCTTCAACGTTGGGGATTTGGCGAGGCAGCGAAACTGCTGATCTCCGCCCTTGAGGGGGAGATGTCCGGCAGGACAGAGGGGGGTGTGAAGGAACCCGGCTTCTCAGGGTTCCTTCAGCACGCGGTCGCCCCATGACCATCGCCGCGCTCAACTCAACCTCCGCCCCCGCCATCCTGCCCGGCAGCGGCGGCGTGCGCGGTGCGCTGTCCGACCTGTTCTGGCGCAAGCCGCAACTGCTGCTGTTCCTCATGTTGGCGCCGCCGGTGCTGTGGCTCGGCGTCGTCTATATCGGTTCGCTGTTCGCGCTCTTGGCACAGAGTTTCTTCTCGATCGACGAGTTCTCCGGCCTCATCAACCACGAATTCACGCTGAAGACCTATGGCGACCTGTTCCAGCCCGCCAATCTCGACATCCTCCTGCGCACGGTGACGATGGCGGTGCTGGTCACGCTGGCCTCGGCCGTCATCGCCTTCCCGATCGCCTATTATGCGGCGCGCTATGCCCGCGGCCGCTGGAAGGCGCTGTTCTATCTCGGAATCATGCTGCCGCTATGGTCGAGTTACCTCGTCAAGATCTACGCCTGGAAGCTGATCCTCGCCAAGGAAGGCATTTTGACCTGGCTGCTCGCCAAATTGCATCTGCTCTGGGTGCTCGACGGCTGGCTGTCGCTGCCGGTCGTCGGCGGCAACTCTTTGTCGGTCTCCGCCACCGGCACCTTCATCGCTTTCGTCTATGTCTGGCTGCCGTTCATGATCCTGCCGGTGCAGGCGGCATTGGAGCGCGTGCCCGGCAATCTGGTCGAGGCGTCCTCCGATCTCGGCGCATCGCCGGGCCAGACCTTCCGCAACGTGCTGTTCCCGCTGGCGCTGCCCGGCATCGTCGCCGGCTCGATCTTCACCTTCTCGCTGACGCTGGGCGACTACATCATCCCACAGATCATCGGCACATCGCGGCTGTTCATCGGGCAGGCCGTCTATTCGCAGCAAGGCACAGCCGGCAACATCCCGCTCGCCGCAGCCTTCACCGTCGTGCCCATCGTCATCATGGGTTTCTATCTCTGGGGCGCCAAGCGCATGGGGGCCTTCGATGCGCTCTGACGGTTCGCAATCCGCTCCGCTCGGCCTCAAGATCGCTGCCGCCTGCGGCCTGCTGTTCCTGCATCTGCCGATCTTGTTGATCTTCGTCTACGCCTTCACCACGGAAGAGAAGAGCTTCGTCTGGCCGCCGCCGGGGCTGACCACACAATGGTTCGCCGTCACCTGGAACCGGCCGGATGTCTGGCAGGCGCTGTCGCTTTCGGTCCGTGTCGCCGCCATCTCGACCGCGATTGCCTTGATACTGGGCACGCTGTGCGCCGCCGCCGTGTCACGGACGAAATTCTTCGGCCGCGAGACGATCTCGCTGCTCGTCATCCTGCCGATCGCACTGCCCGGCATCATCACCGGCATCGCGTTGCGCTCGGCCTTCTCGCTAGCCGACATCCCGTTCTCGTTCTGGACGATCGTGCTCGGCCACGCCACCTTCTGCGTTGTCGTCGTCTACAACAATGCGGTCGCCCGTTTCCGCCGCACTTCCGGCTCAATGATCGAGGCCTCGATGGATCTCGGCGCCGACGGCTTCCAGACCTTCCGGCACGTCGTGCTGCCCAACATCGCCACCGCTCTGCTTGCCGGGGGGATGCTCGCCTTCGCGCTCTCCTTCGACGAGGTCATCGTCACCACCTTCACCGCCGGCCAGCAGCAGACCGTGCCGATCTGGATGCTGGAAGAGCTGATCCGCCCACGCCAGCGTCCGGTCACCAATGTCGTCGCCATGGTCGTGGTGCTGGTGACGCTGCTGCCCATCCTTGCCGCCTATTACCTGACCCGCGACGGCGACCAGATCGCCGGTTCGGGCAAATGAAGAACAGCGAATAGGGAGTAGCGAATAGCGAATAGGGAGATTGCACGACCAGCCCTATTCGCTACTCGCTATTCGCTACTCGCTCCTGACCAAGGAGAACCCGCATGGACACCCAGATGCTGATCGGCTCGAAGTTCGAGAACGGCACCGAGACCGAGGAGCCGATTCTGAATCCAAAGACCGGGGCGACCATTCTCAACCTGCCTGAAGCCAGCCAGGCGCAGATCGAGGCGGCTGTTACTGCCGCCGGGCGAGCGTTCGTCTTGTGGTCACGCACAACGCCGGCGCAGCGCTCCGGCTATCTCCTCAAGATCGCCGACCGCATCGAGGCCAACGCGCGGGAGTTCGCGGCGCTCGAGGCGCTGAATTGCGGCAAGCCGATCAACGCCGTGCTCAATGACGAGATCCCGGCGATCGTCGACTGCTATCGTTTCTTTGCCGGCGCTGTGCGTTCGATGCCGGGCGTGGTCGCCGGCGAATACATTCCCGGCCACACCTCGATGGTGCGGCGCGATCCGATCGGCATTGTCGCTTCCATCGCGCCGTGGAACTATCCACTGATGATGATGGCCTGGAAGCTGGCGCCGGCCATTGCCGGCGGCAACACCGTCGTCTTCAAGCCGTCGGAGCAGACGCCGCTGACGGCGCTGAAGCTGGCCAGGATCCTGGCCGAGGTGCTGCCCGAGGGCGTCGTCAATGTCGTGCTCGGCCGCGGCGACAGCGTCGGCAACACGCTGATCAATCACGCCAAGGTCAACATGATTTCGATCACCGGCGACGTCGCCACGGGCAAGAAGGTGCTGCAGGCCGCCGCCAAGTCGGTCAAGCGCACGCATCTGGAACTCGGCGGCAAGGCGCCGGTCATCGTTTTCGACGATGCCGACCTCGGCGCCGTGGTCAACGGCCTGCGCGCTTTCGGCTACTACAATGCCGGGCAGGATTGTACAGCCGCCTGCCGCATCTATGCCGGCAAGAAGATCTACGACAAGCTCGTCGCCGATCTCTCATCTGCCGTCTCGACCATCAAATACAACCAGCCCGATGACACCGAAAACGAGATCGGGCCGCTGATCTCGCGCCGCCAGCGCGATCGCGTGTCGAGCTTCGTCGAGCGCGCTTCGGAACTGAAGCACATCGAGATCACCACCGGCGGCAAGCCGGGCGCAGGCTCCGGCTTCTACTACCAGCCGACGGTGGTTGCCGGCGCGCTGCAGGAAGACGAGATCGTGCGCCGCGAAGTGTTCGGCCCGGTCGTTTCCATCACCCGCTTCTCCGAAGTCGATGAAGCCGTGAACTGGGCCAATGACAGCGACTACGGCCTGGCATCCTCGGTGTGGACCAAGAACGTCTCGCGCGCCATGGCGACGGCCGCCCGTCTGCAATATGGCTGCACCTGGATCAACACCCATTTCATGCTGACCAACGAGATGCCGCATGGCGGGCTGAAGCAGTCCGGCTACGGCAAGGACATGTCTCTCTATGCGCTGGAGGATTATACCGCCGTTCGTCATGTGATGGTGGCGCATGGGTAGAGGCCGCCACTATCTCTAAAATATTCGCCACGCCGTTTTCTGTACATTAAGCGTGAGTAACTTTAAGCGCACGTCGAGAGTTTACGATTTACTGAATATTCAACCTGAACGAGCAGCCTCTTGCCGGGAAACCGCGCGGCGAGGGGGTTGCGCATGAACACGACCAAGATCAAGCTGGTACTCATTGGCGGCTTCTGTCTGCTGATCGCTGTGTTCGGCGGCAAGGACATGATCAAGAAGAGCGGCTGGCCCGAGGCGCCTGCTGAAATCCTCGCGGTCAATGTCGAATGCGACATGGAATCGACCGCCCACAAGATTGTCTACAAGACCGTCAGCACCGCCACGATCCCGTGCGAACTGGTGGATGCGTTCAAGACGGTTCATGCTGACAAAGAGTGGAAGGTGACCCAGAAATTCACCGGCACCTTGCGCGTCGGCACCGGCGCCGACGCCGTCGAGGCCACGATGGAGCTGAACAAGAACGGTGCCCGCGAACCGCAGGTCCGCGACAAGCTCACCGTCGTCCAGAACCCCGCCAACCCCACCCAGATCGAACGCACCGGCATGACCGGCACGCGTTTGACGATCGTCATTGGGGCTGGACTGCTCGGCGCGTTGCTTCTCTATCTTGCTTTCAAACCCCGCCGGCGGATGTCGACCTCCGCCGTGGCGGGCAACCCTGCCGGAGATGCCGGCGCGGACCAGCGCGCGCGCCAGGCCGACGCCTTGATAGCGGCGGCCCTGGCCAAGCAGGCCACATTGCCCAATCAGCCGGCACGTGTCGCGGCTGCCGGATTGTCGAGCGCCAGCGAAAAGCGGCCCGGTCTTGCCGCTCGAATGGCGCGATCGAGAAACTCCGGCAGCCGGTAGCCGAGCTTGCCGACCAGCGAATCTTCGATAGTTTCGGCATAGTGGTCAAACAGCGTTTCGACAAAGGCGCTGGGTGGCGCCGCGGCAGCCGGCCCCTTGCCGATGAGTTGCAGCTTCAGCGCAGCGCCAAGGCGATCCGCCGGGTCGAGTTTCAGCGCCGTCGCCCAGGCTTGAGCCGCCACGTCGAGCCGCTCGGCCGTCTCCTGCATCTCGCCAAGACGGAACCAGCCCGCCGCCCATTGCGGCGCCAGTTCCAGCGCGCCGAGCAGCAGCTCCGCCGCTGCCGCGTGCTCGCCCGAGCCGAAAAGCATCTCGGCATAGTCGGCGCGACGGTCGGCAGTCAGGTCGCCGGACGAGATTTTCAGCGGTTGCATGGCGATGGCCCCACCGGCTGATGCGGCCGGTGGCTGGCTGTAGGCCGAGTCAGCAGTCTCTTGCAACAGGCTTCCCGCGCTGGAATTAGCCACTATCTTGACTGGATGCGCGCCAGCGACCTGCTCCATCCCCGGCCTGAAGGCCTTTATTGCCCATGCGGCGATTTCTTCATCGACCCGGTGCGGCCAGTCAACCGGGCGTTGATCACGCATGGCCATTCCGACCATGCCCGATCCGGCCATCGTTCGGTGCTGGCTACGCAGCAGACACTCGACATTATGGGGTTGCGTTATGGCGAGGATTTTGCCGGGACAACGCAAGCGGCCGTGCTTGGCGAAGCGATGGCGCTGAACGATGTCAGCATCACCTTCCATCCGGCCGGCCATGTGCTGGGCTCGGCGCAGATCGCGGTCGAGCACAAGGGCAGGCGCATCGTCGCCTCCGGCGACTACAAGCGCCAGAAGGACGCGACCTGCGCACCGTTCGAACCGGTCCAATGCGACGTCTTCATCACCGAGGCGACCTTCGGCCTGCCGGTGTTTCACCATCCGCCCGACACGGAGGAGATCGCCCGGCTGCTCAAATCGGCGGCGCAGTTTCCCGAGCGATCGCATCTGGTCGGCGCCTATGCGCTGGGCAAGGCACAGCGGGTGATGCGGCTGCTGCGCGATGCCGGTTATGACAGGCCGATCTATATCCACGGCGCGCTGGCCAAGCTCAGCGAATATTACCAGAGCCAGGGCATCGACCTCGGCACGCTGGAGCCGGCAACCGTCGACAGCGGCGGCAAGCAGGATTTCACTGGGGCCATCGTTGTCGGCCCTCCATCGGCCTTCGCCGACCGCTGGGCGCGGCGCTTTCCCGACCCGATCTCATGCTTCGCCTCGGGCTGGATGCGCATCCGCCAGCGCGCCAAGCAAGGCGGCGTCGAACTGCCGCTGATCATTTCCGACCATGCCGACTGGGATGAACTGACCGCTACCGTCAAGGAGACGGGCGCCGGCGAAATCTGGGTGACGCACGGCCGCGAGGAAGCGCTGGTGCGCTGGTGCGAGCTGGAAGGCATCGCCGCCAGGCCACTGCACCTTGTGGGCTATGAGGACGAGGGCGATTGATGGTGATTTTTGATCCAGAAATCGCCGGCGCGGCGATCCTTCCCACCCCCCTCTGGCCTGCCGGCCATCTCCCCCGCAAGGGGGGAGATCAGATGTCACCTCCGCTTTCGCCAATCGCCAACCTCGCAAGATGGGCGGCAAGATCAAGGCTGCCAATCTCCCCCCTTGCGGGGGAGATGTCCAGCAGGACAGAGGGGGGTGTGCCAGAGCGCAAACCTCTGCCGTCAACGCGGTCCTTGCATCCATGAACCGCTTTGCCGAACTCCTCGACCGTCTGGTGCTGACGCCGTCGCGCAATGGCAAGCTGACACTGCTCGTCGATTATTTCCGCAGCGTCGAGGACCCCGACCGCGGGCTGGCGCTGGCGGCTATCACTGGCGACCTCAACATTGCGGCGGTCAAGCCGGCGATGCTGCGCACGCTGGTCACCGAGCGCATGGATCCGGTGCTGTTCGGCTATTCCTACGACTATGTCGGCGACCTTGCCGAAACCGTCTCGCTGGTTTGGCCGCAAACGCCGGGACATATCCCCAACCGGGAGCCGACGCTTGGCGATGTCGTGGCGACGCTACAGGCGGCGAGCCGCTCCGACGGACCCAAGGTGCTGGCCGGGCTGCTCGACAGCGCCGGCATTTCGGCGCGCTTTGCCATCATCAAGCTGGTCACCGGCGGCTTGCGCATCGGCGTTTCGGCGCGGCTGGCCAAACAGGCGCTGGCCGATTTCGGCAAGGTCGATGTCGCCGAGATCGAGGAGCTGTGGCACGGGCTGACGCCGCCCTATATCTCGCTGTTCGCGTGGCTGGAAGGCAAGGCCGAGAAGCCGAAGCGGACCGCACTTGCCCTGTTCAGTCCGGTGATGCTGTCGAACCCGGTCGGCGACGGCGACCTCGAAAAGCTCGATCCGGCCGCCTATGCCGCGGAATGGAAATGGGACGGCATCCGCGTTCAGGCGGTGTGCGAGGGCGGCGTGCGCCGGCTCTATTCGCGCACCGGCGACGATGTGTCCGGCGCATTCCCCGATCTCGCCCAGGCGATGAATTTTTCCGCCGCGCTCGACGGCGAATTGCTGGTCGGCGAGCCTGCGGCGACCGGCACGTTTTCGGACCTGCAACAGCGGCTCAATCGCAAGAGCGTGGCCCCGAAGATACAGCAGCAATACCCGGCCTTCATGCGCTGCTACGATGCGCTGCAGATCAACGGCGAAGATTTGCGCGCGCTACCTTTCCGCGAGCGGCGGGCCCGTCTTGAGGCCTTCATCACAACGCTGGACCCGCACCGTTTCGATCTGTCGCCATTCGTCGAATTCCCGGATTGGCAAACGCTGGAGGAACTGCGCCGCGCGCCGCCGCACCCGATCATCGAAGGCGTGATGCTGAAGCGCTGGGATTCGCCCTATCTCGCGGGACGGCCGAAAGGCCCGTGGTTCAAGTGGAAGCGCGATCCGCACACGGTCGATGCTGTGCTGATGTATGCGCAGCGCGGCCATGGCAAGCGGTCAAGCTTTTATTCCGACTATACGTTCGGCGTCTGGTCGGGGCCGGAAGGCGCAGAGGAACTGGTGCCGGTCGGCAAGGCCTATTTCGGCTTCACCGACGAGGAGCTGAAGCAGATTGACAAATTTGTCCGCGACAACACGGTCGAGCGTTTCGGCCCGGTGCGCTCGGTGCGCGCCGACCGCAGCCAAGGCCTGGTGCTGGAGGTGGCGTTCGAAGGTCTCAATCGTTCGACTCGCCACAAATCCGGCGTTGCGATGCGATTTCCCCGCATCTCACGGCTGCGCTGGGACAAGCCGACCGCCGAAGCCGACCGCATCGAGACGCTGCAGGCGCTGCTGGATCGCTAGGCAGCGCTCACGGTTCGATCGAGACGCGGATCTCGTAGATGTCGACCGCCTTGCCCTGCTTGTCGAAGTCGGAGTTGATGGCGATGCTGCCGGCGGCGCCCGGGGGCTTGTCGGGGAATTTCACGTCGAACAGATATTCGTTACGCTGCTGGCCGACCGCATAGCGCTTGCGGCCGCAATCGCCGAGATCGCCGAAATTGCAGTCGACGGAGATCTGCGTGTCCTTGCCGTCCTCGGCGCGGGCGACGACGTCGAACACGGCATGTTTGCCGGCAAGCTTCTCCAGCACGCCCTGCCCGACATCGAAGCTGATGGCCGAGCCGGAAGCACCGGAGCGGATGCGCAGGAAGGAGCCGGTGTCGTCCTGCACGACATCGGCCTTGGCGTCGGACGGGGTCGCCACATGCGTTGGATCGGTGGGTGTAAACACGTTGATCCAGTCGCGCGTCTGTTCGGCGACACCAGGCTGCTGCGGCGCGCCAGGCTGCTGCGGCTCAGTTGTATCGGCGGGCGGCGTGAAGTCGTCATCGTCGACGGTCGGCGGCGCTTCGGGCGGCGCCGTGTCGAGCTGCGCCGGCGTCTTGAAGACTCCGGTCTGCACGGCGAAATAGAGGCCGATGCCGGCGGCGGCGAGCAACGTCACGCCAAAGAAGATCGCCGTCAGCGGCAGGCGGCGGCCCCTTATCCGCCTTTCATCGCGGTCAGGCGCCACTTCCGCCGCGGCCTCGGCCGGCGCGGAATCGGCCATATCGATCGCCGGGGCGCCGGGCAGCGTGGCGTCAGGCATGATGTCGGGGACGACCGGCAGCACGCGCGAACGCGGCGCGTCGGATGCCTCGGGCTGAACCGGTCCATCAACGACGATCGCCGGCGACGGTCCGGCCGCGACACCTGTCGGGGCATCGACCGCGGGCGCTTCGCCGGCGCCCTGTACGGCGTCTTGCGGCTGCGCAACGTGTTGCGTCAGCGCGGTATCTTGTGTCTGCGCAGCGCTCTGCGTCGGCGCGGCGACATCGGGGACCGCGGGCAGGAATTCGGATTCGATCTCGGCGATCTTTTCCTGCACCGCCTTACGGCGCTTGATGGCGGCTTCCACCGTCACGCCGGGATTGGCCTGGAGCACGCGGTCGAGCGCCGCGAAAGCCGACCGATAGACCCGCTCGCGAAATGCCCGGTCCTCGGCGTTGCCTTTCTCGAAGGCGTTGCGGATCGCTTTTTCGATCGCGTCCAAGCGAATTCCCCTGTCCGTTCGCTTACATTGCCATGATCGTTAGCCGCAGGCGACCAATCAATCAACGGGCGAGCGCCCGCATTCTGCCTTACAGGCCTGTTCAACGCCCATTTCGATGCCTTTTAGCAATAAAATCAGTCCGTTTGCCGCCTTGCCGGGCGATTTGCGCGCAGTCCGGCGCGACGTCTCCGCGTAATCGAAAAAGCAAACAAGGCGATGGCTTATTCCGCGCCAATGGAAAATGACGGGACGAATTGCCGGATCCAGCCTTGAAATCACGGTTGCCCATCTTGAATTAGCGGCCGGTTGAGTCTATCACCCAGCCGATCCTGGAGGCTTCGCGCTTCCTGGGCCGCTTTAGCTCAGTTGGTAGAGCACATCATTCGTAATGATGGGGTCAGGTGTTCGAGTCACCTAAGCGGCACCAGTTCTCCATCCGACGCAAGCGTGACGGCAGGTGCAAGGCTAATGCACGTCACTCCCTACGCCAACACCGGCACTTCCTGTCTGCCTCGTCGACATGCGCCATATGGCCGCCGCCACAGGATTGCGTCGTCAGACGCTTGACCATCGACTATGCTGCATCGCGCAAGATCGACAGCCTAGAGAACCCGACAATACAAGCATAATTTATAAGATACAAAACCACTATCTTAGAATAATCTTCGTCAATTTTGACCTATATCAGACACTCCGGATTATAGTTGTGTAATTAAATCGTGCCTTTTCTGACATGGTACTACTGCTCATGCAGCATTGCGGACGTGAAAAACCCTCAGCGACGCAACGCACTCGCAAATCATGCCCATTTTTAGCACTAACTCACACAAATATTACAGCTCGATAGATATTTTGTGTTGCACTGCACCATTGCCAGGTTGCACCATTTCTTGGGGGATTTGGTACTGGGAAGTGCGCCGTGGAGGATTCCGCCAAGTTGATCAGCTTGAATTTTTCGCTGGCCAGCACCGATTTCGAGGCTGCCCCGCGCACAAGGCGCGGGTTTGATGTTGTCGGCGCACTCTCGACGCTGGCAGGCCTCGACCTGAGGCCCGGAATGCAGGGCCGCTGGCTTCATCGGAGATTTCAGACCGGCGGAAATGGCTGATGGCGGTCGCGCGTGACAATCAGTTGGACGCTCTGCGCGCCATCGCTGTCACGATGGTTCTCTATTCCCATTTCCTTGCACCCAACGGGTCCTCCTTTTGGGGCCACATCGGGGTGCGGCTTTTTTTTGTGCTGAGCGGCTTCCTGATCACACGACTGCTGCTCGAAGCGCGCGCCGCGGCCGAATTCAAAGCCGGCCCTGCATTGAGTTCCTTCTACATCAGGCGCGCGCTGCGCATATTCCCGCCCTATTTCGCCGTGCTTGGGTTCGTCTGGCTGACCGATCTGGAGCAGTCCAGTGGATCGCTCGTCTGGCATGCGCTTTACCTGTCGAATTTTTGGTACGCGCTGCGCAACGAATGGACGCCCTGGCTACTCTGCCATTTCTGGAGCCTGAGCATCGAGGAGCAGTTCTATATCGCCTGGCCGCTGGTCGTGCTTCTCGCACCCCGCCGGCGGGTGGAAGCGATCACTATCGGCGTCATCCTGTTGTCGCTGGCCTATCGCTTCTGCTGGCCGATCACCGCCACCCCGGCGCTAGCGCGCGACCTGCTGCCGCCAGCATCGATGGACGCGCTGGCGTTTGGTGCTTTGCTTGCCTGCCGGCGGACCAGAGGCGCCGGCCTGCCGCAATGGATGCGGCTAGGCTGGCCAGCCCTTGCGGCTGTCTTCCTGGCGATTGAGTGGCTTATCCCTGCGCCGGCCGATCCTATGCTGGAATGGGCCCGCTGGGCGTTACTGCAGATCCTGCCCCTAGTGCCGCTGGTGGCCGTTGTCGCCGCCTGTTCAGCCGGCCTTGGCGGCGTCCTCGGCAGGGTTTTCGAACTGCCACCGCTGCTGTCACTGGGCCGCATCAGCTACGGCGTCTATCTTTACCATCCGATCCTTCTTTCGCTCGCCGTCAAGTCACAGCCCTGGATCCCGCTCAATGTCTCGGAGCAGGGGCCAGGGCGTTTCCTGGTCGCGAGCGCCGCCACGATCGCCGTCGCTTCGATCTCGTGGACGGCTTTCGAAAAGCCGCTCAACGGCCTCAAGCGCCGCTTCCCCTATGTAGCGCGCCGCCGCTCCCAGGCACGCTCTGGCGATGCCGGCTGGCTCGGCAGGGCGGCGGACGCCTATCCCGGCGGATCCCCCGATGGCCGCGCCGCACTCGAACTCCGGCGAACGGATGCGCAGAGATGACCACTGCGCCGCTCGTCTCCGTCCTGCTGCCGGTCTACAATGCCGGGCCTTATCTCACCGCTGCGCTGGAGAGCATTCTGCGGCAAGACTACGATCGCCTGGAGGTCATCGCTATCGATGACGGATCGACTGACAACTCGCTCGAGATTCTCGAACGATACCGCCGGGCAGACAATCGCGTTTCTGTCATCTCGCGTGAGAACCGCGGCCTCGTCGCCACCCTCAATGAAGGGCTACGACTGGCCCAGGGCGAGCTTGTTGCGCGAATGGATGCGGACGATGTCGCCTATCCCCGGCGCCTCTCGCGCCAGGTCGCACTGTTCGAGCGGCGGCCCGATCTCGGCTTCTGCGGCGCCTGCGTCGATACCTTGCTTCACGGCCGTATCGCCAAAGGCAGGCTAGACCCGGTGTTCCGGCTCGGCCGGCTCGACATATTGTCGATGTTCTTTACGATATTCTTACATCCGACGGTGATCTACAACAGGAATGTCATTGGGAACAACGATCTCTATTACGATCCTAAATATAGACATGCCGAGGATTTTGATCTCTTCAGACGGCTTGCCGGCCGTTTCCCGGCGACCATATTGCCCGATAGCCTGCTCGTCTATCGCATCCATGCGGGAAGCGTGACCATGCGGCATGCCAAGGAAATGCGCAGGACGCATTTGCGGATCGTGGCCGAAAATCTCGAGCGTGAGGGGCTTGCGGAAACCACAGCGGATCTGCGGGACATCGGCGAGGCCGTCTCTTTCGACACGGTTTCGCGCGCAGCCGATTTCATCCGTGCGCTCGAAGAGCGGATTTCCGAGCTGCCGACCGACACACGGCCAAGCTTCGAGGCAGGCGCGCTGAACCTGTTCTATTTCCTCTACCAGCTCGTCGGCGACGAAGGAGAACCGCCGCTGACCCACGAATTGCTCACGCGGACGGCGAGATGGAATTTCATCCGGCGCCGCGAACAATATGCGCTGCGTCCCGGCGTCTGGGCGCCTTGGCTCAGCCTGCTCTCGATAAGGGCCGGAAAGCGGGCGGACGCGGTGGCCTACTTCTTCAAAACCACGCCGGCCGAAGCGGTGCTTGCGCGTTATCAGCGGGGACTGGTATGACCGACAGGCCCCACCCGCTCCTGCGCGATCACCAGTTTGCGAGTGCGCCTGTCCCGACATCTCCCCGATCGGAGCGGCCGTCGCTCGAGGTCAGTTTCATCGTCTGCACGCGCGACCGCGCCGCTGTGCTGGAGGCTTGCATAGCCTCGATCCAGGCCGCATGCCGGGTGCACGCCACCTTCGCGGCAGAGTTGGTGGTGGTCGATAATGGTTCACGGGACGGCACGTCAAAGCGGCTGGCCGCTATCGCCGAAACTTCCGACATCCCAGTCACAGCCGTCTCGGAGACTCGCCCCGGACTAGCCGCTGCCCGCAATGCCGGATTGGCGCGAGCGCGAGGCCGCGTGCTGGTCTTCGTCGACGACGACTGCAAGCTCGACCGCGACTATCTCCGCGACCTGGAGCGGCACTACCGGAGTGGCGAGAAGTGGCTGATCCGCGGCGGCCGGGTCGAGCTCGGTGATGCCCGGGACCTGCCCTTCACCATAAAGCTCCGCGAGGCAAGCGAGCGGCTGACCCCGGCGGTCCACCCCGGCGGCTTCGTGCTCGGCTGCAACATGACCATGCACCGCGACGTCGCGGCCCGCATCGGCTCGTTCGACGAACGCTTCGGCGCTGGCGGCCCGCTACGCTCGGCTGAAGATACTGATTATCTCGTGCGGGCGATGCTGCTCGGCATGCCGGTCGAGTACGTGCCCGACATGACGGTCTTGCATCATCACGGCCGGCGAGACCGCAAGTCGATCGACAGGCTGCACCGCGACTATAGCCTCGGTAATGGTGCGCTGTGCCTGAAACATGTCCGCCACGCCCCTTGGCTGCTTCGCCATGTCTATTGGTCCGCGCGGGCCGCGTTCAGGGAACTGGCGGGCCGTCCTCGCTTTGACCGCGACCTCGATCTGTCGCACTGGCCTATTGTCGTTATGAATCTGGCAGGTGCCGCCAGATTTGCGCTGCTCGTCATGATGGGATGGCCAAAACGGCTGCCGCTGCGCCACGACCGACAAGCCAGCGAAGCCAATGCGGAGGCCAGAGCGCGATAATGTCACTGATTCCGTCAGCCCTGCCAATGCTGCGCCGCGCGCTTGGTGGCAGGCTGTTGCGGCTCGTTCCCGTCGTGGTGGGGCTCGGGCTTGCGGGCGCCGCGCTGGAAGGCCTCGGCATCGGTCTCATCATTCCGCTGCTTGGCATCATTATGGGACGTGGCGAAACATCAGGCATGGCCGGTTTCTCCGCCCTCCTCCAGCAGGTTGGAGCGGACCTCGGCGAGCGCCAGCGGCTGATCGCCATTTCGGCCGCGATCCTCGGTTCGATCGTACTGAAAAATGTCTTTGCCTTCGCCAACACTCTGCTGACCAGCTACATCTACGGCAAGGCAGGTTATTCGATCCGTAGCGCACTGTCGGAGCAGTTGCTCAGGGTCGGCTACCCCTTTTTCCTGCAGCAAAGCCCCGGGCGGCTGCTCAACATCATCTCCAACGAATCCTGGCGAGCATCCGACGCTATCCAGGCCCTGCTCGGCGCGATCGTCAGTGCCTCGGCCGCCGTCATCCTGCTCGCCTTCCTCCTGCTCCTCTCTTGGCAGATGACGCTGCTGGTGACTCTAGGGCTGGCGCTTGTCCAGCTGGCGCACGGGGTTTTGTCGTCCAATCTGAAGGCGCCGAGCCGCAGCGTCGTCTCGCGCAACAGCGCACTGGCGTCGCAGATGCTGCATCTGGTGCATGCCGGGCGCCTGATTCGCATCTTCGGGCAGGAGAACCGTGAAAAGGCGGTCTTCGCCAAAGCGTCCGACGGGGTGCGGCGGGCGGCTTTCGTGCTTTCAATCCGCCAGGGCGTCTTGCCGCCACTGACCGAAGTATTGCACGCGATGCTGTTCCTGGCGGTGGTGATCGGAGCCTGGCTGGCGAATGTAAGCTTCCCGCTGACCGTCGCCTTCCTCATCCTGCTCTACCGACTGCAGCCGCATATGCGGGCCTTGCAGATGTCCTGGAGTCAGTTGCAAGGCATGAGCGGCTCGCTGGAGGAGGTACAATGGCTGCTCGATCCTTCCGACAAGCCCGAGGCGCCGCAGGGCAGCCTGCCGTTCGACGGCTTGCGCCAAGGGATCAGCTTCGATGATGTGAGCTTCGCCTATTCCGGTCCCCTGTCAGGCCCCGACGCGCGCGAGGCGGTGCTGCATAAGGCGGTGTTCGACATCCGCAGCGGCCGCTCGACGGCGCTGATCGGCCGCTCGGGCGCCGGCAAGACGACGATCGTCAATCTCCTGTGCCGCTTCGTCAAACCCGACAGCGGCAGGATCCTCGTCGATGGGGCACCGCTCGATGAAGTGGACCCAAGCCAGTGGCGGCGGAACATTGCCCTGGCCAGTCAGGAGCTGGAACTGGTCGATGGCACCATTTTTGAAAACATTATCTACGGCTACGACACGGCGTCGGCCAGCGACGCCATGCGCGCCGCAAGGCTGGCCGAGGCACATCAATTCATCGAGCACCTGCCGCAGGGCTACGCGACACTGGTCGGATACCGGGGCATCAACCTGTCAGCCGGACAAAGGCAAAGGATCGCCCTGGCGCGGGCGCTGGTGCGCGATCCCGATATTCTCATCCTCGACGAAGCCACCAGTGCGGTGGATGGGTTGTCAGAAGCCGCTATTGTCGAGACGCTGAAATCGCGGGCCGGCCGCCGCACCACCATTGTCATCAGTCATCATTACAGCACCATATCGTTCTGCGACGACGTGGTGATCTTGAGCCGCGGTCGGGTGAAAAAACAGGCCCCCTTCGCAACCTTGGCAATGCTCAGCATGGACGAGCTTTACCAGCACGGAGCGGGTGAGTGATGGGGGGCACCCCGACCTGCGACGCGGCTTGCGCCCGGCAGCTCGCAGATTGCGATCAATCCTGCCGGCAAACCACCGCCGCGACGCATTTCCGATTGTTCAAAAACAATTCTCGGTGGGAGGTCAGGCGGCCTTCTTCTTCGCCAGCCGCGCCTTGATCGAGGCGACGTCGGCGCGCGGCGTCGCGGCGAACAGCGTCCTGGTGTAGTTGTGCTTGGGGTCGGCGAAGACCTCCTCGCGCGAGCCGTATTCGACGGCTTCGCCGAAATACATCACCATCACGTCGTCGGCGATGTAGCGCACGACAGACAGATCGTGGCTGATGAAGACATAGGTCAGCTGGAACTCGTCCTGCAGGTCGGCGAGCAGGTTGAGCACCTGCGCCTGCACCGAAAGGTCGAGCGCGGAGACCGGTTCGTCAAGCACCAGCAGGCTCGGGTTCAGCATCAGCGCGCGGGCAATGGCGATGCGCTGGCGCTGGCCGCCCGAGAACATGTGAGGGTAGCGATTGTAGTGCTCGGTGCCGAGGCCGACCTTCTTCAGCATCCTCATGGCAAGGTCACGCCGCTCTTCGGCCGGCTTGTCGGTGTTGATGAGCAGCGGCTCGCCCAGCACGTCGCCGATCTTCTGGCGCGGATTGAGCGATCCGTAAGGGTTCTGGAAGACGATCTGCACCTTGCGGCGCATCTCCCTGGTCAGGCCGTTCCTTGCGATGTCGACCTTGTTGCCGTCGATGAACAGCTCGCCCGACGTTGCCGGATCGATCAGCGTGATGATGCGCGCCAGCGTGGACTTGCCGCAGCCCGATTCACCGACGATGGCCAGCGTCTTGCCCTTGTCGACGCTGAACGAAACGCCCTTGACCGCATGCACGGTGCGCGCGCCGCGAAACAGGCCGCCGCCGACGTGATAGTCGCGCACGATGTCCTTGCCTTCGACGACCTTGATGCTCATCAGACGCCCCCGGCAGCCGGTTCGAACAGCATGTCCGAGACGGTCGGCAGCCGGTCGCCGACGGCATTTTCCGGCAGCGCCGACAACAGCGCGCGGGTGTAATTGCTCTTCGGCGATTCAAACAGCGACAGCACGTCGGCCTCTTCCATCTTGCGGCCCTTGTACTGGACGATGACGCGGTCGGCCGTCTCGGCGACCACGCCCATATTGTGGGTGATCATGATCAGGCCCATGCCGTATTTGACCTGCAGCGACACGAGCAGGTCGAGGATCTGCTTCTGGATGGTGACGTCGAGCGCGGTGGTCGGCTCGTCGGCGATCAGAAGCTTGGGATTGCAGGCGATGGCGATGGCGATCATCACGCGCTGGCACTGGCCGCCCGACATCTGGTGCGGAAACGAGTTCAGCCGTTCGGCCGGCTCGGCAATGCCGACCTGCGTCAGCAATTCGATGGCGCGCTCGCGACGCTGGGCCTTGTCCATGCCCATATGGAAGCGCAGCACCTCCTCGATCTGAAAGCCGACGGTGAAGCACGGATTGAGACTGGCCATCGGCTCCTGGAAGATCATCGACATGTCCTTGCCGACGATCTTGCGCCGGTCGGCCGGGCTCATCTTCAGGAGATCGCGGCCGTTGAAGCTCATCTCGTCGGCAGTGACCGTCGCCGTCCACGGCAACAGCCCCATCACAGCCAGCATCGACACCGACTTGCCGGAGCCGGATTCGCCGACGATGGCCAGCACTTCACGTTCGTTCACATGGAGCGAGACGCCATCGACCGCGCGGAACGGGCCGGATGCGGTCTGGAACTCGACGACGAGATTGCGGATGTCGAGCAGCGCCATTACGACCTCCTCAGCTTCGGATCGAGCGCATCGCGCAGACCGTCGCCGATCAGGTTGATGGCAAGCACGGTGATGAGGATGGCCAGACCGGGGAAGGTCACCACCCACCAGGCGCGCAGGATGAATTCACGCGCCGAGGCGAGCATGGTTCCCCATTCCGGTGTCGGCGGCTGGGCGCCAAGGCCGAGAAAGCCGAGAGCGGCCGCCTCCAGGATGGCGTTGGAGAAGGACAGCGTGCCCTGGACGATCAGCGGCGCCAGGCAGTTGGGCAGGATGGTGCGCAGCATAAGCCTTATATGGCCGGCGCCGGCGACCTTGGCGGCGACCACATATTCGCGGCTCTTTTCGGCCATGACGGCAGCGCGCACCAGACGGGCAAAGTGGGGTTGCAGGACAAGCGCGATGGCCAGCATGGCGTTGAACAGGCCGGGGCCGAGGATGGTGACCAGAACCAGCGCCAAGAGCAGCGACGGGAAGGACAGGATCAGATCCATGACCCGCATGATCGCCACGTCGACCCAGCCCCGGAAATAGCCAGCCAAAAGGCCGAGCGTGATGCCGCCGACAAGCGCCAGCGTGACCACGACGGCGCCGATGAGCAGCGAGAAACGCGCGCCATAGAGCAGGCGCGAGAGCATGTCGCGGCCGACCGCGTCGGTGCCAAGCAGATATTCCATGCTGCCGCCTGCCTGCCAGGCCGGCGGACGCAAGAAAGCGGTCTTGTCCTGGATGTCGGGCGCATAGGGCGCGAGCAGCGGTGCAAAGAGCGCGGCCAGCACCAAAAGGATGAAGACGAACAGGCCGATGACGGCGCCGCGGTTTACCGAGAAATAGTGCCAGAAAGTCCTGAAGCCGGTCAGTCGGTCAGGGTTGCCGGCGGCCATCGGGGCGATTTCGGTCGACTGGCTCATCACGCCGCCCTGATGCGCGGGTTGATGACGGCATAAAGCACGTCGACGATCAGGTTCACCGCCATGACGATAAGGGCGATCAGCAGCAAGCCTGACTGCACGACGACATAGTCGCGCTTGGATATGGATTCGACCATCCACTTGCCGATGCCCGGCCAGGCGAAGATGGTTTCTGTGAGAATGGCGCCGGCGAGCAGGGTACTGACCTGCAGGCCGATGGTGGTGACCACCGGGATCAGCGCATTGCGCAGCGCATGCACGCCGATGACGCGGGACGACGACAGGCCCTTGGCGCGGGCGGTCCGCACATAGTCTTCGCCCAGCACTTCGAGCATGGCCGAGCGCGTCTGGCGCGCGATCACCGCCAGCGGGATGGTGCCGAGCACAATTGTCGGCAGCACCAGGTGGCTCAATGCCGAGCGGAAAGCATCCCATTTGCCGTAGAGCAGGCTGTCGAGGGTCAGGAAGCCGGTGATCGGCTTGATAAAGAACTGAAGGCCGATGCGGCCTGAAACCGGGGTCCAGCCGAGATAGCCGGAGAAAAAGATGATCAGCAGCAGACCCCACCAGAAAATCGGCATGGAATAGCCGACAAGGGCGGTGCCCATCAGCCCCTGGTCGAACCAGGAGCCGCGTTTGACCGCAGCAATGATGCCGGCCGGGATGGCCAGCACCATGGCGAAGATCATGGCGAAGACTGAGAGCTCGATGGTTGCCGGGAAGAGCGTCATGAAATCTTCGATGACCGGCCGCTTGGACGAAATCGACACGCCGAAATTGCCGGTCGCGGCATCGCGGACATAATGCGCGTATTGCTGCCAGATCGGCAAATTGTAGCCGAACTGTTCCTTCAGTTCCGCGTAACGCTCGGGCGACACGCCATGCTCGCCGGCCATGGCAAGAATGGGATCGCCGGGCAGCAGCCTGACAAAAGCGAAGGCGCAGATGGTGATGCCGATCAGCGTCGGCAGCACCAACACGATTTTGTTTAGGAGATATCGGAGCATCTTGAAAAGCGGGCGGCGCCTGATTGCGCGCCGCCCGCCTAACAGTTCTATTCGGCCTTGTCGACGCCGTCGAAGCGATGAATGCCGAGCGGGTCCATCATGAAGCCGCTGACATTCTTGCGCACGACTGCGTAGACCTGGCTGTGTGCCATGAGGAAGGCCGGAGCCTGCTTCTGGAAGACAACCTGCGCCTCTTCATAGAGCTTGGTGCGTTCGGCCTGGTCGCTGGTCTTCTTGGCCTTCTGGATCAGATCCTCGAAGTCCTTGTCGCACCAACTGGAGTAGTTCGACACGCCGATGGCCGAGCAGGCGAACAGCGTAGCGAAGAAATTGTCCGGATCGCCATTGTCACCGGTCCAGCCGATCTGGAAGGCGCCCGGACGCTCCTTCTTCTTGCCTTCTTCGCGGTACTTCGTCCACTCGTAGCTGACGATCTCCGCCTTGACGCCGACCTTGGCCCAGTCAGCCTGGATCAGTTCGGCGGCGCGCTGGAAGTTCGGGTTGTAGGGACGGACGCGGTCGGAGGCCCAAAGCTGGATCTCCTTCAATCCGGCATCGGCCAGCACCTTCTTGGCGGCTTCCGGATCATAGGCGTCGGACTTCACGTCCTTGTTCCACGACCACATGGTCGGCGGGATCAGGTTTACGGCCGGCGTGGCGCCGGCGTCCTGGAACAGCGACTTGATGAGCGATTCCCGATCGATCGCCTGGTTGAGCGCATGGCGCACTTCAGGCTTGTCGAGCGGCGGGATGGTGGTGTTGTAGCTCATATAGCCGATGTTGAGGCCAGCCTGATCCATCAGGGTCACGTCGGCGTTGGCCTTGATCGTGCCGATGTCGGCAGGATTCGGATAGGGCGCGATATCGCATTCGCCGGCGAGCACCTTCTGGATGCGGGCGGTGGCGTCAGGCGTGATCGCGAAGACGAGATCGTCGATCTTTTCCTTGCCCTTGAAGTAGTCCGGGTTGGCCGCATAGCGGATGACCGAATCCAGCTGGTAGTCGACGAACTGGAACGGACCTGTACCGACCGGCTTGGTCGAGAAGTCGGCCATCTTGCCGTCTTTTTCCAGCTGGTCGGCATATTCCTTCGACACGATCGAGGCGAAGTCCATGCCGAGATTGGCCAGCATCGGCGCGTTCGGCTCGTTCAGCGTCAGCTTCACGGTCAGGTCATCGACCTTTTCCCACTTGGCGACGTATTTCGGCATGTCCATGCCGGTGTAGTAGTCCCAGGTCAGGTTTGGCAGGTACTTCTCGCCGTTCCAGGGGTTTTCCTTGTTGAACTGGCGATCGAACGAAAAGACGACGTCGTCGGCATTGAAATCACGCGTCGGCTTGAAGAAATCCGTCGTCTGGAACTTCACGCCCGGATGCAGGTGGAAAGTATAGACCAGGCCGTCGTCCGAAATCTCCCATTTGTCGGCGAGACCGGGCACAACTTCGGTGCCGCCATGCTTGAACTCGACCAGGCGCGAATAGACGGTGCGCGACGAGGCGTCGAAGTCGTTGCCGCCCGTCGTGGTACCCGGGTCGAAGTTGGCCGGCGAGGCCTCCGAGCAATAGACCAGCGTCTTGGCATTGGCCACACCGCCGAGGACGCTTGCAGCCAGCAACGCGGCTGCAAAAGTCAGTTTCTTTTTCATTGAGCACTCCCTGATGTTCTTCCAAGCCCCTCTATAGGCTCGCGAAGCGCGCATATAAGCACCGTTTTTCCGGCTTTGGAACACCCTGTTTGCCTACCCCACCGTAAGCAGAAAATATTTCTCGGTCTTTGACGAACTGCAGAAACAAATAGCAAAATCTGCTAATCACGGGATTGTTAACGACCGCATTTTTTCATTGATCGCAGCAATCGTAAGCCAAAAATCCACAAGCCTGGGTTTCGCCACCGAGATGACAGGACGGCATTGCCTGAGCTGGCATCGCGGGAAGGATTTCGACGGCAAATCTTTGCCGTCCTGCCGCTGGGGCAAGACTTGCACGGCCGCCGATAGTCGCAATAGATAGATGACACGCTGGATTTTCCGGAAATCCGCGACATCGCTGCAGCGGAGGACGCCTCACCACATCGAGGCGGCGCAGCAGGAGCAGGCAACAGAACGACCGAGGGAGGCTAGAGGTGGCGAAAGCAACAAAGACAACGGCCCCGGCGAAAGCAAAAGCGGCGAAAGCTTCAAAACCGGCCGCCGCTGCCGCCAAGTCGAAAGCGCCACCGGCCAAGGCCACTCCCGCTGTCAAGCCAACGGCAACCTCGACGCCGGCGAAGGCAAGCGCCAAGCCGGCGGCGAAACCTGCGGTCAAGCGCACGGCGAAGACAGCACCCGCTGCAAAGCCCGCCCAGCCGCCAACCGCCAAGACAGCGGCGGCGAAGCCGGCCTCGAAGCCATCGCCGGGCGCGGCCAAAAAACTGCCGAATACGCTGACGGCGCTTGCCGCGGGCTTGCCGGAAAAGCCATGGCTAAAAAGCTATTCGAAAGTCGTGCCGGCGGAGATCGGCGCCCTGCCCTACAGTTCGATCGGCGACTTCCTCGTCGGCGCCTGCAAGCAGTTTTCCGGCCAGCCGGCATACGTCTGCATGGGCAAGTCGATCTCCTATGCCGAACTCGAGCGGCAATCGGCCGCCTTCGGCGCTTATCTGCAATCGAAGGGCCTGCAGAAAGGCGCACGCGTGGCGCTGATGATGCCGAATGTGCTGCAATATCCGGTGGCGATGATGGCCGTGCTTCGCGCCGGCTATGTCGTGGTGAACATCAATCCGCTCTACACGCCGCGCGAGCTCGAACATCAGCTCAAGGATTCCGGCGCGCAGGCGATCGTCATTCTGGAGAATTTCGCCAGCACCCTGGACGCGGTGATTGCCAGGACGGCGGTCAAGCATGTGGTGGTCGCGGCGATGGGCGACATGCTCGGCGCCCTCAAGGGCACGATCGTCAACCTCGTCGTGCGCCGGGTGAAGAAGATGGTGCCGGCCTGGTCGCTGCCCGGCCATGTCAAATTCAATGCGGCGGTGAAAGCCGGCGCCGGCATCGCCTTCAAACCGGCCAAGATGGAGGCCGGCGACGTCGCCTTCCTGCAATATACCGGCGGAACCACGGGGATTTCCAAAGGTGCTGTGCTGCTGCACTCCAATGTGCTGTCCAATGTCGCGCAGAACACGCTGTGGCTGCAGGACGCCTATGCGATCAAGCCGAAACCGGCGCATCTCAACTTCATCTGCGCACTGCCGCTCTACCATATCTTCGCGCTGACGGTGAACGCGCTGATGGGCATGCAGCAGGGCGCCCAGAACGTGCTCGTTCCCAACCCGCGCGACATTCCCGGCTTCGTCAAGGAGCTGCAGAAATACCCGATGCACATTTTCCCCGGCCTCAACACGCTGTTCAACGCGCTGCTCAACAACGAGGATTTCCGCAAGCTCGACTTCAAGCCGCTGATCATGACGCTGGGTGGTGGCATGGCGGTGCAGAAGGGGGTTGCCGAGCGCTGGAAGGCGCTGACCGGCAATTCGATCACCGAGGGCTACGGGCTGTCGGAGACCTCGCCGGTGGCCACCGCCAACAAGTTCAGCGACAGCAATTTCACCGGCACGATCGGCCTGCCGCTGCCGTCGACCGAGATCGTCATCCGCGACGATGACGGCAACAACCTGCCGCTCGGCGAGGTCGGCGAGATCTGCATTCGCGGGCCGCAGGTCATGGCCGGTTACTGGAACCGGCCGGACGAGACCGCCAAGGTGATGACCAAGGACGGGTTTTTCAAATCCGGCGACATGGGCTTCATGGACGAGCGCGGCTACACCAAGATCGTCGACCGCAAGAAGGACATGATCCTGGTCTCCGGCTTCAACGTCTATCCCAACGAACTCGAGGAAGTCGTCGCCCAGCATCCGGGCGTGCTCGAAGTGGCGGCGATCGGCGTGCCGGACGAGCATTCGGGCGAAGTGCCGAAGCTGTTCATCGTCAAGAAAGATCCGGCGCTGACCGCTGAGGCAATCACCGCCTATTGCCGCGAAAACCTGACCGGCTACAAGCGGCCTAAATACATCGAGTTCAGGACCGAGCTGCCGAAGACTCCGGTGGGCAAGATCTTGCGCCGGGCGCTGCGGGAATAAATTTGAACGGCGAGCCTGGCGACGGCGGGATAGCGGACGATAGTCGGCGTCCCGATGCAGTAGTGTTCATCAAGGCGAACCTGCGGCTTGCGCCCGTTCCCGCACTTCCTGAAATCCAGCTCTATACGGCTCATCCCGGCAGCGGCCTGAGGCGGCTTGTCGAGTGGCGAGCTCATGGACCGGAAGACGGCAGCCAGACCGAGGAGCACGAAGCTGAGCCGCAGCCGCCCTACTGGGCCTATGCCTGGGCCGGCGGCGCCGTGCTTGCGCGCTATGTACTCGACCATCCGCAAAGCGTGGCCGGCCGCCGCGTGCTCGACCTCGGCGCCGGCTCGGGCCTCGTCGGCATCGCCGCCGCCAAGGCCGGCGCCAGCGCGGTGGTCGCGGCGGAGATCGACCGCAACGGCGTCGCCGCGATCGGCCTCAACGCGTTGGCCAACGGCGTCGAGATCACCATTGTCGACCAGGATATCACCACGGGCCCGCCGCCAGCGGTCGACCTCGTGCTTGCCGGCGACGTGTTCTACGGCCGCGAGGTTGCTCTGCGGGTGATCCCGTTCCTCGACCGCTGCCTGGCAGCCGGCATCGAGGTGCTGGTCGGCGATCCCCGCCGCGCCGATCTGCCGCTGTCGCGGCTACGATTGGTTGCGGAATATCAAGTGCCGGACTTCGGTGACGCGAAGGGCGCTGCGGGCAGGCTGAGCGGTGTGTTTTGGTTCGAGCCGGAAGATTTGCTAGCGCGACGCGGCAAAGCCCAGTCGCTCTGAATGGCCGGATTCTACTCATTGTGGACAAACCTCAAGGGGCAGAAAATAGATTCGATTAGCCGTTGATAGGAGAAGTCGAATGGCGTGGATTAAAGTTGTTCAACGTATCGGTTTCACAGTTTGCCCAAAGTGCGAAAATCGCGGCTTCGACCTTCAGCCGGGCGAAGACATCGATAACGCAAGCGCCAAGATCAGGTGCGGCAAATGCGGGTACGTTTGCTCTGCTGATGAGTGGCCCACTGTGTCCGAAAACAAACCAGAAGCTCCATAGTTTTCATGGGCTGCTTCGCCCAACTCGGCCATTGGCGGGAAATCTCGAGTCGAATTGAGTTTGCCCCAGGCCCCCTTCAGACCGTCTCCTTGACCCGCGCCGAGAGAAAGTCTGGCAAATCGGCGACCGAATCCAAAACGACATCGGCGATCGCCGACAGCGATTCACGCGTGCCGGTGCCGGAGAGCACGCCGACCGCCAGGCCGCAGCCGCCAGCACGCGCCATCTCCAGGTCGTGGCGGTTGTCGCCGACCATGGCGATCTCGGACGCCTTCAACCCGGTCAGGTCGCAAAAGGCGACGATCGTGTCCGGCGCCGGTTTCGGATTGGCGACCGCGTCATAGCCATAGGCGGCGGTGAACAGCTGGGCGACGCCGAGCGTGACCATGGTCTTTTCGGCACCGGCAGTCGAATCATTGGTGGCGACGCCGAGCCGGTAGGATCGCTTGTGCAGAGCCGTCAGCGCCGCGACGATGCCGGGCAGGGCCACCGCCATCGATGAGCCTTGCACCGAGGTGATCTCGTTGAAGCGGGCGACGGCCAGCATCTGGTCCTCGTCGGACAGGCGCGGGAACCATAGTTCGACGACATCCATGTTGGTGCCCGAGGCGAAGATGGAATCCGGCTTGAAGCGCTTGGCGACAAAATCGAAGCCCGCCGCTGAAAGCAGCCTGTCGGCTTTCCAGCGATCGCCCTCGGCGGCATCCATGGCCATGAAATCGGCGATGCCGAGCCAGGTCGCGTTGAAATCGACAAGCGTGCCGTCCTTGTCGAACAAGATGCCCTTGATGTCGGCCGGATTTTTCATTGAGCCCCCCGCAGTTGCTGGATGCGCGCCACCAGCCCGGCCGTCGATGCGTCGCGCTTGGCGGCGCTCTCCTTGCCTTCCACGACTGGCAACAGGCCGGTCGCCAGCTCCTTGCCGAGCTCGACGCCCCATTGGTCGAAGGAATTGATGTTGAACAGAGTGCCTTCGACGAAGACGCGGTGCTCGTAAAGCGCGATCAGCCGGCCGAAGGTGCGCGGGTCGAGCTTGCGGTAGAGGATCGTCACCGAGGGGCGGTTGCCGGAGAAGACGCGGTGCGGGGCTATTCTGTCGACATCGGCCGGCTTCATGCCCTTGGCCAGCATCTGCGCGCGAGCCTCGTCCAGCGTGCGGCCCTTCATCAACGCTTCCGATTGGGCCAGGCAATTGGCAAGCAGTAGATCGTGCTGGTGCTTCAGATCCGGCTCATGGCCGACGGCAGCGGCAAGGAACTCGACCGGGATGAAATCGGTGCCCTGGTGCAGCAGCTGGAAGAAGGCGTGCTGGCCATTGGTGCCGGGCTCGCCCCAGACCAGCGGTCCGGTCGGCGTCGTCACCGGCGTGCCGTCGAGGGTGACGCCCTTGCCGTTCGATTCCATGTCGAGCTGCTGCAGATAGGCCGGCAGCCTGGAAAGGCGCTGGTCATAAGGGATGACCGCACGCGCCGGATAACCGCAGATCACGCGATGCCACCAGCCGACCAGCCCCAGCAGCGCCGGCAGGTTCTTCTGCAGGGGTGCGGTGCGGAAGTGCTCGTCCATCTCATGCGCGCCATCGAGGAAGGCGCGGAAGTTGCGCGGGCCGATGGCGATCATCACCGGCAGGCCGATGGCGCCCCACAGCGAATAGCGGCCGCCGACCCAGTCCCAGAAGCCGAACACGCGATCCGCTTCGATGCCGAACTTGGAAACCAGGTCGAGCGCGGTCGAGACGGCGGCGAAATGCTTGCCGACAGCTTCCTTGCCGAGCGCCTTCTGCACCCATTCGCGCGCCGTCTCGGCATTGGTCATCGTCTCGACCGTGGTGAAGGTCTTCGAGGCGATGATGAACAGGGTGGTTTCGGCCGACAGGCCCTTCAGCGTGTCGTGGATATGGGCGCCGTCGATGTTGGAGACGTAGTGCGCGCGCGGGCCGTCGTGATAGGGCGCCAGCGCCAGCGTCGCCATGGCCGGGCCGAGATCGGAGCCGCCAATGCCGATGTTGACGATGTCGGTGATTTTCTTGCCGGTGGCGCCGGCGGCCTTGCCGGAGCGAATGGCATCGGCGAAAGCGCCCATGGCGTCGAGCACGGACAGCACATCCGCCTTGACGTCCTGGCCGTCGACCGTGACGCCCTTGCCCGCGAGGTTGCGTAGCGCCGTGTGCAGCACGGCGCGGTCTTCGGTGATGTTGATCTTCTTGCCGGAAAACATTGCGGCCCGGCGACCTTCGAGATCGGCGGCGGCGGCGAGCTTCTCGAGCAGTTCCATCGTGCGCTGGTCGACCGCGCATTTCGACCAGTCGAGCAAAAGGTCGCCGTCGCTGGCCGAAAATGTCTCGAAGCGCTTGGGGTCGGCGACAAAAGCCTCGCGCATCGTGCCCGATGCCGCCGCGCGCGCAGCACGCAAGGCGACAAGCTGTTTGTCGAAGGAGGAATGATCCACTGCCGGCTCCTGATCGTTTTTTCACGACATCTTATCAGACCGGATGTTTCCGGCGCGTGTCGTCGGGGTGACGTTATCGAGCCGAATTCCGCATGTTTCAATGCGTGGGGATGACGCAGTGCAGCATAGTGCGATGTGATGGAGCTACGACGCTGCGCGTCGCGCTGGATGATGGGATGGGAGTAGCGACGACGCTTCGCATCGCGCTGGGGATAATGAGGCGCGACGACGCTGCGCGTCGCGCGGGCGTCCGCGCTGCGGGATGACGCAGCGTCACCCGGGGGATGCGACGACGCTACGCGTCGCGCATAGATCACTGGCATAAATCCCAGCGATCAGAAAAATTGATTGGCGCAACCCCTTGTGCCACGGTTACCTTCCGCTGGTCCAGCCAAGCAAAAAAGACTGGCCATCGAGGAACACCTTCCATGCCACAGCGTAACGACACGGCCATATGGTCCGGCCTGTTCCGGATTTCGGCGGAATCGGGCCAGACCCTGCAGGCGCAGATCCGTCAGGCGATCGTCGCCGCCATTCTCGACCGGCAGATCGCCGCTTCGATGCCGCTTCCGTCCTGCCGCATCCTGGCTGAAAAACTCGGCGTCGCGCGCGGCACTGTGGTGCTGGCGTTCCAGCAATTGGTCGACCAAGGTTTCCTGGTGGCGCGCGAACGGCGCGGCCATTTCGTCAATCCGGATGTGCTGGCCACCCCCGCCAAGCCGCACCAGAAGGCGCCCGACCAGCAGAACGAGATCGACTGGAAGGCACGCCGGCAGATCGCCGCCAGCGACATGCCGCCACCGGCCAAGCACGACAACTGGATCAAGTCCTCCTACCCCTTCGTCTACGGCCAGTTCGACCCGGCGCTGTTCCCGACAGCCGAATGGCGTGAGTGCAACCGCATGGCGCTGGCCGTGCTCGAAATCCGCAACTGGGCCTCCGACATGGTCGATCGTGACGATCCGCTCTTGATCGAGCAGATCCAGGCGCGGCTGTTGCCGCGGCGCGGCATCTTCGCCAATCCGGACGAGATCATCGTCACGCTGGGCGCCCAGAACGCGCTCTATATGCTGGCGACACTGCTGATGACAAAGGGCTCCAAGGTCGCGATGGAAGACCCGGGATACCCCGACGCGCGCTCGATCTTCCGCTTGGCAGGCGCCGAAATCCAGCCGGTTCCGGTCGATCAGTCCGGCATCGTCACCTCGTCCATTCCCAACGATTCGGGCTTTGTCTTCGTCACCCCCAGCCACCACTGCCCGACCATGGTGCCGCTGTCGGCGGAGCGGCGGCAGGACCTTCTGGCGCGCGCCAACCGCCACAACCAGATCATCATCGAGGACGGCTATGACAGCCAGCTTCTCGACGAGGCGCCGCAGCAGGCGCTGAAGAGCCTCGATCGCTCGGGTCGCGTCGTCTATGTCGGCTCGATGTCGAAGACGCTGGCTCCGGGCCTGCGGCTTGGCTACATCGTCGCTTCGGCTGGACTAATCTCCGAGCTCAGGGCGCTGCGTCGCTTCATGCTCAGGCACCCGCCGGCCAACAACCAGCGCGCGGTCGCGCTGTTCCTGTCGCTCGGCCATCACGAAGCCCTGGTGCGGCGGCTGTCGTCGGCCTTCGACGAGCGGCGCAAGCGTCTGGTCCATGCGATTTCCGCATTCCTGCCGGAATGGCGCTCGACCGATTCGGCCGGCGGCACATCGCTCTGGCTGGAAGGCCCGCGCGGCACCGATTCACGTGGACTGGCCGAGGCCGCGGCCTCGCGCAGCGTCATCATCGAGCCGGGCGATCGCTTCTTCGATCGCACCGAAAAGCCGTCGCGTTTCATGCGCTTGGGCATTTCCTCGATCGCACTGCAGCACATCGAGCCGGGTATTCGCGAGCTCGCGACCGCAGCCGGACGCAGGCCCGCTGCAGCCTGATTTGCCTGTGCCGGGGCTTTGAACAGCCCGGCCCTTGGCATGATCACCAACATTCTGCATTAGCTCTCTGGCATACTCGGCTGCGTTGACTGGCCCATAGGCTGGGCCAATGGCAACGGCATAGTCGGCTGACAGAGGGACGAAGCAGGCCCACGGTGGACCAATCACCGCGTCGTGTTTCGCAAGCTAAAGGTGGAGTGCCCCCCATGTCAGTGGCTGTTGAGCAGCAGGATGCGGCTCTTAAGGATGCGGCTCCTAAAGATACATCAGCCGACCAGCGTTCGCGACGATCCGGCGGGCGCGAAGCGCGCCGCGCCATGCGGGCAGCACCTTTGGCCGACGACATCAGGCCGGTACGTGCCGGGCTTGAAGGCGGCAGTTACGGCCCGCTCAACCGGAACGACCAGGAGCGCATCCATGAAGCGGTGCTGACGCTGCTGGAGACCGTCGGCTTCGCCAATGCCATTCCCTCCTGCGTCGAGGCGCTGACCGGGGTCGGCGCCGTTTACGGCGATGACGGCCGCGTCCGTTTCCCACGCGGGCTTGTGATGGACACGATCAGACGAGCCGCGCGGAATTTTACGCTGCACGGCCAGGACCCCAGGCATGACATGCTGATCCAGGGCAAGCGCGTGCATTACGGCACGGCGGGTGCGGCGGTGCATCTGGTCGATGTCGAAAAGCGCGAATACCGCGAGTCGCTGGTGCAGGACATTTATGATGCCGCTCGCCTCGTCGAAGGGCTCGACAACATCCATTTCTTCCAGCGGCCGATGGTGCCGCGCGACATTCCCGATCCGCTCGAAATGGACTTCAACACGCTCTACGCCTGCGTGATGGGCACGTCGAAGCATGTCGGCACCTCGTTCACGGTGCGCGAGAACGTGCAGCCGGCGCTGGAAATGCTTTATGCGATCGCCGGCGGCGAGGAGAACTTTCGCGCCCGGCCGTTCGTGTCAAACTCCAATTGCTTCGTCGTGCCGCCGATGAAGTTTGCCGAGGACGCCTGCGGCGTGCTCGAAGCCTGTGTCGACGGCGGCATCCCGATCCTGCTTCTATCGGCCGGCCAGGCCGGCGCCACCGCTCCCGCGGCGATTGCCGGCGCTGTGGTGCAAGCGGTGGCCGAAGTGCTGGTCGGCCTCATCTACGTCAACGCCATCAAGCCCGGGCATCCGGCGATCTTCGGCACCTGGCCGTTCGTCTCCGACCTGAGGACCGGCGCCATGTCGGGCGGCTCGGCCGAGCAGGCAGTACTGACTTCGGCCTGCGCGCAGATGGCGCAGTTCTACGACCTGCCGGGCGGCTCGGCCGCCGGCATGACGGATTCGAAACTGCCCGACATCCAGTCCGGCTATGAAAAGGGGATCACCGACGTGATGGCCGGTCTTGCCGGCCTCAATCTGGTCTATGAATCGGCGGGCATGCACGCCTCGCTGCTCGGCTTTTGCCTGGAGAGCCTGATCATAGACAATGACATGCTGGGCCACTGCCTGCGCTGCGTGCGGGGCATCGAAGTGACCGACGAAGCGCTGTCGATCGACACCATCACCGAAGTCTGCATGAATGGCCCAGGCCACTATCTCGGCAACGAGCAGACGCTGCGCCTGATGCAGACCGAGTATTTTTATCCGGCCGTCGGCGACCGCTTTTCGCCCAAGGAATGGAACGAGAAGGGCCGGCCCGACATCTTGCAGCGGGCGATCATCGAAAAGAAGCGCGTGCTTGCCGAGCGCTTCCCGCGCCATGTGCCGAAGCTGCTAGACGACAAATTGCGCGCCCGCTTCGGCGAGATGATCAAGCTGCCACGCAGCGGCATGGGCGGGTAAGCTTCACCTTACGAAGGTCAGTCCGCACTTAGCCCAAAGCGCTCGACGACTTCGGCGCTGATCAGCTTGCCATGCAGCGCCATCAGCACGATCCGGGCATCCAGGCTGTCGCCGGTTTCAAGCGCTGCCTCGATGCGGCGCTCAGCGTCCAGCCGCCGCTCCGGCCCATTGGCCTGCTCAAAGGTTTGTGGGCCTGCGATGCAATAACCAAACAGCTGCGCCACGGACCGATAAGCCTCTGGCGGGGGCTCGTCCGGCCAGTGATCCTTCATCAGATTGACGATGGTGAGCTTTACTCCCTCTGGCACGAGTGCCGGGTGAAGGTCGGCGCCGCGCAGCGCGTTGTCCAGTTCCCGCAAGTCACCCGAGCGGCCGAACATGCCGAGGAAACCGAGGGAAGAGCGCCGTTTAGTCACGTTGATACTTTCCGTCCGATAGCCGACCACTCATATGGGAATGTAGGATCGTTTTTCATCGCCTTTCCGGAGTCTCAGGCAAACCAGGCGTCGAGCCCGAATTCCCGCTGCAACAGGTCTTCCGCACTTTCCAGCGCGCCCTCGATCCAGCCGTGATTGTTGGACCACGCTTCGCCACAGACATGAATGCCCGGAGCGAGCGTATGGCTCGCCAGTTTTATACCGGAGATATCTATGCCACGGCCCCAGATATGCGACGCGCCGCCATAGGCCGGCGCACCCCAATCCTGCGCAAACCCGCCGATGGGTTTCGAGATGGCGCCGTGTTTGCCATGGACTTCGACCATCTGGCCGTGAAAGGCCTCCAGCGCGGAATGTCCCTCGGCCAAAACCGCAAAGCCGTGGCGCCGAGCGAGCTCAGGCAGCAGTGAGCGCCAGAATACCATGTGCTTGCCATCGCAATAGGCCATGGCGACGCTCCGACGAATCGTCGCGTCGCGAGCGTCCGCTTTTGTGAACTGCCATATCTGGCGAGCCGGCAGATCGGTCACGCTGTGGCCGGCCGCGATGCCGTTTCGAGCCCACCACGGGCTGGCATAGCAGGCGGCCAGCGTGAGCATCGGCCAGGGTTCCGGTGCCGGCAGATCGCTGGGCTGCTCGATGCCGGACTTTTCCAGCAGGGTCCGCAGGGGGCGGACCGGTAACGCCAGCACGACCTTGCGCGCCTCGACCGTCCCGCCCTGCCCCTCGACAGACAAGACCATCCCTTGCGCCGAGCGGGCGATGGCGGTCACGGTGTGATCGAGATGGACGGCGCCGCCGCTGACAGCGATCCGCCCGGCCATTCGCTCCGCAACCGGCTGGAACCCACCATCGGGGGAACAATAGGAGCGGCCGCCGCTCAGCTCGCCGAGCGCAAGCCTGAACGTCTCGGCGGCGTTGGGTCCGCGCAGGAGCAACGAATAGCCCACCGCGTCCTCGGCAAAAGCCATTTCCTCCGGGGTCAAGACCGTCGCCAGCACATCCCAAGTCGCCCAATCCGCCAGCTTGCGGCCGCGATAAACGAAGCCTGCGGCGCCGTTCCATTCGGCGCTGCCGAAGGCCTCCGAACCCGGCAGGATCAGTGCTGCCGCCTTTCGCAGCAGGCGGGACGGGCCTTTTTCCTGCAGCCGACGCGTCACGTCATAGGCAAACAGGCGGCGCGGCGCAAAGCGCGATATAGCGGCGTAGGGCAGGCTCCTACCGCGCAGATGGAGCCGGTTGGCGCCGGTGACGACGTCCATACCCGACAGCTTTACATCCAGCGTCGCCATGAGTTTTTTGAGCAGCCGATGTTGCGGCATCAGCATCATCGCGCCGAGATCGATGCCGAAGTTCGGCTCTCCGGGAAATGAGACCGTGGAGGCCCGACCGCCGACGCGACCGGCGGATTCGAAAACAGCGATCCTTGCGGGCTTTTCACTTTGGGACAAGCGCCACGCCAGGAAGAGACCGGCCATGCCCGCGCCGACAATAGCAATGTCGACCGGGGCAATGTCGATTGGGCTAGGCGGCAAGGATACGCCCGTGGCGGAAAACCATCATCATGGACGACGCTCTGGACCCCTCTTGATTTCGTGTCAAAAAACCCGAAACTGACGAGGACTGCAATGTCATACTGACAGGTGGGATCAGTTGGCGTGCGAGCAGTGATCTAAAACGGGCAACGGGTCCTATGAAGAAACAGTATCACACACCAGTCATCCGCAAGGCAGGACGACTCTCCGGCATCACAGCCATCGCCGCTTCGTCCGGCCCGCCTCCACCCTGAGGCCGCCATCCAAACAAGCTTACGCCAAGGCTTTCATGCCGGCCCGATCAGGCCGGCATTTTCATATCAAGCGGGGTGCTCAGTGGTTGTCCCTCGGCACGCCGCTGGTGTGCGCGACGTCCTGGTATTTCACCGCCGGCTTCAGCACCATGCCCTCCGAGAACTGGTCGACCATGGAGCGCTGGATCTCCTGCCATGGCGTCTGATGCTTGGGATAATGATAGCCGCCATCGACCTGCAGTTCGGCACGGCGGCGCGTGATTTCCTCGTCGGTGACGAGGATGTTGGCAGTGCCTTTCCGTAAATCGATGCGCACACGGTCGCCGGTCTTGAGCAGCGCCAGGCCGCCGCCAATGGCGGCCTCCGGCGAAGCGTTGAGGATAGACGGCGAGCCGGATGTGCCCGACTGGCGGCCATCGCCGATGCAGGCCAGCGCGTGAATGCCCTTCTTGATGAGATAGGCCGGCGGCTGCATGTTGACGACCTCGGCGCCGCCGGGATAGCCGATTGGGCCGGCGCCGCGCATGAACAGGATGGTGTGCTCGTCGATGCCTTGCGCCGGATCGTCGATGCGGGCGTGGTAGTCCTCGGGACCATCGAAGACCATGGCGTTGCCCTCGAAGGCTTCCGGGTCGTTCGGGTTGGAGAGATAGCGTTCGCGGAATTCCGGCGAGATGCCGCTCATCTTCATGATTGCGGAATCGAACAGATTGCCGCTGAGATTAATGAAGCCGGCATTGGCCTTCAGCGGCTCGGCGACGGTGCGGATGACGTCGGTGTTCTCGTTGGCCACATCCTTGCAATTGTCGCCGATCGATTTCCCGTTGACGGTCATCGCTTCGGGATAAGGCAGCAGCTTGGCCTTCATCAGTTCGGCCACCACAGCCGGCACGCCGCCGGCATGGTGATAGTCCTCGCCGAGATATTCGCCCGATGGCTGCAGATTGACGATGAGCGGCACATGGAGGCCGACCGTCTGCCAGTCGTCATTGGTGAGTGGCACGCCGAGATGGCGGGCAATCGCGTTGAGGTGGATCGGCGCGTTGGTCGAGCCGCCTATCGCCGAATTGACGACAATGGCGTTCTCGAAGGCCTTGCGCGTCATGATGTCGGACGGCTTCAGATCCTCATGCACCATCTCGACGATGCGCTTGCCCGTCTCATAGGAGATCTGGCCGCGCTCGCGATAGGGCGCCGGGATGGCAGCCGAGCCCGGCAATTGCATGCCGAGCGCCTCGGCCAGCGAGTTCATCGTGGTGGCGGTGCCCATGGTGTTGCAATAGCCGGTCGACGGCGCCGATGAGGCGACGATGTCCATGAACTCGTCATAGTCGATCTCGCCGGCCGAGAGGCGCTGGCGCGACTCCCAGACGATGGTGCCCGATCCCGTGCGCTTGCCCTTGTGCCAGCCATTGAGCATCGGTCCGACCGAAAGTGCTATGGCCGGAATATTGACGGTGGCCGCCGCCATCAGCAGCGCCGGCGTGGTTTTGTCGCAGCCGATGGTCAGCACGACGCCGTCGAGCGGATAGCCGTAAAGCACTTCGACCAGGCCGAGATAGGCAAGGTTGCGGTCGAGTGCCGCGGTCGGGCGCTTGCCGGTCTCCTGGATCGGATGGCACGGGAATTCGAAGGGGATGCCGCCCATCGAGACGATGCCTTCGCGCACGCGCTTGGCGAGCTCGATATGGTGGCGGTTGCATGGCGACAGATCCGAGCCGGTCTGGGCGATGCCGATCAGCGGCTTGCCCGACATTAGCTCGGCCCGCGTCAGGCCGTAGTTCAGGTAGCGCTCGAGGTAAAGCGCGGTCATGCCTGGATTGTCGGGATTGTCGAACCACTCCTGCGAGCGAAACTTCTTCTTTCCGGTGGGGGCGCCTGCCATCATGGTCTCCGTATTTGTAAGACAAATCGATATGGCAACGCGCGGAAGCAGGCAAGAGGGCGCACCGTCGCAACCGGACTTTGGTGCGATAGACACAGACCAGACCGTGCGTTAGGCCTTCGAAGTCTGTCCGGGAGGTATCGATGGCTTTGGTGATCGAAGGCGAGGAACGCATTGCCGCCCCCCTGCAGAAAGTGTGGGAAGCGCTGAACGATCCGAAGGTTTTGCAGGCGACCATTCCCGGCTGCCAGAACCTGGAGATGAAATCGCCGACCGAAATGGCAGCGACGGTGGTCCTGAAGATCGGACCGATCAAGGCGACATTCAACGGCGAGGTGACGCTGAAGAACCTGAAGCCGCCGCACTCCTACACCATCCAGGGCGAGGGCAAGGGCGGTATTGCCGGCTTCGCCAAGGGTGGCGCCGACGTGACGCTGACGGCGGACGGGCCGGATGCGACGGTCCTCAAATACGCGGCCAAAGCCGAAGTCGGCGGCAAGATCGCCCAACTCGGCAGCCGGCTCATCGAATCGACTTCGAAGAAGCTGGCCGGGCAGTTTTTCTCAAGCTTTGGTGAGAAGGTGGGTTCCCCTCCCCCTTGAGGGGAGGGTGCCTCGCGAAGCGAGGCGGGTGGGGTCGCCTCAACTGCCTCAACCTGAGTTGAGCTGCCTCGACTTGTAAAGAAATAGCGTCGAGCGTGTCACCGCGGACCCCACCCGGCCCTTCGGGCCACCCTCCCCTCAAGGGGGAGGGATATCCGAGCTACTCGAACACGATGTTCGGCACCGCCGCTTCGGCCGCGCCGCGTTCTTCGTTGACGCGGTCCCAGACCTTCGAAGCGATGCCGCGATAGATCTTCGCCTCGGCGCTGTCTGGCTTCGACGCCACCACCGGAGCACCTTCATCAGAACTTTCGCGAATGCCCATTTCCAGCGGCACTTCGCCGAGGAAGGTCACGCCGAGTCGCTCGGCCTCGCGCCGCGCCCCGCCATGGCCAAAGATGTCGTAGCGCTTGCCGGTATCGGGGGCTATGAAATAGCTCATGTTCTCCACGATGCCGAGCAGCGGCACGTCGACCTTCTTGAACATATTCAATCCTTTGCGGGCGTCGATCAGCGCCAGGTCCTGCGGCGTCGAGACGATGACGGCGCCGGCCAGCGGCACCTGCTGGGCCATGGTCAGCTGGGCGTCGCCGGTGCCGGGCGGCATGTCGACGACGAGCACGTCGAGGCGGCCCCATTCGACCTCGCGCAGCATCTGCGTCAGCGCCGACATCACCATCGGACCGCGCCAGATCATCGGCGTCTCCTCGTCGACGAGGAAGCCCATCGACATCACCTTAAGGCCGTAATTCTCCATCGGTTTCAGGATCTTGCCGTCGACGGTCTGCGGCCGGCCATGGATGTTGAGCAGCCTGGGCATGGACGGGCCATAAATATCGGCATCGAGCACGCCGACACGCAAACCGTTGGCGGCGAGGCCAAGCGCGATGTTGACAGCGGTGGTCGACTTGCCGACGCCGCCCTTGCCGGACGCCACCGCGATGATCGCCTCGATGCCGGGCACGCCGCGCTTGCCCGAGCTTTGCGAGGCCGGGGCGTGCGGGGCTGGAGAGTGTGGAGCTGGGCGCGGCGCGGCGGGCGCGGCCGTCGGTGCCGGCCTAGGCGCG
>NZ_AYXE01000004.1:0-346617 GCF_000502235.1 Mesorhizobium sp. L103C119B0 | reverse complement strand
AAGCGCCGGCTCCGGCTGCCCCGGCGGTTGCCGGGGCACCTGCGGCACCGGCAGCGGCTGCCGCTGAGGTTCCAGCCGTCGTCGCGGCGGCAACGCCCGATGTGCCAGAGACGGTGGCGCCAAAGCTTGAACATGCCGACGGCGCGGTGATCATCCGCAGACACGACACCCTGTGGCGGATCTCGCGGCGCGTCTACGGTCACGGCGTGCGCTTCTCGACCATCTATCTCGCCAACCAGGACCAGATCAGCGATCCCGACCGCATCTGGCCCGGGCAGGTGTTCAAGGTTCCGGAAAAGTCCAAGGAAGGCGAAGCCGCCGACCTCAAGGCGATGGGCGAGCAGGTGACAACGGCGCCGGTGAAGACGCAGTAGCGGCCGAGCGCTTGATCTCCCCCCTTGAGGGGGAGATGGCCGGCAGGCCAGAGGGGGTCGCCGCGCATAGAACGCCGACCTTCTCTTTGCTGCAAACGACGTTGCGTCAGGACGTACCGACCCCCTCTGTCGCCTTCGGCGACATCTCCCCCTCGAGGGGGGAGATTAGGTCGCTCTACCCATCGGGTTAGCTTGCCACGCACCCGTTCATCGTCTATCGCCGATGAACGATGGCAGACTCGCTCGCTGAACCAGACCACGCAAACTTGGCACCGCCTGAAAGCCGCGCCGTTGCCGCCCGCTTCGCGGCACTCTCGCATCCGGCGCGCATCGNCGAGATCCTTAGACATCTCTCGGCCAGCAATTCCTGCTGCTGCCGCGAGGTGGTCGATCATCTCGATCTGGCGCAGTCCACCGTGTCCCAGCATCTGAAGATCCTGGTCGAAGCCGGGCTGGTCCGCTTCCAATCCGACCGTCAGCGCTCGCGCTACGAAGTCGACCGCGCCGCGCTCGCCGACGTTTCCGCATCGCTGACCGCACTCGTCAATTCCTGCTGCTCCGGCCGCTGACCTCTCACCCCAAAGGAAAGACAAGTGGCAGAAAAAACCGTTTCCGATAGCTCGACCTTCGGCACCTTGCGCAATCTGTGGCCCTATATGTGGCCGGCCGACCGCCCCGATCTCAGGGCACGCGTCACCTGGGCGACGCTGCTTCTGGTCGTTGCCAAGCTGACGCTGGTTGCCGGGCCCTATTTCTTCAAATGGGCGACGGATGCCCTAGCCGGCGACGCCAAATCGCCGCCGCCGCTGCCATCTTTCCTGCTGGCGCCGGTGATGCTGGTCGTCGCCTACAATGTCGTGCGGCTGGTGCAGCTTGGCTTCAACCAGCTGCGCGACGCGCTGTTTGCCCGCGTTGGCCAATATGCGGTGCGCCAGCTCGCGTTCCGCACCTTCGTTCACATGCACCAGCTGTCGCTGCGCTTCCACCTCGAGCGCCGCACCGGCGGCCTGTCGCGCATCATCGAGCGCGGCACCAAGGGCATCGAGACGATCGTGCGCTTCATCATGCTGAACACGGCGCCGACCATCCTCGAATTCGCGCTGACCACCGGTATCTTCGCCTACACTTATGGCTGGAAATATGTGGTCGTGGTGGCAGCCACGGTGTGGCTCTACGTCTGGTTCACGGTTCGCGCCAGCGACTGGCGGATCTCGATCCGCCGCGACATGAACGACAGCGACACCGACGCCAACACCAAGGCGATCGACTCCCTGCTCAACTACGAGACGGTCAAATACTTCAACAACGAGGGTATGGAGGCTGAGCGCTTCGACCGCTCAATGGCACGCTATGAGATGGCGGCGACCAGAATATGGACCTCGCTCGGTTGGCTGAATTTCGGCCAGGGCATCATCTTCGGTCTCGGCACCGTCATCGTCATGTGCATGTCGGCGCTGGAGGTGCAGGCTGGCACGCAGACGGTCGGCGATTTCGTCTTCATCAACGCCATGCTGATGCAGCTTTCGGTGCCGCTCAATTTCATCGGCTTCATCTACCGCGAAATCCGCCAGGGGCTGACCGACATCGAGCAGATGTTCGACCTGCTCGATGTGCCGCAGGAAATCACCGACAAGCCCGATGCCAAGCCACTGGCTGTTACAGCCGGCAAGGTCGAGTTCCGCGACGTGCACTTCGCCTACGACCCCAGCCGCAAGATTCTGAAGGGCGTCTCCTTCGAGGTTCCGGCCGGCAAGACGGTGGCCATTGTCGGTCCGTCCGGCGCCGGCAAGTCGACGATTTCGCGGCTCTTGTTCCGCTTCTACGACGTCCAGGGCGGTCAGGTGCTGATCGACGGCCAGGATGTCCGTGATGTGACGCAGGCGAGTCTGCGCGGCGCCATCGGCATGGTGCCGCAGGACACCGTGCTGTTCAACGACACCATCGCCTACAACATCCGTTACGGCCGCATCGGCGCCAGCGAGGAAGACATGCAGAAAGCCGCCGAGCTTGCCCAGATCGGCCCGTTCATCGAACGACTGCCCGAAGGCTACCGCTCGATGGTTGGCGAGCGCGGGCTAAAACTGTCGGGCGGCGAAAAGCAGCGCGTGGCGATTGCCCGCACGATTTTGAAGGCGCCGCCGATCCTGATGCTCGACGAGGCGACCTCGGCGCTGGACAGCCACACCGAACAGGAAATCCAGGCCGCCCTCGACCTGGTCAGCAAGGGCCGCACCACCATCGTCATTGCCCACCGCCTGTCGACGGTGATCACCGCCGACGAGATCATCGTGCTCAAGGACGGCGAGATCGCCGAGCGCGGCACCCATGCCGAGCTGATGCAAAAGCATGGCCTCTACGCGTCGATGTGGGACCGCCAGCGCGAAGCGACAGAAGCCGAAGAGAGGCTTCGAGTTGCACGCGAGAGCGATGAGCTGGGTGTGGTTGTGCGCAGGCGGACTTCGGAGGTGAGCTAGGCGGCGGAGCGCCGATCTCCCCCCTTGAGGGGGAGATGTCGCCGAAGGCGACAGAGGGGGTCGCCGCGCGTGGAGCGCTAACCTTCATCGGTCGCAAGGGGGCGCATCCAGTCGAACCGACCCCCTCTGGCCTGCCGGCCATCTCCCCCTCAAGGGGGGAGATATGCAGCGTCGTCGCCATCATCACCACCGAAAGTTTCCCCTTGACCTCAACCTAAGTTGAGATCGCAAACCCGTTCCTGAGCCACCGAACCCAAGTCGTTCAAGAACGGAGACAGATTCAAATGGATAAACTTGCCGAGGCAGCCGTGTTCAGGGTCGACAAATTCGTCGTTCCTGCCGAGGCCCGTGAAGAAATCCTTCGCAAGGTCAGGGCGACTCATGAATTGCTGCGTCTGCAGCAAGGCTTCGTCCAGGATTTCGTGCTCGAGCAATTTTCGGGCCCGGGCGAGTTCAACCTGGTCACCATTGTCGAATGGGAAAACCAGGCGGCCGTCGACTATGTCGTGCCGATCGTCAAGGCAGCCCATGAGCGGGCGGGCTTCAACCCGCAGGAGACCATTGCCCGGCTGGGTGTGAAGGCCGATATCGCCAACTATCAGCGTCTACCCGAGATGTAAGACGGCCAGCCGACGCCATGTGCGGGCGCTTCGACGCTCAGCACCTGGCCAGTGCGGGCATCGCTGATCATGTTCTCGAAACCACGCCATTCGGCGGCGACGATGAACAGTGTCGTGCCATCCGGCCCGCCCAGCATGCAGGCAAAGCAGCCGCGATCGGCATCGACTGTCTGCAACACCTCGCCACCTTCGCGCACCCGCACGCAGCGCTTGTTGGGAACATCCGCGTACCAGGCAGCCCCTTCGGCATCGAGGCAGATGCCGTCGGGAAAGCCATCGAGATCGGCCCAGACCCGGCGGTTGGAAAGCCCGCCATCCTCCGCGATATCGAAGGCGGTCAGCCGGTTGGCATGCGACTCCGCCACGATCAGTGTCCTGTTGTCCGGCGTCACCGCCATGCCGTTGGCGAAAGCGATGTTCTCGGCCACTTGTCGAACCGAGCCGTCCGGCGTGATCAGCACGATGGTGCCGGGCCCGAAATGCTCGCCCGGTGCAGGCGCCGACCCGCCGCCATTGACATAGATGATGCCGCGCCCGTCGACGACGATCTCGTTCCACGGGCTGTTTGACAGTTCTCTCAAATCGGCATGGGTGGCGAGCGTGCCATCCGCCTCCTGTCGCAGCAACAAGCCATCCCGACCCGAGACGATCAGCAATCGGCCATCCGGCAACCAGTCGATCGAATAGGGCAGGATGGCCGGCACGGTGAGCATCACCTGGTTCCCGCCGTCCTCATCCACCGCGACGATCTCTCCGGTTCCCCAGTTGCAGAGCCACAGGCGTCCGTCGTGCCAGCGGGGAGACTCTCCGAAAGCGAGGCCTTCTGTAATGACCTTGGCGTTCAGGGCGACTGATTTCGAGGATGGCATCTCTGACCCTTGGTTTGTCGACTCGCCGCAATTCGGCTTTGTCGCGAAGCGCTTTCCTGCCAAGGACGTGTGAATCTATGGCGCCCCGACATGACCGTCGACTATTTCGGCAAACCATCGTGCGGATGCCTCTGGATCAGAGTGCCTTTAATCCTTGAGGGCAGCTGATATTGTCGCGTCGGAAATAACCCGTTCGCGCAAGTTTTGCGACCAAGAGAGTATTTTCGATGTTCGGTTTCTTTTCCCGCAAATCCAAGAAAACGCCCGAGAAGTCGGCATCAGATTCTGGAAAGCAGTTGGAATTCGGCCTGCCGTTGCCGGTCGTCGTACTGCGTTCGAACGTCGAGGATCCTGATGAAGAGCCGTTTTTTCTCGTCTTCGCTGTCATGCAATTCGTCACAGCGATGGTTTCCAAAGGACTCTATCGTTATCCCGAAATCGACACCAAGGCGATGCAGGTCCTTCATGCCGACTCGTACTCTTCGGAGGTAAAGAACGGCGGCCATAGTCAATTCATCCACAATGCCGGGCAGGAAATCGGCGCCATGATTGCCAACGCACGAGCTGGACTCACTGCTTGTGGCGCAAAGGGCCAGCTTGCGACTTTGGAAAAGATGTCCAGCTGGATTGCAGACCATCCCAACGAAGCCGCCCAGCAGACGGGCTTCGAGGGCGGGCGGGATGATTTTCTCGATACACTTGATCATGCGTTCTACGTTGCGGATGAGGCCGCGCCCATGGAAAACCTTTTGGCGCGCTGGATCGCGTCATGGCCTGATCTGCAAGTTGTCGATAGTGACGATTACGACGACGTCATACACCGGCTGGTGATGGCCAATCCGAAGCGCGAAGGCAGGCTTCTTCATAAGTCCGTTGGCAACTTGGCAGGCCAGATGATCTTGAGCTGGCGCGATGTCGGGGCCGGCCTTGCCTGCGCCAAGATCGCGCCGCCCGAGATCAAAATTGCGTTCGGCATGGCAAGGATGCTGAACATAGAAGGAGAGAAACAGCTTCAGACCAGCGCGAAGAAGACCCGACTATGCAGTGCGACGGAGACACACGTCACGGTCTACGAGTACATCGCTCCAGAAGACTTGCTTGTCATACCGCCAGGCGAGAGCCCGCTAGCGGCTAACGCCCCGAAAGTTGGCGCCAAGCTTGGCATTGCTGAAGAGCCCGAGATCACAGCGGTCATTGAGCTGGCGGAACAATACCATGCTCCCGCCGCCGTCGACCTCCTGCTCCGCAAGGCAGGCTTCGACCCGACGGATGCCATCGTTTCTGCGAATTCGGTGGTGCAGAAGGAGGAAGGAGCAATCGTGAATTGGGTGGTGCTGGCATCAGGCCAAGTCTTCCTTTTCCAATCGTTGCGGAACGGCGGTGTGCTCTTGCGCGGCAAGGATGATGAAAGCCTCGCTGAGGCCGCTATGGCCGAGCTCAATGCCCACTTTGATCGCTCCGCTGCGGCGGGTTAGCGACAGCAAGCCTACTTTTTCTCCGTCAGGAAGAACATGCCATCGGCATGGCCGTTGGCACCGCATGACAGGGGCTCCGATCTGCCATCCTTGCCGGCGCCGCTCTGCTCGACGACAAGCGCATCGCCGTCGCGGCGAAAGGTGAAGACAAAACCGGTTGGGTTGTCGTTGTCGTCGGTGTCGACCAGTCGCAGAGTGTTGCGCTTCTCGACCGTGCCGTCGATCTCGCATGACCCACTTCCCGAGACTGGATTGGAAACGACATCTTCCGAGATCTCGACCTTGCCTCCGCCAACAGCCTTGATGTCGACGCTACCGCGCACGCTGCTCCATGTGCCGATGAAGCCGCCATCGGCCGGCTTACGGATGCCGCCCAGGAAGGTCGCGCGGTCATGCAGGAATTCGCCGAGATCGAATGTCTGCTGGTCCTTGGGCGTGTTCTCGTTGAAACCGGCGATCTGATCGCGATAGGCGATGAAATCGCTTTGGTCGTCCCGCAGCGCCTTCCCGGCATGAGCATCGAGCCTCTTTAGCAGCGCGGTATAATTCTTCGCGACGTCGGCATCGGCTTGCGCCAGGACCGGATCGGCGCAAATGGCCTTTTCCGCCAAGCTGGCGGCCTTGGCGCAGTCGAAGGATGGCTTGCCTTGCGCAACTGCGTGGTCGCTNAATGGCCTTTTCCGCCAAGCTGGCGGCCTTGGCGCAGTCGAAGGATGGCTTGCCTTGCGCAACTGCGTGGTCGCTCGCTGCCACAAGTACGGTCAAAACGGCACCCACGGCTGACGATCGTATGGCAACAAGATACGTTTTGCCTGAATTTGGCGCCATGGCAGTCGGCCTTTTCGCCGCGCGTTCAGCCGGCGTTGGCCCGAATTCTGGCGGCAAAGCAGCCGACAGGCAAGCACGTCACGTTCCTGCCGGCTGCGGACGATGCGGCCTTGCCCAATGTTGCGTTGCGGCAGCGGAGCCTTTCCGGTATTGAGGCCGGACCTGAAACAGGGACCGCCCCCATCCCATGAGCCCCATCCGATGAGCCTTGTCGATTCGATCAAGAATGCCTTCGTTCCGATCCATCGCGAGGGCTATCCGTTCATTGCCGCCTTTGGTGCGGGCACGCTGTTCCTCGGCTATTTCTCCTCGGTGCTGTTCTGGATCGGCCTGATCCTGACCGCCTGGTGCGTCTATTTCTTCCGTGACCCCGATCGTCTCACCCCGGTCGATGACAGGCTGGTGGTCAGTCCCGCCGACGGCGTCATCTCGGCGGTCGGCCCGGCCGTGCCGCCGCGCGAGCTTGGCCTCGGCAACACCGAGATGACCCGCATCTCGGTGTTCATGAACGTCTTTTCCTGCCATGTGAACCGCGCTCCGGTGCGCGGCCGCATCACCAAAATCGAGCACCGGCCGGGCAAGTTCCTCAATGCCGAACTCGACAAGGCAAGCTCGGAGAACGAGCGCAACGGGCTGGTCATAGACAGTCCCAACGGCATCGTTGTCGCCGTGCAGATTGCCGGCCTAGTGGCGCGCCGCATCGTCTGCTGGGCCGAGACCGGCGGCTCCATTGCCGTCGGCGAACGCTTTGGCCTGATCCGCTTCGGCTCGCGCGTCGATGTCTTCCTGCCGTCGACCGCGGTGCCGCGCGTCGCCGTCGGCCAGACGGCGGTCGGCGGCGAAACCGTGCTCGCCGAATTCGGCGGCGTCGCCGCAACCCCGCTCGTCAGGATTTCGTAAGCGGTGGGCGCGCCGTTCAAAAAGTTCGAGGCCCATGGCAGCGGCGGCCCGCGCATCCGCGAAATTCCGATGCGCATGGTGCTGCCTAATCTGGTCACCGTGCTTGCCATCTGCGCCGGCCTGTCCGGCATCCGCTTCGGCTTCGAGGGCCGTTTCGAGCCGGCCGTGGTGATGGTGCTGCTCGCCGCCTTCCTGGACGGCATAGACGGGCGCCTGGCGCGCATGTTGAAGGCGACATCCAAATTCGGCGCGCAGATGGATTCGCTGGCCGACATCGTCAATTTCGGCGTCGCGCCGGCACTGGTGCTCTACGCCTTCCTGCTCGACCGCGCCGGCTCCTTCGGCTGGATCGCAGCTCTTCTGTTCACCATCGCCTGTGGCCTGCGGCTGGCGCGCTTCAACGTGCTCGACGAAGACCATGACCGGCCGATCTGGCAGGGCGAATACTTCGTCGGCGTGCCGGCGCCGGCCGGCGCCGTGCTGGTTATGCTGCCGCTCTATCTGTCCTTCCTGCGGCTCGGTCTCGAGCCGGACCGCCTGACGGCATTCGTCGCCACCGGCTTCACTGTGCTGGTCGCTTTCCTGCTGGTCAGCCGGCTGCCGGTCTATTCCGGCAAAAGCCTGAAAGTGCCGGGCGACAAGGTGCTGCCGATCATCCTGGCGGTCGTTCTCTACGTCCTGCTGTTGATGACCTATTCCTGGTACACGCTGACCGCCTCTGTCGCAGGCTATCTCATCTTCCTGCCTTTCAGCGTGCGGGCGTATTCGAAGCGCGCCAAGCGCGAGGGCGAAAAAGTGCCGCCGTCGGATATTGGGTAGTTGTTATCTCCCCCCTTGAGGGGGAGATGTCGCCGAAGGCGACAGAGGGGGGCGGTACGCCCTGGACGCGACCTCGTTTGAGCGAAGAGGACGTCGGCGCTTCACGCGAGGCGACCCCCTCTGGCCTGCCGGCCATCTCCCCCTCAAGGAGGGAGATACGCTAAGCCGCCAGGCCCAGCCCCAGCTTCTCGATCGCCAGGTTCCGCGTCGAGACATAATCCGTCTTACCGGAACCCAGCACCGGGATCTCCTCGACCTTGACGATGTCGTTGGGCACCATCAGTTCGGCCGCACCTGCCTTCTTGCCGAAGGCGCGCAGTTCTTCCGGATCGGCGTCGTCGGCGGTGGTGACCAGCACGATGCGCTCGCCGCGCCTCTTGTCCGGCACCGCCACCGCGGCGTGGCGCTCTTCCGGCCACAGCGACTGCACCAGCATCTCGACGGCGCCCAACGACACCATCTCGCCAGCGATCTTGGCGAAGCGTTTTGCCCGGCCGCGAATGGTGATGAAGCCTTCGCGGTCGACCGAGACGATGTCGCCGGTGTCGTGCCAGCCGTCCAGCGGCTGCAATTCGCCGGGCCGGTCAGCGGTCATGTAGCCCATCATCAAATTCGGCCCGTCGAGCCACAGGCGGCCGGCACCCTCGATACCCTCGACCGGTTCGAGCTTCATGCGCATCGCCGGCAACAGCCGTCCGACCGTGCCGTCGCGACCATGGATGGCGGTGTTGACGGCGACGACGGGAGCGGCCTCCGTCAGCCCGAACCCCTCGATGATCGAGGCATCGAAGCGCTCGCGATAAACGCGCCGCGTCTCCGGCTTCACCGCTTCCGCGCCGGCGACGACGAAGCGCAGGCTGGAGAAATCGCCATCCTTGGCGGTGCGGGCATAGTTGGCAAGGAAAGTGTCGGTGCCGAACATGATGGTCGGCTTCACCTTGCGGGCGATCTCCGGGATGATCTTGTAGTGCAGCGGTGACGGGTAGAGGAACAGTTTCACCCCGGTCACCAGCGGCAGGATGGTACCGCCGGTCAGGCCGAAAGAGTGAAAAACCGGCAGCACGTTGAGCAGGATGTCGGACGGCGAAATGGTAATGCGCGCCTCGGCCTGCATGGCGTTGGCGTGGAGATTGCGGTGCGACAGCACCACGGCCTTGGGCGTGCCTTCCGAGCCTGAGGTGAACAGGATTGCGGCGGGCTTGGCCGCATCCTGCCGCTGCAGCGGGAACCGCCACAGCACCGCTGCTGCGAGCTTTTCCAGCGTCGTGACGCTTGCGCGCACATCCTCCAGCCACAGCATTTTGGCGCCGCCGGCCTCGATCGCGGCGATGATGTCGGCAAGCGCCGCCTTCTCGACGAACGCGCGCGAGGAAACCACCGTTCGGATGACTGCCGCGCGCACCGCGGCGGTTACGCTGGCCGGCCCTGCCGTGTAGTTGATCATCGCCGCTACCCGGCCGGCCGAGAGCAGGCCGACGAAGGACAGCACCACGCCATTGGCGTTGGGCAGCAAAACCCCGACCGCTTCGCCGGGCGCCGCCACCGCCTCGAAACGGCGGCCGAGCACGCGCGCGCCGATGAACATTTTTCGATAGCTGAGCGAGCCGCTGATCACATCCTCGATGATCGGATGCGAGGCGCCGGTGCGATCCGCGGCATCGCGCATGGCCAGGAACAGGCCGCGATCGAGGTTGCTGCCATAAAGCCGCGCCTCGGCGATGCGGTCGAACAACGCATTGGTGTTGGAAGCCTGGTCGGGGTTGCGCGCCACCAGTTCGGCAATCGTCATTGGCTCCAGCACGCTGATCGAGAGTTTTGGGAACCAGTGGCGCGGCGCCCGGTTCTTTGGCGTCAAGGAAACCGGCAGGTCGCGCGCGCCGGTGACGAAGATCGGCACGATGCGGGCGTCGGCCTGCATGGCGATGCGGGTGACGGCGCGGAACAGGCGAAACGTCTTCACATCGGGCTCGACGTCATCGGGCAGATAGACGGCAAGCCGGCCTTTACCCTTCAGCACCCTGACCAGCCGCCGGCTGACGAAGAGATGCTCGGCGTTGAAGGCGATGGTGCGGCCAAGCTCGCGCCAAGGCTCCATCCAGGGCGAGCGCGCCGAGGCCTCGTCGAGAATGTGCAGCGTGTCGTCGGGCAGCAGCGACAGCATCAGCGCCGGCTCGAAGCGTGACTGGTGCGAGACCACATAGATCACCGGCGTCGGCGCGTTGCGGGCAATGCGGATGCGCCGGTCCTCGATCCGGTAGGCGAGCTTGAACGGCACATAGAGCAGCGCCTGGGTAAAGCGCAGGTCGAGACGAAACGTCTCGATCGCGCCAATCAGCAGCCAGGCCAGCACGAGGCCTGCAAGCAGCGCCAGTGTCAGGATCATGCCGCGTCTCTCCCAACGGTCCGGTATGCGGCTCTTCGTCCGCTTGGAGAGCAGAGGGTAGCGCAATGGGGGGCAAGGTCAATGTAGAGCCTCTTCCTTCTCCCCGTTCACGGGGAGAAGGTGCCCCGAAGGGCGGATGAGGGGCGGCGCTGCGCTTTCACGTTGGCTCAAGCCGCCTTGATCCGCCCGCTGATGAACCGGAACTCCTGGCTCTTGCCGCCATAGCCATAAGCTGCGGCCGGAACCTCGTGCACGAAGGCATAGCTTTCCTCGTGCACACCACCCAGCAACTTACCAAAGGCCTCAAAGATCGCCTTCAGATAAGCCTCCAGTTCCAGCTTGGTGTTGGTGCCGTCGACCACCTTGATGTCGAGCCAGAAGGTGTTGGCGCCATGCTCCGCCAGCGATTTGCCGCCGGCGAACCAATGCTGCGGGTCGACATAGGTGACGGCGACGGCGGTGATCGTCGGGTCCTTGCGCAGATGGGTTGCGGTCAGGCCGGTGATTTCCTTGGCGATTGTGGCGGACAGCTTGGCGTCGGGTTTGCCGGTGACGCTGATGTTGATGATGGGCATTTTTCTCTCCTTCGTTTGAGCGGCGTCTGTTTGCCGTTGGAGAGACAGTGCCACCGTCTTTAAATCAAAAAAATCGAATTGTTTCGAACAAAAGGTTCTGTATTATCGAAGTATGCAAGCTCTCGATCCCGATCTGCTCAAGACCTTCCTTGCCTTTGTCGATGGCGGCTCGCTGGCTCAGGCTGCGTCTGTTGTCGGCCGCTCGCCCTCGGCGGTGACCGCGCAGATGCAGCGTCTGGAGGAGATCGTCGGCGAACCGCTGCTGGTGGCGCAGGGGCGCGGGCGCGGGCTGACGCCGGCCGGCGAGGATCTTGTCGGTCATGCCCGCCGCATTCTTGCCGTGCACAGCGAGGCCTGGCTGGCGCTCAAGGGCGCGCGTGCCGCTGGTCGCGTCGCCATCGGCACGACACAGGATTTCGCCGATAGCGGCCTGCCGGAGCTGCTGCGCGCCTTCGCGACCAGCCATCCGCGCGTCAGGGTCGAACTCCGCGTTGGCCGTTCGGCCGAGCTTGGCGAGGCGCTGCAGGCCGGGCAGCTCGATCTGGCCGTTGTCATGCGCAAGACGCCGGCCAATGACGAAGTCGGGCTGTTCAGTGAGCCGATGCTGTGGCTGTGCTCGCAAAAAGGGCTTGCCGTGCGGGAAGAGGAATTGCCGCTGGCGCTGCTCGACCCCTATTGCGGCTTTCGCGAAGCAGCACTCGCGGCCCTCGATGCTGCCGGCCGCCGCTACCGCATTGCCGCCGGCAGCGCCAGCCTTGCCGGCTTGCGCACGGCGGTCAATGCCGGCATCGCGCTGACCTTGCGCACCGCCCGCTTTGCCCATTCAGGCATTGCCGAAGCACCGCGCGAATTCGCCCTGCCGCCGGTGCCGACAGCGCAATTCGCGATAAAACTCGGCCAGGGCGCCGAGCGGCCGGCGCGCGATCTTGCCATCCTGCTCAGCGACAACCTCGCCTTGCCCGGCTTTGCCGTCTGATGTCCAAAGAAAAAGCCGACCTTTACGGTCGGCTTTGAGGAGGACGGGTCGAGGGGTTTGGGGGGACTTGGGGGGTGACCCGTCGCACATAAAACTGCCTGATCCGCATGATGGTTCCATGACTTGGAAAATAATTATTGGGTTGCCGCGCTTTTTCTCGCGGCCAGCCAGTCGCGCCCCGCATGGGCGAAAACCGCGCACAGTACTATGGCGCCGCCGATCAGGCTGGCGGCCGGCGCGATCTCGCCGAGGAACAGGAAGGCGAACAGGATCGCAAACGGCACTTCGGCGGCACCGAGAAGGCCGGACTCGGGCGCAGGGATCAGCCGCGAGCCTTCCGTCCACAGGATCGACGCCGCCGCAAACGATCCTCCGAAGGCGACGAGCAGCACGGCGTCGCGAGCAGAAATCGCCAGGGGGTCGGTGACGAACCAGCCGAGCACGAACAGCAGAAGCGCCGAGACTGCGCCCGCCCACACCACCGGCGTGTCGCGGAAGGCGCGCACCATGATCATGTAGAGCGCGCTGCCGGCGGTCATCAGCAGCGCGAGCCCATCGCCAAACAGATGACCGCTGCCGAAGCCGGAGCCGACCATCATCGCCACGCCGCACAGCGAAACGGCGGCGGCGGCAAGCGTCTGCGCCCGGAACGGCTCGCGCACCAGCACGAAGGCGAGCAGCGCGGTGATGAAGGGCGCGGTGGCGTAGATGACCGCGACATTGGCGACATAGGTGAATTTGAACGCCGAGATGAAGGCGATGCTGGCCGCGGCGCCCTCGAGGGCCAGCAACCAGCCGCGCCAGCCAAGCCGCAAGCTTTCCCGCCCGCCGGAGCGGCGCCGGCGCCACAGCACATAGAAGGTGATCAGGATCGCGCCGACAAAGCCGCGCCAGCAAGTGATGGTCAGCGGGTCGGCGTGGATCGATTTGGTCAGCACGCCGGTGAGGGCGAAGAAAGCCGCCGAGGCCGCCACCAGCATGATGCCGAGCGTACGCTCGGCAGCGGTATCTGTGGTGCCTGGGCCGTCGAGCGCTTCCGTCATCTCAGCAGCCTATCCGTCTTCTCCTGCCACCATGCTGTCAGCACGGGGTACTCATAGCCGCTTGCGGAAATGCTCGTTGCCGATGATCAGCAGGCCGGCGCCGACGATCAACGCCGCCCCCAGAAACACCTCGCGACGCGGCACGTCGCCCCAGATCGCAAAGCCGAGCCCGAAGGCCCAGACCAATGAGGTGTATTCGAACGGCGCCACGATCGACACCGGCGCCCGCTTCATGCCTTCGAACAGCATAAATTGCGCCACGCCGCCGAGCGCGCCGACGCTGATCAAAAGCAGCAACTGGCGCCAGTCCGGCATCTGCCAGACCAACAGCGCCGGCACCGTGGAAAACACCAGGAAGTAGAAATTGTTGAGCACAAGCTGGATCAGCGTGCGCTCGGCCAGCGCCGTCTTGCGCAACAGCACCACGGCAATGCCCCACAGCACTGCCGCAGCCAGTACCAAGAGCATCGGCACGGACAAGCCGAGACGAGTGGGATCACAGGCGATGAAGACGCCGACGAAGCCGATGAACACCGCCAGCCAGCGCAACAGCGGCACCTTTTCGCCAAGCATCACCACCGACAGCACGGTGACGATGATCGGGGCGGCGTAATAGATGGTGGTGAGTTCGGCCAGCTGCAGGGAGCGGGCCGCGTTGTAGTAGCAGAGCCAGGCGCCGAGCGTGAAGGCGCTGCGCACCAGCATCGGCCGCACGATGGGCGAGCGCATTGTGTCGGCAAAGACGCGCGGTCCGCCGATTGCAGCACAGCCGATAAGCACAGCGATCGAGCGGAAGAACATGATCTGCCAGACGCTGATGCCGACGACCAGAAGCTTGATCGCTGCGTCCTGGGTCGAAAACAGGAAATAGGCGCAGCCGGTGAACAGGATGCCGGCAAGCACCCTTTCGCGGGTTTCCAGAATGGCAATATCGGCCATGCGGCGTGTCCGGCGCTGTCAAGAGGACGAAGAAGAAGCCTGCCCCAATCAGGCTCCCATTGCAGGCTATACGGGCGAAAGCCTGCGGGGCGCTACGCCAGTGGCAAGCTTGCGTTGGCGCAGCCTGGCCGACAGCGTGGGCACGCCGTTCACTGTGTTGCCTGGTAGAGCTCCGAAGCGGCCTCCTTCAGGGCGCGCCGGCCGCCCGGCCTGAGATACATCATGTGGCCGCCTTCGACGACGTCGAGACGGATGGGTTTTGCCCCGCCCAGCGTCGGGATTTGGCTCACCAGATAGCGTGAGGCCAGATAGGGAGTGACCAGATCGGTGTCGCCGTTGACGATCACCACGCCGAGCCCCGGGTTGAGCGAGCGCGCCCGCTGCAGATCGTCCATCACCCCGGCATAGCCTTGCCGCGAGCCGCCATAGTCCCAGGCGTGGGTCACATCGCCATTGAGCAACCTGTAGCTGACATCGGTGCGAAAATTCAGCTCGTCGCGCGCATAACCGACAAAGGCCGAGGTCAGCGCCGGCACGCTGCGGTCGAGCACCGGATCCGGGCCGGCGCTGCGGGCGCTCTCCGGGGCGATGTCGCTGGTGGCGATGGTGCCGTCATACGGGCTGAGCACTTTGCCACTGGCGCGCTGGAATTCGCGCGCGAACAGGCCGGTCGGGATGCGGGCGAAATTGCGCTGCACGAGGTCGAGCGGCAGGCCGGTGATCTCGGCCACGCGCTGGCTGGCCAGCCGCCCGCCCTGTTCCAGCCCGCCGGTCAGAGCCGTGAGGTAGTCGCCCAGCGCATACTTTTCGACCTCGGCGAGCTTTTCGCGCAGTGCTTCGCCGCTGAAGCCTTCGCTGCGCAGGCGCACCGCCGCCAGCGAGGGCAGTTCCAGCGCCCAATGCAGTGGCTGGAATTCGTCGGGCAGCACCAGCGTGAACTCCAGTGCAGGCGAGATCAGTACGATGCCGTTGGGGCTCAGGCCGACATCTTCCTGCAGGGTCCTGGCGAGAAGTGCCGCGCGGAACCCGCCATAGCTTTCGCCGGCGAGGAAGAGCGGCGATCCGGTGCGGCCGTTCTGGGCGAGATAGAGCCGGATGAAAGCGCCGATCGAACTGGCGTCCTGGCTGACGCCCCAAAAATCTTTCGTGTCCTGGCCGGGGGCCTCGCGGCTGTAGCCGGTGCCGACCGGATCGACGAAGACGAGGTCGGTCATGTCGAGCCAACTGTCGGGATTGTCGATCAGCTTTTGCGGCGGCGGCAGGAATTGGCCATCGGCGCCGGTCGCGACGACACGCGGGCCGAGTGCGCCGAGATGCAGATAGGCGGATGCCGCGCCCGGGCCGCCATTGAAGACGAAGGTGATGGGGCGAGCCTTCTCCGCGCCCGCCAGTGGCGGCAGCGTGTAGGCGACATAGAAGATTTCCGCGGTGACCTCGCCCTTGCCGGATAGCAGCGACAGCGTGCCGGCCTTAGCCTGATAGTCCAGCTTGCGCCCGGCAATGGTGATTGAATGGCTGGTCGTCTGCGGTGCCGGCAGCAGCGACAGCACGCCGCCGGCAGGGGCGGGGCGCTCGGGCGTTTCGCCGAGGACTGGCTGCGCGAAGGCTGCAAGCACCAACAGGGTAAGCGAGATCAGTTTCAGCTTGAACGGCATGATGCCTCCGCGGGAATGACTCTGGTTAGGTATGGCTCGGGCGGTCGAAGTCAAAGTAACTCTTCGCGAGCTAGCGTCCTTCACGCCCCCCTCTGTCCTGCCGGACATCTCCCCCACAGGGGTGGAGATTGGATGTCGCGACCGCCTTCGCTAATCGCCGGCGAAGAAAGCGCCATTGGCGTTGCTGCCGATCTCGCCCGTGTGGGGAGATGGCCGGCAGGCAGAGGGGGGCGCTGTCCCGCCGGCATTTCGGTGCTATCAAAGCGCGAAGAACTCGAAAGGACAGACCATGGACGCCACCGAACTCAAAGCCATGCAGGCGCCGCTCAAGGAGGCCTATCGCGGCGATGCTACGCAGGCGCTGATCACGCTTCGCGCCAAAGGCTCCATCGACGACCAGTCGATTGCCTGCAAGGTCGAGACGGGCAGGGCGCTGGCGGTCGCCGGCCTGCATCCGGCGACCGGCGGTTCCGGGCTCGAATTGTGTTCGGGCGATATGCTTTTGGAGGCGCTGGTGGCGTGCGCCGGCGTGACGCTGAAGGCAGTGGCGACGGCGCTGGAATTCAGGCTTGGCGCAGCCACCGTCGAGGCCGAAGGCGATCTCGACTTTCGCGGCACGCTGGGCGTGGCCAAGGACGCCCCCGTGGGCTTTCGCGCCATCCGGCTGAATTTCAACCTCGACACGGATGAGCCGCAGGATCGCATCGACGCGCTGATCAAGCTGACGGAACGCTATTGCGTGGTCTTCCAGACCATCAACAGCAAGCCGGAGCTGACGGTGAAGGCGCGCGCCTGATCTCCCCCCTTGAGGGGGAGATGTCGCCGAAGGCGACAGAGGGGGTCGGGCCGACTGGACGCCACGCCCTTTGTGCGGAAGGAGGTTGGCACTCTACGCGAGGCGACCCCCTCTGGCCTGCCGGCCATCTCCCCCTCGAGGGGGGAGACTGCGCTACTGCGCCGCAGGCTCTTCCGCGTCGCCCTCATCGGTAAACGGGGAGGCGCTCGGCACGCAGTTGACCGCCCAGCCGGCCGGCGTCGGCTGCTTCTGATATTCGGTAATCGCGTTTGTGCACTGTTCGCGGGTGTCGAAGGTGCTGGGCAGCACCACCATGCCGCCTTGCGGGCCGGCGATCACCAGGTACCAGACCAATGCTACGCTGGGAGCAGCCATGGGAATTCCTCGCTTTGCTGGGTGTCGGAGTCGGGTCGACCCTAGCAACTCCCGGCTGATGGCGAAAGCAGGGCGATGGGGGAGGGACCTGCCGGACCATCACAGACCCGTGAACGAACCGCTCCCAGACGTCTCTCAGTTCGCGGCAAAGCAGTAGAACAGGCCGTCGCCGCCGGTGCCTTTCAGCGCCTCCTGGCTGCAGCCGCCGCGCGAGGCATGCGAGGAGTTCCAGGATTTCGCCGCCGCCGACTCATCAAGGCCGGTGCGGTCGTGATGGCCCATCATCGCCGCGCCCTCCGCCCCGCTCAAGGTCCAGTCGCCGCAGGTCTGGTCGGCGAGCTTGGTGCCGTCAGGCTTCGAGCCGGTCAATATGTCGTGCCGGTTCGGCTTATCGCCGCGGCCGTTGACCACCTCGCCCTTTTCGTTGAGCGCCGTCTGCTTGGTGATGGCGTTGGCGTCGCTATGCAGCGAGGCGACGTCATCGGCAATCTTCTCCCCCTTGGCGTTGACCCAGGGACCCTTGCCGATACGGTCGCGCGCATCGACATTGGCGCTCGAGAGATAGGCGTGCCATTCCTTGCCGGTAACCCCAGCCGCTTCCGCCAGCGAGGCGCAATGCGCGTCGGCACCCTTGAGACCGCCGAGATCGGCGCCCTTGCCGGAACCGACGCTGGTGACGAAGAAACTCATCTTGGCGTCTTGCGCCAGCGCCACGCCGGCTGTGGCGGCAATCGCGGCGGCGGCAACGAGAAGAAGTCTACGCATGTCGGTCCTCCGGTTTCGAATGTCCTACATTCGAAGAAACGTAACTGGAGGCCTGTTTAATCCCGCTACAACCCGGTTTATTCCGGCTGCCGGTAGGCGACGAAGCGGTTGTTCTTGACCTGGAAGATCAGCCCCGTCTCTTTCATCTCGGGGCTCGCCAGCGGCACGATGCGTTTTGCCACCTCTGACGGGTGCGGCAGCGTTTCCGGATCCTCGCCGGGCGCGGCCTGCGCACGCATGGCGGTGCGGGTGGCGCCGGGGTCGACCGCATTGATGCGGAGCGCCAGGCTCTGCGTCTCATGCGCCCAGGAACGCGTCATGGCTTCCACAGCCGCCTTCGACGCCGCATAGGGCGCCCAGAAGGCGCGCGCCGAATGCGCGGCCCCGGACGACATGAGAATGGCGCGGCCGGCGTCGGACAGCCTGAGCAGCGGGTCGACCGAGCGGATCAGCCGCCAGGTCGAGGTGACATTGATGGTCATAACCTTCTCGAAGGTTTTGGCCTCGACATGGCCGATCGGCGAGATGACGCCGAGCACACCGGCATTGGCCACCAGAATGTCGAGCTTGCCCCAGCGCTCGTGAATGGCGCCGCCCAGCCGGTCGATGCCGGCCATGTCTGAGAGGTCGAGAGGCACCAAAGTCGCTTCGCCCTTGCCGGTTTTCGCGCGCTCGGCCTTGATCTGGTCGTCGAGTTCTTCCAGCCCACCGACGGTCCGGGCAACCGCAATGACATGCGCGCCGGCGGCGGCAAGTTCCCTGGCGATGAAGTAGCCGATGCCGCGCGAGGCGCCGGTAACGACCGCGACGCGGCCGGAGAGGTCGAGGGTCATGCGAGCGCTTTCAAGGATAGCAGTTGGGCTTTACGCCCCGTTGTTCGCCAGCAGCGACAGCGTGCGCACATTGTCGTGGCCTTCGAAGTCGAGCAGGCGGGTCGGGTACTGGCCGGTGAAACAGGCGTCGCAGAATTGCGGCTGCTCATTGTCGCGGCTGGCTTCGCCGACGGCGCGGTAGAGCCCGTCAATGGTGAGGAAGCCGAGCGAATCGACACGGATGAACTCGGCCATTTCCTCGATCGACATGCGCGATGCCAAAAGCTTCGACTTCTCCGGCGTGTCGACGCCGTAGAAGCACGACGCGCTGGTCGGCGGCGAGGCGATTCGCATGTGCACTTCCTTGGCGCCGGCGTCGCGCACCATCTGCACGATCTTCTGGCTGGTGGTGCCGCGCACGATCGAATCGTCGACCAACACCACGCGCTTGCCCTCGATCATCCGGCGGTTGGCGTTGTGCTTGAGCTTGACGCCCATATGGCGGATCGAATCGCCGGGCTGGATGAAGGTTCGGCCGACATAGTGGTTGCGGATGATACCGAGTTCGAAGGGGATGCCTGCCGCCTGGGAAAAGCCGATTGCCGCCGGCGTGCCGGAATCCGGCACCGGCACGACGATATCGGCATCGACCGGGCTTTCCTGCGCCAATTCGGCGCCGATACGCTTGCGCACTTCGTAGACATTGCGGCCTTCGACCGAGGAGTCCGGGCGGGCGAAATAGACATATTCGAAGATGCAGAAGCGGGTCTTCTGCGGCTCGAAGGGGAACAGGCTCTCGATGCCCTTCGAGGTCACCACGACCATTTCGCCGGGCTTCAGGTCGCGCACGAAGCGGGCGCCGATAATGTCGAGCGCGCAGGTTTCGGAGGCCAGGATCCAGGCGCCGTCGAGGTCGCCGAGCACCAGCGGGCGGATGCCGAGCGGATCGCGGCAGCCGATCATCTTCTTGGAGGTCATCGCAACCAGCGAGAAAGCGCCTTCAACCTGACGCACGGCGTCGATGAAGCGCGAATTCAAATCGCGTTCCTTGCTGGTGGCAACGAGATGCAGCAGCGTCTCGGTGTCGGAGGTCGACGAGAAGATCGCGCCCTGTTTCTGCAGCGCGCGCTGCACGGTCATGGCGTTGGTGAGATTGCCGTTATGGGCGACGGCAAAGCCGCCATCGGCGAGTTCGGCGAAGAAGGGCTGGATGTTGCGCATGCCGGCGCCGCCCGTCGTGGCATAGCGCGTGTGGCCGATGGCACGGTTGCCTTGCAGGCTGTCGATGACGTGCTGCTTGGTGAAGGTGTCGCCGATCAGGCCGACATGGCGTTCGACATGGAACTGCGTGCCGTCATAGGAGACGATGCCGGCCGCTTCCTGGCCGCGATGCTGCAGCGCATGCAGGCCTAGTGTGACGATGGCCGCAGCGTCCTGCCGGCCGAAAATGCCGAACACCCCGCATTCATCGTGGAAATGATCGTCTGCTTCGGCGGAAAGGACGTCGTCCGCGTCTGCCTTCGAAACTGCCATGGGGCTCAAGCTCCGCTAAAATGGCCATATAGTGCGATAGCACCGCGAAAGCAACGCACGTCGTGCGCCGTTCACACCATAGTCAGGCCGGAACTGCCGGGATGGCGCCTGTCAGGCACCATCCGTCCGTATCAGTTTGCCGGCGCGGCTGGGGCCGGAGCCGGAGCAGCGGGTGCGTTATCGGCCGGAGCGTCGGTCTCGTCGTCGGGCGCCGGCGTATCGTAACCGGTTGCCGGAGCATCCGCCGCCGGTGCATCGGCCGCCGGAGGCGTCTCGGCTGCCGGCTGATTCGGATTGAGCTTCTTCAGGATGGCGTTTTCCGGATCTTCGGGCAGCAGGCTTTCCAGCTTGGCGCCGATGGTCTCGAGCAGCGGCTTCGACTTGGCGTTGGCGATCCAGGCAGGGGCCTTGGCGCCGGCCAGCCAGTTGAAGAACAGCAGCGCCACGGCGACGACGAGGACGCCGCGCGCGGCGCCATAGAGGAAGCCCAGCGTACGGTCGAGCGCGCCGATCCTGGAATCGATGATCCAGTCGGCTAGCTTCATGGTGATGACGGAAACGACGATCAGCGCGATGAGGAAGACAATGCCGGCGGATGCCGCCATGGCGATCTTGTCGCTTTCGACATAGGGCTGAACGTAAGGCAGCACCGGCTTGTAGAAGAAGAATGCCGCCGCGGCGGCAGCCGCCCAGGACACGACGGACAGGATTTCGCGTGACAGGCCGCGAACCATGGCGAGCATCGCCGAGACCAGGGTGAAGCCGACGAGAATTCCGTCCAGCAGCGTAATCGGCATGTCTTTCGCCCCACTCAGATTGTCTTTTCACGGCTCGGGCGAGCCGCGTCAATCTTCCACGTCGACACGGCTGCGCCGTGAGCCGGCTATGCGTGCGACGAGATCGGCAAGTTCGGTCGGCTGGAAAGCGCCGGCCCCGATCCCCCCGACAACCTCCTCGCTGCCCAAGGGCAGAACCGCACTTCCAAAACCCAGCTTTTCGGCCTCTTTAAGGCGCTGCTGCGCATGCGCAACCGGCCTCACTGCGCCCGACAGGCTGATTTCGCCGAAATAGACGCAATCGGCGGGAAGGGCAAGACCGGTGAGCGACGAAACCAGTGCAGCGGCAACCGCCAGATCGGCCGCCGGCTCGGAAATCCGGTAGCCGCCGGCGACGTTGAGGTAGACATCGTGGGTGCCGAAGCGCACGCCGCAATGGGCTTCGAGCACGGCAAGGATCATCGACAGCCGTGCGCCGTCCCAGCCGACGACGGCACGGCGCGGCGTGCCCAATGTGGACGGCGCCACCAGCGCCTGGATCTCGACCAGCACCGGACGTGTGCCTTCCATGCCGGCAAATACCGCGGCACCCGGCGATTTTGCGTGGCGTTCGCCGAGGAACAGCTCCGACGGATTGGCGACCTCGCGCAAGCCCTTGTCCGACATCTCGAAGACGCCGATCTCGTCGGTCGGCCCAAAACGGTTCTTCACCGTGCGCAGGATGCGGTAGTGATGGCCGCCTTCGCCTTCGAAATAGAGAACGGCGTCGACCATGTGCTCGACGACGCGCGGACCGGCGATCTGGCCTTCCTTGGTGACATGGCCGACCAGCACGATGGCAGCACCGGTGGATTTGGCGTAGCGGATCATCGCTTGCGCCGAGGCGCGCACCTGGGTGACGGTGCCGGGCGCCGAGTCGGCCATGTCGGTCCACAGCGTCTGGATGGAATCGAGGATGACGAGGTCCGGCCTTCTGCCGTCGGCTATTGTTGCCAGGATATCCTCGACATTGGTCTCGGCGGCAAGTTCGACCGGCGTGTCGGCGACGCCAAGCCGCTGCGCCCGCAGCCGGATCTGCGCGACAGCCTCTTCGCCCGAGACATAGACGATGCGGTGGCCTTTTGACGCCAATGCTGCTGCGGCCTGGGTAAGCAGCGTCGACTTGCCGATGCCGGGATCGCCGCCGACCAGCAGCGCCGAGCCGCGCACGAAACCGCCGCCGGTGGCGCGGTCGAGTTCGCCAATGCCGGAGATGATCCGCGGCGCATCCTCGATGTCACCGGACAGGCTGGTCAGCACCACGGCGCGGCCCTTGCGCGCATTGCGCGTGTTGGCCGGTCCCGAGCCGATGCCGCCGGCCGTGCCTTCCTCGACGAGTGTGTTCCACTCGCCGCAGGCATCGCATTTGCCGGCCCAGCGCTGATGCACCGACCCGCAATTCTGGCAGATGAACTGGACGCGCGATTTAGCCATCAGCAGTCACCTACGCGCAGTGCTGAAGCTAGAAAGGCTGGTGGGGCAGCACCCCCCTCTGGCCTGCCGGCCATCTCCCCCTCAAGGGGGGAGATCAGCAGCTTTGGTCTCGGTGCCCACCCTGCCACGTTGAAAATTGGCGAAAGCCGACATGACATCCAATCTCCCCCCTTGAGGGGGAGATGTCCGGCAGGACAGAGGGGGATGCGAAGGAATGAGGCCTTTCTCAACAGACTACTCGAACCTCTCCGCAATATGATGCTCTTCGGCGAGGTCGGAAAACCGTGTGAACTCGCCATGGAAGGCGAGGCTCACCGAACCTGTCGGGCCGTGGCGCTGCTTGGCGACGATGACTTCGGCCTTGCCGCGCATCTCGTTCATCTCGTGTTCCCACTTGATGTACTCGTCGGTGCCGGGCTTCGGCTCGCGGTTCTTCAGATAATATTCCTCGCGATAGACGAACATCACCACGTCGGCGTCCTGCTCGATCGAACCGGATTCGCGAAGATCGGACAGCTGCGGGCGCTTGTCTTCGCGGCTTTCGACCTGACGCGACAGCTGCGACAGCGCGATGATCGGAACGGAGAGTTCCTTGGCCAGCGCCTTGAGGCCGGTGGTGATCTCGGTGATTTCCTGCACCCGGTTCTGCGACGATTTCGCGCTCGACCCCTGCATCAGCTGGATATAGTCGATGACGATGAGGTCGAGGCCGCGCTGACGCTTCAGCCGCCGCGCCCGCGCCGACAGCTGCGCGATCGAGATACCGCCGGTCTGGTCGATGAACAGCGGGATCTTCTGCATGGTCTGCGAGCAGGCGACCAGCTTTTCGAAATCCATCTCTGAAATCTCGCCGCGGCGGATTTTTGACGACGAAATTTCCGTCTGTTCGGAAATGATGCGGGTGGCGAGCTGCTCGGACGACATTTCCAGTGAGAAGAAGCCGACGACGCCGCCATTGGCTGCCTTGAACGAGCCGTCGGCCTGTTGCGCCGGCTCATACATCTCGGCGATGTTGAAGGCGATGTTGGTGGCTAGCGATGTCTTGCCCATGCCCGGACGGCCGGCAATGATGATCAGATCCGACGCCTGCAGGCCACCCATGCGGCGGTCGAGATCGCGCATGCCGGTGGCGAGGCCCGACAAATGGCCGTCGCGCATATAGGCGGCGTTGGCCATGTCGACGGCGGTCTTGACCGCGTCGGTGAAGCTCTCGAAGCCGCCGTCGTAACGGCCGGTTTCGGCCAGTTCGAACAGCCGCCGCTCGGCATCCTCGATCTGTTCGGACGGCGCCATGTCGACCGGCGCGTCATAGGCGATGTTGACCATGTCCTCGCCGACGGTGATCAGCGCCCGGCGCGTGGCCAGATCGTAGATGGCGCGGCCATAGTCGGTGGCATTGACGACGGTGACGGCTTCGACCGCCAGACGAACCACATATTGCGCCACCGTCATGTCGCCGACCTTCTCGTCGGCCGGCAGGAAGGTTTTCAGCGTGATCGGCGTCGCCACCTTGCCCATGCGGATGAGCTCGGCCGCGACCTCGAAGATTTTCCGGTGCAGCGGCTCGTAGAAATGGCCGGCCTTGAGGAAGTCGGAGACGCGGTAGAAGGCATCGTTGTTGACGAGGATGGCGCCGAGCAGCGCCTGTTCGGCCTCGATGTTGTTCGGCGCTTCACGATAAAGCGGTTGCTGCTCCGCCACGCCGAATTTTCGCGCTGCCTCTGCCATGATGTCCCCGATTTTGATCCCGGCTTCTCGATATCAGAACGAGATAAATCGGTGCTGACCTTTCTGCATCACCGCACGACCAATCAACCTCGATGCCCCGTTTGTTCACAGGGGCGGCAAACCGTCCACAGAAGAGTGTTTCCGCGCCCCGATTCCGGTTGACTCAGAAAGGCGCTGACTTTTATCCGAGTCGTTGGAACGAAGCAAGAACAATCTCGGTGATTATCAGCTTCTTCCGTCCAATGTATCACCCCAGTCCAGCCGCCGCGCTGCCTTGAACAGCTCGCCTTCGCGCTTGGTGAAAAGTGTCTCGCCGACGCCGCCATCCGGCTGGCACAGTTTGAGCAGCACCTTGCCGGAGCCCGATTTCGGCGGCGCAATCACGCGCGGCTGACGTACAGGCGCGGGTTGCCGCGACGCCACGACGTAGATGAATTTCTCGTCCTCCCACGGCACGTCGGCGTCTTTGGCCAGGCGATGCAGGCGCGAGCGGGCGACGCGGCGCGAAAAATGGCACCAGTCGGGCGGCTCAAGTGGGCAGGGCGCCTCATGCGGACAAGGCGCCAGCACATGCGCCCCGGCCTCCAGCAATTGCCTGCGCACTGCCAGGATGCGCTGCCAGCCGGCCGGTGTGCCGGGCTCGACGATCAGCAGTGTGTCGCCGGTCAAATGCCAGAGCCGGCCGACAAGCTTCGGCAGCGATGCCGGCGCGATCTCGTCCAGCACATAGGCGCAGGTGACGAGGTCGGCAGGCTTAAGATCGGCAAGGTCGATGGTCACGTCGCCGGCGCGCCAGTCCATTCTGGTGGCGATGGTATCAAGGGCGAGCGACTGGCCAACCTTGCGCACCGCGGCGCTTGCTTCAACCAGAACCGCCTCTTCGAGGTCGGGCCACAGGTCTGTAGTGGCCCAAAGCACCGTGCCAGGACCGGCGCCGACATCGAGCAAGCTCGTTGGCTGGAAATCGGGCCGCGCATAGGCGAGTTCGTCGAGACCGGCCCGTACCGCCGCGTAGGTCGCCGGCAGCCGCGTCGCCAGATAGGCTTTTACCGCCATCTCTTCGGCCATGTGCAGGCGCCCGTCGCGCAATTCGGCGCGGTAGCGGTCAGACAGCGTCTTCGCCGCCTGGCGCAGCACCGCCAGCGGTATCGTTTCGAGCAGGCGCTCGACGCCTTGTCGCAGCGAGGCGGGGAGTTCCACGCTCAGGCTCCGCGTGCCGCGAGCACCGAGGCGCCGGCGAACTCGACAAGGGTGGTGGCGATGGTGGGCAGGCAGGTCATTAAAAAAGGTCTCGCGAGAACGAGACCTTTTTCAGTGTCAGAGCCGTCAATGGCAAGCGGCAATCGCAATCGAGGCGTTATTCGCGATCCGCCACCTTGCGACGGCGCGCTGGCTTGGCCGCAACGGACCTGACAGCAACGGACCTGGCAGGCACAGACCTGGCGACAGCAGGCTCGGCGGCCGCCGCCTCCTGACGATGCCCCATTTCGCGCATTTCGAGCGCCTTTTCACATTTGGCCATGTAGTCGCGCGTCATCGGCAGCGTGTCGTTCTTCTTGGCGATCTGGATCTGGAAGATCACCAGATCCTGCCAGCGGAAGGCGGCTTCCGAAGCCGCCAGATAGAACTCCCACATCCTGCAGAAGCGCTCGTCGTAGATGGCTTTGGCCTTGTCGCGGTTGGCGGCAAAGCGCTGGCCCCAATGCTTCAGCGTATCGGCATAGTGCAGCCGCAGAATCTCGATGTCGGTGACCACAAGCCCCGACTTCTCGATCGCCGGCATCACCTCCGACAGCGAGGGAATGTAGCCGCCCGGAAAAATGTACTTGCGGATAAAGGCGCTGGTCGCCCACGGCACGCCGGAGCGGCCGATCGTGTGCAAGAGCATGACGCCGTCGGGCTTCAACAGCGTCGCCGACTTGTCGAAGAAGGTGCGGAAGTGGTTGACGCCGACATGCTCGAACATGCCGACCGAGACGATGCGGTCGAAGCGTTCGTTGAGTTCGCGGTAGTCCTTGAGGTCGAAATGCACGCGGTCCTGCAAGCCTTGCGCATGCGCCCGGTCGGTGGCGACGCCGTGCTGCTCGGTCGACAGCGTCACGCCTTGCACGTCGACATCGAAAGCCTTGGCGAGATAGAGGCCGAGTCCACCCCAGCCGGAGCCGATATCGAGCACGGTCTGGCCGGCCTTCAGCCTGAGCTTGGCGGCGATATGGCGTTTCTTGGCCATCTGCGCCTCGTCGAGCGTCATGTCCGGCTGTTCGAAGTAGGCGCAGGAATACTGCATGTCGTCGTCGAGGAAGAGCTGGTAGAGGTCACCCGACAAATCATAGTGGCGCTGCACGTTGCGGCGCGCCCGTGATGCGGTGTTGATCTGCTGCAGGCGGCGAAAGGCGTGGCGCAGACCCTCGATGGCCTTCGACCAGGTGGCGTCGATACCGCCACTGCCCATGTTCTGGAAGGCGATGCGCATCATACCCAGTACGCCGCCCTCGATGATGTCGAGTTCGCCGTCCATATAGGCTTCCGGCACGGCCAACATCGGATCGAAGGTAATGGCGCGCTCGGCATGCGCGGTCTTGATGTGCATATGCACCGGCTCGCCGCTGCCGTCGCCGAAAACCACTGTCGAGCCCTTCGGGCCGGTGACTTTCAGATTGCCCGTACGCACCAGGCGGTCGAGAACGCGTTTCAACAGAATATTCATCACCAAATGTCCCCTCACGGTCAGACTGGCGGACCAATTCTGCAACAATATATAGGGGTTCGAAAAGTTCCATTTGGCACAAAAATGCCCGGGCGAGAGGCCCGGGCATTGGTCCAGAAAGGCTGGATGACGAGAAAGTGATTGGAGCGCTGCTCCCCTTGCTTCCCGATCAGGCCCCGTGCGGGATCAGGCGTTGTCTTCTTCGCCGCCTTCGAACTCGGTGTTCGGGTCGAAGAAGTTCTCCGGCCGCGCATTGTCGTTGATGTCGTCGCCATAGATGGCTTCGGCGGTGGTCAGCGTCTCGCCCTTGGCCTGGCGCTCGGCTTCGTCGGCCGTGCGGGCGATGTTGAGGCTGATGGTGACCTCGACTTCCGGATGCAGCGCAATCGCCACATTGGTGACGCCGATGGTCTTGATCGGCTGGTTGAGCTGGATCTGGTTGCGGTTGACCGAGAACCCTTCGGCGGTCAGCAGGTCGGCGATGTCGCGGGTCGACACCGAACCGTAGAGCTGGCCTGTCTCGCCGGCCGAACGTACGGCGATGAAGCTCTTGCCGTCGAGCTTTTCGGCAACCTGGCTGGCTTCCGACTTGCGCTCGAGGTTGCGCGCTTCGAGCTGCGCGCGCTGTCCTTCGAACTTCTTCTTGTTGGCTTCGTTGGCGCGCAGCGCCTTGCCCTGCGGCAAGAGGAAGTTGCGGGCAAAGCCGTCCTTGACCTTGACGGTATCGCCCATCTGGCCGAGGCGGGAAACGCGTTCGAGAAGAATCACTTGCATGGTCTTGTTCCTTCGTCTGGGCACCGACCGCGGGATCGGCGCCGAATTGAATGGAACAGGTCAGGAAGCTCTGAGCGCCTTGGCGCCGGTGTCGCTGTCCTGCCTGTCGCGGCAGTTAGAGGCTTTTCACCTCAACTCGGGATTTCAATGCACGTCGCCAAGAGTGGGCCCGGTTTTGGGACAACGACATGCATCATCAAATTACCCCTGCGGCGCCCGTCGCCGTGGGAGAAGGAAGCAGGCGGCGAACCGCCTGCTTCGGAGATCTTAGCGAACCACGTAGGGCAGCAGGCCGAGGAAGCGGGCGCGCTTGATCGCCTTGGCGAGTTCGCGCTGCTTCTTCTGGCTGACGGCGGTGATGCGCGACGGCACGATCTTGCCGCGCTCGGAAATGTAGCGCTGCAGAAGACGCACGTCCTTGTAGTCGATCTTGGGCGCATTGGCGCCGGAGAACGGGCAGGTCTTGCGGCGGCGATGGAACGGGCGCCGGGTCGGGATCTGATTGATGTCGACCATTATTCTGCACCTCCTTCAACGCCTTCGCGCGGACGGCGCGGACCACGATCGCCACCGGCATCGCCAAATGAGCGCGGCGGACGATCGCCACGGTCGCCGCGATCACGGTCGCCGAACGAGCGCGGACCACGATCGCCACGGTCGCGGTCGCCGAAGCCGCCGCGTTCCGAGCGCTCTTCGCGCTTCTGCATCATGGCCGACGGGCCTTCCTCATGCGCCTCGACCTTGACGGTCAGGAAACGCAGCACGTCCTCGGACAGGCCCATCTGGCGCTCCATCTCGTTGAGCGCTGCCGGCGGGCAGTTGAGGTCCATAAGCGTGTAGTAAGCCTTCCGGTTCTTGTTGACCCGGTAGGTGAGGGACTTCAGTCCCCAGTTCTCGACCCGGCCGACGGACCCGCCATTTGCGGAGATGACGCCCTTGTACTGTTCGACAAGCGCATCGACCTGCTGCTGCGAGAGGTCCTGCCGGGCAAGGAACACATGTTCGTATAGAGCCATAGTGGTTCAGTGCCTTTCTTCGTTTCTCTCCCGGATCCTCGCGGCAAAAGCCTCTGCAACTTCTCTGACCCGCTGGTCCCGAGGGGGCGAGGAAGAAAGGAGCATTTCGAGACGGTCGAGAGCGGAGACACGGGAGGCGGAAGCGCTTCTGGCTTCACACGAAGGTTTTGGATAAAACCTCCGGCCCTCCGTTCAGCCCCCAGCAAGGACCGGCAGATTGCGGGCGTCTATATAGCAATTTGGCTGGAAGGCAAGGGTAACGCATGCTCCGGACAGCGTCCTGGCGTCGCAGGGTTGGAAAAGACCAGGCATCAACTCGTATGCGGGGTACGACCGTTGATCGTTTCGGGGAAGAAGTCCGGAGCCGCCTTACGCTTGCCGAACATCATATCGTATTGCAGCAGGCGGAAATCGTTGATCGCCGGATCGATGTCCTTCTGCCGCGCCCAGTCCGCCGTGGCCTCACCTGACGGTGTCAAAAGCAGATTGCGATCCACGACGCGATAGCGTTCGCGCAGCGCGCCTAAGAAGCCGGTATAGTAGGGGTGCGTGATCCCGGCCGTGGTAAGGATATGGTAGGGCAGGAAGGCCGGGCTCACCGCGCCCATATCCTGCGCCGGACCGGTGCGGTTAGACCAGATGACCAGCGGCGTCTGATGATGCTCCAGTGCCGCCTCCGGCGTCGGTTCCTTGCGCGGCGCGACATTGTCTTTCAGGTAACCGGTTTCGACATAGACGGGGCCGAGCGGCGGCAGATGGTCGCCGAAGAAGGCGATGACCGTCGGCCGCTCGCGCTTCTTCGCCCATTCGATCAATCGTTCGAGGCCACGGTCGGCATCGGCGGAGCCTTCGGCGTAGCTGAGCAGCGATTCCCGCGCCCATGTGCTGATCGGCGCCGCGACCTTGTGGGTCGGATTGTAATAGCGGTACGGCTCGTAGGGACCGTGGTTCTGCAGGCTGACGGCGAAGAAGAACACCGGCCGCTCGCTGGCGTCGGCCTCTGCGATGATCTCGTCGGTCATCGAGGCATCGGAAGCCAGCGGCCCGCGCTTTTCCAGTGGCGGCAGCGTCTCTTCCGAGCGGAAATCGTTGAAGCCGAAATCGGCATAGACGGCGCCCCTGTTCCAGAACCAGTTGGTGCCCGGATGGATGGCGCGCGCCCGGTATCCCTCGCTTTTCAGGAAGGTCGCCAGCGACGGCGTCGGCGTGCGCACATATTGCTGATAGGGGATCGAGCCCGCCGGCAGGAAGGCATTGGAAAAGCCGGTCAGCGCCTCGAATTCGATGTTGGCGGTCATGCCGCCGAATTCCGGCGAGAACATATAGCCGGAACGCAGCGCCCGCACATTGGGGATCGGGTCAGGCGTGATTGTGACGCCGGGCAGCTTGGTCGGATCCCAGAAAGATTCGCTCATCACCACGATGATGTCGGGTTTCTCATCCGGTACCGAGGCCGCCACATCAGGCCTGTCGATCGCGTCGATCGCCTTGTCGGAATAGCCCGCCGGGGCCGAGACATGCGCCATCGGCACGTTGAGCGCGAAGGCCAGCGCAAACCCGTTGGAGGCGTAGTTCTCCTTCTGGTCCCACATGATCGGGATGATCTGCAGCCGGTCGCGGGTCCACGAGAAGGTGGCGTAGTCCATGATCGAGACGAAGAAGGCGAGCAGCGGCACTGCCAGCGTCAGCCGCGCCAGCCGCCCTTTGCGGCTGAGGATCGGAACCTTGCGGCGCCACAACCGCCAGCCATAGATCAGCAGCGACAGGCCGGCGACGATGCCGACCGCCATGGCGAGCGCCGTCCAGGGCCGTTCGCGCACCAAGAGCGGCATCAGTGCCATGATCTGGCGCGAATAAAGAAAATCGGTTGGGTAGAGTGGATCGCCGAGATAATGCGACTTCTGATGCCCGACAAAGGCCAGCGCCAGCGTCAGCGGCGCCACGATCATCAGGCTCTGGTGACTGCGGCCAAGCACGGCGTCCAGTCCCATCAGCACCAATGCAAAGACAATGATGGTGGTCCAGCCCGGCTTGAATGGCTGCAGGAAGAAGTCGACCGTGCCGAAGAAGTCGCCCCGCACGATCCATTCGATGGCGAACACCAGGATGGCGGAGGCAAGCAGCGTGACCAGACCGTAGCGGATGACCGGCCATCTGCGCCCCGGCAGGTAGCCGGTGGACGGATCGTCTTCCAAGAACTGTGGCGCGGGTACGGCCGCGCCCTTCCTGATCCTAGCCACGTCTCTTCCCCCGGCCCAAGCAACGCGCATTTCCACTCGCGCCACCGTTCTGTCATAGAACTGTCATGCAAAAGCTAGCGCCTGTGGCGAAAATAAGAAGAGCCAGCAAACGATTCGTGAGCGGTTTTCATCAGGTGTGATCGGCAAAAAGCCTTTGGGAACAGGGACTCGAGGTCAGCTCCGGTTTAAGCGAGAGCGGAAATGCCGCCTCCGGGCTTGACTTGACGGTCCGCCTTGCGTCACAGGCAGGAAAAATCAGCCGCTGGAGAGCGCCCAAATGGCCGTCGCATTCACCTTTCCGGGACAGGGCAGCCAAGCTGTCGGCATGGGCAAGGACCTCGCCGACGCCTTCCCCGAGGCACGCAGGGTGTTCGAGGAAGTCGATGATGCGTTGGGCGAAAAGCTGTCGAAACTGATCTGGGAAGGCCCGGAAGAGGCGCTGACCCTGACTGCCCATGCCCAGCCGGCGCTGATGGCGGTCTCGCTGGCGGGAATCCGCTCGCTGGAAGCGCGCGGCTTTTCGCTGAAGGACAAGGTTGCCTACGTTGCCGGTCATTCGCTCGGCGAATATTCCGCCCTTGCCGCGGCCGGTTTCGTTTCGGTCGCCGATGCCGCCCGGCTGCTGCGCATCCGCGGCAACGCCATGCAGGCGGCGGTGCCGGCCGGCGAGGGCGCCATGGCGGCGATCATCGGACTGGAACAGCCCGACGTCGAAGCCGCTTGCACCGAGGCCGCAACGGGATCCGGCAAAGTCTGCCAGATCGCCAACGACAATGGCGGCGGCCAACTGGTGATCTCCGGCGCCAGGGCGGCGGTGGAACTCGCCGCGAAACTGTGCACCGAAAAGGGCGCCAAGCGGGCGCTGATGCTGCAGGTCTCCGCACCCTTCCATTCGGCGCTGATGGCGCCGGCGGCCGATGTCATGCGCGAGGCGCTGGCCGGCGTGACCAAGAATGCACCGGTCGTGCCCGTCGTCTCCAACGTCACTGTAGCCCCGACCAGCGACCCCGACGAGATCGCGCGCCGCCTGGTCGAGCAGATCACCGGCCGCGTGCGCTGGCGCGAAACGGTGGAGTGGTTCGGCGCCAATGGCGTCGCCACGCTGTTTGAGATCGGCGCCGGCAAGGTGCTTTCCGGCCTGGCGCGGCGGATCAACCGCGACATCGCCACATCGGCCGTCGGCACGCCGGCCGATGTCGAGGCGGCGCTGGCCGCGCTTGCATAATCCACTGGCGATTCAACCCCTCCCGTGGGAAGGGTGTTCTCTTAAGATCAGGAGACGAAAATGTTCGAACTGACCGGCCGCAAGGCGCTCGTCACCGGCGCATCGGGCGGCATTGGCGAGGCGATTGCCCGGGTGCTGCATGCGCAAGGCGCCATTGTCGGCCTGCACGGCACCCGCATCGAGAAACTGGAGACCCTGGCCGGCGAACTCGGCGACCGGGTAAAGCTGTTCCCGGCCAATCTAGCCGACCGTGACGAGGTCAAGGCGCTTGGCCAGAAGGCCGAAGCCGAACTCGAAGGCGTCGACATACTGGTCAACAATGCCGGCATCACCAAGGACGGCCTGTTCGTGCGCATGGCGGACGCGGATTGGGACAGCGTGCTGGAGGTGAACCTCACCGCCGTGTTCCGGCTCACCCGCGAGCTGACCCATCCGATGATGCGCCGCCGCCATGGCCGCATCATCAACATCACCTCGGTGGTCGGCGTCACCGGCAATCCTGGCCAGACCAATTATTGCGCCTCCAAGGCCGGCATGATCGGCTTTTCCAAGTCGCTGGCGCAGGAGATCGCCACCCGCAACATCACCGTCAACTGCGTCGCCCCGGGCTTTATCGAATCGGCCATGACCGACAAGCTCAACGACAAGCAGAAAGACGCGATAATGGCCGCGATCCCGACGCGCCGCATGGGCACGAGTGTTGAAGTGGCGTCGGCCGTCGCCTATCTCGCCTCCAACGAGGCAGCCTACGTCACCGGCCAGACCATCCACGTCAACGGCGGCATGGCCATGATCTGACGGGATATTGCCGGGTGATAAGAAGACATGGCCGGCTTGTGAAAAGAGACCATTTCGCCTTGGACCTCGGCCATTTTTCGTGTAATGCGGCCCGCAACCCGGCGGTTCGGGCAAAAACCGGTCCGGCATCGTTGCGTTTCCCGCAGGACCATCTTTCAGCTTGATTAGCGGCATTCTGCCCGCTAACGAAGACAGACAAACAAAAGACGAGGATGCCCCAAATGAGTGACACCGCAGAGCGCGTCAAGAAGATCGTCATCGAACATCTTGGCGTCGATGCCGACAAGGTGACGGAGCAGGCGAGCTTCATCGATGATCTGGGCGCGGACAGCCTCGACACGGTCGAACTCGTCATGGCGTTCGAAGAAGAGTTCGGCGTCGAGATTCCGGACGATGCGGCCGAGACCATCCTGACCGTCGGCGATGCCGTGAAGTACATCGACAAGGCTTCGGCCTGACACTATCCGCAGTCATCACCGGGGAGGACCTGCGATGAGGCGTGTCGTCGTCACGGGCCTTGGCCTGGTTTCGCCGTTCGGCATGGGCTTCGAGCACAGCTGGAAGGAACTTCTGACCGGCCGCAGCGCCGCCAAGCGCGTCACCGAGTTCGAAGTGGAAGATCTTGCCTGCAAGATCGCCCACGTCATTCCGCGCGGTGACGGCACCAACGGCACGCTCAATCCCGAAGCCGTGCTCGAGCCCAAGGAACTGCGCAAGATCGGCGACTTCATCCTTTACGGGATTGCGGCCGCCGACGAAGCGCTGAAGGATTCCGGCTGGGAGCCCAGCACCGAAGCCGAGCGCTGCGCCACCGGCGTCATGATCGGCTCCGGCATTGGCGGCCTCGAGGGCATCGCCGAGAACGCTATCATCCTGAAAGAGCGCGGACCGCGCCGTATCAGTCCATTCTTCATTCCCGGCAACATTATCAACCTGGTATCTGGCCAGGTATCGATCCGGCATGGGCTGAAAGGCCCCAACCACGCCGTCGTCACCGCCTGCTCGACCGGCGCGCACGCCATTGGCGATGCCGCCCGGCTGATCATCTTCGGCGATGCCGACGTGATGCTGGCCGGCGGCGCGGAATCGCCGGTGACCAGACTATCGCTTGCCGGCTTCGCTGCTTGCCGGGCACTGTCCACCGACCGCAACGACACGCCTGAGAAGGCCTCGCGTCCCTATGACCGCGACCGTGACGGCTTCGTCATGGGCGAGGGCGCCGGGGTCGTCGTGCTGGAAGAACTCGAACACGCCAAGGCGCGCGGCGCCAAGATCTATGCCGAGGTCACCGGCTACGGCCTGACCGGCGATGCCTATCACATCACTGCACCGGCCGAAGACGGCGACGGCGCCTTCCGCTGCATGACGGCGGCGCTGAACCGGGCCAGGCTGACGCCCGCCGACGTCGACTACATCAACGCGCACGGCACCTCGACCATGGCCGACACGATCGAACTCGGCGCCGTCGAGCGGCTGGTCGGCAACGCCGCCTCGAAAATCTCGATGTCATCGACCAAGTCGTCGATCGGCCATCTCCTGGGTGCCGCGGGCGCCGCCGAGGCGATCTTTTCGATCCTCGCTATCAGAGACAACATCGCGCCAGCCACCATCAATCTTGACAACCCGGAACGCGAAACCGCGATCGATCTTGTTCCGAACACGCCACGGCATCGCCAGGTCGACGTGGCGCTGTCCAACTCCTTCGGCTTCGGCGGCACCAACGCTTCGCTGGTATTCCAGCGTTATACAGGCTGATTGCGGTATCGACCGGCGCGCCAGCGGTCTGTCGTCAATTTTGCCATATTCAAGCCTACTCTGCCGCTGGGGATTCGTCGCATCGGCTTGAAACCGAAGGCGCTTTTTTTAAAAGCACGATGCGTAGGCTTGAAATGTTAGGGCACGCTGTGCGTCCAATCGGGCGCATGGTCGCTCTAAGAGATCAGATGGTAGGGCGCTAATGAACACCAATCCGGGCGGCAGCGGACAATTCGGACAAAACCAGCAGACCGGCCCGATCGTGCCGAAGACCGCGGCCGAAGCTTTGCGCCCGGAAGCCGGCACACCACCACCAAAGCGCTCGCGCGCCTCGCGCAGCCAAGTCGTCGTGTTCATGAACTTCGTCATCTCCGCGGTGATGTTGATGATCCTCGCCGCCGGCGTTTCGCTCTATTTCGGCAAGCAGGCATTCAACGAACCGGGCCCGTCGGTGGCCGGCGACACCTTCCTGGTCAAGCCGAGCACCGGCGTCCAGGATATTGCCGACCAGCTCGAACGGCGTGGGCTGATCAGCGATGCCCGCATCTTCCGCATCGCCGTGCGGGTCTATGGCAATGATTCAGCGCTGAAGGCAGGCGAATACGAGATAAAGCCGCGCGCCTCCATGCGCGACATCATGGAGCTTCTGAAGAGCGGCAAGTCGGTGATGTACTCGCTGACCATTCCCGAGGGCCTGACGGTCGAGCAGGCGCTGCAGCGCATCGCCGAGCAGGATGCGCTGACCGGCGACATGCCGGCCGCCAAGCCGGCTGAGGGCAGCCTCGCCACCGACACGCTGCGCTTTACCCGCGGCGCCACGCGCCAACAGATGGTCGACAAGCTGCTCGCCGACCAGAAGAAGCTGGTCGACGAGGTCTGGCAGCGGCGCGCGCCCGACCTGCCTCTGGCCAATGTCGACGACTTCGTCACCTTGGCCTCGATCGTCGAAAAGGAAACCGGCCGGGGCGACGAGCGCTCGCGCGTTGCCGCCGTCTTCCTCAACCGTCTGGCCAAGGGCATGCGGCTGCAATCCGATCCGACCATCATTTACGGCCTGTTCGGCGGCAAGGGCAAACCCGCCGACCGGCCGATTTATCAATCTGACATCCAGAAACAGACGCCTTACAACACCTATCTGATCAATGGCCTGCCGCCGACGCCGATCGCCAATCCCGGCCGCGCCGCGCTCGAAGCCGTCGCCAACCCGTCGAAGACCGATGATCTCTATTTCGTCGCCGACGGCACCGGCGGCCACGTCTTTGCCACCACGCTTGCCGAGCACAATGAGAACGTTGCCCGCTACCGGGCACTGCAGAAGAAGCAGGCTGAAGACGCCGCCAAGGGCGCCAAGACTCCCGGCCAGACCGATGCGCCGGCGGATGGCGACGACAACGGTGACGCAAGTGGCGATGCCGCCGGTGACAGCGGTGATGCCGGCGGCGATACGGGTGCCGCCCAGTAGCAGGTCGGCGCTTTCAGACGGATCGACCTTAAGCAACGCGGACAGAGGCGGACGCGCTGCTGCTTTGAACGAACAGCGCGGTTCGAAGCGTTTTCGGTCTTGCTCGGGTGCCTCTGCTTCTCGATTTCAGCCCTGCGAGATCGAAACGACAGCGGAAATCAACATCTTGCCGGTAGTGCGATTCTGACATTCGCGCCGCCCGTGATATCGAACGCATGCGCAATTTGTAGAATCGGACCATCAGGGAGACACGAGCCGCATCATGAATTTGCAGAGCATGACCGGATTTGCACGCACTGTTGCCGAACATGACGGCGCCTCGATCGCCTGGGAGGTCAAGTCGGTCAACGGCAAGAGCGTCGAGGTCAGGTTGCGGTTGCCGCAAGGTTTCGAGCGGCTCGAACCGACTGTGCGGCAGACGCTGCAGAAGCGCTTTTCGCGTGGCAATTTCCAAGCGACGCTGACCGTCGGCCGCGCCGCCGGCCAGCAGGCGCAGCCGGTGGTCAACGAAGCCTTCCTCAGGGATCTGGCGGGCTTGGCCAAGCGGCTGCAGGACCAGTTCGGTGTTGGTCCGGCAACTGCCGACGGTCTGCTTTCCCTGCGCGGCGTGCTCGATATCCCTGAAACCAGCGAAACCGAGGAGGTGCGGGCAGCACTCGACGCGTCAATCCTGTCCGCGCTGGAAAGGGCGCTTACAGGTCTCGAGCAGGCACGCCAGAACGAGGGCGAAGCGCTGCGTTCGCTGCTTTCCGGCCATATCGACGCCATTGAGGCGCTGACGCTTCAAGCCGAGGCCGACCCGTCGCGCGAACCGGCGGCGATCCGCGAGCGGATCGCCGAACAGGTGCGGCTGCTGATGGATGCGTCGGCCAATCTCGATGCCGGCCGGCTGCACATGGAAGCGGCGTTCCTGGCCACCAAGGCCGATATCCGTGAAGAGATCGATCGGCTGAAGACGCATGTGGCGTCGGGCAGAGCGCTGCTGGCAAATGGCGGCGCCATCGGCCGCAAGCTCGATTTTCTGGCGCAGGAATTCAACCGCGAATCGAATACGCTGTGTTCCAAGTCGAACGCCGCCACTGTCACCGCCATCGGGCTGGAACTGAAGGCGGTGGTCGACCAGTTTCGCGAACAGGTCCAGAATCTGGAGTAAACCCGAATGGGTGGCAAGGAGCCGATGGTTGCCAGGGATCTCGGATCCCGCATTCGCCGCCGCGGGCTGATGCTGGTCCTGTCGTCGCCGTCGGGCGCCGGCAAGTCGACGATCGCGCGCAACCTGCTGGAAAGCGACGGCAGCTTGGAATTATCGGTCTCGGTCACTACCAGGCCACGCCGCGGCTCGGAGATCGAGGGCGTCCACTATCACTTCCGCACCACGCGCGAGTTCGAGCGGCTGCGCGATTCCGACGCATTGCTCGAATGGGCCGAGGTGCACGGCAATTGCTACGCGACGCCGCGCGAGCCGGCCGAACTGGCGCTGGCGCAGGGCCGTGACATGCTCTTCGACATCGACTGGCAAGGCGCCCAGCAGCTCAAGGAGAAGATGCGCGCCGACATCGTCTCGATCTTCATCCTGCCGCCGTCGATGAAGGAATTGAAGTCGCGCCTCAAGCGCCGCGCCGAGGACCAGGAGCACGTGATCGAGACCAGGCTGAAGAACGCCCGCAACGAGATCGAGCACTGGAAGGAATATGACTTTGTCATCGTCAACGACGATCTCGACCGCGCCTTCGCCGAAGTGCGTGGCATCGTGACGGCGGAAAGGCTGCGGCGCGACCGCCGGCCCGGGCTGTTCGATTTCGTCTCGGGGTTGCTGGACGAGAAGACGGAATAGCTCGTCCACCGCTGGCAATCTAAATTAGCCGCATCAGCTGCCTGGCAGATCGTCCGGCCAACGCTGCGCTCCGTGAAGCACGCGCAGGATTCGAATCGTGCTGTTGGTCAGCTGATAGGCCGCGACATATGGCGTGCCGACGATGACGATCTCTCGTGTCCCTGCAAGCCTGCCGATCCGGCCGCTTTGGGGAAGGTCCGAAGACGGTTGATTGCGGCGACGATCCGCTCATCGGTGGCGATCGCGGCCGCAGGATTGTCGGCCTCGATATGCGCGAAGATGCCGTCGCGATCTGAAAGCGCGAATGGCGACCAGACGATCTTCAAGATTTAGGTTCACCCGAACGCCGCGCCGCGGCGCGTCTCTCGGCAAAATGCGCCTCGACTTGATCATCAGGAATGTCTTGTCGGGTGTCGTCGAGCGCTTCGCGAACCTTGGCGCGAAACCATAAATCATACGCCTCGTTGTTTGTGACGAGATCGATGGGCAGCGCACCCTCGTTGGCGGTTCGGGTGAGCAATATCCGCACCGCATCCGAGACCGTCAGCCCCATGCTTTCGAGCACCGCCGAAGCTCGATCCCGGATGTCGGCGTCGATACGCGTCTGGACCAGTGCATTTGCTGGCATGGCAATCTCCTTCGCCGTCAATGTAATGCGTTTGAATGACGATTGCTAGGCGGCGCTAGCGCCGCCGGTCAAACCGCGTTTGTCAGCCGCACGAATTCCTCGACGCTGAGCGTCTCCGCACGCCGGGTCGGATCGATGCCGGCGCGCGTCAGCAGTGCCTCGCCACCCAGGCTCTTCACGCTCTGCCGCAGCATTTTCCGGCGCTGGCCGAAAGCGGCTTCGGTGACGCGACCGAGTTTTTTCACGTCGGTTGACAAAGGGCTGGCGCGCGGCACCAGATGCACCACCGAGGACGTTACCTTGGGTGGCGGCGTGAACGCTTGCGGCGGCACCTCGAAGGCGATCCTCGCCTCGGTCCGCCAGCCCGCCAGCACGCCGAGCCGGCCATAAGCATCGCTGCCGGCACCGGCGACAATGCGCTCGGCCACCTCGCGCTGGAACATCAGCGTCATCGATTGATAGAAGGGTGGCCAGTCCGCCACGGTCAGCCAACGGATCAACAGCTCGGTGCCGATATTGTAGGGCAGGTTGGCGGCAATCCTCACCGGGCCGTCTTGTGACGCGGTCTTGGCAAGAGCGGCAAAATCCGTCTTCAGCGCATCGCCGCTGATCACCTCGAGCCGGCCCGGATAGTGGTTGGAGACCTCGGCCAAGGCCGCAAGGCAGCGTTCGTCGCGCTCGATGGCGACGACGCGGCGGGCACCGGCAGCGAGCAGCGCCCTGGTCAGCCCGCCGGGGCCGGGGCCGACCTCGATCACCGTGCTGTCGGTGAGGTCGCCGGCGACCCGCGCGATCTTGCCGGTCAAATTGAGGTCGAGCAGGAAATTCTGGCCAAGCGCCTTCTTTGCCTGCAGTCCATGGCGCTCGATCACCTCGCGCAGCGGCGGCAGCCCGTCAATGCTCATGAATTTGGTTCATGATTTTGGGCTCATGCAGCTGCGGGCTTTGCGCCGGTATCGGCCAGCCGGCGGGCCAGCTTCAGCGCCGCGATCAGGCTGTCGGGACGTGCGATGCCCTTGCCGGCGATGTCGAAGGCTGTGCCGTGATCGGGCGAGGTGCGGATGAACGGCAGGCCAAGCGTGACGTTGACGGCCTCGTCGAAGGCCAGCGCCTTGGCCGGGATCAACGCCTGGTCATGATACATGCAGACCGCCACGTCGTAGCCGGCGCGGGCGCGCGCATGAAACATCGTATCGGCCGGCAGCGGCCCGAAGGCATCGATGCCTTGCGCCCGCAACATGTCGACCGCAGGACGAATGATGCGCTCGTCCTCTGTCCCCATGGCGCCGCTTTCGCCGGCATGCGGATTGAGGCCGGCAAGCGCGAGCCTCGGCCTGGCGATGCCGAAACGGCGTGCAAGATCGCCGGCGGTGATGCGCGCGATGGCAACGATCAGCTCCGTCGTCAGCGTCTTCGGCACCTCGGCCAGCGCGATGTGGATGGTGACAGGAACGGTGCGCAATTCGGGGCCGGCGAGCAGCATCACCGGCGTCACCGTGCCGCCGGTGTGGAGCGAGGCCAGATGCGCCAGATATTCGGTGTGACCGGGAAAGCCGAAGCCGGCATCGTAAAGCGGCTTCTTGGCGATCGGACAGGTGACGACCGCGGCCGCGTGACCGGCAAGGCAGTCGGCGACGGCGCGATCGATGGCCTCGATGATGCCGGCGGCATTGGCCGGGTCGGGCCGGCCGGGATCATCGGTGAAGTGGGCCGCCAGCGGCACCACGGGCAAGGCGTGTTGAAAGACACCAGCCGCTTGGGCCGGCACCGTCTCGGCGATTGCCACCGCCGCGCCGAGCCGGCGCGCCCGCGCGGCAATCAGCGCCGGATCGGCGAGAAGATAGAAGGGCGCGGCACCGGAACCGCGGGCGCTCTGCCACGCGGCAATGGCGATTTCCGGACCGACGCCGGATGGATCGCCGACGCTCAGCGCCAGCGGAAGCTCGGTCTCACGCACGGCTGGGCCGGTTCAGCGCGTAACGATCTTGGCTTTCGCCTTCAGCTCTTCGACATATTTGGCCGAGAGCTCGTCGGCGTTCTTGTCGCCGCTGCCTTCGCTCTGGAACACCATCTGGGCCGCCTTGTCGTCGGAAACCTCGCGCGACGAGCAGATGCCGATGAATTCAATGCCGCGATCGGTCTCGCGCACGGCCGTGGCGCCGCCCAGCTTGGTGGCCTTGATCTGCTCGGCCCAGTCCGGCGGCAGTTGCGGCGCCAGCAATCGGGGGAGGTCGCGAACGGTGACGTCGATCAGGCCCTTGGCGAATTCACGCGTGGTGTTGCAGCCATTGAAGCGGGCGCGCATGGCTTCGGCCTCGCGCTTGCGTTTGGCGAGTGTGGCACTGCGCTCGGCCTTCGGCACCACGAAGATCACCTGCTGCAGCATGTACTCGGTGGCGCTTGGCTTGGCGCCGCCTTTTTCGAGCATGCGCTTGACCAGATCCTGTTCGCTCACCTGCCCGCCGCCGCCGCTGTAGCGTGCGCTCAGCGCCTGGTTCCACGCCATCTGGGAGCGGATGAATTCCTTGAAATGCTCCTTGGTCACGCCGGACTGCGCCATGACACCGTCGAGCTGCTTGAGCTGCATCTTGTTGCTCGAGGCAAAGCGCTGATAGGCAGCCTCTACCTGGGCGTCGGAGATGCGGATGCCGAGACGCCTGGCCTCCGCCATACGCAGCGTCTGGTCGATCATTTCCTGACCCGCGTCACCCTTCTTGCGCTGCAGTTTCAGGAAGGCAGCCCGGTGCGCGATGTCGCCGGTGGTGATCGGCATGTTGTTGACGACATACTTGATTTCACTGGCGAAGGCCGGCGGTACCATCATGGTGACAGAGACCGAGGTCGCCGCCAACAGGAGCGCGAATCCTGCCGAAAACAGGTATTTCCTCATCGAAAGCATCCCAATTCTAGCCCGGTTTTGGCCGATTCCAGCCCAATATTGGCGAAATCCGTGCCCGCTTTATGCGGCAAAACGATGTCGTCAGCCGGCTCTACTGGATGGAGTCGATCGAGCTTTGGGACGAGCCGAAATCGCCGAGCGTGCGGAACGACAGGTTGAAGCCGACATTCTGCGACACTTCCTTGGTGTTGATGTCGCGTGATTCCGAGTACGTCATCAGGTAGGTGAAGCAGGAATCATTGTAGGCAAAGCCGACGCCGTCCTTGACCAGCACGCTTTGTTGCAGGTCATAGGTGCCGGTGCCGAAGACGCGCCAGTTTTCGGCCAGGTGTGTCGAGGCGCCGAGCGTGACTTCGTGGCGGTCGGTGGTGAAACCATAGAGCGGCTGCGCCTGGATGAAGGCGTATTTGGCGCTCAGCGAAACCGGCAGCCCGGAATAGGCGGCCTTCACCTCGGCACGGCGAACTTCGAAGGTCTGCTCGTCGAAGCGGCCGCTGAGCGAACCGGAGAAGCCGCTCGGGCTGCTGAAGCCGACAAGGCCGACATAGTCGGAGGTCGAAGTCTCCAAGCCGGAATCGGCGCCCGCATTGACCAGATCCGGTGAATCGAACGAGTTGCGCCCGCCCAACTGGTAGGATTGGCCGAAGATCGCGTTGGTGCCCCAGCCATTGTCGTAGGCGCCGGAATAGCGGAACCCGACATTGGCGCGGCTGCCGCCTTCGACGCGGTCGTAGCCGGAGAACTTGTCGCGCTCGAACAGCGTCGTGGCGTCGAAGACGAAGCTCTGTGCATCCTCGTTGGGAACGGCGAGCCCGCCGACATACTGCTCGTTCGGGCGCATGAAGACCTGCGCCATCGGCTCGACGATATGGCTGGAGCCGGCCATCGAAAACAGCACCGGCCAGCGCATCTCAAGGCCGGCGGTCGCCATGTAACGGGCGAAGGAAGACCGCATGTCGTCGGCGGCACCGACATTCGTTGCCATCTGGTTTACCGCAGTCAGCGAAGCCGAAGAAGCGTTGAGATAGTCGACGTCGCCCTGCAGAGCCAGAAGGGGCGTCAACTGCAATCCGCCGTCCGTGGTGAAGGTACGCTTCCATTCGGCTTCGGCGGTGAGGCGACCGGATTCGCCCTCGATGCCGCGCACGCGCTGGACGCCTGAGCCCGGCACATAGGGGGTAAAATAGGCCTGATCGAGATCGTCGCGGCGAATGACTCGTGCATTGACGTTGAACGACAGCTGGCCGCCGGCCACCGACATGTCGGGGATGTAGGCATAGTCGAGCGACGGCAACACCCAGGGCTGCTTGTCGCTGCGCGATGCGACGTTGCCGTCCGGTGTGTTTTCCTGAACCTGGAAGCGCATGGCGCGCACGTCGAAATAATTGCGGTCGTTTAGGCCGGTCAGGTAGACCGACGATTGATGCACGGCGTCGTTGTAGCCTTCGATCGTGTAGGTACGCGAAAAATTCTTGTCGGTCTGAAGCAGGATATCCCAGCCGAAGTCCCAGCGCGGATTGATGGCGAACTGGCCTTTGGTGCCCATCATGCCGCGGAATTTGTTCGGATCGCCTGCTGGCCCCGAATTGACATTGTAGCCGCCGGGGAAAGCCGCGAAATCACGGAAAGCGCCAGGGTCCTGCTGGTTGATTCCGGCAAGCTTCAGCGTGTATTGGCCATTGTTGAAGCGCTGGCGCCACTCGGCCTCGCCGAGGAAACCCTGCTTGGTGTAGCCGCTGCCGGTAACGGTGAGGTCGTAGGTCGGCGACAAAGCGAAGTAGTAGGGGACTTTGACGCCGACGCCGAGACGATTGTTGTAGCCGATGCTGGGGATCAGGAAGCCACTTTTGCGCTTGACCGTCGGGTCGGCGATCTCGAACGCCGGCAGATAAGCCAGCGGGAAACCGAAGAATTCGAAATTCGCATTCTCGAAGCGAACCGTCTTCTTTTCGCCGTTCCAGATGATCTTCCTGGCTTTGATCCGCCAGGTCGGCGCCTTGTCCGGCTTGTCTTCGCAAGGCTCGCAGGCCGTATAGACGCCGTTGTGGAACGTTGTCAGCACCCCGCCCATGCGCTCGGCGCTTTCGGCGGCGAAATAGGCTTTTTCGGGCGTTTCGACGCGCAGCGCATTGACGAAACCGTCAGCGAAATCGTCGGTAATATCGATATGCTGCGAGTTGATCTTGGTGCCGTCGCTGTTGACGATCTCGACATTGCCGCTGGCAACCAGCCGCTTGGTGTTTCGATCATAGACGACGCGCTGGGCGACGAGCTTGTTGCCGCCATAGTCGATCTGGACGCCGCCGATGGCGGTGACCGTCTGGTTGTCGTTGTTATAGACGAGCGTGTCGGCCGCCAGCAGCATCTGGGAGCCGGAGGGAACCTTCGTTGCCACGTCGGTGACGTCCTGCGCCAGCGCAGGGGCCGTCAGCACGCCACAGGCGAGCAGGCATGCCAAGGCGCTCGCCGAATAGAGGCGCGCCAAACCGGCCTGCCTATGGCTGCGCAAAGCCGCCTCCCTCACTAGCCGTCTTCCTTGTATAGCAGGAATGTCACCCCAAAGAACATAGCCACGACAACCGGAACCCATGCAGCCACGGCTGTGGGCACGAATCCCGCCACGCCGAATGCCTTGACCAATACCGAAACGACATAAAGCAGAAAGCCGGCGAGGACGCCACCCAGAATCATCGTTGCCGACTGCCCCATCCTCGCAAATCGCATTGAAACTGTTGCCGCAATCAGCGTCATGGCCACAAGCAGGAACGGTAACGCCACCAGCGAATCGAACTGCATGGCGAAGGCATTTGCCTTGAGGCCGAAGGAGCGGGCAACCTCAATCTTGCCGGGAAGGTCGTAAAACGGGATGGTTTCGGGGCGCGCCAGCCGTTCCTGCACGAATTCCGGCTTGAGGTTGGTCGGCAACTGGTCGGTCGTTTCGGAACGGATGTTGCCGTCCTTGAACACCTTGACGTCCTGCAATTCCCAGTAGCCGTCGCGCAGAAAGGCCCGCGCGGCGTCCTTGCGCTCGACGATGTTGCCCTGCGGATCGAGGACGAAGAACACGGTGTCGGCCATTTCCAGGCCCTGGTTCAGGATGGCGCGGGCGCCGATGATGGTGTCGCCGGAGTTGGTTTTCTGGCGGATCCACGGCGTGGCATCGGCCGCCACCGCGTTCGAATTGCCGGATCGCAGCTGGTTTTCCATCTGCTCCGACCATGAGAAGCCATGCGCGGCGATCGGATTGAGCACGCCGACCGACAATATGCCGAATAACAGCGCACCGATGCAGCAGGGCAACAGAAACTGCCAGGCCGACACTCCGGCCGAGCGCGCAATCACCAGCTCGTATTTGCGGTTGAGCGAGACCAGCGTCGCCATCGCCGAGAACAGGCCGACGAACGGCACCGTCTGCAGCATGATCATTGGCATCCTCAGCGCCGAGATCGCGACCGCCGTGCCGTAGGTGAAGCCCGGCAGGCCGGTGATGCGGCCGGACAGCTCGGTGAAGTCGATCAGGAACACCAGCGCCAGAAGGCCGATGAAGAACCAGATCGTGATCGACACGTAGCGAAAGAAGAAGTAGCGGCCCAGGGTCCAGCCCATCGTCAGGCTCCCTGGCCGGATGTGTAGCGCCGATTGAGGCGCAGCTTGAGCGCCGTCCAGCCATGGCTGACGCGGCCGGCGAAATTCGTCATCCAGTCGGCCCAGCTGCCGGGCAGTTCCATGCTTCGCGAGGTGACGATGAACCAGATGGCGACCGCCGAGGCGATGACCGGCACGCCATAGACCATATAGGCGTATTGCGGGATCTTGTCGGCCTTGCCGGCGGCAAAGAAGCCCAGCCAGCGCACGAACAGCGCAATGGCGATGGCTGTGATCAGCGGGTGGATGCGCGCCTCGCGGTGTGAGCGCGCATCGCCTGCCACGGCCAGCGCGATCAGCGCGAACACCAGCGAATAAGACCATTCGGAAAAGCGCTGGTCGAGCTCGGCCTTGTAGGCGCCGGGCCTGCGCTGGAAGATCTTGTCGTTCGGATCCGGGTTGAGCAGGTATTGCGTCGTTCGGTCCTTGGGCAGGAGCATGATATCGTTCGCCGCCGACATGAAGGCGGAAAGGTCGAAGGCGTAGGACGTGAAGCGGATGACCGACAGGTCGCCGGTCAGCGTCTTGCGATGAATGACGCCGTCATTCATCATCAGCACCTTCTCGTCACCCTTTTCGACGACGCTGCCGCTCTTGGCATAATAGATCAGATTGGCGCCTTCCTCGCGCGAATCGGCCACGAAGATGCCGCCGAGCCGGTTGTCCGGCAGCCGCTCGCCTATCTGCAGGAACAGCCCGTCGTCGATCTTGCGGAACGTGCCTTCCTGGATGATCAGCGACAAGAGATCGGCGCGCGAGGATGCTATCAGCTGGCGGTTCTTCTGCCTGGCATAGGGTTCGACGCCATTGTCGACCGCGAAGGAAAAGACGCTGGCCGCCAGCGCGATCAGCAGGACCGGCCGCACAATCGTCCAGCGCGAGGCGCCGGCGGCGTTGATGACGGCCAATTCCGAATCGGAGTTCATGACGCTGAGCGTCTGGGCCACCGCCACCACCAGGGCGAATGGCACCACGATCGGGATGATGGTGGGGATGATGAGGCCCGCGACCTCGAAAAAAGTCAGCGCCGATTGGCCACTGTCGGTGACCAGGTCGATGCGGGCAAGCACCTGCGTCGTCCAGACAATGGCCAGCGTCCAGATCAGCGCAGCGAGAAACACCGCCAACGCGCGACGCATGATGTAGCGTTCAACGACCTTCATGTAAGGCTTTTCTCGATTTGCCGAACGGCATCATGCCCGCCGACAAGGTAGTCGTCCGGCTGCGGCTGTACAACTGGGTGCGTTTGGCCATTTCTTTCAGGCGGTTCGATCCGATTCTCCGTCCCACATCGCCCGTCCCGCAGGCCGGAGTGTCGGCGGCAATGGATAAGAAAGGGAGAACATCGATGGTTAACAACAGGTTGCGGCAGGAAAGCGGGGCCGTGCCGCGACGAATCGTTATCGATTCCGCTGCGCATATGAGCCCTGATTCCGGCAAAGTCTTGCCAAATCAAGGAAAACGACCAAATGTCGCGCATCTTCCCTGAGAATGCATTTTTCCTGAAAATCTGAGCCGTTTCCCGAAAGCAGGACCTGATGACTTTGAGACCATTGATCGCCTTCGCCAAATTTGCCGCACCCAAAAAGGGCAGCATCTTCGTGCTGGCGGCCGACGATGGTGGCCTTGGCGAACCGGCAAAGGCCTGCGACCCCTCAGGAACACTGGCGCGGGCGTTTCCGGTGGCGGAGTTTTCCGGAAAATTCGCCGGTGTCGTCGAAGTGCTGGCGCCGCAGGGAACATCGCTCGACCGACTGGTGGCGGTCGGCGCCGGCAAGGTCGCCGGCCTCGATGACTTTGCCTGGCTGAAGCTTGGCGGCACCATCGCCGCGTCCCTGCGCAAGGCAGCGGAGGTGGCCGTCATCCTCGATGTGCCGGGCGCAAAGATTGGCGGCAGGCAAGCGGCGAACCTTGCCGCTGGCATCATTCTGCGCAGCTACTCCTTCGACAAATACAAGACCAGGAAAGACAAGGACGATGCCGAGCCGAAGAAACCGGTCAAGGTGACCATCCACACCGCCGATCCTGCCGCGGCGAAAAAGGCCTTCGCCGACGAGGTTGCGGTCATCGACGGCGTGCTTCTGGCGCGCGACCTTGTCAACGAACCGGCCAATACGCTCGGCCCGATCGAATTCGCCGCCCGCGCCAAGGAACTGGAAGCGCTCGGCGTCGAGGTCGAGATCCTCACCGAGAAGGAAATGAAGAAGCTCGGCATGGGCTCGCTCCTCGGTGTCGCGCAAGGCTCGCCACGCGGCGCCCGGATGGCTGTCATGCAATGGAAGGGCGGCAAGGCCAAGGACGCACCGGTCGCCTTCGTCGGCAAGGGCGTCACCTTCGACACCGGCGGCAATTCGATGAAACCGGCTTCCGGCATGGAGGACATGAAGGGCGACATGGGCGGCGCCGCGGCCGTCATCGGGCTCATTCAGGCGCTAGCCGCGCGCAAGGCCAAGGCCAATGTCGTCGGCATCGTCGGGCTGGTGGAAAATGCCGTCGACGGCCATGCCCAGCGCCCCGGCGACATCGTCACCTCGATGTCGGGTCAGACCATCGAGGTGCTCAACACCGATGCCGAAGGACGCCTCGTTCTGGCCGACGCGCTGTGGTATTGCAACGACCGCTTCCAGCCGAAATTCATGGTCAATCTGGCGACGCTGACCGGCGCCATCATGGTCGCGCTCGGCCAGCATTATGCCGGCCTGTTCTCCAACAATGACGAACTTTCGGACAGGTTGACGGCGGCCGGCAAGGCGAGTCAGGAGCGGCTGTGGCGCATGCCGCTTGGGCCCGAATACGACAAGCTGATCGATTCCAAGAACGCCGACATGAAGAACATCGGCGGCCGCTATGGCGGCGCCATCATCGCCGCGCAGTTCCTGCAGCGCTTCGTCAAGGAAACGCCGTGGGCGCATCTCGACATCGCCGGCACCGCGATGGGCTCGCCGCCGAGCGAGATCAACCAGTCCTGGGGCTCGGGTTTCGGCGTCAGGCTGCTCGACCGGCTGGTCCGCGACAATTACGAGGGATAAGGCAGGGAATGGCCGATGTCCTGTTCTACCACCTGACCGAATCGACGCTGGAGGATGCTCTGCCGGGCCTGCTCGAGCGCAGCATCGATCGCGGCTGGCGAGCCGTGGTGCAGACCGGCACCGAAGAGCGGCGCGACGCGCTCGACCAGCATCTGTGGACGTTCAGGGACGATTCGTTCCTCCCGCACGCGACCGACCGTGAAGCCCATCCGGCCGAACAGCCAATCCTTCTCACCACAAGCGACGCCAACCCCAACCAGGCGCAGATACGCTTCCTCGTCGATGGCGCCGCACCCGCGGATCTCGCCGGCTATGAACGCGCCGTGTTCCTTTTCGACGGCCATGACGCGGCCCAGGTCGAAGGGGCGCGGACGCATTGGAAGGTGTTGAAAGAAGCGGGCCACGCTGTCACCTACTGGCAGCAGACGCCCGACCGTCGCTGGGAGCGCAAGGCGTAAGTCGCGTTATCGGTCGCTGATCGTAACCTTGTTTATCTTCGCGCCCTGCGGGAGATCTTTCACCTGCCGATGGATTTGGCCGGCGATATGCACCTTCACAACGAAAAACGTCGTTTCCATCTCTCGCAGACTCATTTCGCCGCCAAGCACCGGCGGCTTCTTGAAATCATAGCATTGGCCGGCTGCCGGAATCAGTCCGTTCTTTCGGGCGGCAACGACAAGGCCCGCCAGCAGCAACTCGTCGCGGCGCGCTTCATTCTGCAAGTCGGCCTGAAATTCCGCCCAATGACCCGCAATTCTGGTCAATTTCCCGTCGAGCATATCGAGATGACGAACCGACCCGTCGCCGGCACGGAAAAATATGTCGCCGAAAGCTGACACCGCAGCTGGTTCAAGGCCATCCAGTCCGATCCACTTCCAGCCGTCCAACGCTTCCGCGACTTCGTTCGCAGGTGGTTCGATAAAGAGGAACTGATAGTCATGGGGCCATTCGGCTCTGATCAAGCCCCCTGTATTGGCTCTGTTGGCCTCGGCTTTTCCTTCCTGTCTGGCGTCGGACGCGCCAAAAATTGAAGAAATAAAGCGGAAAAAAGATCTGGCCATAATCGCCCCCGTACGGGTCTTTATACTTGCGAGAGATTCTAGCCGCAATCCACTGAAGGCTCCATAGTTCCCACGCATTCGTCTTGATGATGGCCATCACATTGGATCCGTTTTATGGATTGACTGGATGCAGGCTCATTGGGCGGGCTGAGAATGCGGATCAGGATCATCGGAACCGGGCGAGCCGTGCCGGCTCGATGCGTGACCTCGCGCGCCCTCGACGCGCGGCTGGGGTTTGGCGACGGACATTTCGAGGCCGCGACCGGCGTCATCGAACGCTATGTCTGCGACGCCGAATCGCAGGTCGACCTTGCTTGTGCCGCAGCCCGTCTGGCGCTTGCCGATGCCGAACTTGAGGCAGGCAGTGTCGATCTGGTCATCGGCGGTTGCGGCGTGCCTTACCAGCCGTTGCCGTCGACGGCTCCGCTGGTCATGCAGCGCCTCGGCCTTGCCGATGGGTCGGCGGCCGCCTTCGACGTCAACAGCACCTGCCTCGGCTTCCTCACAGCGTTCGAGACCGCGTCGCGCCTGATCGAGGCCGGGCAATGCCGGACGGCGCTGGTGTTCTCGTCTGAAATCGCCTCGCGCGCCCTGCCGTGGCAGGACCAGCCGGAAATTGCGGCCCTCTTCGGCGATGGCGCGGCGGCCGCCGTGCTGCAACAGGCCCCAAGCGAGGGTCGGGTCGCGGCCAACCTGATGCGCACCTACCCTTCCGCCTATGCGGCCTGCAGCATCGGCTCCGGCGGCACCCGGTTCGACTTTCATCGTGAGCCCGAGGAATTCGCCCGCCACAGCCTGTTCCACATGGAGGGTAAGGAACTGTTTCGCGTTACGTCACGCCATTTCAACGGCTTTGTAGCGGAGTTGCTCGATCGCGCCGGCTGGCGGCACGACGATGTCGACCTCGTCGTGCCGCATCAGGCAAGCCCTTTCGCGCTCGCCCACATGGCGCGCCAGACGGGCTTCGCCAGGGAAAAGCTCGTCGACATCGCGGCGCGCTACGGCAATCAGATCGCCGCTTCCATCCCCTTTGCGCTCGACGTCGCGCGCCGCGAACAACGCATTGTGCCCGGCGCCAAAGTGCTGTTCCTCGGCACCTCGGCCGGCGTGTCGTTCGGCGGCATGGCGCTGGAAGCATGACCGTGGGACGCGTCCTCGTCACCGGCGCTAGCGGCTTCCTCGGCGCGCATGTCATGGCGCGGCTGGCTGCACTGGGCACACCGGCGCTGGGTCTTGGCAGGGACGCCAAACGCTGCGCGGCGCTCGAAGCCGCTGGTCATCGGGTCGTTCGGCTCGATTTGTCTCAACCATTCGATGCAGCTGCCGCGCGCGCTCTCGACGGCGTCGATGCGATCATCCACTGCGCGGCACTTTCCGCGCCCTTCGGCAGGTTGGCGGATTTCCAGACGGCAAATGTCACAGCTACCCGCAACCTCAGCGATTTCGCGCGCGGGCAAGGCGTGCGCCGCTTCGTCCATATCTCCAGCCCGACGGTCTGTTTCGCCTATCGCGACCAGCTCGGAGTTTCCGAGAATGCGGCCTTGCCCCCTCCGGTCAACCACTATGCCCGCACCAAGCGGCAGGCCGAGGAGATCGTGCTGGCGGCGCCTGAGATCAGCCCGGTGGTGCTGCGGCCGCGCGGCCTCTACGGTCCCGGCGACCGCACGCTGCTGCCGCGTCTGCTGCAGGTGGCACGGCAGCGCCCGCTGCCGCTGTTTCGCGACGGCAAGGCGCGCATCGATCTCACTTATATAGAGGATGTCGTCGATGCGGTGCTTGCCGCGCTGTCCGCCGGCAGCGCTGCCGAGGGACAGATATTCAACATCTCCGGCGGCGAAGTGGTGCCGGTCCGCCGCATTGCCGAGGCGGCCTGCGCCCGCGCCGGCGTGCAGCCGCGCTGGCGCAGAATGCCGCTCTGGCCCGCCATGCTGGCGGCCGGGATAGCGGAGACGGTAGCGAATATATTGCCCGGCCGCCCGGAACCGCCGGTGACGCGCTACGGTCTTGGCCTGTTCGCCTATGCGCAGAGCCTCGATCTTTCCAAGGCAGGCCGCATCCTCGGCTGGGCGCCGAAAGTGTCGTTCGAGGAAGGGCTCGATCGCACATTCGGCAAGGCGATGGAAAGCAGGGGGGCAGCGTGAAGATCGTCTTCGCCAACAGCGCCTCTGTCGGCGCAGCCGAGCGCCTGATCCTGCGCGGCGGCAGCTGGGCGAAGGTCAGGCTACGTGTCCGCTACGGCCTGATCATGCATCCGCGGGCCGGCCCCGTCCTGATCGACACCGGCTACACGCCGCATGTGACACAAGGCAGTGGGCGCAGCACGGCGCTGCGTCTTTACAGTGCGATCCTCCGGCCCCAGCTCAACGAAGCCGAGCAGCCGCTCGCGGTACTGGCGCGCTTCGGCCTGTCTTTGCAGGATGTGCGCACCGTCATCGTCACGCATTTCCATGCCGACCACATGTCGGGCCTGTCGCTGTTTCCCAACGCTCGGCTTATCGCCAATGACACCGCCTGGGCGCGGGCGAAGGCCAAGACTTCCCTGCAGAATCTGCGCCATGGCGTCTTCAAGGAACTGTTCCCGTCTGACTTCGAGGCCCGACTCGACGGGCTGTCGTCGAAGCGGCAGGTCGAGCCGCGTGGCGGCGTACCGGGCGGCGCCGATCTGTTCGGCGACGGCAGCGTCATCGCAGTCGGTCTGCCCGGCCATGCCGATGGCCAGTTCGGCCTTTCGTTCCCAAATCTGGAGCGGCCGCTGCTCTACGCCGTCGACGCGCAATGGTTGTTCGCGGCCCTTGTCGAAAACCGAACTCCCGGTCTGCCGGCAACCCTGCTGGCCGAGGATGCCGCCGCGATCGAGCCGACCAGCGTAATGTTGCGCCGGTTTCTGGCGACCGGCGGCGAGGTTGTTCTTTGTCATGATCCGGCGGTGACGGCCTACGATCTGGCCGGAGAGAGCGCATGAACGGGCCGACGGAAGCGGCCCGTTCGTTTGTGTTGACGCAATGGCTCTCGCGCAAGAGCCGTGAGAATTTCGAACGCTGGCAAGGTCATGCCTTGCGCCGCTTTCTCGACCGCGACCTGCCGCGCGCGCCGTTCTACGGCAAGACGCCGCGTCATCTCGGCGATCTGCCGGTGACCGACAAGGCGACGCTGATGGGCAATTTCGAGCGCTTCAACATTCATGGCGTCTCGGCCGCCGAGGCCTGGAAGGCGCAGGCCGGCGATAGCCGCATTGGCGAGCTGACTGTCGGCTCCAGCACCGGCACGTCGGGCAATCGTGGCCTGTTCGTCATTTCCGAGGCGGAAAAATACCGCTGGCTGGGCACCATCCTGGCCAAAGCCGTGCCCGATCTGCTCTGGCGCCGGCAGCGCGTTGCGGTGATCCTGCCGCAAAACACCGGGCTCTACGACAGCGCGCGCAAATCGCGGCGTATCGACCTGCGCTTCTTCGATCTGACGCGCGGTCCGGAGAGCTGGCGCGGCGCTCTCGAAGATTTCGCGCCGACGGTGATCATCGCGCCACCGAAGATACTGCGGCACTTCGCGGCCGAGGGCTTTCGGCTCAAGCCGCAGCGTGTCTTCAGCGCCGCCGAAACGCTCGACCCGGTTGACCGGCCGGTCATCGAGGCATTCTTTGGTGGTCAGGTCGACCAGATCTACATGGCGACCGAAGGGCTGTTCGCCGTCACCTGCCGCCAGGGCGGGCTGCATCTGGCCGAGGATTCGGTGTTCTTCGAGTTCGAACCGGCCGGCGACGGCCTGGTCATGCCGCTGATCACCGCCTTTCGCCGCCGGACCCAGATCATGGCGCGCTACCGGATGAACGACTTGCTGCGGCTGTCCGAAAAGCCATGCCGCTGCGGCTCGCCGCTGCGCACGCTGGACGAGATCGTCGGCCGCATGGACGACGCTTTCCGGCTCGCCTCGCCGCACGGGCAGCTCCTCGTCACGCCCGACATACTACGCAATGCGGTGCTCAAGGCCGACCGGCGCATCGACGATTTCCGCCTGGTCCAGACCGCTGAAGATGCAATCGAACTCAGCCTGGCCCCCGGGCTTGCCGACGAAGCCGCCACCGCCGCCCATCAGTCCGTGCGCAATTTGCTGGCGGCGCGCCAGGCGACAGCTTCGGTCAGCCTTGTTCGCAGGGACCTGCCGTTGGAGACCGGCCGCAAACTGCGTCGGGTCGAATGCCACCTGGGAGCGGCATCATGAACCGGCTCGCTATGTTGCCACTCGATCAGACGAACCGGGTAGAAAACAACCCGCGTGAGGTCGAAGCCTTCGTTCAGCTTTTCAACGAGGTGCCGGTGCGCGACCTCGTGCGCAATCTGACAGTGGCTGTCGAAACCTTCGAGATCGCCGGCCGCTCCTTTCCGCTGACGCTGAACGACAGAAGCGAAGCGCCGAACTGCTATATCTGCTGCCCGTCCAGCGCCTATATCGACTATGCCATCGACGAGACCCGCAATTTCGTCTCCTCGCCCTTGCTGCAAAAAACGATGCGGATGCTGATCGGCCTGTGCGCGCCGCTGGTCAGGATGAGCGGCCTTGACCATCAGGTTCAGGTCAACAACTGGCTCTATTCGACCAATCCGGTGCCGCTGCTCGATCGCAACGCGGTCGCGGCGATGCGCGACGATCTCACCGCGCGTTTTCCAGATCGCGCTGTTTTCATCCGCTCCCTGAACGAGATCGCCGATCCCTCGACAATCGCAGCGCTGAAGGCGGAGGGTTTTCGAATGCTGGCGGCGCGGCAGATCTACATCTTCGCAGGCGACGGTTCGGCCATGACCAACGACATGAAGCGCGACCGCAAGCGGCTGCCCACGACGCCTTTCGAGCAGGTCGGCAATGGCGACTTCACCGAGGCCGACTATGCGCGCGCCGAAGCGCTCTACCGGATGCTCTATCTCGACAAATACACGCCGCTCAACCCGCACTACACGGCCCGCTATATCGGCGAGACGCACCGTCGCGGCATCCTGCAACTGGCAGGTCTGCGTCGTCCCGGCGGTGAACTGGTCGCCGTCGCCGCTTTGTCTCAGAACGGCAGGACACTGACGCAGCCCATCGTCGGCTACGACACCGGCCTCCCGGTGAGCGAAGGCCTTTACCGCATGATGATGGCGCTGGCGCAGGATCATGCGATGGCGCACAGCCTGTTCTTCAACATGAGCGCCGGTGCCGCCGCCTTCAAACGCTTGCGCGGCGCCGTGGCGACGGTGGAATACAACGCCGTCTATGCTGCCCATCTGCCGCGCCGCCAACGCATGGCGGTGCGGATCATGGAATTTGTGCTCGCGAAGATCGGCATTCCCCTGCTCAGGAGATTTGAACTTTGAGCGACACCCGACAGCAGAAAGACAAAGACTATTGGCAGGCGGTGATGCGGTCTGCCGACATCAAAGCCAAGCCGAAGCGCATCCTGTTCGACGGCGCGCCACTGGTGCTGTTCCGCTCGGCGAAAGGCATTGCCGCCCTCTTCGACCGCTGCGCTCACCGCCTGGTCGAACTCTCGACCGGCAAAGTCGTCGGTGGCGAGATCGAATGTCCCTATCATGGCTGGCGCTACAATGGGGAAGGGCGCTGCACCGCCATTCCCGGCCATGTCGGCGACGTCCCGCATTACCGTATCCGCCGCTACAGCGCGATCGAGCGCGACGGCGTCGTCTTCGTCTCGGCAGGCACGCCTGAGGGCGAGCCCTATCTCCATTGCATGCAAGGCAAGGATGTCGTCGTGAAGCGGGTGCGAAGCTCGGCGCGATCGACGGTGCTCGACGCCGCCGAGAACATTCTCGACGCCACTCACACCCACTTCACCCACAAGGGTGTGCTGCGCGGCCTGACCGCAAAGCGCCATCTCGTGCGCGTCGAGGTGACCGGCGGCAAGGGCTGGGTCGAAAGCTGCTACACCGGCGAGGACCGCCAACAGGGGCTGGTCAGCCGGCTGCTGGAAGGCAAGCGCGCCAAGACCATCGGCCGCTACCGCCATCCCGGCATCGTCGAACTCGAATATTGGGGCAAGGGCGGCTTGGCGCTGGCGACCACTTTCCATTTGCGTCAGGCGGACGAACGGACCGTCGAAGGCGTCGGCTGGCTGATCGGCCCGCGACAGGGCCTGTTCGGCGAACTCAAGGCGCTTGCTTTCCGGCCGCTCTTTGCCTTTGCCCTGCAGCAGGATCGCCGTGTGCTGAAATCGGCCAGCGACAACGCCCGTATATCGCCGCAGGTTCAGCCGGCGATCGGCCCGCTGGATTTCCTGCGCCGCGACATAGCGGCGATCATCGACGGCAAGATGCCACCGGCGGCGGCAGAGCCGCGGGTGCACCAAATCGAGTTGTAATCTAAAGTTCACGGCACTTGATTCCAGTTCTGCTGTAAATTATAGTTCACGGATGATCGAAGTTCGATCCACTGACGAATTCCGAAAATGGCTCAGAGGGCTCACGGACATTCGCGCCGTAAAGAAGATCACCCAACGGATTGTCCGCGTTCAGGCTGGGCTGTTGGGAGACGCCAAGTTCTTCGATGGCATAGGAGAATTGCGCGTAGATTACGGTCCGGGATACCGCGTGTACTTCGTCCGGCGCGGCAACACGGTCATTATCCTGCTCTGCGGCGGTGACAAAGGCTCGCAGGACAGGGACATCGGAAAAGCCAGGAAAATGGCAAAGGAAGTTTGATATGACCCTCAGAACCACACCATTCGACGCCGCCGAATATCTTGATGATGCTGAGTCTCAAGCCGAACTGCTCGCTGATGCGTTCGAGACCGGGGACGCGACTTATATTGCGCACGCCCTCGGCATTGTCGCGCGCGCCCGCGGCATGACAAGCATAGCGAAGGACGCCGGCGTGACCCGAGAGGCACTCTACAAGGCGCTGAGCGAAAAGGGCGATCCGCGCCTCAGTACATTGCTGGGCGTAACCAAGGCGCTTGGCCTGCAATTGTCCGCAAAGCCAGTTAATCCCGTTTAGGCAACCTTAGCAGGACTTACGCACTCAGCTGAAAACGGGAAGTTCCGCTTCAACTCGACTAGTCCTGCTCCGGCCCATTCCACTCGATATCGCGCGTCGACGCAGCCTGAAGGCTGATGCGCTGGCGCAGTGCTGTGCCGGCGATCTCGGCCAGCGTGCGCCACTGCGCCCGCTTCGGCGCGGGGTCGCCCGGCCAGTCGAGCAGCTCATCGGCATCGTGCATCGCCTGGCGAAAGCTGCCGAGACCACCGGAGCGCAGTGCCGCCGGCATCCCGTAGATCCACATCGCAAGCCTCACCGTCTGCGGCGCCGTCACGTCGGGCTTCACCTCGGCGCCATCCTCCAGGACCGCGTCGGCGAAGCGCCGCGGATCGCGAAAGAAGTGCAGGCCGCTCACGGCGCGCGGATTGCACTCCAGTGGCAGCACCCTGCCGTTGTTCTCGCGCATCAGGTCGAAGGAGATCTGGCCGGTCCAGCCGGCGCCGGCGACGAAGGTTTCGACGAAGCGCCGGGCAGCCGCATCCCCGACTGGCTCGAAACAGATGCCGGCGCCCATGCCGGCGCGATAGAGCGAACTGTAGAGCGCCAGCGCTTTGAGTTCACCCTCGACCGCCACCGCATAGGCGCTGATCTCTTCACCGGCGATGTAGCGCTGCGCCACCCAAGGAGCGGCGGGCGAGGGGCGGACGGCGTCGAGTTCGTCCGGCGATGGCCGCAGCAGTACGTCACGGGCAAAACGCGACCACACCGGTTTGAACACCAATTCGCGCGATTGGCCACGAACGCCGTCGAGATCGGCCTCGCTTTGCAGCAGTATCGTTTCCGGCACGTCGAGCCCAAGGCTCTGCGCCAGCCGGATGAAGGCATGCTTGTCGTGAACGCGGGCGAGCATCGCCATCTCGGGTGCGAAGAGGCGGGCCGGCATGGCGCGGTGCTGCCAGAGACGACCGAGATAAAAGACTTCCTCGCAGGTCGGGATAACGAGTTCGATGCCTTCCGCGCGGACAAGCGCTTCCACCGCCTTGGCATAGGCGTCGGCGGCAAAGCGCGGCGGCGGCAGGCGATGGTAGGCGGCGCAGGCCGTGCTCGCTGCGGCGATCGGCCGGGCCGGGCTGTCGGCCAGGATCACCCGGCGACCGGCGCCATGCAGCAGCCGCGCCAGGTGCAGCGCCACCGGCGCGCGGGCACCGGTGATCAGCACGGTGCTATTGGGCATGAGCCACCGGCATCGGTTGGAAAAGACGAGTCGATGCTTCTGCGGAAGGCTTCATTCGCCATAAGTGCCACATGGCTTGCGTGCCGCCAACGGACTCCACAAAGGTGGCTCCGCTGCGTCAGCCATCGCTTTTTGGCCTTCAGGGCGTTATTGGCAATCTGTCGAACACCCGGATCTCCTCAATGCGCTTTCTGTTTGTCCTGATACTGCTTGCCGGCACCGCCATTGGCTTCGTCTATCCCTGGGCCATGAGCAATTTCTCCGGCCACGAGATCGGCGCCTGGCGCGTCTACGACCAGGGACGGTTTAGGCCTGTGACGGTGACGCTGAAAGCTGGCGACGCGCCGGTCAGAGTGCTGGTCGACCTGACGGCAAAGGCCGAGCGCATTGTCTCGCAGCAGCGCACCGTGCTGACGCTGACTGCCGCCACAGCCGGGCGCACGGTGCTTGCCTCGACGCTGCAATTCAACCACGCCGACAATCCGCGCCAGGTCAGCCCGCAACTGCCCGACAAGATCTTTCGCGACGAGGCCGGCGTGATCGAAACCGTCAGTCCCGGCACCTATCTCTTCACCGCCGGCCCGGGCGACGCCGACGATATCCCGATACGCGCAGTGGATCTGATACTGCGCTCCGGCGCCGGTGAGATCGATCAACGCGCACGGCCGGTTGGCTATGGGCTGATGGCCGTCGGCCTGATCGGCTTCCTGCTTACTCTGGCTTTCGGCGGTCGCCGGCCGGAGAACCCGAACTCGAAGCCGCCACCGCCGCGTTGGGGCAGAGGCTCCTCGACATGAGCGCGGCATGAACTACCGTCACGCCTATCACGCCGGCAATTTCGCCGACGTCGTCAAGCATGTCGTGCTCAGCCTTCTGCTCGACTATCTGAAGCAGAAGGACAAGGCGTTCCGTGTCGTCGACACTCATGCCGGCATTGGCCGCTACGATCTTTCGTCGGCGGAAGCGCAAAAGACCGGCGAATGGCAAGGCGGCATCGGCCGCCTCATCCACGCCCCGATCGAAAAATCGGCGGCTGCGCTGCTTGCCCCCTATCTTGAAGCGGTGCGTTCGCTCAATCCCGATGGCGGGGTGAAGAAATATCCGGGCTCGCCATTGATCGCCAGGCACCTCATGCGAAAGCAGGACCGGTTGTCGGCGATCGAACTGCACGGCGCAGATGCCGCCAGGCTGAAGACGCTGTTTGCCGGCGATTTCCAGACAAGGGTGATCGAACTCGACGGCTGGCTGGCGCTTGGCGCGCATCTGCCGCCGAAGGAAAAGCGCGGCCTGGTTTTGATCGATCCGCCGTTCGAGGAAGTCGGCGAATTCGACCGCCTGGTCGATGGCATGCAGAAAGCGCACAGGCGCTGGCCGGGTGGCATCTACGCGCTGTGGTATCCAATCAAGGACCGCAAAGCGATCATCGCCTTCCGCAAGGCGCTCAAGCAATCCGGCGTTCCAAAACTGCTCGACATCGAGTTCGAGATCCGGCCGGCATCGCGTGAACCAAGCCTCGACGGCAGCGGCATGGTGGTGGTCAACCCGCCCTTCACGCTGGAGCGCGAACTGCGCATCGTGCTGCCGGTCCTGCACAGATTGCTGGCGGTCGAAAAGCCGGCGCACTGGTCGCTGGAATGGCTGGCCGGGGAGTAGCGACGCTTCGCAGCGGGCGACGCCCGCGGCAAAGACACAAAGTCGCTAGAAGTTTTGACGGTGGCGCCATCCGCGAATGCTCAGTTGTGTTGAACGAACCGAAACCATGGAGATGCACATCTAATCGGCTTGGCGTTGACGCTAATCCCAGAATCAGATAGATAGATATCTAATTATTAGATTTCGAATCGAAGCCAAGATCGACAAAAAAGGAACTGGTCAACGCGATAGGCTTCGCGATGTCGCGCTGGCAGGATGCCGTTGAAACGTTCGATGGGACCGTTGCCGAAATCTATGTGCTGAGCGCTGCCGAGCGCCGCTGGCGCGATCAGTCACGGCCCGCGGCCGGCAAACGTCGTAGCGAGGGAGACAAATCTCACGCCGGCGGCGGCTACGACGTTGATTGACCGGCTGGAAAAGCGCGGCTTCGTCAGCCGCCAGCCGGATCCCGGTGACAGGCGCAAGGTCATGGTCGCGGCGGGCAAGAAGACCGAGGAACTCGTCCGGCGCTGCTACCATCCGATCCTCGAGGCGGGCGCCGCATTGCTGGAGAATATTCGGCGGCCGAGATGCAGTTTTTGCTCGGCTTATCAAGAGGTCGAAGCGATGCAGGAGGCGCAGACCGAGAGGGTGCGCGGCAAAGCAAAACCGGTGCGTTGAGAGAAGGCATCGGAGGATGGTCCGGCGAAACGCCGGTCCGGTTTCAAGTGTGTACTGTCAAGGAGACCCTATGCCCCCCATGATCTTCGTCAACCTGCCCGTCGCCGATCTCGCTGCGTCGATGGCATTCTACAAAGCCCTCGGCTTCGACAACAACCCGCACTTCACCGACGACACCGCAGCCTGCATGGTGCTGAGCGAAACGATCAACGTCATGCTGCTCACCCACGCCAAATGGCGTCAGTTCACCGATCGCCCCATCCCGCCGGCCACCTCGAGCGAGGTCATGCTTGCCGTGTCCTGCGACAGCCGCGCGGCGGTCGATGCGATGAACGAGGCGGCGGCGAAAAATGGCGGCGCCGCCGACATCAACGCCCAACAGGATTATGGCTTCATGTACAATCGCAGCCTGGCCGATCCTGACGGCCACGTCTGGGAAGCGATGTGGATGGACCCGGCCGCCATACCGCAGGGCGACGCCAAGCAAGGCTGAACCGGGTTTCGGCGGCCCGCCGGCCATGGGCAGGCCGCTTTTCCTAATGGGCAAGGCGAGCTTTTTCGAAGGTCAGGACGTGGTTTCGCAGCTTCGCACCGGCAAAACCGGTTGCGGAGCGGGAAACCATCGTCAGGGCGACCGCTTGACCGCGCGCCGCCGAATCCGCAAAGTGGGCGCAGTCGACCTTTGAGAGGCTGCCATGACTCGCTTTGCCAAATCCGCTCTTGCTGCCCTGATTTCGCTTTGCACGCCGCTGGCCGCACCCCTCGGCCAGCCAGCGCAGGCCGCCGATCTTTCCGTCTATTCCGACGAGGACAGCGGCGTTTGCGGCGAGGCCTGGGTGCTAAGCAAAATCTCCAGCCGCTTCTCCTACCAGGTGCATCACGTGCCGCATCTGCCGGATGTTTCGATCACCGATTTCCAACGCATCCACCAGCATCGCTATCTCCCGGCCAGCGAAGAATGGCCGATCGGCCGCCGCTATTGCGGCGCCACCGTCAGCCTTTCCGATGGCCGCGCCCGCACCATCTGGTACTTGATCGAGGAAGGCCAGGGTTTTGCCTCGATCGGCGACAATGTCGAATTCTGCGTCTCGGGCTTCGACCGCTGGATGGTCTACAACGGCCGCTGCCGCGTCCTGCGCTAAGGTCGGATAAGAACCGCCGTTGAACCTGCTATCTCCCCGCAAGGGGGAGATCTGATGTCGCTCCGGTTTCGCCAATCTCCGAACTGCTGCCGCTGCCTCACATCGCCTTCCCACCAGATACGTAAGCGCAGATCAGCTCGACCAACTGCTTCTGCAGTTCCGGCAAGTCGAGCATGTCTCGCCGCGCGGCATTGTGGATGACGCCCTCGACCGCTGAGGACAGCACCCGGGCCACGGTCTCATTGTCCTTTCTGCGCCTGCGATATTGCGCCACCGCCGCCGTGTAGTGATCAAGATAGCGCGACTGGAACGAGGCATGGGCGGCGCGTGAGCCGCGATCGCCCGGCGCCTCGTCGAGCAGCACCTGATGCAGCGTCGGATAGATGCTGTGCGCATCGATCATGCCGCGCACCAGCTCCTGCGCGAATCGCTTGAGCGGCTTGTCGCCTTCTGCTGATTCGGCGATCACCGACAGCACCTGATCGAAATGTCGCCGGCGAATTGCTTCGACCAGCGACAGCTTGTCGGGAAAATATTGATAGAGCGAGCCGATGCTGACGCCGGCCGCATCGGCCACCTTGTTGGTGGTGAAGCCGGCCCAGCCGAGCGCGCTCAGAACATGAGCACCGGCTTCGATGAGCGCCTCGACCGTCGCTCTCGAACGCGCCTGGCGCGGCTGCTTGCGCATGCGTGAGCGCGGCTTTGCAATGCGAGTAGACATGTCTGCTCCAGCAGCCAAGAATATAGGTAACATACTCACATTTTTTGGAAAGGATACAGACCATGGACGCGCTGGATTTGCTCCGCAGCCTCTACGTTTATCAAATCTGGGCGAATGGTGAATTGCTGGAGAAGCTTGCGGGCCTCGACCAGCAGGAGCATGTCGATCAGCGTCACACAGCGACCCGTCTCATCAACCACAACCTCGTCGTATCGAAGATATTCGCCGCGCATCTTTCCGGCACGCGTCATGGCTATGCGTCCGACAACACCGTGGACACACCGGCACTCGATGAATTGAGCGCTGATGTCGCTGCGATGGATCGTTGGTATCTCGACTATATCGGAGCCGTCTCGCCAAAGCTCATGTCAGAGCCTGTGCCTTTCACCTTCACGATGGCGACAGGGCGATGATGTCACGCCAGGAAATGCTGACCCATGTCGTCACGCATGGCGGCTATCACCGCGGCGAGATCGGGCGGATCCTGATGCAGATCGGCATTGCGCCGCCGTGGGATACGTTTGCCGTCCACCTCCACCAAGCCGAGCCTTCGCGCCGGCCGCAGGTGCGCGAGCGGGTTGGCGTTTAGGGCCTGCACCTCTTGGCTTCCAAGGGATCGCGGCTTCCCGGGAGGAAGATTCCCCTATCTTTCGTTTCCCATTTCCGTTGGGCATCTCTTGCGCCGAAGCTGGCGATCTCCCTTCTCGTCTGGGAGACGTCCGACACACAACAGGCTGTCCTTCAAGTGCTGTCTTTCCTGGCTTCCATCCAACCACTTTCGATATACGAGCAAAAAGCTCGTGTTTAGTTTAGTGCTGTTCCTGCAACCGTGGGGATGAAGCAAGATCAGCCTCTGCGGTGCGATGATTGTTGCCATCCGATAGGTCGCCGATGACCGCGTGAGATCGACGGCGTTGCAAGAGAATGTGAGCTTGACGAAAAGATCGTGTGAGTCTCGATATCAGAGATTTCTCTCGCAACAGTTCGCTGCGAAGCGGGAAGAGTCTTTGCCGATTTCTGTGCCGATGATTGCGATAATGCTCTCAGCGTAACCGAAACTTAATTTGCGAAATTCTATGTAATGCTTCGCTGGCTAGATACGCACGAGTCAGATATGCATTAGCTCGCCGGGTCACTCACGGCCATCGGCACAAACGCAAGGGGCATCGCATGGCAAAGACCACGACGAAGGCGCCGGCGGCGAAAGCGCCGGCAAAGAAAGCGGCACCGAAAGCTGCCGCGAAACCTGCAGCAGTAAAGAAGGCAGCACCGAAGGCAGCGGCAAAGCCGGCTGCCAAGGCAGCGGCAAAGCCGGCAGCTAAGGCAGTAGCAAAACCCGCCGCCAAGGCAGCAGCGAAACCCGCCGCCAAGAAGCCGGCCGCCAAGGCTGTGGCGAAGCCTGCTGCGAAGGCAGCAGCCAAGCCCGCCGCCAAGAAGCCGGCAGCCAAGGCAGCGGCAAAACCCGCCGCCAAGGCTCCGATGAAGGCCGCCGCCGCCAAGTCGACGGCCGCTGTGAAGAAGGCTGCACCGGCCAAAAAGCCAGCCGCCAAGAAGAAGTAACAGCGGTCCATCTCAAAGCTCCCGGGAACTTTGCCGACTGGCAGATTCCCGGGAGCTTTTTTGTTGTGATTTAGGTCTTGTTTTGATGCATGTCGTTCTCTCGAAATTGACGCCACTTCTGTGAGACATGCATGGCGATTTCATTGTCGGCGGATTGGCCGCCTGGTTTTGCCCTTCTGGCAGTTGCTCCCTCAGGGAAGATCGTCCAACACTAAGGCGGTCGCATTCGATGGGGTTCAGGCGACACGCTCTAGACCTTTGTTTTACGCGCGTCGTTCTCAAGACCGGAATCGCATTTTTGAGCGACATGCACTGGCCGTCCGAAAACAGGGAACCGATCATGCCGAAGCTGCTCTACGCGTCCTCATCCCCCTACAGTTCCAAGGTGCGCATGGCAGCACTCCATGCCGGCATTGCCGTCGAGCTCGTTCCGGTCAAGACCGAGGACAAGCCTGCTGAACTGATGTCAGCCAATCCTCTCGGCAAGATTCCGGTGCTGGTGCTCGACGACGGCCGCTCGATCCATGACAGCCGCGCGATCACTCAGCATCTCAACCGCGCTTCGAAGAGCCTGTTGTTGCCGCGCAATGCCGACAAGCGCCTCGAGGCCGAAGTGCTGGAGGCGCTGGCCGACGGCATATGCGACTGCGCGCTGTCGATGGTCTATGAGCGGCGCACGCGTCCGGAGGAGATGGTCTATCAACCCTGGCTCGATCGCCAGTGGACCAAGATCACCGCCGCACTCGATTTCCTCAACGCCAATCCGCCGAAGCTGCCGAAGAAGATCACGCTTGGCCAGCTGGCGTTGCGTGCATGCCTCGGCTACCTCTCCCTGCGCTTCGCCGGCAAATGGGAAAAGGGCCGCGGCCGCCTGACCCGCTGGGCAGCGCGTTTCGATGAGAAGTTTCCGGGGCTGAAGGTGGCTGTGCCGGCCTGACGGGCGAAACAAAAAAAGCCGGGCGCGAGGCCCGGCTTTCTTGTGTCGTGGCTTGAACGACAGTTAGAACTTCATACCGACGCCGAAGGTGACGCGGTTGTCGCTCTCTTTGACCTTGGTGCCGACACTGTCGAAGCTTTTGGAACCGAAGTCGGTGTAGCGGTACTCGACACGGCCGAACACATTGTCGGTGATCTTGATGTCGGTGCCGACGCCGGCCGTCCAGCCGAGCATGGTGTTGCTGTCGCTGTCGCCGGGGACCGAGACCTTCTGGTTCTTCAGGGCGCCGCCGCCGGTGCCGTAGAGCAGGATTTCCGGGGTCACGGCGTAACCCAGACGGGCGCGCAGCGAGCCTTCGAAGCCGCCCTTGGAATTGACGCCGCCGCTGTCACCCTTGACGCCATTGTAGCCGAGATCGGCTTCAGCACCGTACACGAAGTTTTCCTGCTGCCACTGGTAGCCGCCGAAAACGCCGCCGACAAAGCCCTTGGTCTTGATGTCCGGGCCGCCGTCATGGACTTTGGCATGACCGCTGAAGCCGTAGCCGGCGCTGAGACCGGCATACGGGCCGGCCCAGGAAGCGACGGGGAGCTCGGCGATCGGGGCCGGCGCCGGGGGCTCTTCCGAGACGACATCGGCAGCAAAAGCGGTACCGCTGAGGGCGAAGAGCCCGAGCGCAACCGCGAGCGGCGCGAATTTGAGATTGGTTTGCATTGTTGTTTACTCCTTAAGCCACAAGACACGTAGGCTTGTTTGTCCTGAGCGCCATCAACCCGTCCGGGGGTGAAACGGATCTGGCACTCAACGGTTCCGAATGTCGTGTCAAAATGCGGCGGCAGCGAACCTGAAAATGGGTCATTCCCCGGCACGAATGAGGCCGAAGCTTGACGTTGCATCTTCGCAACAGCGAAATGTCAGTACGCAGGCGATGCTGCACTGCACTCGGCTTGGTGCAACGGGTTCAGCGTCCTATATTGCGGTCCTGCCGACCCGAATCCGGGGCGGTGCCGGCGGCGAAAAAGCCGTTTCGCCACATTCCTGCCCCAGGTGGAAACGGCATTTAACCCCTGGACGCGTCACAATGTGCCGCTAGCCGAATTGAGGCGCAGATTGAGGATTGACAGATGATCGAAGCCGCCGGAACGGCGCTGGTGACGGGCGGGGGGAAGCGGATCGGCAAGGCGATCGTCGAGGATCTGGCCGCGCACGGTTTTGCCGTCGCCATCCACGCCAACCGCTCGACCGCCGAGGCCGACGCGCTGGCTGCGAGCATCAGGGACGGAGGCGGTCGCGCCGGCGTGGTAGCCGCCGATCTGACCGACATGGATGCGGTTGGCGATCTCGTCGGCCGCGCCGCGGCAGCGCTCGGCCCGGTCACGCTTCTTGTCAACAATGCGTCGCTGTTCGTCGACGATAGCGTCGAGGACTTCGACTGGGCGGCATGGGACCTTCACTTCGCCATCCATGTGAAGACGCCGGCGCTGTTGGCGCAAAACTTCGCCCGCGCCTTGCCGCAAGGGCAGGAGGGGCTGATCGTCAACATCATCGACCAGCGCGTCTGGCGGCCGACGCCGCGCTATTTCTCCTATGCGCTGTCGAAGTCGGCCCTGTGGACGCAGACCGAAATGCTGGCACAGGCGCTCGGTCCGCGCATCCGCGTCAACGCCATCGGTCCCGGTCCGGCGCTGAAGAATGCCCGCCAGGACGATGATGATTTCCAAAAGCAGGTCGATGGCCTGATTCTGAAGCGCGGCCCGCAATTGGCCGAATTCGGCGCCACCATCCGCTATCTCTGGGAGGCGCGCTCGGTGACCGGCCAGATGATCGCGCTCGACGGCGGCCAGCATCTTGCATGGCAGACGCCGGATGTGACAGGCATGGTGGAATGAGTCCCGCAGACCAGAAACACAAGACGCGCGCCGGCGCCGCCGACGCTATGCCGCCCGAGATCAACCTTGAGGATGAAGCGGTCGAGGAGATCGTCGAGCCCGAGGCCACCGGGCCCGATGTCGCCTTCACAGCGATAGACTGGGCGCCGCATGCCGGCGACGCCGACGGCATGGTCGGCGCCGAGGTCATCCAGACATTGGTCAAGCGGCTGCCCAATGCGCCCGGCGTCTACCGCATGATGAACGCCGCCGGCGACGTGCTTTATGTCGGCAAGGCGCGCAGCCTGAAGAAGCGGGTGACCAACTACGCGCAAGGCCGGTTCCACACCGCCCGCATCGGCCGCATGGTGCGCGAGACATCGACGATGGAGTTCGTCGTCACCCGCACCGAAATCGAAGCGCTGCTGCTCGAGGCCAATCTCATCAAGCGCTTGCGGCCGCGTTTCAATGTGCTGATGCGGGACGACAAGTCGTTCCCTTACATCCTGTTGACCGGCGATCACGTCTCGCCCGGCATCTACAAGCATCGCGGTGCGCGCTCGCGCAAGGGGGACTATTTCGGACCTTTTGCGTCGGCCGGCGCGGTCGGGCGCACCATCAATTCGCTGCAGCGCGCCTTCCTGCTCAGGAGCTGCACCAACTCCTTCTACGAAAACCGCACCCGGCCGTGCCTGCTCTACCAGATCAAGCGCTGTGCCGGTCCCTGCACCGGCGAAATCTCGCATGGCGACTATGCCGAGCTGGTCAGCGAGGCGAAGGATTTTCTGTCGGGCCGCAGCCAGAAGGTGAAGACTGAAATCTCTGCCGCCATGCAGCAGGCCTCGCAGGAGCTCGATTTCGAGCGCGCCGCCATTTATCGTGATCGGCTGGCAGCGCTGTCGCATGTGCAGAGCCATCAGGGCATCAACCCGGCCACCGTCGACGAGGCCGATGTCTTTGCCATCCATCAGGAGGGCGGCCAGGTCTGTATCCAGGTGTTTTTCTTCCGCACCGGCCAGAACTGGGGCAACCGCGCCTATTTCCCCAAGGCCGATCCGGCACTGGAGGGGGCGGAAGTGCTGGGCTCGTTCCTGGCGCAGTTCTATGACGACAAGCCGACGCCACGGAACATTCTGCTGTCGCGAGGCGTCCAGGATCAGGAACTGCTGGCCGAAGCGCTGTCCACCCGCGCCGGCCGTAAAGTGTCGATCTCGGTGCCGCAGCGCGGCGAGAAGAAGGATTTGACCGACAACGCGCTGCAGAATGCCCGCGAGGCGCTCGGCCGCCGGCTGGCCGAAACCTCCACGCAAGGCCGGCTGCTCGCCGGCTTTGCCGAGACCTTCGGCCTGCCGAAGCCGCCGGTGCGCATCGAGGTCTATGACAATTCGCATATTATGGGCACCAACGCCGTTGGCGCCATGGTCGTCGCCGGGCCGGAAGGGTTTGTGAAGAACCAGTACCGCAAATTCAACATCCGCTCGACCGAGATCACGCCCGGTGACGATTTCGGCATGATGCGCGAGGTGATGGAACGGCGCTTTTCGCGGCTGCTGAAGGAACATGGCGATGTCGTTCCCGACGACGCGGCAGCCGGTGGAGCAGGCGACGACATCGAAGAAGACATCTCCGGCAGCTTCCCGGCCTGGCCCGACGTCATCCTGATCGATGGCGGCCAGGGCCAGATGAGCGCGGTGCGCAAGATCCTCGCCGACCTCGGCATCGAGGATCGCGTGGCGGCCATCGGCATCGCCAAGGGCCAGGACCGCGATGCCGGCCGCGAGCGTTTCTTCGTCAGAGGCAGGGACTCGTTTTCGCTGCCCGTCCGCGATCCCGTGCTCTATTTCGTCCAGCGGCTGCGCGACGAGGTGCATCGCTTCGCCATCGGTTCGCACCGCGCGCGGCGCAAGAAGGAATTGGTCAAGAGCCCGCTCGACGAGATCGCCGGCATCGGTCCCGGTCGCAAGCGCGCGCTGCTGCTGGCCTTCGGCACTGCTAAGGCGGTCAGCCGCGCGGCAGTCGAGGATCTGGTCAAGGTCGACGGTATTTCAGAGCAGGTCGCCAAGCTCGTCTACAATCATTTCCATGAGAGCTGAGCGCCGGTGACGCCGCTGTCCCGATGAAATGGCAGCAGCCGTTCTTTTCTCGCAGGCCACTCGAATCCCGGCAATCGCGCGCTATTTTCGTCTGGCCAATCGAATCTCGCCTGTTGACCCCCTACATCCGGTTCTGATTTGAGTACGCAGGCAGAAAGAGTCCCTGAGATATGGCCAAGCGCGCGTTCAACCTGCCTAACATGCTTACCTATGCCCGCATCGTCGCGGTGCCGCTGGTGGTGCTGTGCTTTTTTCTCGAGGGGCATCTGAAATCGAGCGACTTCGCCCGCTGGTCGGCGTTGATCATCTTCCTGCTGGCTTCGATCACCGACTATCTCGACGGCTATCTGGCGCGCGCCTGGCAGCAGACGTCCAACATCGGCAAGATGCTGGACCCGATCGCCGATAAACTGCTGGTCGCCACCTGCCTGCTGCTGCTCGCCGCCGACACCGACCGCCATGCCGGCATCGCAGGCTGGTCGCTGTGGGCGGCAATCATCATCCTGTGCCGCGAAATCCTGGTTTCGGGGCTGCGCGAATATCTGGCGGCATTGAAAGTCTCGGTGCCGGTGACGCAGCTGGCCAAATGGAAGACCGCCATCCAGATGGTCGCCATCGCCTTCCTGCTGGCCGGGCCTGCCGGCGACAAGATCTTGCCGCTGACCACGCAGACCGGACTGGTGCTGCTGTGGATCGCAGCCCTCGTCACGCTCTACACCGGCTACGACTATTTCCGCGCCGGCCTCAAGCACATCATGGACGAGTGAGATGTCGACCAGGCTCATTTATTTCGCCTGGGTGCGCGAACGGATCGGCAAGCCGGAAGAGGATGTCGAACTGCCCGCCGGTATCGTGACGGTGGCCGACCTCCTGCGCTGGCTGAAATCGCGCGGCGAGGAATATGGGCACGCGCTGCAATATCCTGATGTAATCCGCGTCGCCATCAATCAGGAACATGTCGAGCATCGCGAAAAGATAGCCGGCGCGCGCGAGATCGCGCTGTTTCCGCCGATGACCGGGGGCTGACACCATGTCCGGCGCGCCGACGGTGCGCATCCAGCGCGACGATTTCGACGTTGCCGCCGAGATCGCGAAACTGACCGAGGGTCGCGCCGACATCGGCGCCGTGGTGTCCTTCTCAGGACTTTGCCGCGACGAGCAGGGCCAGCTGTCGGCCCTGGAACTCGAGCACTATCCCGGCATGGCCGAGGCCGAAATCACCCGCATCGCCCGCGAGGCACTTCAGCGCTGGCCGCTGCAAGGGCTGACCGTCATCCATCGCCACGGCAAGATCGCACCGGGCGAAAACATCGTGCTGGTGGTGGCAGCGTCCTCGCACCGGCAGGCGGCGTTCGAAGCGGCCAATTTCCTGATGGATTTCCTGAAATCGCGTGCACCCTTCTGGAAGAAGGAGCACCGCGTGGACGGCACCGATGGCGGCTGGGTCGAGGCCAAGGACGCCGACGACCAGGCTGCGGCGCGCTGGAAGGCGCGGCCCGAATAAATCTCGGCGCAGCCATGTATTGACTGCATTCCCTTGGCCAAATCGCATCGGCAAAAAGGGAGCAAGGGCATGCTGGACAGGATCGCCGAGTTCTTCATTTTCGGCTTTGTGCCGCTGGTTATCGGCGTTCTGGCCGTTCCCGAGCCTTCCGTCGCCGCCGAGAAAACCCTGAAGGGCGAGGTGATGTATCGCGAGCGCATCGCGCTGCCGCCCAACGCCGTGCTGTCGGTTCAACTTGCCGATGTATCGCTGGCCGATGCGCCGGCCGCCATTGTCGGCGAGCGCAAGGTAGCGCCGGCCGGCCAGGTGCCGATCAAGTTCGAGATCAGCTTCGATTCAACGGTGATCCGGCCCAACATGACCTATGCGCTGCAGGCGCGCATCACCGCCGACGACAAGCTGCTGTTCGTCACGGACTCGCGCTATCAGGTCGATCCGCTCAGCGACGCGCCGCAGGCCATTGTGCTGAAAATGGTGGCGCCGAGCGACAAGCCGACCTCGGCCTCGCTGTTCGGCCAGAGCTGGCTGGTCGAGTATATCGACGGTATCGGCGTGATTTCGGAGCCGCAGGCGACGTTCCGGGTCAGCGAAGCCGGCAAGGCGGGCGGCAGCGGCCCGTGCAACGCCTATTTCGCCACCGCCAAGGTCGATGGCGAGACAATCGTCATCAACGACATCGGCTCGACCTACAAGGCCTGCGCGCCGGAGATCATGGCCGAGGAAAAGGCGCTGTTCGAGGCGCTCGCCAAGGCGGCGTCATACCGTGTCGATGGCGGCAAGCTGATCATCGCCGACAAGGACGGCCGTGACATTTTGCGATTCAACGCAGCGAGCTAAGATCAAGACTGCGGCGGCGGCGGGGGCGCCGGCGTCAGGCCGAACCGGCGCATCAGGTCCATCAGCCTGGTGCGGTCTGGCGGGCCGCCAGTGCTGAAGATGGCGAAGGCCTCGCGAAAATAGTCCGGGCCGATCGCCGCCGGCGTCACCACGCACAGCACCTTGGCGGTCGCGGCGGTGTCGTTGTCGAAGCGGTGAACCGCGCCGCGCGGAATGCACAGCGCCTGGCCCGGCCCGATATCGTGCCGGTGTCCGTCGACGGTCAGCATCAGCACGCCTTCGATCCCGTACATCGTCTCTTCATAGTGATCGTGGCTGTGCGCCGGGGCGGGCAGGCGCTGCGAGCCGGCGACGGTCAGTTCGAAGGCGGCGATGCTGCCGTTCGACTGGTCGCCGGTAAGCAGGAAGCGCACGGCAAGGCCGCCATGGCTGATTGTCTCGTCGGCCGGATTGACGCTGATCTGGCTAGCTCTGTCTAGCATTTCACCCTCCCATGTGGTAAATTGGATTTACCGAAATGAGTAAACTCAATTTACCCGAGTGTCAATGCCATTATCCAGGGAAGAAACGCCAAAGAAGCCACCGCTGATCGGTGCACTGCTGCGCGTTCCGGCCATGGCCATTCACCGCAAGCTGATCAGGGATCTCAGGGCGTCGGGTTTCGAGGACCTCAGCCCGCCGCATATGGCGGTGATCCAATATCCCGGCCCGGATGGCCTTCGGCCGAGCGCGCTCGCCGAGCGCGCCGCGATGAGCAAGCAGGCCATGAATCAACTGCTGAAGACGCTGGAAGCGATGGGTTATATCACTCGCTCGGCGGCACCCGATGAGAGCGGCGGGACCGTCGTCCACTTCACCGACCGCGGGCGCGCCGCATACCAGAAGATGGCCGACATCCTGCTCGACGTCGAACGGGAATGGGCCGAGGAACTGGGCGAGAAGCGTTTCACGGAGCTGAAAACGCTGCTCGGCGACCTCTGGGACACGCCGCTCATCCGTTGAAAGCGGCAGCCGGGACCTGACCAAAGAAAAAGGCCGGCGAAGTGCCGGCCTCTTGCATACATTGGTTCGCGTCGGCTCAGCCGACGATCTCGGTGTCGGAGAACCAGTACTTGATCTCCTGCGCGGCGGTTTCCGGCGCGTCGGAGCCGTGCACGGAATTCTCGCCGATCGACAGCGCGTGCACCTTGCGGATGGTGCCTTCGGCGGCGTTGGCGGGGTTGGTCGCGCCCATAACTTCGCGGTTCCTGGCAATGGCGTTTTCGCCTTCCAGAACTTGCACGATGGTCGGCGCCGACGACATGAATTCCACCAGTTCGCCGAAGAACGGACGATCCTTGTGGACGGCGTAAAAGCCTTCGGCCTCGCGGCGGCTCATCCACACGCGACGTGAGGCGACGACGCGCAGGCCGGCCTCTTCCAGCATCCTGGTGATGGCGCCGGTAAGATTGCGCCGGGTCGCGTCCGGCTTGATCATGGAAAAGGTGCGTTCGAGCGCCATGGGGTCGTCCTTGTCTTGAGATGGAAAGTCTTGAGATCGGAATGTGGAGTGGCGGGCTCTATACAAGCCGCCCGGCCCATTGCCAAGGGGACGCGCCCCGGCAGCGTTATTCGACCGCGACCGCCCGCATGGCTGTTCGCAACGCTCTGGTCAAAGGCAAGGCTTTGCGGGAAAATGGCGATTGCGCAGGCACGCACGGCTTCGAAGGGAAATCAGCGGAACGGAAAGACATCGGACCATGTTTGACGGGACGCGCTGGCCCTACCTCCACCTCAGACCGGGCGACATAAAAGGGAGCCTTTGGATTATCGGCATCTTGGCTGCCGTGGGCCTTGTTCTGCTGCTCTTTTCGGGTCGCCGCACAGATACGAATTTCGGTTTCGGGCCTGAATGGCAGTGCACTCCGATGCCGAAGGGCGACCCGATCTGCGTCAAGCTCATCGCCAAGGAAGAGACGAAGTGATGGGCAGCTTTACCGCCTGATCACTACCGGCGGCCGCCGGCGCTCCCAGCCCTCGCGTTCCAGCGTCGGCAGATCATGCTCCTCGCTGGCATAGCCGAGGCAGAAATAGCCGATCAGCGTCCACTCAGGCGGGGTGTCCAGGATTGCGGCCATCTCGGCCGCGTCGAGGATCGACACCCAGCCCATGCCGATGCCTTCCGCCCGCGCCGCCAGCCACAGCGTGTGCACCGCCATGACGGCCGAATAGTCGATGGTTGCCGGCATCGTCATGCGGCCGAGCCCATGGCCCTGTTGCGTCGTGCGGTCGGCGAAAACCGCGAACTGGCAGGGCGCTTCATTGAGACCGGCGAGCTTCAGCCGGGCATAGAGAGCGGCGCGCTCGCCTGAAAAGCATTCAAGAGCTTCGGCATTGCACCGCTCGAAACAGTCTCTCACCGCGCCCCGCCGCTCGGCGCTCTCGACCACCACGAAGCGCCACGGCTGGCTGAGACCGACGGACGGCGCGATGCTGGCAAGCTCCAGCAGCCGCTCCAGCGTACCCTCGGGCAAAGCCGTCCGCTCGAAGCGCCGCACATCCCGGCGCCAGCGCAGCAGCGTGACCAGCCCGGCGCGAAAATCATCGGTGAAATCGGGGGGTGGTGGCATGGCGATCAGGAGACTTGTGTGGGGAATAGGCAGTAGGCAGTAGGCAGTAGGCAGTAGGCAGTAGGCAGTAGGCAGTAGGCAGTAGGCAGTAGGCAGTAGGCAGTAGGCAGTACAGCCCTCAGACCCTATTGCCTACTGCCTATTCCCTAAGCTGCGGCCGCCGCCTCCTTCCAGCAAGGCGGGCTGAACGGACGGGTCGCGTCGTGTCCGGCGAGTTCATAGAACAGAATGGTCATTGGCGGCTGCGTCCTCGCGGTCTAATTAGGCGCCTGCGGCTGAAGCGGAACTCGTCGGCGGGAAAAAGATGAAACAGCATTTCATGATGTTCGCGGCCTACAATCAATGGGCCAATGGCCGCATCTACGATGCCGTCGCCGCACTTGACGAAGAAGAGTTCAACCGCGATGTCGGCGCATTTTTCGGCTCGATGATGGGCACGCTCAACCATCTGCTGGCCACCGACCGCATCTGGATGAAACGCTTCACCGGCGAGGGCGACGCGCCGGCAAAGCTCGACGCCATCCTGCACCGCGCATTGCCTGGCCTAAAGCTGGCGCGTGAGGCCGAGGACAGGCGGATCGTCGACTGGGTCGGCGGTTTGACCGAAAAGGCTTTGTCCGGCCGCTTCTCCTACATGACCGTTTCCGACATGCGCACCGTCTCGCAGCGGCTGGCGCCGGCGCTGGGACACGTCTTCAACCACCAGACCCATCACCGCGGCCAGGCGCATACCATCCTGACCATTCTCGGCCGGCCTTCGGTGCAGCTCGACCTGGCGTTTTTCCAACGCACCGACGAAGGCCGCGCCTACGCCTGATCTCCTGACCGCGCTTCCCGTTTAAACGCACGGGAGCGTTAACCGGTGCATTTGCGCGGCCGTCGATGCCCGGCACCAGCTCTGGATCCAAGCCGGGTTTGAGGACCCTGTCGGCACAACGCTGCCCGGTGACTGGGCCAGATGGCTGGGCTGTCAGTGGCCCGCCTTTTGTGGGCCTTCGGCTCCAGGCCGCCGCAGCCACAACCCGCTCCAACTCCGGTGGAATTTCTGTCGAGAGAATTAAACAGAGTTTAAATATTGAAGCAAAAACATATTTTTTTTTAGCAGATCAGTGCACGCCTTGAGAACTACAATCCTTATTCTTGGAAAAAATAAAGAAACTATAAGGAAGACTCGTGCGTAGCTGTGAGTGCATAAGCATATGTCTGCTTTGGTTTGCTGGCATGTTGCAATGCACAAAGCAGAACGGCAACAAGGAGAGTGTCATGGTTAATATCACTCAAAAAATCGCTAGAACACTGGCGGCGGGTGCAATTATCGTCATTTTTGCCGCTCCCGCGAATGCAGGCGGCGGAATTGGCGTCGGTGTCGGCGCATCTATCGGCGGTGCTGGCGGCATCAATGCCGGTGTTGGCGCTTCGATCGGCGGCAGCGGCGGGGTCAAGGCCGGTGCCGGCGCCTCGGTTGGCGGCAGCGGCGGTATCAAGGCGGGTGCTGGCGCAACGGTCGGCGGCAATAACGGCGTTACTGCGGGCCTCGGCGCCTCAGTCGGCGGTAGCAGCGGCATCAAGGCCGGCGCTGGCGCGACGGTCGGCGGAGCCGGTGGCATCAAGGCCGGTGTTGGGGCCACGGTCGGCGGCAGCGGAGGTATCAATGCCGGTGTCGGCGTCAACGTCGGCAGCGGCATCAACGTCGGTGTCGGCGTCGGCATTGGCGGAACGCCGGGCACGCCCGGTACCCCCGGCACTCCAGGAACTCCTGGAACACCAGGCACCCCTGGGACACCCGGTGTCGTCGCCAGCATGTCGAACAGCCAGCTGACACGTATGAAGAAGCGCTGCGTCGATGTGCTCGCCAGCGAGGGCACCTACGACAGCGATCTGCGGCAGCTATGCCTTATGATCTCGCGTCGCTGAGACAGGTTTCGCCGGGAGTGTCGAGCCAGCCGTGAGGCTTTACGGCACTCTCCTACCGCATGGCCCAGACTTCCCGAGGGACATGCGCTGACGAGAAGCCTCCGGCCAGTCGGAAAGCCCGCCGCGCAAGTGGCGGGCTTTTTGTCGCCACTCACAAGGCAACCGATCGCGCCTTTCGATTGCCGGAGCGTTTTATCGTTTAACGGAAACGGTGAAACGCGCTATCCCTTTGTCTTGGTAATTCTCAGGGAAAGCGCCCACGCGCTTCTCCCGGGAAAGCTGCTCACACTTTCCTGGAATTGTTCTGGTTAACCACATTCGAATTGCAGGTAAGATTTTAGGGTTTCATTTGTGTTCCCGCTGCAAAATGGCGAACACAGTGGGAGAAATGGCATGCGGGTCGATCTGTCGCCCACGAGCTGGGGCAGGGTCATAGCAGTCACGGTTGTCGGCACGGCGATCTGTATCGCGGCGGCCTTCTTTGTCGATTCCTACAATTTTCCGTCGCTGTCGCCCGATGCGCTGCGCTGGGCAATGCTCACCGACCTGTTGCTGCCGCTCGTGCTGGGTGGATCGTTCTTCTCTTTCCTGATGTACAAGATGCGCCAGCTGGCGATCGCCCAGAAGAATCTGAGCATCGTCGCGGCGACCGACAGCCTGACCGCGGTGTTCAACCGCGGCGCGTTTTCAATGCTGGTCGAGGCCTATCTCGAACAGGCGCGCAGCCAGTCTGTCGTCGATGCCGGCGCCCTGTTGATAGTCGACGCCGACCATTTCAAGACCATCAACGATCGATTGGGCCACGATTGCGGCGATCAGGCGCTCAAGCTGATTGCGCAGACGATCAAGGCCCAGCTGCGCGGCGCCGACATTGTCGGGCGCATCGGCGGCGAGGAGTTCGCCATCTTCCTGCCTGGCGCCGACCCGTCGCAGTCCTGGCTGGTTGCCGAGGGGATCCGGCGGCGCATCCGCGAGGTCGAGTTTGCCCCGGATGGACGGCCCTGTCCGCTCTCGGTGAGCATCGGTGGCGTCGCCTTCAGCGGACCCACCACCTATGCCGACATGTTCCTGACGGCCGACCGGCACCTCTACAAGGCCAAATCCAACGGCCGCGACCAGGTCAGTTTCGAAACGACCGGGCCGCGCGGCCTGCTCGCCGGTGATCCGACGTTGCATTGAAATGCGGGCGCCAGGCGAGGCTCCGGTCGGGCGCAGGAGCTTTTCAAACGGATCGCGGCAATGCGACCTGGAACACGCAGCGGCGCCGTCAGCTTCCATGGTGTCGACTGCAGCAGGCCTCGTTCCTTAACGCAAGTGTTTCGGTCTAATGGTGGCGCTGCGATCCGTTGGCCTGCCGCATCGTTATGATGCCTTCAGATGTACCTAAAATAGTCCTCGCTTGCTGCGTCCGCCGCTGCTTGCGGGTTGGCCGTCCATTTCTGCTCGAGGTGTGGATCAACCCGATGGCGAAACGGTGGCTGCAGCGTCGCTCGCTATCGCGCGTGGTACCCGCCTCGGCGGCTTGTACCGTTATCCACTGCTCATAGATCGGATGAGTCAGTGATCCAGAAGTCGGCCTAAACTGTTGGAACGACAATTACTTAGAGAACAAATAATCCGTAGAGTTTCCGTTGTTCCATTCATCAAGATCATGATATATTCAACTTCCTGATCAGCCATAATGATTTGTGTCTGACGTCTCAAAGGCCAGTTAATATCTCAGAGATGGGCAAGCATCTGCAAAAACTCAAAGGAATTTTAACACGGCATCTAGGCCGGGGGCTCCTCGAGTTCGCCTCAAGGTATGGATGCGTGACGCGGCACCATGTAAAGGATGAAGACATCGATCTCGTCAGTTCCGATTATCCACAAGCGATTTCTTTCCTGGCGAACGAATTCAAGATTAAAGCCATTCAGTCGCGATCGATACCGGAGGAGGCAGTTTTTGGCAGGCTCTATGATGCAGTCCTTGCGCTTTCATTCTTTTCCCACATGCCGATAACAACTGGGCGCGATGGCTGGTTCGTCTGTTCAGCTTTGTGCGGCCTGGTGGCATTCTGGTTTTCACAACTCACGGCTCGCGATCCCTGCCTTTTCTTCAAATGGAGACGTACCGAGCGAATTTGGCTTTCGGTTTGCATTGAACAGTGAACAGGCCGACATCGCGGTTGAGGAATACGGCATGATGGCCATGGAACTTGGGTTCGTGATCAAACATCTCAAGACGCTTCCAATGCCGAGTTACTCTAAGATGAATTGGACGCTTGGTGGGATCACCAAGACGTGTTGTCGTTCGACGTCTGCCGGCAAGTCCGAGTGATCTTTTTTGCTGGGCAGGCCTGGTCCCGGCCGTCTCAGACGGCGTAGCCGCCATAACCGTGTGCGACCGGCTTGACCGAGACGGCCGGCTGGACCGCGGGCCAGAGGATGCCTGCCGTGACCGCAAAGGTGATCAGGGCATCGCGTGCGGCCTCGGTCGAGATTTCTCCGGCGCGCGCCGCCTCGCAAGCCCTCACGGCCGCGCCATAGCTCAGGCGCCGGCGTGACCGCGGAAATTCGGTCAGGAAATCATGCATGTCGAACAGCGAGGCGAGCATGCGTTTGTGGCCGGCGCCAACGCTAACGGCAACCGGGGTGAAGAACATCGCGTCGTGCATTCTGGCCTCTCTGGATGGGCGGAAGGGCGGCGGCCGCCGCCCTCCGATCGCGGGTTGGACGCCAGAAAACGCGGCTGGCGGCCCGAGGTTCCCTGAGAGATGCCATGACAGGACGATTTGCTCTTGAGGTCGCTCCCTGCCGGCATCCGCGGTTGCGGCGGCTTCTATTTCCACATGCCGCGCATGCGGGCGCCGAGGTCGACGCGGACTTCAGGTCTGTGGCGCGGATCGTCCTTGGCGTGGACGCTCGCCCACGAGGTCTGCTCGAAAGCGCCGAGGATCGAGGCCGGGATGAAACGGGTTCGCGAGGCGTAGACGTGGCGGTCGCCGCGCGCTGCCTGGCCGTGGGTGAAGAAGCGCTGCGGCGTCACCAGATGCAGGCCGTCCTTGGCCCGCGTCATAGCGACGTAAAGCAGCCGGCGCTCCTCCTCGATGTCTTCCTTGGTGCCGACGCCGAGATCGGCCGGGATGCAGCCATCGACGGTGTTGAGCACGAAGACGTTCTTCCATTCCTGGCCCTTGGCCGAATGAATGGTCGACAGGATCAGATAGTCCTCGTCGCGGTGCGGCGGCCCGGCCTGGTCGCTGGTCGCATCCGGTGGATCCAGCGTCAGCTCGGTCAGGAAGCGCTCGCGCGAAGCATAGCCGGAACCGATCTGCTCGAGCTGCATGAGGTCGGCCCGCCGCGTCGTCGCATCCTCGTGGATGCGCTCAAGATGCGGCTCGTACCACAGCCTGACCTGTTCGAGATCGGCCGGCCATTTCCCCGACCGGGCGCGCAGGCCGGAATAAAGCGCAACGAAGGCTGGCCAGTCCTCAGCCGCGCGTTGCGGCGGCCGGTAGCGGGCCAGCCCCATTTCCTCGTCGAGCGATGTCGCCATGGTCTCGACGATGGTGCTCGCCGCCGAAGGGCCGATGCCGGGCAGGAGCTGCAGCACGCGGAAGCCGGCGACGCGGTCGCGCGGGTTCTCGGCAAAACGCAGCACCGAAAGCACGTCCTTGACGTGGGCGGCGTCGAGGAATTTGAGCCCGCCGAACTTGACGAAGGGGATGTTGCGGCGCGTCAGTTCGATCTCCAGCGGGCCGCTGTGGTGCGAGGCGCGAAACAGCACCGCCTGCGATTTCAGCACCGTGCCGGCCTCGCGCTCGGCCAGGATGGCCTGGCAGACATAGTTCGCCTGCTCGGCCTCGTCGCGCACGCTGACCAGTTTCGGCCTTTGCGAGGATTTGCGCTCCGACCAGAGGTTCTTGGTGAAGCGCTCCGACGCCTCCGAGATGACCGCGTTGGCTGCCGCCAAAATAGTCACGGTCGAGCGGTAGTTGCGCTCCAGCATGATGACATCGGCGGCTCGCGCGAATTGTTGCGGGAAATCGAGGATGTTGCGCACTTCGGCGGCGCGAAACGAATAGATCGACTGCGCGTCGTCGCCCACCACTGTCAGTCCGGCGCCGTCCGGCTTCAGCGCCGAAAGGATCGAGGCCTGCAGCCGGTTGGTGTCCTGGTATTCGTCGACCAGCACATGGTCGAAGCGCGAGCCCAGATGCGCCGCGATCTCCGGCTCGGCGGCCATCTGCGCCCAGTAGAGCAGGAGGTCGTCGTAATCGAGCACGTTCTGCGCCTGCTTGGCCTCGACATATCCGGCGAACAGCTCTTTCAGCTGTTCTGCCCACCCCGAGCACCAGGGAAAGGCCGAACCCAGCACCTCGCCAAGCGGCGCCTGCGCGTTGACGGCGCGCGAATAGATCGCCAGGCAGGTGCCCTTGGTCGGAAACCGGCTTTCGGTCTTCGAGAATCCAAGCTCATGCCGGGCAAGATTCATCAGGTCGGCGGAATCCTCGCGGTCATGGATGGTAAAGGCGGGGTCGAGGCCGATCGTCAGCGCATAGTCACGCAGCAGCCTGGCGCCGATGCCGTGAAACGTGCCGGCCCAGGCCAGCGCATCGGCGATGACGGACGCGTCTCGGCCCAGCACCTCGCCGGCGATGCGTTCGACCCGCCTGGCCATTTCGGTGGCGGCGCGGCGCGAGAATGTCATAAGCAGAATGCGTCTGGGATCAGCCCCCTTGACGATCAGATGCGCAACCCGGTGGGCGAGCGTGTTGGTCTTGCCGGAGCCGGCGCCGGCGATCACCAGCAGCGGCCCGGCGATCTGGCCGTCGCCATGTTCGACGGCGAGCCGCTGCTCGGCGTTGAGCTTCGTCAGATAGGCGGGCTGCAAGGACGAATCATTGATGNGGGGAGCCGCTGCTCGGCGTTGAGCTTCGTCAGATAGGCGGGCTGCAAGGACGAATCATTGATGGCGATGGTCATCGCCTATCAAGCATCGTTTCCGCTTTGTTCGCAACGGGCCGAAGTAGCCCCTATCGCCGTGGCGCGACACGCGTTGCCGCCGACTGGCGCCGCAAAGTGGCGCGTTCGTCGCCAGGCACCGGCAACGGATCGAAATTGTCGGGCACGTCCTTGATGATCTCCTTGGCGATGCGATAGGTCGCGTAAGCGAAAAGGCCGGTAATGAGCAGACGGATCATGGCGCGATCTCCTTTGGGCAACCAACCTCAGAGCCGCCGTTTGGTTCCAGCCGACGCGGTGTCGTTTGCGAGCGTGCAACCAAAGCTGAACCACCTCGTTGCCTTACGAAGGAGAGGGCAGACCTAGGAGGTCGCCATGAAGAGGCTTCTGATTCTATTGGCCGCCAGCTTGGCGCTCGCCGCCTGCGACGGCGACATCCAGCCAACCAAAGCCCCGGTGCTCGATCAAACTCCGCAGACGGATTCGGCGCCAAAGCCGGCGGCCAGCGGCGATCAGCCGGCGCAATGATCGTTTTCCGGCGGGAGACGAGAAATGGCTTTCAGGAGAAGAAGGCCGGCGCCGCTTGGGAGGTGAGCTGATAGCGCCGGCCAGGCGGATATCAGGTCCGCCGCAACAACCGAAGATAGCTGAGTCTCTCGCCTGCGTCATGAGGTGGCAGTTTTCGTGCCGGTTCTGCTCGTGCCGTCTGCGCAAAACCAGCAGAAAAGACCACAAATCCCGCAAGGCCGCGGAAAGAATCCGACCTCAGGCAATGGCCTTGCGCAGCACCGGGCCGCCGGCAATCCCGGCGTCCAACTGGCACTGCGTCAGCGCCGCCTCGGCCATGATCCACTGCTTGAACAATTCCACCTTGCGCGTGTAGGGCGCGGTGACCGGGCAGACGAAATACCAGCCGGCGGTGTTGGGGTGATGCACGGCAAACGGCGCCACCAGCCGCTCTGCGCGGATCTCGCTCGCCATATAGGCGCGGTTGGCGACTGCAAAGCCCATGCCGGCATTGGCCGCCTCATAGGACATCATGCAGGAATCGAAATAGATGCTCTTGGTCTCGCCGAGCACGGAACTCGCGCCGGCAAAACCCAGCCACGACTGCCAGTTCTGCGTGCAGGTGTCGGAATGCAGCAGCGTGAAATGCCTGAGGTCGTCCGGCGTCACCTTTGACGGCGGCCTGTCGCCGAGAACTTCGTGGAACAGCTTCCTGCTGCACACCGGCGTCAAATCCTCCTTGAACAGCAGGTCCGCTTTGAGGTCGGGAAAGCTGCCGTCGCCATAGCGGATCTCGAGGTCGAACTCGGAGGTGGCGAACTCATTGGCGGCGTAGGAGGTCGAAACCCGCATTTCGATTTCGGGATATTGCCGCTGGAACAGCGGCAGGCGGGCAAACAGCCAGCGCGCCGCGAACGTCGGCAGCACCGAAATCTTCAGCACATGTGCCTGCGACTGTCCGGTCGCCTCCATGCTGGCCGCCACGATGCGCTCCAGCGCCTCGCGAACGCGCGACACATAGGTCTCGCCCTCGGGCGTCAGCGACACCGCATTGCCGCCGCGCTGGAAGATCTTGAAGCGCAGCTGTTCCTCGAGGCTTTTGACGCGCTGGCTGACGGCGGAAGCAGTAATAAACTGCTCTTCGCCGGCGCGCGTGAAGTTACGGTGCCGGGCGGCACTTTCGACAATCTTCAGCGAATTGAGGTTGACCTGACTGAGCAGACGCACGCGTTTCGACCTTAAGCTGGGCTTACACTAGCACCAGCATTCCTAATTTTACAGGGGTGGGGAAATTAATCGACAGTTTACCAAGTGATGCCCCCATCCTGGAGAAGTAGAATGAACGCCCATACCATACCTGAACTGCGCTACGCGATGAGCCGAGAAGCCATTATCCGGTCATGAGACGGCCTGGAAAGTGTCGGGTTTCGGCGTTGCGCAGTATCTGCATGGCTACGACCCGGCGCTGCTGGCGGCGATCGAAGAGGCGGCGTTGAAGCTCAAGGCCAGCCACGCCGTGCACAAGCACCTCGATCTGACCTTCATCACCGGCGCCGACCGTTTCATCCCGGAGATCAAGGAACTGCTGCATGACAAGCTGCGCCTGGAACGTCTGTCCGACATGATGGGCACCAAGCTCGAGCCCTATCCGCTGTCGATCGTCGGCTCGACCGTCACTTTCATGAATCCCAAGGACGGCGCCGTCGATTGGCATTGCGACGGTGTCCCGGTCACCGAACTCATTCCGCTGTCGATCAGCAATCCGCTGGTCGGCGGCCATCTCGAAATCTACTGCGACGATTCCGAGACCGGCCGCGCCATCCTTGAATCCGGCCGCGAGATTCCGCGCAACCAGGTCATGCGCATCGACCACAAGATGAACTACGCCACGCTCGGCCAGTTTCTCGGCGTCCTGCACCGCACCGCGCCGATCCAGCTCGGCTCGCGCGTCACGCTGGTCCTCAACCAGCGCTCGGTGGCCAAGCCTTATGTCGACGACAATCGCATGTTCTATCTCGCAGCCGACAATGATCAAGATCGCGAATGGGTCAACGAGCTCGCCGAAGACGTCTGGACGAACCAGCTGCCGGCCTATCGCCGCTTCGAGGAAGAACGTCCGGTTACGGCGGCGGCCGATGCGCCGGTCCCGGGCGGATCAAGGGAATCATGGTAGCCAGAGCATAGAAGTGGACGCCTGTTTGGCCGTCGGTAACATCATGGTCGGCGATAAGGACAAGGCACCGTCTCGGCGATTCCGGGGTGGATCGGGCTCGCCGTCGGCCCTGGTCTTCGCCGCCGGCGCGGTCGCCCTGTGGTCGACCAACGCGCTGGTCGGCAAATCCCTGCTGGCCAGCCATCCGGTGTCGCTCGTGCAGTTGCTGCAGTTTTGTGGAGCGGCTCTGGTGTTCGCCGTCATCCATCTGGCGAGCCGGAAGGGGGACACGCAAGGCGCAGCCTTTGCCAAGGGTGCTGACGGCACCCTGGCGCCGGTCGCGGTCGGCTTTATTGGCCTGGTCGGCACCATGGTGCTGCAATACATCGCCTTTGCCTCCATGCCGGTGATCGAGGCCAATCTCGTCGCCTACACCTGGCCGCTGATGGTCGCGGCGGCGGTCATCGTGCTGGGCAAGCGGCAACGCCCCGTGCTGCTGGGTTTGACTGCCGTGTTCGGCTTTGTCGGCGTGGCGCTGGTGATCTCGGGTGGTCGCGGCCAGCCTTTTCTCCAGGGCAGCATCGTCGGCTATCTCGCTGCCTTCGGCTCGGCGCTGTGCATGGCCTTCTATTCGATTGCGGTCGCCCGCCTGGCCACACCGTCGGAGCGTTTGCTTTTGCCTTCGGCATTGGTCGGCGTCGGCCTGACCTTGCTGTGGTGTATTCACGACGGCGCAGCCTGGCCATCCAGTGAGCACCTCCTGCTTGGCCTCTATCTCGGTGCCGGTCCGATGGGGCTGGGATATTATTTCTGGTCGCGCGCCTTGAAGCTTGAAGGCGGCGGCAAGGTTGCGGTCATCGCCTATCTGACCCCGATCGCATCGACGCTGCTGCTGACACTTTCGGGCGAAAGGCTGACGCTGACCGCGATAGCCGGTGCGGTCCTCGTCATCGGCAGCTGTATTGCGGTGGGCATAGAACGCTCGGAGGCTGAACATGCTTGACGACGATGAACGCCTCGCCAGACAGGAAGCATTCTGGCTGCTCAAGGAGTTCGGCGCCGAGGCGCCGCTCTACGCCGCCATGAAGGCCGAAAAAGCGATAGAGCAAAAAGATTTCGGCCGGTGCGCCCGCTGGAAGCGCATTCTGGACATACTGGCCGACTCTAAACCTGCGGCGTCCGTGCAGTTGAAATCTGCTGGCGCGAAGTCGGCCGTTTCCAAGTATTAGATTTTCTAATTTGCAACGTTGCAACCTGTTGTGGAAACATCCTCCTGTTCCGATTCTTGATCGTTTATTGAGACTTTAGCGACCCGTTGGGGGGTGCAGCTAGGTCGATACATCAAGAGAAGTCTTAAAAAAAGCCGGCAACTTCATGACCGGCGGGAGAAACAGAATTGCACACCATCGACAGCAAGACCGCTATTGAACTGACTGCTGACATCGTCTCGGCCTATGTCGGCAACAATCCGCTCCCTGCGTCCGGCCTGCCGGATCTGATCGCCAGCGTCAGCGCATCGGTGCGCAAGCTGGGCAGCATTGCCGCCGTGGAAAGCCCCGCGCTGAACCCGGCTGTCAATCCGAAGCGGTCGGTGTTTCCCGACCACATCGTCTGTCTTGAGGACGGCAAGAAATTCAAGTCGCTGAAGCGCCACTTGATGACCGACCATGGTCTCAGCCCGGAGGAATATCGTGGCAAATGGGGCTTGCCGTCGGACTATCCGATGGTGGCGCCGAACTACTCCGCGACCCGTTCGGCACTGGCCAAGTCTTCGGGCCTCGGCCGCAAGCCGGCCGTTCCGGCCGCCGCGGCCAAGGTGACGAAGCGCAAACCCAAAGCCTGAACCAGGCAGCCTCTGAAAAGTCAGTCTGCTGTTTGCAATGGACGGCGCGCTTAAGGCGCGCCGTTTTCATGCCTTATGCCCCCGCCGGCGCCCAGGCCCTTGCGAAGCGCCGCCCTCCCGTGCAAAAGCCCCGGCATGCTTATCATCAACGATCTTTCGCTCCGCATGGCCGGACGCTTGCTTCTCGATCATGCCTCGCTGACCTTGCCGGCCGGCACAAAGGCCGGCCTCGTCGGCCGCAACGGCACCGGCAAGACGACGCTGTTCAAGGCCGTCACCGGCGACTTTCCCTCCGAGACCGGCTCGATAAGCCTGCCCAAGAACACCCGCATCGGCCAGGTGGCGCAGGAAGCGCCCGGCACCGAGGAGCCGCTGATCGAAATCGTGCTCAAGGCCGACCTCGAGCGCACCGCATTGCTCCAGGAGGAAAAGACCGCCACCGACGCGCACCGCATTGCCGACATCCATATGCGGCTGGCGGATATCGATGCGCATTCGGCGGAATCTCGCGCGGCCACCATCCTCGCTGGCCTTGGCTTCGACGACGCCGCGCAGCGCCGCCCGGCCTCGTCCTTCTCCGGCGGCTGGCGCATGCGTGTGGCGCTCGCCGCGGTGCTGTTTGCCGAGCCCGACCTTCTGCTGCTCGACGAGCCGACCAACTATCTCGATCTCGAAGGCACGCTGTGGCTGGAAAACTATGTTTCGAAATACCCGCACACGGTGCTTCTGATTTCGCACGATCGCGACCTGCTCAACCGCGCCGTCAATTCCATCGTTCATCTCGACCAGAAGAAGCTGACCTTCTGGCGCGGCGGCTACGACCAGTTCGAGCGCCAGTACACCGAGCAGAAGGAGTTGCAGGAGAAGGGCCGTGTCAAGCAGGAAGCCGCGCGCAAACACATGGAGTCCTTCGTCGAACGCTTCCGCGCCAAGGCTTCGAAGGCGAGACAGGCGCAGTCGCGCATCAAGGCGCTGGAGAAGATGAAGCCGATCGCGGCGATCGTGAACGACACGGTGAGGCCGTTCTCTTTCCCGGAGCCGGTGAAAACGGTGGCGTCGCCGATCATTGCCTTGAACAACGTCAATGTCGGCTACACCGAGGGCCAGCCGATCCTCAAGAAGATGACGCTGCGCATCGATGCCGATGACCGCATCGCGCTGCTCGGCGCCAACGGCAACGGCAAGTCGACCTTCGCCAAGCTTCTGTCGGGCCGGTTGAAGCAGGAGAGCGGCACCATGACGGTGGCGCCGGGCCTGAAAGTGGCTATCTTCGCGCAGCATCAGCTCGACGATCTCAGGCCTGATGAAAACGCCTATGAGCATGTCCGCCGGCTGATGCCGGAGGCGCCGGAATCCAAGGTACGTGGCCGCGTCGCCCAGTTCGGTCTCACCACCGAGAAGATGAACACCCCCGCCAAGGACCTGTCCGGCGGCGAGAAGGCGCGCCTGCTGATGGGCCTGTCGGCCTTCGAAGGCCCGAACCTGTTCATCCTCGACGAACCGACCAACCATCTCGACATCGACAGCCGCGAATCCCTGATCCATGCGCTGAACGAGTTTCCCGGCGCCGTCATCCTGATCTCACATGACCGCCATCTGCTGGAAGCGACCGCCGACCGGCTGTGGCTGGTCAAGGACGGCGCGGTCAACCCGTATGATGGCGACCTTGAGGACTACAAGACGCTGGTCACCGGCGTGTCGGGTGACCGCCGCGGCAAGCGCGAGGCCGAGAAGGCATCGAAGGCCGATCGCCGCCGCGATGCCGCGGCGCGCCGCGCCGCCTTCGAGCCGCTGGCCAAGGAAATCCGCGCCACCGAAGCGCTGATGGACCGCATCCGCAAGCGCATCGACCTGATCGAGGATGAACTCGCCAATCCGGCGGTATACGAGAAGGATCCATCGACGGCGACCCGGCTGGCCAAGGAGCGCTCGCAACTGGCACAGCAGCTTGCCGGTCACGAGGAAAAGTGGCTGACCATGTCGGCCGAGTACGAGGAAGGCACGGCGGAGTGATTTACCCTCCCCCTTGTGGGGAGGGTCGATCCGCAAAGCCGAGCGGGGCGGGGGTCTGCGCCGCACCCCACCCCGGCGCTGCGCGCCGACCCTCCCCATCAAGGGGAGGGTAAGATCTGGCCCTACACGCCGCCTGCGAAACCCGCTAAAAACGCCGCATGAACCAGCACGCCAAGCTCAGAATCGGCCACTCCGCCTGTCCGCATGATTGCCCTTCGACCTGCGCGCTCGAGGTCGAGCTGCTCGATGGCAACCGCATCGGCCGTGTCCATGGCGCCAAGTCCAATACGTATACGGCTGGCGTCGTCTGCGCCAAGGTCGCGCGCTATGCCGATCGTGTCCATCATCCGGACCGACTGCTGAAGCCGCTGATGCGCGCCGGCGCCAAGGGCGACGGCGTCTGGAAGGAATCCAGCTGGGAAGCGGCACTCGACGTCGTCGCCGAGAACTTCATCGCGGCCGAGGAAAAATACGGCTCCGAGACCGTCTGGCCTTATTTCTATGCTGGCACGATGGGGCTGGTGCAGCGCGACGGCATCGACCGGCTGCGCCATGCGAAAAAATACTCCGGGTTCTTCGGCTCGATCTGCACCAATCTGGCCTGGACCGGCTGGATGATGGGAGCGGGCGCCTTGCGCGGTCCCGATCCGCGCGAGATGGCGAAGTCCGACTGCGTGGTGATCTGGGGCACCAATGCCGTGGTCACGCAGGTCAATGTCATGACCCACGCCATCAAGGCGCGGAAGGAGCGTGGCGCCAGGATCGTCGTCATCGATGTCTACGAGAACGCGACGATGAAGCAGGCCGATATAGGCCTTGTGCTGAAGCCCGGCACCGATGGCGCGCTGGCCTGCGCGGTCATGCATGTGCTGTTCAGGGAAGGCATGGCCGACCGCGCCTATCTCGAAAGATACACCGACGATCCGAAGGGGCTGGAAGCGCATCTGGAGACGCGCACGCCGGAATGGGCTTCCGCCATCACCGGTCTTGCCGTCACCGAGATCGAGGCTTTCGCCCGCCTCGTCGGCACGACGAGGAAAACCTATTTCCGCCTCGGCTATGGCTTTGGGCGTCAGCGCAATGGTTCGGTCAACATGCACGCGGCGTCCTGCATCGCCGCCGTCACCGGCGCCTGGCAATATGAGGGTGGCGGTGCCTTCCATTCCAATTCCGGCATCTTCAAGCTCAACCAGGATGTGCTGGAAGGCACCGCGATGCGCGATCCCAATATTCGCCATCTCGACCAGTCGCGCATCGGTCCGGTGCTGACCGGCGCAGCGGACGCGCTTTACGGTGGCCCGCCGGTGACGGCGATGCTGATCCAGAACACCAACCCGGTGAATGTCGCACCCGAGCAGCGGCTGGTGAAACATGGTTTTCTGCGTGATGACCTGTTCACCTGCGTGCACGAACAGTTCATGACCGACACGGCAAAGCTTGCCGATGTCGTTTTGCCGGCAACGATGTTTCTCGAGCATGACGACGTCTACAAGGGCGGTGGCAACCAGCACATCACGCTCGGTCCCAAGCTGATCGAACCGCCGGAAGGGCCGCGCACCAACCATTTCGTCATCGAGCAATTGGCGCAGCGTCTCGGCGTCGCCGACCGGCCGGGCTTTGGCCTGACCGAGCAGCAGCATATCGACATCATCCTCGGCAAGCGCGGGCTGGGCTCCTTCGCCAGCCTCAAGGAAGACAAATGGGTCGACCTGCAGCCGGATTTCGAGGCGGCGCATTTTATCGATGGTTTCGGCCATGCCGACAAGAAATTTCACTTCCGCGCCAACTGGAGCGGGCAGGCGGCGCCCAACCGGCCGCCGAAAAGCATGGGCCTGTTCGGGCCGGTGGCGGAACTCCCCGAATTCCCCGACCATGTCGACCTGATCGAGGTCGCGGATGCGGAGCATCCGTTCCGGCTGACGACATCACCGGCGCGCAACTTCCTCAATTCGACCTTCTCGGAAACGCCGGTGTCGAAGGCCAAGGAAGGCCGGCCGGAATTGTTGTTGCATCCGGACGACGCTGCCGCGCTTGGCTTGGGCGACGGCGACCGTATCGAGGTCGGCAACCGGCGCGGCGAGGTGGTGCTGCACGCAAAGCTGTTCGAAGGCCTCAAGCGCGGCGTGGTGATCGCCGAGGGCATCTGGCCAAACAGCGCCCATGAGCGTGGCGAAGGCATCAATGTGCTCACCGGCGCCGACGCACCAGCGCCCTATGGCGGTGCGGCCTTCCACGACAACAAGGTCTGGCTGCGGCCGGCTGGCTGAAGCAATTCCAGGAAAAGTGTGAGCGGTTTTCCGTCCGGAATTGCGTAAAAGTGACTGGCTATCCCGGCAGAGGCACCGTCAGCCCCACCTTGACACGGTCCATGGCAACGAAGGTGCGGAATTTTCGGACATTCTTGCTGTCGAAGAACAGTCTGCGCGTCAGGGCCTCATAGGCCCCCATGTCGGCCGCGGTGATGACTAGGATGAAGTCGGCCTCGCCGGTGACGTAGTAGCATTGCTGCACTTCGGGCTCTGCCGAGAATTGCCGCTTGGCCGCGTCGATCAGGTCCGAGCGTTCGCTCTCCAGTTCGACCTCGACGAAAATGGTGATGGGATGGCCGACCGCCGCCGGGTCGACCACGGCGACATTGCCCGCAATGACGCCGGACTGTTCCATGCGCTTGATGCGCCGCTGCACCGCCGGCGCCGACAGGTTGACGGCTTCGCCGATCAGCCGCTGCGGCATCGTGTTGTCCCGCTGCAGGATGGCAAGGATGGCGAGGTCGAAACTGTCGAGTGAAGGCGATCGAGGCAAAGCGCTATCCTGGCGAAACAAACTTGCATTTCGAAGCGCCAATAACAGCGCTATTTGCGCCTCGGCTGCAATATGATTTCGTCACACCCAAAGGAGGCCACCCGTGTTCCTGCTCAACAGCAATGCCTTGCACCGTCGGCCGCTCGATCCGGTCGATGCCGAAACGCTGGGGAATGCCGGTGCCGATACGGTCGAGCGCTTTCTTGCCCATCGCGACAATCACCTGGCAACTCCGTTGCATGCATTGCCGACGCTGGCCGGCGAACTCGGCCTCGGCGCCGTCCACATCAAGGATGAAGGCTTTCGCCTCGGTCTCGGCAGTTTCAAGGCGCTCGGCGGCGCCTATGCCGTTTTTCGACTGGTGCTGGAGGAGGCGAGCCGATCGCTTCATCGGCCCGTTGACGTGGCCGATCTCAACCGGTTCGACGTCCGGGCGGTCGCTGCCGGCATGACGGTTGCCTGCGCCACCGACGGCAATCATGGCCGCTCGGTCGCGCAAGGTGCACAGTTGGTAGGCGCGAAAGCGGCAATCTTCGTTCACGCCGGCGTCAGCGAGGCGCGCATTGCAGCAATAGCCCGCTATGGCGCCGAGATGATCCGCGTCGACGGCAATTATGACGACTCGGTCAGGCAGGCCGCCGAGGTTTCAGCGGAGCAAGGCTGGACCGTGGTGTCCGACACCTCCTGGCCGGGCTACGAGCGCATCCCCGGTCTGGTCATGCAGGGCTATACGGCGATCGTGCGCGAAGCGTTGGGCCAGTTGCCGCAGCCGCCGACCCATGTCTTCGTGCAGGCCGGTGTCGGCGGCATTGCCGCCGCCCTGGCCGGCCATCTCGCCATCGTGCTCGGTGACGCCAGGCCGACCTTCATCGTCGTCGAGCCGGCCCGCGCCGCCTGCGTTGTCGCAGCCGCCCGGGCGGGCCACGTGGTCAAGGTCGCACACGATCAGCCGACGGTGATGGCGATGCTCGAATGCTACGAGGCCTCGCAAGTTGCCTGGCGCGTTCTGGCGCGGGTTGCCGATGCCTTCATGACAGTGGATGAGGAGGAGGCGGTCGCGGTGATGCGGCGGCTGGCACGGCCGGCTGGCAATGATCCAGTGATCGTCGCCGGCGAAAGCGGCGGCGTCGGTCTGGCCGGGCTGATCCGGGCGGTGGCCGACCACAAGGCCGCGCTCGGGCTCGACGACAAATCCCGCGTGCTGCTGATCAACACCGAAGGCGCCACAGACCCGCATCGCTATACCGAGCTGGTCGGGCAGAGCCCCGCCGATGTGCTGGCCGGCAAGCTGAAGGCCGAGGCATAGCCATGATCGGGATCGATGCACAGCGTCTGCTTGGCCGCATCCGGGAACTCGGCGCCGTTGGCCGCGACAGTGAGGATAGGCTGATCCGGCTCGCCGCCTCCGACACAGACAGACAGGGCCGTGACCTCTTTGTCGGCTGGCTCAGGCAGGCCGGGCTGGAAGTCGCCATCGACCGGGTCGGTAATATCTTCGGCATCTGGCAAAGCCCCGACAATGCCGGGCAGGCGCCGCTGCTCATCGGTTCGCATATCGACACCGTTATCGATGCCGGCATCTATGATGGCTGCTACGGCGTGCTGGCCGGGCTGGAGGTGATCGAGAGGCTGCAGGCTTCGGGCTTTTCGCCGTCGCGCCCGGTCGCGGTCGCCGCTTTCACCAATGAGGAAGGCGTGCGCTACACGCCTGACATGATGGGCTCGCTATGCCATGCCGGTGGCGTCAGCGCCGAGGCCGTGCTGGCCGCCATCGGCACGGATGGCAGCGTGCTCGGCCAGGAGCTCGCCCGCATCGGCTATGCCGGCGACCGCGAACCCGGCTTCCTCAAGCCGCATGCCTATCTCGAACTTCATATCGAGCAAGGGCCGGTGCTGGAGCGTGAAGGCGTGCCGATCGGCGCGGTCGAGAATTTGCAAGGGATTTCCTGGCAGCGCATCACCATCGACGGCGCCGCCAACCATGCCGGCACCACGCCGATGTCGATGCGCAGCGACGCCGGCCACGCCGCCGCCCGCATCATCACCTTCCTGCACGATCGGGCCAGGGCTTCAAATGGGCCAACCGTGGCCACGGTCGGCACGATGCGCTTCGAACCCAACGCCATCAACGTCATTCCCGCGCGCGCCGTCTTCACCATCGACCTGCGCGATCCCGACGAACAGCGCCTGCAGGCGCATGAGGCGGCCCTTGCTGCCTATCTCGAGGAGCTTGAGGTTTCGGAGAACGTATCGATCTCGGTCGAGCGGCTCGCCCGCTTCGAACCGGTGCTATTCGACATCGGCATCGTCGAACTGATCGAGGCGGCCGCGAAGAACCGCGGTCTCGGCGTCAGGCGCATGACATCGGGCGCCGGCCATGACGCGCAGATGATGGCCCGCCTCGCGCCGGCGGCAATGATCTTCGTGCCGAGCGCCGGTGGCATCAGCCACAATCCGCGCGAACACACTGAAGATGCCGAGCTTGTCGCCGGCGCCAACATCCTGCTTGATGTCGCCAGTGAGCTTGCAAAATAGGTCGGGGAGAAAATGGCTGAGCTCGATCGTGATGTGCTGAAGCAGGAAATGACCGGCTGGCGGCGCGATTTGCACGCGCACCCCGAGTTCGGCTTCGAGGAAAAGCGCACCGCTGCCTTTGTCGCCGCGAAGCTGCGCGAATTCGGGCTGGACGATGTTGCAGAGGGGGTCGGCGGCACCGGCGTCGTCGGCACATTGAAGCGCGGCAGCGGCAACCGGGCGATTGCGCTCAGGGCCGACATGGATGCGCTGCGCATCACCGAGCAGTCCGCGACAGCCTATCGCTCGCAGAACCCCGGCATCATGCATGCGTGCGGTCATGACGGCCACACCACCATGCTGCTCGGCGCGGCAAAGCTGCTGGCCGCCGAGGGTGGTTTCGACGGCACCGTGCGTTTCGTTTTCCAGCCGGCCGAGGAGTGGGGCAAGGGCGCGCTGGCAATGCTCGATGACGGGCTGCTGCAGCGCTTCCCCTTCGACGAGATCTTTGGCCTGCACAACATGCCGGGCCTGCCCGTCGGGCATTTCGAGACCCGTGCCGGCCCGTTCATGTCGGCGGAGGACAATTTCGAGATCGTGCTCAAGGGCATCGGCGGCCATGCGGCGCGGCCACATTCCGGGAACGAGACCTTGGTCGCCGCCTGCGCGCTGGTCACCAATCTGCAGACCATCGTCTCGCGCCGGCTGAGTCCCGCCGACATTTCGGTGGTTTCGGTGACCGAGCTGATCACCGACGGCACCCGCAACGCATTGCCCGGCCTCGCCCGCATCCTCGGTGACGCCCGCAGTTTTCGTCCCGAGGTCAGCGCCGAGATCGAGCGCCAGATGCGGGTCATCGCGGCAGGCACCGCCGCTGCCTACAATGTCGCCGCCGACGTGACCTATAGCAGGGAATTCGTGCCGCTGCAGAACGATGCCGACCTGGTGGACGCGGCCTTTGTCGCCGCAAGGCGCGTGCTGGCCTATGGCGCCGCCAGCATCGCGGCGGAGCCGATGACCGCCTCGGAGGATTTCGCCCGCTTCCTCGATCACGTACCGGGCTGCTTCGTCTTTCTCGGCAATGGCGAGACCTCGCCGCCGCTGCACAATTCCAGCTACGACTTCAACGATGACGGGCTGTTGCACGGCACGGATTTCCATATCGCGATCGTCAGGCAAAGACTGTGCGGCGCGATCGGGAAATGACGCCTGATCGCCTTCGCAACTGGCCCAAGCGGCACTGCTATCGCCAGCCAGCTGCCGGGTTTAGGGAGATTGCCTGTTGCCGGAGATCGCACGCCGATGACCAGGGTTTCGCTTCTGGGAATACCGCATGACGAGAACTCGTCCTATCTCAAGGGCGCGGCCGCAGCGCCGGCCCTGATCCGGCGGGAACTCAAAAGCGACGCGCACAGCTCGTGGAGCGAAACCGGCTTCGATGTGGCGGACAGTTTCGTCGACCACGGCGACATCGACTTTTCAGGCGCCGGCGGTCCATGGGAGCGGATCGAGGCCGAGGTCGGCCGCGCGCTGGATGCCGGCCACCCGTTGATCAGCCTCGGTGGCGATCATGCCATCGCCTGGCCGGTGCTGCGTGCCGTGCGCCGCCGCCATGCCAGGCTAACGATCGTCCAGATCGACGCCCATCCCGACATCTACGATGCCTATCAGGGCAACAGGCGGTCCCACACCTCGTCCTTCGCGCGCATCCTGGAGGAGGGGCTGGCTGGCCGGCTGATCCAGATCGGCCTGCGCACCCTCAATGATGAGCTTCGTGACCAGCTCAAGCGCTTCGGCGTCGAAATGATCGAGGCGCGGCATTTCAGCGAGGATCTGCAGCTCGATCTCAAGACGCCGGTCTATCTCTCGGTCGATCTCGACGGCCTCGACCCGGCTTGTGCGCCCGGCGTGTCGCACCGCGAACCCGGTGGTCTTACAACCCGGCAAGTGATCAACCTGATCCAGCGGATCGACCAGCCCATCGTCGGCGCCGATGTCGTCGAATACAATGCAAGCCAGGATGTCTCCAATCTCACCGCGCTGGTTGCCGCCAAGCTGGTCAAGGAGATCGCCGGCATGATGCTCAAGACGCATGGCGCCGGCTGAATCAATCTGGCAGGGCGGCATGGTAGATCATTGTTGTGACTCGCATTTCCAGTGAAAGCCGCCATGCCGCATCTGTTGAAGATAGCCATAGCCGGTGCGCTCGGCCGCATGGGCAGCCAGATGGCGCTGGCCGTCGAGGCCGATCCCAGGCTGACGCTCGTCGCCCGCTTTCACAGGCCGGGCAGCATCGGTGAGGGGCTGGTCGAGCGCGACGAAGCACTGGCGCTTGCGGATGTCGTCATCGATTTCACCACGCCTTCGGCCTCCGTCGATCTTGCACAAGCTTGCGCGGCCCGCGGCGGCCCGGCGCTGGTCATCGGCTCGACCGGCTTCGAGCCGGCCGATCTCGCCGCCATCGCTACTGCTTCGAAGTCCGTCGCCATCGTTCGCTCCGGCAGCTACTCGCTCGGGCTCAGCATGCTGACCGGGCTGGTCGAGCAGGCGGCGCGAGCACTTGGTCCCGCCGCCGACATCGAAATCCTGGAAGCGCATCACCGCATGAAGGTCGACGCACCGTCGGGCACGGCGCTGATGCTGGGCGAGGCGGCCGCTCGCGGACATGGCGTCAGGCTGGACGATGTGGCGAAACGCATCCGCGACGGCCTTACAGGTCCACGCCCTGCCGGCGAGATCGGCTTTGCCGTGCTGCGCGGCGGCAGCATCGTCGGCGAGCACAGCGTGAGCTTGCTGGCCGAGGGCGAGACGCTCACGCTTTCCCATTCGGCGGGCCACCGCTCGATGTTCGCGCGCGGCGCCATTGCGGCAGCACGCTGGGTCGCCGTCCGGCCGCCCCGCGAATACGACATGCGCGACGTACTGGGCTTCACGACCTTTTGAGATGCAAGGGTAACGCAACGAGGGGCGTTGGCGGTCGGAGCCGCCTAGAGAATAGAATATAGCAACAACTACGCCATTTCGCGCCTTCCAACACCGAACCGAACGGTTCGGTTCGCACATTTTTGTGATTGGCAATGGCAGCAACGCACACCCATTTCGGGGTGGTCCGAGCGACGCGAATTCCTCCCAAGGCACGCCACTTGACGGACAGAACTGAAAAATCTGGATTACCTGAAATGACCAAGATCGCACTTACCGCTGCTGCCATCCTCCTTGCCACCGGCACCGCTTTCGCAGGCAGCGACCACTACGGCTCCGACGGCGTCAACCAGCCTGCTGTGGCAGCGCCCGCCGGCAACATCGATCACAGTTATACCGCCTCAATCCGCAAGCCGGCCAGCCTCGGCGATTTCACGATCAAGGGCGACTCGAACCAGCCGCAATCCGGCCAGGGCATCTGGGGTCGTTGATTTTCTGAGAAATCGACGACCACAAAGAGCGGGGGGCTTGGCCCACCGCTCTTGGTTTTATGCAATTGACTCTGGGCCGCAAAGATCTTGAATCAATCCGCCAGCAGTTGGTCTTATGTCCTTGATTGCGTGGTCTTTTCAAAACACGGTTTGCGGCTGTCACCTGCGGCTAGCCCGTTAGGCAGCTTGGTCTAGCTTATATCCTTCGGCTTGATGCAATGCGTCAACCGGGCCGCGCCGAAGCCGAGATCCGCCCAATCGCCGTCGATGACAAAGCGGGCAAGGGCGCCGGTCGGGAGTTTCTCTTCAAGTTTCCTTAGAGCAGCCACACCCGATCGCGGACCGGCGAGCCGGCGGGCAAAGTCCTCCAGGCCGGGATTATGGCCGAGCACCAGGAGACAGCTAGCCGATGCGACTGCCTGCTGCACCTCGGCCAGAATGTCGCCAGCCGTGGCTTCGAAAAGCGCCTCGGCGAACTCCACCGTTACGCTCGCCGAAAGTTCCGCCGAGACCAGCCGCCATGTCTCGCGCGTGCGCAGCGCCGGCGACACCAGCGCCAGGTCAGGCAGCCAACTGCGCCGGGCCAGTTCGCGCCCCATCAGCGGCGCCGTCTTCAGCCCGCGCGGCCCGAGCGGCCGGTCGAAATCAGCAAGCGCCGGGTCGTCCCAGCTCGACTTGGCGTGGCGCAGCAGGAGCAATTGTCTCGGTGTCGCCAATGTCGGCCTACGGCGTGATCCGCGCCAGATGTTCGAGATCGCGTTCTTCGCGCAGCGGGTCGGGCGCCATCACCACGGAAGTTCCGTTTTCGGCATCGTCGGCGAAATGTGCCAGCACGGTGCGACCGCCTTCCATGTGCGCCTTGCCGTCAGCGACCAGCCCGAGCGCCAGCGCATAAAGCCGGTGCTCGGCCTTCAGCACTCTGGCGGCCAGCGTGTCTTCGTTGTCGCCGACCATCACCGGCACCGCTGCCTGCGCGATGATCGGGCCGTCATCCATCTCTGATGTGACGAAATGCACCGTGCAGCCATGAATGCGAATGCCGGCGCGCAGGGCGCGCGCATGCGTATCGAGCCCTTTGAAGGCCGGCAGCAGGGCAGGGTGGATGTTGAGCATGCGCCCTTGCCACTTCTCGACCAGGCCGCGGGAGAGAATGCGCAGATAGCCGGCCAGCGCCACGATCTCGGCATTGAACGCAATCAGCGCGGCGTCGATCGCCGCATCATGGGCTTCCTTGCTGGCATGGTCGGCGCGCACGATGACCTTGGTCGGGATACCGCGCGCGGCCGCGATGCCGAGGCCGGCGGCGTTGGCCCGGTCGGAAATGACGCCAACGATCTCGGCCGGATAGGCCGGGTCGCTGGCCGCCGCGATCAGCGCCGTCATGTTGGAGCCGCGTCCCGAGATCAAAACAACCGTGCGTTTCCTGCTCATAGGCCGATCGAGCCCCGATAAATGACGCCGGCGTCGCGGCGCGGCACGATGCGGCCGATCGGCGTCACCGTCTCGCCGGCCTCCTGCAGCACGGCTGCGACCTGTGCGGCCTGGCCGGAGGCGACGACGAGGATCATGCCGATACCGCAGTTGAAGGTGCGCATCATCTCCTCCGGCGCCACGCCGCCAGTCTTCGCCAGCCAGGAAAACACCGCCGGCACATCGATGGCATTGAGATCGAGCTCTGCGGAAAAGTCCTTGGGCAGGACGCGCGGAATGTTTTCGGGAAAGCCGCCGCCGGTGATATGGGCCAGTGCCTTGATGCCATGCGTGTTGCGGATGGCCTTGAGGACCGACTTCACATAGATGCGGGTCGGCTCGAGCAGCGCCTCGGCCAGCGTCGCTTCGTCGTTGAACGGCGCCGGATCGCTCCAGGCAAGCCCGCTGACGGCAACGATACGGCGCACCAGTGAAAAGCCATTCGAATGCAGGCCCGAGGAAGCCAGCCCAAGCAGCACGTCGCCTTCGACAATATCGTCGGTCGGCAGCAACTGGCCGCGTTCGGCCGCACCGACGGCGAAGCCGGCAAGGTCGTAATCCTTGTCGTTATACATGCCGGGCATTTCAGCGGTCTCGCCGCCGATCAGCGCGCAGCCGGCCTGTCGGCAGCCGATTGCTATGCCGCCGACGATTGCCGTCCCCTGGTCGGGGTCGAGCTTGCCGGTGGCGAAATAGTCGAGGAAGAACAGTGGCTCGGCGCCCTGCACGACGATGTCGTTGACGCACATGGCGACGAGGTCGATGCCGATCGTGTCGTGCTTGCCGGCATCGATGGCGATCTTCAGCTTGGTGCCGACGCCGTCATTGGCGGCAACCAGCACCGGATCCGTGAAACCCGCCGCCTTGAGGTCGAACAGGCCGCCAAAACCGCCGATCTCGCCATCGGCGCCCGGCCGGCGCGTCGCGCGCACCAGCGGCTTGATCTTCTCGACCATGAGGTTGCCGGCATCGATGTCGACGCCCGCCTCGGCATAGGTGAGCCCGTTCTTGCGCTTGGCCCGGTCGCCCTTGCTCATCGTCGGCGCATCCCTGTTTCCCTCGGCGGCTCTTCGCATGAATGGTTTCGGGGGGCAAGGATGACGACAGGATACCGGGCTTTTGCCCAAGATAAATACGTGGACAGTCGCCCCTTCACCGCTGGTCCTTGCAGCCACAATCCATCTCCATCATCTATCTGCAGAACAAGCATGGCGGGACATGCCTTTGACCATTCCCAACCTCATCACCGTCCTGCGCTTCGTGCTGGTTCCGGCCGTCGTACTGGCGATGCTGAATATGCGCTGGGACTGGGCCTTTGCCGGCTTTCTCGTCGCCGGCATTTCCGACGGCGTTGACGGCTTCATCGCCCGCCGTTTCAACCAGCATTCGAAACTCGGCGCCTATCTCGATCCAATGGCCGACAAGGTGCTTCTGGTCTCGGTGTTCGTGGTCATGGGCTTCATCGGGCAATTGCCGCTGTGGCTGGTGGTGACCATGGTGTCACGCGATGCGCTGATCATCTGCGCCGTGCTTTTGTCCACGGTCATGGCGCATCCGGTCGAGATGAAGCCGCTCTATGTGTCGAAAGGCCAACACCGCCGCCCAGATCGTGCTGGCGCCGTGGTGCTGGGCGAACTTGCCCTTGGCCTCCACCTCGACCCGCTGAGGCCTGCGCTCATATTGCTGTCCGGGGTCTTGACCGTGGCTTCGGCCGCGGCCTATCTCGTGGCTTGGCTGAGGCATATGAGCGGCTATGGCGAAGGCTCCACCCCGGGTAGTTGACAAGAATGCCGCGACTGCAGTGCTGGCAGAGGCGGCTGCGTCCCTGGCGTTTCGCCGCCAGATTTTCTTCTGGCTGGGCACGGCAATCTTCCTGGCGCTGTTCCTCTACATTTTTTCCAGCATCCTGTTGCCGTTCGTTGCCGGCATGGTGCTGGCCTATTTCCTCGACCCGGTCGCCGACCGGCTGCAACGCCTCGGCCTCTCCCGGCTGATGGCGACGGTGGTCATCCTGATCGCCTTCATCGTCCTTTTGGTGCTGGCCTTCGTCATCCTGGTTCCGGTTCTGGCCACGCAGATGGCCGATTTCGCCAGCAAGCTGCCGGAATATCTGACCCGGCTGCAGTCGCTGATCACCAGCTTCGATCCGAAATGGCTGGAGCAGAAATTCGGCGTCAATGCCAATGGCCTGCGCGACGGGCTGAATTCGCTGCTCACTTCCGGTTTCGGCCTGCTGAGCACCGTCTTCACCTCGATCTGGAGTTCCGGCGTTGCTCTGGTGTCGGTGGTCAGCCTGTTCGTGGTCACTCCGGTTGTCGCTTTCTACATGCTGCTCGACTGGGATCGCATGGTGGCGGTCGTCGACAGCTGGGTGCCGCGCGATTATGTCGGGACGGTCAGGGCGATCTCCAGGGACATCAACACCGCGACCGCCGGCTTCGTGCGCGGCCAGGGCACGCTGTGCCTGGTGCTCGGCGGCATGTATGCCACCGGCCTGACGCTGACCGGGCTGAATTTCGCCATCCTCATCGGCCTCTTCGCCGGGCTGATCTCGTTCATCCCTTATGTCGGCTCGCTGACCGGACTGGTCCTGGCCGTCGGCGTCGCCTTCGTCCAGTTCTGGCCGGACTGGACCATGATCGTTGCTGTCGCCGTGGTGTTCTTCATCGGCCAGTTCATCGAAGGCAACATCCTGCAGCCCAGATTGGTCGGAAAAAGCGTCGGCCTGCACCCGGTCTGGCTGATGTTTGCGCTGTTCGCTTTCGGCGCCCTGTTCGGCTTCGTCGGCCTTTTGATCGCCGTTCCTGCTTCGGCGGCGGTTGCCGTGCTGGTGCGGTTTGCCATTGCCCGCTATCTCGAATCGCCGCTCTACAAGGGACACTCCACCGAGCCCGTCCCGCCGCTGCCCGCCGCTCGCGGCGGCGGGCACCGGTCGCCGCGCGGCTGAACGTGACGGATCATAAGACCGAACCGCCGCGCCAACTGCCGCTCGACCTTGGCCACGGCACCGGCTACTCGCGCGACGAACTGGTGGTGTCGGCCACCAACCGCGAGGCGGCAGCCCTTGTCGATCGCTGGCCGGACTGGCCGTCGCCGGTGATCGTGCTCGCTGGCCCGGCCGGTTCCGGCAAGACACATCTGGGCTCGATCTGGCAGGCGCGGGCCAACGCTGTGGCGGTCGATGCCCAGCGCATCGGCAATGCCATCACCGGGCTTGGCGGCAGGCCCGCGCTGATCGACGATGTCGACAAGACAGCCATCGACGAGGCGGGCCTGTTCCATCTCATCAATGAAGTGCGCGGCGCCGGGGCCACCTTGCTGTTGACGGCGCGGCGCTTCCCCGCCGCCTGGAGGGTGACGTTGCCCGATCTTGCCTCGCGGCTGAAGGCGGCGGCAACCGTCGAGATCCATGAGCCGGACGATTTGCTTCTGGCCGGTGTCATCGCCAAACTCTTCGCCGACCGCCAGGTCGAGGTCGAGCCGCATGTCGTGCAATATCTGGTGCGCCGCATCGAGCGCTCGCTGGCCACCGCCATGCGCGTGGTCGAACGCCTCGACCGCACGGCGCTCGAGCGCAAGACGCCGATCACCAGGGCGCTCGCCGCCGAGATCGTCAGCGCCATGGATGAAGGGCAGGGCGAGTTCGAGGTTTAGGCAGTGGAAGGAGAAGACTCCGCTCCTGTCCCATTTCGAGAAGAAACCTCTGGCATCCATCTTGCAACACTGCGTTTGCCGGCTGACCCCGGTCCTGATCGCGTTCCTGATCGGGTTGTAGGCTCGCCGGGAGTGATGATTGGGGTTCTCGCCCGGCGAGCTTACCTTCAGATAGAATCGCCGCAAGGCCTACGATTGCGCGCCAGCTGTCATTCAGACTTCACCAAGCCGCAAGATCTCATCGTCCTGCATTGAAATGGACCATTAGATGGTCTACTTTTTGGATATGGACCAGAGCATGGTCCATAAAGGAGCGGTCAATGCAGGTATCCGTTACAGACGCCAAGGGGCAGCTCACCGAACTGGTGCGTCGTGCCGAGGCTGGGGATGAAATTATCCTGACCCGCCATGGTCATGCAGCCGTGCGCCTTGTTCCCGTGAAGGCTGCCCCTGACAGGAAAGGCCGCCGGGCATTGCTGGAGGCAATGCGAGCATCCGGCGCTGCCAAGGCAAAGGCGGGGTCGGATGCCGCGCGGAGCCAGGATTTCCTCTATGGCGCTGATGGCCTGCCCGAATGATCGTGGTTGATACCTCGGCCCTGATGGCGATCGTTCTTGCCGAACCTCAATCCAGTGCCTGCATTGCGGCGCTGGAAGCCGAAGACGATATTTTGATCTCGGCTGGCACAGTGGCCGAGGCGCTGATCGTGGCGGATAGGCGCAATGTCGGTGAGGAAATGGCCGGCCTGATCGACGGGCTCGGCTTCGAGGTCACGGCGGTGACACCAGCCTCTGGCCGACGCATAGCCGAGGCGTATGGGCGATGGGGCAAGGGTATTCATCCGGCCGGGCTCAATTTCGGCGATTGCTTTGCCTATGAAGTGGCAAAGGATCGAGCCTGCCGCTTACTCTATGTTGGCGACGATTTTTCGAAGACCGATATCGAGAGCGCTCTATAGAGCTACGTTTATGCCCACAACGCCGCCAGATACCGGACCAGCAGATAGACCACCGTATGCGCTGCCACGTAGCACGCGGCAACGACGACAAAGAACAGCACGCTGGCGGGCCACGAGCGGGGAGGGCCTTGCCTCTTGCTCGGCCGGTTGTTCCAGATCCACAGGGCCGCACAGATAATGGCCCAGACGACGACGAACGGAACCGTGATGCCGATGTAAGCGAAGTAGGCAGGGCCAATCAGCGAAAGCCATGCCTCGAGACCAAGCATCCAGAATCTCCCCTTGCCCGGAGTCTAATGCATGTCGCTCAAAAGTGGTCCCGGTTTTGAGAGAACGACATGCATCAAAACAAAAATCAAAGCGCGTCGCCTGGATACGTTTCAGCGCGACGCGCTTTTAGACCGGCGATAGAAGTGGAAGCGAGGGGATTATCCCTGCGTCGATTTTTAGCCAAACCCGCCGAAGGGATGCTGTTCGATGACACGGGCGCCTGATGCATGTCGCTCAAGTGGCCCCGGTTTTGAGAGAACCGCATGCATCAAACATGCATCAAACATGCATCAAACATGCATTAAACATGCATCAAACAAGACCTCAAGCGCGTCGCGTGAGTCCGTTCAAATGAGACGCGCTTTAGGTCAGATTGGTGCTCCGGTCGCCAAACTCGGCCGTAGCAGGTCTAAAGCGATCGGATCAACCGCAGACCCTGACCTCTTCGACGACCCTGTGGTGATGGCGCCAGTGCCTGACCAGTTCGATATGGCAGCGGTGATGGCGATGGTGGCGCCGCCATTGGCCATCCTGGTTGTCGCTGTAGTCGTCGCCATAGTCGTCGCTATAGTCTTTGTGGCGCTGGTGATGGCGAAGAATCTGTATATCGCCATCGTCGGACGAATATTGATCGTCGTCATCGGACTGGATAGTCAGACTGGCGGCTTGCGCCGGTGCGATCAAAGCCGCCGTTCCGGCGAACGCGATCATCGAGGCGATGAGAAGGGTTTTCATTGTTTGCTCCTTGGGTTGAACATACACAACTCTCGGAGCGAACTGGTGTTCCAATGTAGGGTCCGATCGGCGAGCGGCTGCTGCTTGGGCAATGCGTGCCGCCATGCGCTACCGGCGAGGCAGCCATTGGCGACCTTGGGAGTGACCTTGGGCAAGGACTGGCTTTGTGGGAAAAAATGGTCGGAGTGGAGAGATTCGAACTCCCGACCCTCTGGTCCCAAACCAGATGCGCTACCAGGCTGCGCTACACTCCGAGGCCCTGCGGCGTATACGGTTCCGGACCCTGTCGCGCAACCCCTAAAACATCAAACGGGGCTTGGCGGTCTGCGCTCCCGCGCAATCCTGGCTGCGATCGCCTTGGCCTGGATGCGAGCATTGGCGAAGCAGCCGCGGATGCTTGGCCGCATGCCGGTGAACCACAGGCCCGGCAGTTTCGGGTCGCTGTCGGCGCCGTTGAACAGCGGCACGCCCTTTTGGTCGAGCACGCCGAGCCTGCCCAGCATGGCCTCGAGCCCGGTGCGGTAGCCGGTCGCGGCGATGACGATATCGGGCTGGATCGTCGCGCCATCGTCGAAAACGACCGTGTCGCCGGTAAATTCCCGCACGGTTGGCAGCACGATGATCCTGCGGTCCTTGATGGCATCGACGGCGCCGTCATCGGTGGCGATGGCGGTATAATCCGACGCCAGCCGGCTTGCGCCGCCCGAAGGCGTCGGCGGCAGGCCGTAGGCCGTGAGGTCGCCGAAGGCCCATCGCTGCGTCGCCGCCATCACCGCATCGGCGAGCTTGAACGGCAGCCGCGCCAGGATCGGCGAAAACCGGTGGACGGCGATCTGGCCGAGGCGCTTGGGCAGCAGTGCCGGACCGTTGCGCGCCGACAGCCAGATCTGTCCCGCGTCGGCTGCCACCAGGTGATTGAGCACGTCGAAGCCGGAATTGCCGGCGCCGACGACCAGCACTTTCTTGCCCGCATAGGCCTTGGCGTTACCGAATGCGGCCGAATGGATGATGCGTCCGGCAAAGGCCTTCATGCCTTTCCAGGCCGGGATGAAGGGCTGCCGGTCGCGCCCGGTGGCGATGACGACATGGCGCGCCAGCCGCGGCCCGGCACTGGTCCGCACAAGCCAGTGGTCGCCCTCGAAGCCAATCTCCTCGACCGCGATGCCGAACTCGACCGGCAGCCGGTGCATGGCGTGGAATTCGTTCAGATGGCCGATGATGGTGTTTCGGTGCGGAAAGGCAGGGGTGCCGGCAGGAAAGGAAACGCCCGGCAGCGCCGAAAGGTCGCGATGCGTGTTGAGATGCAGTCGCTCGTGCCGCCCGTGCCATGGCTCGGCCAGCCGGGCTTCCTTTTCCAACACCATCACAGGCACGCCGGTCTTGAGCAGCGCATGGGCTGCGGTCAAGCCGGCTGCCCCGGCGCCGATCACGATCGCGCCGTCGAAAATCGCTTGGCTGTCGGCCTCGGCGTGCAAAATCCCTGCGTCCATGCCTCTTTGTGTCGCCATCATGACCATGACTTTTGATGCTACGCCAGTGTATCGGGCCGATGCCGCTGCCGAAGCGGCCTGGTTGCAGGCCGCTTCGGCCTTGCCGTCGGCAGTGTTGCACAGTATTGACTGAAATAAGGCGGCGCTACCGCCAACGCAGCTACGAGGTGCCCATGTCCGCGCGAATTTTCAGCCCAGCCAAAACCGCGATGCAGTCCGGCAAGGCCAAGACCGGCCATTGGGTGCTGGAATTCGATCCCGCCCAACGCAAGAAGATCGACCCGCTGATGGGCTACACCACATCGGGCGACATGCTGAGCCAGATCAGGCTGACCTTCGACACCAGGGAAGAGGCGGTGGCCTATGCCGAAAAGCAGGGCCTGGCCTTCCGTGTCGAGGAGCCGAAAGAGACCAAGCGCCGGCAGATTTCCTATGCGGAAAATTTCCGCTATGACCGCAGGATACCCTGGACGCATTGACCGGCGGTCAGCGCCTGGCACATAGACACCAGCCGGCCAAGATATCAAATGCCGGCCAGCGGTCCCGTAGCTCAGCTGGATAGAGCACCGGCCTTCTAAGCCGATGGTCACAGGTTCGAATCCTGTCGGGATCGCCAACAACTTCAAAGAGATAGTGTGGAGGCCTGAGTGGGAATTGAACCCACTACGTCGGTTTTGCAGACCGATGCGTCACCGTCCCGCCCTCAAACCATGGCTCCTTGTGCATTGACCGCGACAGCTAGTCAACTTGGCCGGCCTCTGCTCGCAGGTTCGGACCGCGATCCGGCTGCCACCAGTCGAGATGTTCGGAACGCGGCTCGCGTTCAGGCGTTTGTTGCTGATGGCACCGACAACCCCGACCATTGCGCGCATCTGGCGCGGCAGGACCTTGCCCGACAAGGCCGACGCCTATGAGCGCTACAATTACGAGGCTGGTATCAAGCCGCTGATCGAGAAAGCGCTGGGCGTGCAGACTTTTCGCGAGGACACGCCGACGCATTCGGAATTCATCACCATCTCCTATTGGGAGAGCGTCGAGGCGATGGCCGCCTTTACCGGCGGCGATCCGCAAAGCATCCACCATCTCGACCGCGACAAGGAGTTCCTGATCGAATTGCCGAAGGGTGTCCAGGTGCTGCGAATCCGTTCCAGCCACGGAATGGTTGGCGGCAGCTGATGTTTGCGGGCTTTGACGCCAGGACCGTTCAAATGGAGGAGACATCGATCTTCGTCAGGGCCGGTGGCTCAGGGCCGCCGCTGCTGCTCCTGCATGGCTTTCCCGAAACGCATGTTATGTGGCGGGACATCGCCGTGGCATTGGCGCCGCACTTCAGCGTGGTTGCCGCCGATCTGAGAGGCTACGGACAAAGCGGCTGTCCGGCTTCCGGAGCCAATCATGCCGCCTATTCCAAACGAGCGATGGCGCGCGACATGGTGCAGGTTATGGACGTTCTCGGCTTCGACCGCTTCACGGTTGCCGGCCATGACCGTGGCGGCCGCGTCGCCTACCGGCTGGCGCTCGACCATCCCGAAACCGCGTCGAAGGTCGCCGTTCTCGACGTCATCCCCACGGCCTCCGCCTGGGATCGGGCCGATGCCAGGCTGGCGCTGGCCTTCTGGCCGTGGAGCCTGCTTGCCCAGCCCGATCCGCTGCCGGAACGCCTTCTGGCTGCTGCACCGGATGTAGTCATCGACAATGCGATCGCCGGCTGGGGCTCGGCTCCAGATGCTTTTCCCGCTGAGGTCAGGGCCGCCTATATCGAGGCGCTGCGTGATCCCGCCCATGCCCACGCCATCTGCGAGGAATATCGCGCCGCCGCCGGCATCGACCGCGAGCATGACGCGCAGGACCAGGCTGACGGCCGTCGCATCAGATGCCCGCTGCTTGCGCTCTGGAGCGGCGAGGGCGGGTTGGAAAACTGGTATGCGGAGGAAGGTGGACCGTTGGCGATCTGGCGACAATGGGCTGATAACGTCGGAGGCGGCTCGGTCAAGGGTGGGCATTTCTTCCCGGAAGAGCACCCCGAAGACACGGCTGCAAGGCTGTCGAGATTCTTCGCAAGCTGACGGCGGACCGATTGCTAAATCCGGCCCTGTGTAGTCCTGTGTCGACTATCTCAGATGCCCGAGGGATTGCAGGATCAAAGTGCTCGAAAGACCAAGCAGGGCGATACCGTAAAACCGGTCGATCCACACGGCGTTTGGCCCAGCCAGAAGGCTTGCGGCCCGCGCGCCAAGGGCTGCGTAAAACGTCAGCACAAACACATCGGCAAGCGCGGCGATAATGGCCAGGATGCCATACTGGATCGCGATCGGCTCATCCACGCGGACAAAATGCGGCAGGATCGCGGGGAAAAGCAGCCAGGCCGCCGGATTTGTGACCGCCACCAGGAAGCAGCGCCCAATGAGTGCCTTGGCTGAATGGCGTGTTTCGGGAAGGTTAGGGTTGAACGAAGGTCGGGATGCGGTGCGCAGGGTACCGATGGCGACGAAAAGCAGATAGCCCGCGCCGAACATCCTGAGAGCCGAGAGATAGAATTCCGAAGCCAGCAGAAGAGCGCCGAAGCCCAGCGCGACGATGCTGATAAGAATGAAATCCGACAGTACGACGCCGGCCATGCCGAGCAACGCGCGTCGAAAACCGTAGCGGGAGCCGTTGGTGATGGCGAGCACGACGTCCGGTCCCGGAACCGCCATTCCGAGCACCGACACGAAGGCAAATGTCACCAGCGGCAGGTTTCCCATGACGCCGCGTAATGTACCCGGCGCTCACCGTCCGTAACGCCCTTCACACAGCGGCTTGGCGATCGCCGATTGTTGTTGGCCACCTTGGCTCAGTGCCCGTCGCGCATCTTAACCACCACAGTCCGCACCGCCAGCACCAGCACGGTGATGATGATCAGGATCACCGAGAGCGCGGCGATCGCCGGGTCGATGTTGTCGCGCAGGCCCATCCACATCAGCCGCGGCAGCGTGATGGCGTTGACCGAGGTGATGAACAGCGTGACGCCGATCTCTTCCCAGGACAGCACGAAGGACAGCAGCGCGGCGGTGACGATGCCGAACTTGATGTTGGGCATGATGATGCGCGTGGCGCGCTCCCACACGCCGGCGCCAAGGCCGCGCGCGGCAAGGTCGATGCGGCGGTCGAGCTGGCTGAGCGAGACCAGGATCAGCACCGTGGCGAAAGGCACCGTCATCACCGAATGCGCCATGGCGACGCCAAGCCAGGTGTCGTAGCCGAAGAACGAGCTCATGCCCGAGATCGACGTCAGCAGGAAGTAGAGCGTGATCGCCGAGACCACCGGCGGCACCACCATCGGCAACAGCACGAAGCCGACAAGGGTGGCCGTGAAGCGCGGCTGGAACATCCAGACGCCAAGGCTGAAGCACAGCGCCAGCACGGTGGAGATGACGCTGCTGACGATGCCGATGCGGATCGACAGCAGGATGGCGTCGAGCCAGCGCGGATCCTCGATCAGCGCGCGGTAGTGGCGCAGCGACAGTTCGCCCGTCGGCATAGCCAGCATGCGGCTTGGCGTCAGCGACACTGGGATGACCGCCAGCAGCGGCAGCAGCAGGAACAGTGCCACCAGCACGGCGAGGATCAGCGAGACGGGACCGGGGCGATAGGTCGGCATCAGATCAGTTGCTTCGGTCTGACATAGCGGAACAGCAGCGCCATGAGCGCGCCGACGAACAGCACCAGCACGACGCTGATCGCCGCACCCAGTCCCCAGTCGGGACTCTGGAAGATGCGGAGATAGATCAGCTCGGCGATCATCACGCTGCGGCCGCCGCCGAGGATCGCCGGCGTGACGAAGAAGCCGAGCGAGAAGACGAACACGATCATCGCCGAACCGATGATGCCGGAGCGCGTCATCGGCACGAACACGGTCCAGAAGGTGCGCATGCGGCTGGAGCCGAGCCCGCGCGCCGCGAGCAGCACGCGCTCGTCGAGGCTGCGCATGGCGGAGGCCAGCGGGAACACCGCGAAGGGAATGAGGAAATGCGTCATGCCGACGATGACGCCGAACTCGTTGCGCACCAGCGCCAGCGGCTCGGAGATGAAGCCGATCGATTGCAGCCAGGTGTTGATCAGGCCGCGGTTGGACAAAAGCGCCACCCAGCCGAAGGCGCGGGTAAGCACCGAGATCCAGAAGGGGACGAGAATGCAGAATTCAGCGATTATGCGCTGTGCCGGGCTGCCGCGCACCCACACCATGGTGATGGCGTATGCCGCCGCCACGGAAACCACGGTGACGATCAGCGCGATGCGCAGCGTGCGGATGAACACAGACTGCACCAGGGCATCGGTGGCGAGCGCGCCATACTGGCCGAGCCCCGGTGTCGGCAAGGTGACGCTCCACTTGACGACGCCGAGGAACGGCCAGGCGTAGGCCAGCACAAGGAACAGGAGCAGCGGCGCCATCAGCACCGCCGCGCCCATCCTGTCGGAGAGGGTGCCTCTCATCGAAGCTCCTGCCCGGCCTGGTCAGGCCGAGATGATCTTGGTGTATTCGTCGAGTGCTGCCCCGTAATTCTTGGCGTACCAGTCCATGTCGAGCGCGATCTGCTTCTTCATGTTTTCGGGATCGACCGGGTTGATGCGCTTCTTGTCGGCGGGGATCAGCGCATCGGCGGCCGGATTGGCCGGACCCTGTCCGAGCTTGTCGAACATCACCAGTTGCTTTTGCGGATCCTGGGCGCTGGCGATGAACTTCATCGCTGCGTCCTTGCCGCCGGGGTTGCCCTTGAGCACGGCCAGCGCGCCGGGCGAAATCAGGCCCTGATCCCAGATGAACTTGATCTTGCCGCCCGAGTCCTGCTCGATCAGCGAGGCGCGGGTCGACCACACGATCGCCATCGAGGCTTCGCCGTTGAGCAGCACGCTCTGGCTCTCGGCGCCGCCGCCCCAGTAAGCCACGACGTTTTCCTTGAAAGCGGCGATCCTGTCATGCGCTCGCTTCAGGTCGAGCGGGTAGAGCGAGGCCGGCGCGATGCCGTCGGCGAGCAGCGCTGCTTCCCAGCTCGACACGCCCCATTTGTAGAGCGAGCGCTTGCCCGGAAACTTCTTCACGTCGAAGAAGTCGGCCATGCCGGTCGGCGCGTCCTTGCCGTATTTCTCCGAGTCATAGGCGATGACGTAGGAGAAGAAATAGGTCGAGGCCGCGTATTCCCAGCCGAAGCCTTCTCGCATCTTCTTCTTGTCGACGACGGCGTAGTCGATCGGCTCGAGCGCACCCTGGGCGCCGAGCGTGATGGCCGAGAACGGGTCGACGTCGACGAGATCCCAGGTCGGCGCGCCGCTCTTGAACTGTGCGGCAATCGCGCCTTCGGTCGGGCCCGAACCGTCCATCTTGACGGCGATGCCGGTCTCCTTGGTGAAGGCCTGGCCATAGGCGGCGTCATAAGCGGTGAGGGCATCGCCACCCCAGTTGACCAGCACCAGCTCCTTGGCCTGCGCAAACGCACCGGTCGAGCGCAGCAGCATCGGTGTGCCGGCCAGCACGAGGGCTGCAAGCTGGGTGAATTGCCGGCGCGAAATCTCGCCGCGCACAGCCCGGGCGGTCAGCCCGTCCATGGCTTGTTTTTTGCTTTGGTTTGTCATTTTAGTTCCCCTTTTTCGTTTTGGTTCCGGTGGTTATGGCGCGCTCCAGATTCTTTGCTGGAAGACTTCGCCGTTCTCGTCGTCATCCTCCGTCCGGAAGGAGGAAACCCTTTTCCGCCGGCCATGTCAGCCAGACGGAATTGCCTTTGCTGAGTGCAGCCGCCGCGACCTCGTTCGGCACCGAGACGGTCACCTTGGCGCCCTGGCGCGTCGTCAGATCGAGTTTGGTCGCCGCACCCAGATAGGTCGAGCCGATGGCGGTGGCGGCAATGCCGTTCTCGCCGGCGGCGGCTTCGCGCGCGATCGACATATGCTCGGGCCGGATCGCCAGGATCGCATCGCCACGGACTTTCTCGGCCTTGCAGAGCATGTTGACCGCGCGGTCCTCGCAGAGGCCCGTCGAGCCATTGTCGGCGGGCTTGACCCCCTTCAACGGCAACATGTTGATCTCGCCAAGGAACTCGGCGACGAAGCGGTTGTCCGGCCGGTCGTAGACCTCGTCCGGCGCTCCGACCTGCAGCAATTTTCCGTGGTTGAAGATGGCGACGCGCGACGACAGCGCCAGCGCCTCGCTCTGGTCGTGGGTGACGAAGACGAAGGTGGTGCCGGTCTCCTGATGCAGCCGCTTCATCTCGGCCTGCATCTGGCCGCGCAGGCTCTTGTCGAGCGCCGAGAACGGCTCGTCGAGGAGCAGCACGCCGGGTTCGAACACCAAAGCGCGGGCCAACGCCACGCGCTGCTGCTGGCCGCCGGAAAGCTGCGCCGGCAGTTTCGTCTCATGGCGCTTGAGGCCGACGCGCTCGATCATCTCGGCAACGCGGCGCTTGATCTCGGAAGCCGATTTCTTGCGTACCTTGAGCGGGAAGGCGATGTTGGCCTCGACCGACATGTGCGGGAACAGCGCATACCCCTGGAAGACCATGCCGGCGGCACGCTGTTCGGCCGGCCGCTCGGTGATGTCGATGCCGTCGCTGAAAAGCTTGCCGGCGGTCGGTTGCACGAAGCCGGCGAGGATCATCAGGAATGTGGTCTTGCCCGAGCCGGAGGGACCGAGCAGCGTCAAAAACTCGCCGCGGCCGATATTGAGCGTCAGGTCGTCCAGCGCCCGGAACGAGCCGAAGCTCTTGCCGATCCCGATTGCCTTGATCTCTGCGGCCCGGCCGGGTTGCTGCATCCTGCCTCTTCCTTGGTCGTGGCTTGAGCGTAGGGCAGGGCCCCGGCTCACCGCAACCGAATAGTTTTCGCCTGATCGGCAAATTTGATTCACGGATGGGAGGCTAGTACGGGCTGATCCGGTTCTCCGACAGCTTCGACCTCAACCACCCATTGAACGCTTCCAGCACCGGGTGGCTGGCCTTGGCATGTTCCGACACCAGGAAATACGAGCGCGGCGAGGGGATCGCGATGTCGAAGGGGCGCACCAGACGGCCTTCGCTCAGCGCCCGGCGGCTGGTCAACTCGTCGCCCATGGCGATGCCCTGGCCGGCGATCGCCGCGGAAAAAACGAGGTTCATGTCCGAGAAGAAGATGCCGCCTTCGGTGTCGGGGTTTTCCACCTTGGACAGCGCCAGCCAGCGCGCCCAGTCCTCGGTGTCGCCGAGATGCAGGAGATTGGCGCGCAGCACGTCGGCCGGTTTTGAAAAGCCGCCGACCTTGTTGAGCAGTGTCGGGCTGCAAAGTGGCGTGAACGAGATTTCGCACAGCAACTCCACCGAGCGGTTCGGCCAGTTGCCGACGCCGAAGGCAATGAAGGCATCGGCGTCCGGATTGCTGACATCGTCCAGCCGCCGCGGCGTCAGGATCGACAGCGCCACATCCGGATACATTTGCCGGAACTCGCCGATATGCGTGCATAAAAACAGAGAGGCGAAGCCCGGCGTGCAGGAAACGGCGAACGAACCGCCGACGCCGGTGCCGGCCTGGCGCGTCACCGCATCGCCCAGCACCGTCAGCGCCTTTCTCACATCGGCGGCATAGCGCTGGCCGCGCGGTGTCAGCGCCACGCCCTTGCCGATGCGCTCCAGCAGGTCGAAGCCGAGGTCGCGTTCGAGGAGCCGCAACTGATGGCTGACGGCGCTGCGGGTCAAATGCAGTTCATCGGCTGCGCGCCAGACGCTGCCGTGACGGGCAAAACTGTCGAGGGCGCGCAACGCCTGTGTGGAAGGTATTCGCAAGAGGCCTCAGGTGAACCGAATTTGCATGAACCGGAAAAACATATCACTTTTTGCAATGCCGCTTCACTGCTTTCTTGGGCCGCATGGAGAAACCGGTGACGACTTCGGCGCAAGCCACCGCGCTTGCCTGTCTCGATAGCATCCAGCCGTCGCTGTCGGCGTGGACGCGCACCATTTTCGATTTCGGCGAAACAGCCTGGCGCGAATACCAGTCGGCGGCCTGGTATGTCGCGCGGCTGAAGCATGAGGGCTTTTCGGTCGAGGAAGGGTCGGCCGGCATGCCGACCGCCTTTTGCGCCCACTGGACGAATGGCCCGGGGCCGACCATCGGCATGTACGGCGAATACGACGCGGTGCCCGGCAACTGCCAGGACGCGGCAACGGTGAAGCGGTCGCGGCCGGGCCTCGGCAGCGAGGCCGGCGGCCACACCGATCCGCATTCCGGGCTTGGCATTGCCGGCCTCGGCGGACTTCTCGCCACCAAGGCGGCAATGCAACGCCACGGCATCGAGGGGACGCTGCGCTTCACCGGCGAGCCGGCCGAGAAGGTCAGGGGCTCGAAGCCGATCCATGCAGCCAAAGGCTATTATGACGGCCTTGCCGGCATGATCTCGTTCCATCCCTTCTATATGCTGCCGCTCTGCAACACGGCGCGTTGGGACACGCATTGCGGCGCGGCCTACGCGATGATCTACCGTTTTGTCTGCGACGAACCCGAAAACTGGGTTCGCGCAAGCGATGGCGCGCCGATCCCGCAGGCGCATTCGGCGGTGCGGGCGCCCGGTGCCAATGACGCGCTGATGGCGATGTACATGACCTCCAAGGCGCTGCGCGATTCCATGCTGCCTCACCAGGGCGGCTGGTCGATCAGCGAGGCGATCCTCACCGCCGGGCAGGCGACCGCCGACAATCTGCCGGCGGGGCTGGCCGAGATCCAGTACATGATCCGCGTGCCGACCATTGCCATGGCAGAGCAGGTCACCGCGGTGCTCGACCGTAATGCGGCCGCGGCCGCGGCGATCAGCGGTTGTCGCTATGAGCGCCATTGGGTGTCGAAGTCGCGGCCGGGCCTCGCCAACCACGCCATGGCGGGGATTGCCTATGAGGCGCTGTCCACCGTCGGCGCGCCGAGCTGGGACGAGGCGGCGAAAGCGATCGGTCGCGAGGTCCAGGTCAATGCCGGCGGCACCGCGACCGAAAACCCTTTCATCGACGAGATGGAGCGGCTGATTTCGCCGCAAGAGGCCGAGGCAATCCTGCGCCGCGATTTGCCTCCGTCGCAGATCAACTCGACCTCCGACGACTACACCGACATGTCGTGGCACACGCCGACCGCACGCTTCTATGTCGCCCGCCCGGCGCTGCGCTCGGCGAATGGCCATGCCTATCCATCCTGGGCGATGAACGCGCTGGGCGGTATCTCGGCCACCATCGACCCGATGGTCATTTGCGCCGCCAAGACGGTTGCGCTTGCAGCCCTCCGCCTGCTCGAGGACAAGGCCGCGCGCGATGCGGCCATGGACGAATTCGTCACCCGCACCGGCGGCGGCATTGGTGGCTCCAACTGGATCGCGCCGCTTTGCGACTACGACCCGCCGATCAATTTCCGCTGGCCGGAATATGTCACCACCGCGCGCGGACGCGATTGGTGGATTCCGAGCAGCCAATCCAATCAAAGCTGCATAGTCAAATCGAGGAGAACCTTATGACCGTCCATGATCGCATCGTCGCCGAGCCGTTTTCGCTGCAGCGCCGCAACCCCGCCGGCGGCACCAAGCCGCTGACGTCATGGGGCTTTGCCAACGAGACCGACGTGCTGACAGACGTGTTGCTCGGCTCGCCAAACTTCCTGCGCCACCTCTCGACCAGCTCGCTGTCGCGCAAGCATTTGCGCGAAGCGCCCTGCAACGTCCAGATCGCGCAGGCGCAGCACAAGGACCTCGTCGCCGCCTACGAGCATTTCGGCGTCAACATCCACTGGCACGAGCCGACGCCGGAACTGCCGATGCAGGTCTATTCCAGAGACTCCAGCGTCATGACGCCCTACGGCGCCTTCATCACCGCCATGGCCAATTGGTGGCGGCGCGGCGAGAACTATGCCGCCATCCGCACCTATGAAAAGCTCGGCATCCCCATCTACGACATGGTCACGGCTGGCACCTTCGAAGGCGGCGACTTCAACGTCATCGAGGAGGGCGTGGTGCTGATCGGCTGCGGCGGCGCCCGCACGCAGGAAGAGGGCGCCCGCCAGGTGCAGGACTGGTTCGAAAAGGAAGGCTGGGAAACGCGCCTCGCCTTCATCGACGAATATTACGTCCATATCGACCTGATGGTGGTGCCGATCGCCGAGAAGCTCACCGCGGTGTGCCTCGCCTGCACCGAGCCCGGCATCGTCGACTGGCTGAAGGGCAAGGGCCACGAGATCATCGACGTGCCCTTCCAGGACACGATGGCGCTCGGCTGCAACTTCATGTCGCTCGGCAAGGACAGGGTGATCGCGCCGACGTCGAGCCAGTCGCTGATCGGCCAGCTCAAGGCACGCGGCTTCGAGGTTGCTGCCGTCGACATGAGCGAGATTTCCAAGACCGGCGGCGGCATTCACTGCATGGCGCAGGCGCTCAAGCGCGAGCCGGCGTAAGGGCACGAATTGCCGCCGGGACCTGTGACGGACTGCTGCCAGATTTGACAAAACAGGCCTGGCAGAGGAAATTGATGCCATTAGAGGAGGGATTCTGTGAAGAAAATTTACGAAAAGCCGAGTCTGGCCAAAGCCGGCAAACTCGGATCGCTGGTCGCTTCAAACCCGTCGAAGCCCGCCCCCTGAGCGCAACCAGCCGCTGAAGGCCGAAATTCGGTCGTCCTGGTTACCGGCGAGCGGATCGCGCTGTATGATTGAAGGGAGCCCGCCGGCTTTGAACGGCGGGCTTTTTGCTTTGCGCCAGAGCGCCGCCGCGTCAACTGGCTAGCCCAGTCTTCCCGACCCTGAATTGAACTTGCGCCGGGCGTTTTCCAGATGCGCGCTCATCGCCTGGCCGGCCGCTTCCGGGTCGTGGCGCTCGATCGCCTCGAACACCGCCTGGTGGCCGGCAAAACTCCTGCGGTTTTCGATCTCCGTATTGGCCACGTGGATGCGCTGGTTGATCAGCCATTCGACCTAGCCGATGATTTGAAAACCAAGCCAGCTTTCCCAAAAGATCATGCCCAAACAAAGCCATAGCGCGAAGACCACATGCGCGCCGTTCCCGCCCGCCCGGCGATCAGGGAGTGGCTGGCGTGAGATGGCCGCGCTGACGACGGAACGAGATCGCCTCGTCTGGCCGGCCGGACTCGCGACGGCGTGGTCCGGCCGGAACTCCATCTGCTATGCGGGTATCAATACGGCGATGCGATGCACGCCGACCTCCTTGCTTGTATTCGTCGCTTCATCGGTCTTGCCCTTGGAGCAGGTGTACATATCACCCGTCTTGAGCTTGAATTCCTTGTCCGCTTTCTTGATCGTGAATGCACCTGAGGTAATGGTGCACACCATGTCGTTGTCCATCACGGTTTGAGGAGCATGTGCTCCGGGCTGAAACACAACGTCGATAATTGCGATGCTCTTGTAGGCGGGAATGTCAGCATTGCCGGTGCCGACCTCCACCACCCTGACACCGGGCGCAATCTCCTTGCCCTCTTTCGGGCCGTATTTCTTGATTTTTGCCGATGCCGCCAAGGTGAACAAAGGCGCTACCGCGGCGGTCGTCAGACCGAGGGCAATTGCAGACCTGCGATTCATGGTTTTCATTGCATCCTCCCGATGCTCGTCATGCATGGATATGCACGACCGCGATATATTAGCACAAACGAATTTACTTGTATGCAAAGTGACTGTGGCGCAGGCCAGCAAGAAATGCTCCGCCGGATAATGTCGCTTCACTGTACCTTTTGCCGGAATTTCGAATGACAGGTCGAGCAATCCTGCAGGATGAGATGCAGGATATGCTCCGCCGGCAGTTTGGTCGGATCGGCTTCCTCTGGAATCGAGCGCTTGCCGAGCAGGCTGCCGCCGCCCATCGCCAGGCCGGTGCCCATGCGCATGTCATCGGTGATGACGGCCGGCGCGCTTTCGGCCTTGGCGGCCAGAGCGTCGGCCAGCGTTCCGATATGATTTGCCAGGGCCTCGAATTCCGCCCGTGACTGATCGATCTCCAGCCTGGCCTGCGAAGGCGGTCCAAGCGAGCCGCTCGGAAATTCGGCAATCAGGGCAGGGCCGGTGCGCGCGCGCAGCGTGTCCGCTGCCGCCTTGAAGGCTGCCGCGTCATAGGCTTGCCTGCGGTCGAACATGCCGGCAATGGTTTTCGCAGCCGCCGCCATCTCCTTCATCGACGCCTGGCGGGCCGCGACGATCGGTCCGCTGCCGACGGAGGCGGCCATCGTAAGGGCACAGACCAGCCACAGCAGCGCCGCTTTCACAGTCCATCTCACGGCGCCATGTCCTTGCCCCATCCATCCGTGCTCAGCCAGCCGCAGCAGGGGTTCGACCTGCAGTCGGATTCTTCGGTCGTGATGCCGGTTCTCCTCGGTAAATTTCCGTCGCCGGAGGTCTCCGTCTCTGAGCAGATAGACCTTCCAGCCACCGGAAGGTCAACTGATTGAGAAGGCCGATCAGCGGGCAATCAGCACAGGCTTGCAGCAAGCTGACGCAGCGTTTCCTTGACTTGGATCGCAAAAACGGGCAGCAAGGCGGGGGTGAGGGAGAGCATTCTACCGTGGCGCAGACCATGGAGTGCTCTTTTTTTCGTATCAGGCGCCGCATAATCGGTGGCTGATGGAGGGATTGGTTAACCAACTTTGTCCATCTTTTGATTCAATCGGCAACAGACGCGAAAGGTGCAGGGGGCACCAGCGAACTGTGGATGTCACGGATGCGAGGGTCGCAAGCCTGCATGCCGATTGAGAGTGGTTGTATGGCGTTTTTGCGTTTGAAAGACCGGGGCGATACTCCTGAACGGGGTTTGACTTCGAAGAGATCCGGCCAGCGCTGGATGGTGGTGCCGGTTGTCGGCGCGGCCTTGGCGCTGTGGTCGGTGGCAACCATGGCCGGCCTCTATTCGCTCGGTACCTCGCTCACCGCAGCCTCCAACAGCCTTCCGCACAGTCTGCTTCTGCGGAACGCAGCACTTGCCGATTCGCGCCGCAGCCTCGCCAATTCGTGGGCGCCGCGGCTTTCGGCGCAAAAATCACAGGCCTCGCTGCTCAGCCAATGCGACGCCGGCTGCGCGCATGCCGCCGCGAACTTCGCGCATGACGGCAAGATGGCGCGGCTGAAGCCGGCCACGCACGCTGTGGCCCCGAGCAGTGTCGCCTCAAACATTGCGCCAAACACCAGCGTCGCTCTCGCCACTTCGCGCGGCATGCGCTTCGACGGCGTGGTGGCCAAGGCAGAGCTGTCGCCGCAAAAGCTGGCTGCCGCCTTCGCCAAGGCCTCGAATGCGCCCTTCATGCTTGCCAGCCTTCCGGTCGCTGCCCGTTTCGCCGAAGTCCGGCTGCCCGATCAGCATGGCCCCGCTTCGGAACGCTTTGGGCCGGAAGTGGCTGAGATCGAACGCTCGTCGCGCCTGGCGCTGGCGCTGGCCAACAGCTTGCCGGAAGACGCTGACATGCTGGCGCCGCCGCCCGCCGTTGCAGCAATCGCCGGAGGGCAGGATCCTGAGCAGGCCGAGGTTCAGGTCGCTTCGCTGCCGCCGCAGGACGATCTGCCCGACAACATTGCGTTGCCGGGTTGGCGTCCACGCGCCGAAACCGCTCAGCCTGCAGAGCCTCGGCAAGCCAGCAAACCCAGGGCAGCCAAGCCACAGACCGACAGGACGGCCGAGAGCCCCGCACCCCAGTCGCCGGGAAATTCGTCGCCGCGCTCGCCACGCAGTACTTCGGAGGTCGCCGCACTGCCTGGCGTGCCAGACAGCCAGAGCATCCAATCAAGCCGGATCAAGCCTGGCAAACGGTCGAAGACACAGGCCGGCGAGATGCTGGCCTATGCCAAGCCGGACGCCCCGGCGGGCGGCGTCGGCCGCGCCTTCAAGGATCTGTTCGCCACGCCCGGAATGGGCGGCGGCGTCGCCGTCTACGATATCTCGGCCAAGACCGTCTATATGCCGGACGGCTCGCGGCTGGAGGCGCATTCGGGGCTGGGTTCGATGGTCGACCAGCCGCGCTTCGTGCACAAGAAGAATGTCGGCCCGACGCCGCCCAACACCTATGATCTGCGGCTGCGCGAATCCCGCTTCCATGGCGTCGAGGCGCTCCGTCTCACTCCCGTCAGCGGCGGCAACAAATACGGCCGCGACGGCCTGCTCGCCCACACCTACATGCTGCGCGGCGGCCGTGCGGAATCCAATGGCTGTGTCGTCTTCAAGGACTACGCCCGCTTCCTTGCCGCCTACAAGAAAGGCAAGATCAAACGCCTCGTCGTCGTGCCGCGCCTGACCAAGCCGCTGACGCGGGTCGCTCAGGAAGGCCGAGGAGCGTAAGGCAGTAGGCAGTAGGCAGTAGGCAATAGGCAGTAGGCAGTAGGCAGTAGGGCCCAGGAGCGTCCATCGCCTGTTGATTGTTTTTCTGCCCCTATTGCCTATTCCCCACTGCCTATTCCCTTTTCACCCCCAGGCAGACTATGAGTGACCGCTGCGGGTCGGCTTCACCACGAGGACATCATGACAATACGCGCTGTCGTTTGGGGCGAGAACATCCATGAGCGGACCAATGAGGTGGTCGCCGCCCTCTATCCCGAAGGTATGCACACGACCATCGCCAAGGCGCTGAACGCCGACAATACGATCTCCGCCTCGACCGCCACGCTCGAGCAGCCGGAGCACGGCCTGCCGGCCGGCCGTCTGGCCGAGACCGACGTGCTGGTCTGGTGGGGCCACAAGGACCATGGCGCCGTTGCCGACGAGATCGTCGAGCGCGTCGCCCGCCGGGTCTTTGAAGGCATGGGGCTGATCGTTCTCCATTCCGGCCATTTCTCGAAAATCTTCAAGCGGCTGATGGGCACGCCCTGCACGCTGAAATGGCGCGAGGCGGGCGAGCGCGAGCGACTCTGGGTGACCAGTCCCAGCCATCCGATCGCCGAAGGCGTCGGCGAATATTTCGAGCTCGAGAATGAAGAAATGTATGGCGAGCAGTTCGCCGTGCCCGAACCGCTGGAGACCGTCTTCATCTCCTGGTTCCAGGGCGGCGAGGTGTTCCGTTCTGGGCTGACCTATCGCCGCGGCGCCGGCAATGTCTTCTACTTCCGCCCGGGCCACGAGACCTATCCGACCTATCACGACGCCAATGTGCACAAGGTGCTGCGCAATGCGGTGAAGTGGGCGCACAATCCGCAGGGCACCAAGTCGGCGATCCTTGAGGCGCCGAACGTGCCGGTCGAGAAGGCGCTGGAGCCGATCGTCGAGCGCGGCGGCAAGCTGCACGCTTCGGGCGAGGCCGGCTTCCGCTAAAGCAAAATCCAGGAAAAAAGGCGTAGCGGTTTTCCGCATGGGTTTCCTAGACCGTATCTGCGCCATATGATTGAATCGAACCAATTCGCTCGGAGTGCAGAGAATGCGGCTTTTGATACTGGGTACCGGCTGGATGGCGCAGGAGCATGCCCGCCGCTTCGGCGGTATCGACGGCGTCGAGATCGTCGGTGCTGTCGACGTCGATGAAAAGCGCGTTGGCGAATTTGCCGACGGGTTCAAGATACCGAAGCGATTCACATCGCTGGAAGACGCGCTGGCGTGGGGCGAGTTCGATGCGGTCGCCAACGTCACACCGGACCGCATTCACCACCCGACCACCATGGCGTTGATCGCGGCCGGCAAGCCGGTGCTGTGCGAAAAGCCGCTGGCCGAAGACTTCGGCAAGGCAAGCGAGATGGCCAACGCGGCTGAGGCAGCCGGCATCGTCAACATGGTCAACCTCACCTATCGCAATGTCGCTGCCTTGCAGAAGGCGCGACAGATGGTGCTGGCCGGCGAGATCGGCACCGTCCGCCACGTCGAGTCCTCCTATTTGCAGAGCTGGCTGGTGTCGAAATTCTGGGGCGACTGGCGCACCGACCCGAAATGGCTGTGGCGGCTGTCGCGCGACCACGGCTCCAACGGCGTGCTCGGCGATGTCGGCATCCACATCCTCGATTTCGCCAGCTATGGCGCCGCACTCGACGTCGACCACGTGTTTTGCCGGCTGCGCACCTTCGACAAGGCGCCAGGCAACCGTATTGGCGAATACGACCTCGACGCCAATGACAGCTTCGCCATGACGCTGGATTTCTCCAACGGCGCCTTTGGCGTCGTTCACGCCAGCCGCTGGGCGACCGGCCACATCAACGAATTGCGCCTGCGCATCTATGGCGACAAGGGCGGCATCGAAGTCGTGCACAATCTCGAGGGTTCGGAACTGAAGGCGTGTGTCGGCGAGGATATCGAGAACGGCAAATGGCAGGTGCTCGACGCCGGCACGGTGCCGACCAATTACCAGCGCTTCGTCGATGCGGTTCGCAGCGGCGTGCAGGCCGAGCCTTCATTCCACCATGCCGCCGAACTGCAGAAGGTGCTGGATCTGGCCATGGTTTCGGAACAGAAGCGGACGGAACTGAGGGCCAGCGCCGATACGCAGTGATGTGAAGGGGAGGAAGAAACTATGGTCTCGCGCCGCGCGCAATGTCTCTGCGGCCAGCTTTCAGCCGTCTGTTCGGGCGAGCCGGTGCGCATCTCGGTCTGCCACTGCCTCGACTGCAAGCGCCGCACCGGCAGCGCCTTCAGCTACAATGTCCGGTTTGCGCAAGCTGATGTATCGATCGAGGGGCGGGCGAAGCAGTTCACGCGCACCGGCGACGAGGGCGGCCGCGTCATCTACAATTTCTGCCCGGAGTGCGGCGCCGCCGTCCACTATCGCATCGACACGCAACCCGGCGTGATCGCCATTCCCGTCGGCGCCTTCGCCGACCCGTCGTTCCCGCCGCCCTTCCAGTCTTTTTACCACGAAAGCCGTCGCTGTGAGTGGGTCGAGATCAACGCCGAGCCGCTGGCGACGTTCGACTGAAGGCCGCTTTTTGGATACCCGGAACCGTCCGCACGCTCCGCGCCTTCAAGAGGGCATCGCCCCTGATTGCCATTGCCGGGCCGTTAGCCATCGCGCTCGGCTGCCCCATGAATAGGCATAAGTCAAGACGAATCCGGCTTGCGGCCCGATTGCTGACATGCTTACCTGACGGCATGTGTTCAATGGGGGTATATGGATGGCTAAGGAATCTTCGAATTCCGCTTCTTCAGAAAAGAAGGCGGACGTAAATCTGATAGGTAACACAGAAGGAAACGGGCTGAACTTCATGGGAGTTCAGGCCCGCGAAAACGGAACCGCCGGCGACGCCGTCGGTGTCGACAAGATCCGTGACCTGCTGTTCGGCAACCAGATGCAGGACTATGACCGCCGTTTTTCCAAGCTTGAAGAACGGGTGTTGCAGCGCTTCAAGGATGTCGAGTCCGAGGCCAAGCGCAATCTCGAAATGTACGAGTCGAATGCAAAGAAGCAGATCGATTCGCTTGCAGGGCAATTGCGGAGCGAAAAAGATTCACGAGCCGATGCCGACAAGGAGATCGACCGGAATCTTCGCGAGCAAAACCAGGCTCTTGAAAAGCAGGTGCGCACGTTGTCGGATCAGTTGAGCGCGCTCGAGCGCGACGTTTCGGACCGGATAAATCGAAACGATCATTTGCTGCGTGAGGAAATCAAGCAGAAGAATGAAGGCGTTCAGATGCTGATCGAGAAGATGTTTGCCGACCTCAGCAACGTCAAGACCGACCGAAATCTTTTGGCTGGCCTGTTTGTCGAGGTTGCAAAATGTCTCAATCAGGATCCCGTCGGGAGCAAGAGCAACTCGGACCGCAGCTGGAAAGTGAGTTGATGGGACCTTGACGTCCACCGTCGACCCATTCAACCTTCCGCAAAGAACAGCCTCGAACGATACAGAGATTGATCGCGAGGCTCTGGCTCGTCTTTTGATCGAAATTGCCCGGAACGTTGATCCGGACTACCGTGCGCAGTTCGAGGCGGTTCCCACCGCCGATCCGCGCATGGAAACGCTGCGGCAGTTGCTGGTCAGCCGCGAAATCTCGGAGCTTTCACGCGTTACGCATCTGCTCGACGAACCCGAGCAGCTTGCGGCGGCCGTGGGCGACGTTCTTCCCAGTGCTGCCGGACGAGCGCCTTACGCGCAACTCGGCGAGGCGCTTGCGCCAGCTGTCGAACGGGCTGTGCAACGGTCGATCCAGAAGAGCCCGCGCACGCTGACGGACATATTGTACCCGGTGTTTCTGCCGGCAATTCGCAAGTCGATCGGGGAAAAGATCGACCAGACCTTTCAGTCGCTGAATGAAACTCTAAGGCACATATTCACCTGGCACGGGCTCAAGTGGAGACTTGAAGCCTGGAGAACAGGGGCAAGCTTCTCGGCAGTTGTTCTGAAGCATTCCCTTGTCTACCGTGTGGAACATGCCTTTCTCATTCATCGGAATTCCGGCCTTTTGATAGCGCATGTAACTGCCGACAATGCGACGAGCGAAGATCCTCAGCTCATTTCTTCGATGCTCAGTGCGATTCAGGATTTTGTAAAAGACTCATTTAACGAGAAAGAGCAGAGCGGCCTGGACACAATCCGTTTCGGCGAGCTTCGTCTCTGGTCGGAAGTTGGACCGTTTGCGACACTGGTTTCGGTGATCCGGGGAAATCCGCCGGAGGAATTGCATGAAATCGTTCGCGATGTTTTGCTTCGCATCCATGAGCAATCCTCAGAGGCTTTAGAGCAGTTCGACGGCGACGGTTCGCGGCTGGCCTCCGTAGAGGCGCAGTTGCAGACCTGCGTCGAGCTCAAGCAAGAGGAATCAAACGACGGATTTCCGTGGCTGGTGGCGGCCGTTGCCCTGTTGCTCTTGAGTCTGGCAGGCGGTTGGTACTTTCTTTCCTGGCAATCAGCGCAGCGCTGGCAGGCTTATGTGTCGCGCTGGCAGGCTTACGTGTCGCGAGTGGAGGCCCAGCCGGGCATCATCGTTGCCGAACAGCAGGTACGCGATGGCCAGTTCTATATTGCCGGCCTGAGGGACCCGCTTGCCGTCGACCCGCAGTCGCTGTTGTCAGGCACGGGAGTCGATCCGGCCGGGGTTCATCCGCAATGGCAATTTTATCAGAGCCTTGAGCCGGAGTTCGTGCTGAAGCGGCTGACGGCGTCACTGTATCCGCCGGAAACAGTACGANATCCGCAATGGCAATTTTATCAGAGCCTTGAGCCGGAGTTCGTGCTGAAGCGGCTGACGGCGTCGCTGGCTCCGCCGGATTCAGTGCGACTTTCGATTGTCGATGGCCGCATCGTCGCCGAGGGTGAGGCTCCCGACACCTGGATCAGCCGGGCGCGCGCGGCGGCCCAGCAGCTTTCGGCAGGCGGGCCGGTCTTCGATATCTCGGGGGTTCGTGACGTAAGCCCCCAAGTGCGCGAGGCGGAGCGCTGGCACGCCTATGTGTCGCGACTGGAGACCCAGCCGGGCATCATCGTTGCAGACCAAAAGATAAGCGACGGCCAATTCTATATTGCCGGCCTGCGAGACCCGCTTGGCGCCGATCCGCAGTCGCTGTTGTCGGGAACAGAGGTCGATCCCGCCCGGGTTCATGCGCAGTGGCAGTTCTATCAGAGCCTTGAGCCGGAGTTCGTGCTGAAGCGGCTGACGGCGTCACTGTATCCGCCGGAAACAGTACGACTTTCGATCGTCGATGATCGCATCGTTGCCGAGGGTGAGGCTCCCGACACCTGGATCGATCGCGCGCGCGCGGCGGCCCGGCAGCTTTCGGCAGGCGGACCCGAATTCGACATCTCCAAGGTTCGTGACGTGAGCCCCGAAGCACGCGCGGCGGAGCACTGGCAGTATTATGTGTCGCGACTTGAGGCCCAACCGGGAATCATCGTCGCCCAACAAACGGCGAGGGGCGGACATTTCTATATTTCCGGCTTGAGAGACCCGCTTGCCGCCGACCCGCAAGCCCTGCTGTCCGGAACGGACGTTGATCCTGCCCGCGTTCATGCACAGTGGCAATTCTATCAGAGCCTTGATCCGAAGTTTGTGGTGAAGCGGTTGACGGCGGCGCTGTCCCCGCCGAAAACCGTTCAGCTCTCGATCATCCAGGGTCGCATTGTGGCCGTGGGTGAGGCTCCTGCCGGCTGGATCAACCGCGCGCGGGCCGCCGCTGAACAACTTTCGGCGGACGGAGTGGTTCTGGATGTCTCGCAGCTGCGTGAGCTGAACCTCGCAGAACTTAATCATTTGAGGCAGGCGATCCAGACGACCGATATTTTCTTCTCTTCCGGCAAGGTTGTGCCGGGACCGGAGCAGACGCCGGTTCTCGACAGGTTGGCGGATCAAATAAAGGAATTCGCCCAGAGTGCCCGCAATTCCGGCGTAACGGCGCGGTTCATGTTGACCGGGCATTCGGACACCACGGGCCGTGAGACGGCCAACGCGTCGATCAGCGCCGCCCGCGCCGAGACAGTTCGTGCGCTTCTCAACAAGCGCGGCGTTGCTCCCGAACTGCTGCTGGTTCGGGGCGCGGGCACTTTTGAGCCGGCTGTACCTGAAAACAGTCTAACCGGTAGCTCCACCAATCGCCGGGTTTCGATTACCGTAAACCTGGACTAGCGGAGCCCAACATGTTGCAAAAAAAGATCTGCATGCTGGGCGGTTTCGCTGTCGGAAAGACGAGTCTGGTCCGCAGGTTTGTGCAGAGCATCTTCTCAGAAACCTACTTGACCACCGTTGGAGTGAAAATCGACAAGAAGAGCGTCGCGCTCCCGGACAAAACCGTGGATCTGATTTTGTGGGATTTGGCCGGCGAGGACGATATCGGCTCATTCCGCGTCAGCTATGTTCGCGGTGCAACCGGGCTCGTGCTTGTCGTTGATGGAACCCGCGCCGCTACTCTTGCCGTGGCACTCACGCTGCGCGAACGGGTCGAGGCCGAATTCGGCGCCATGCCGTTCGTATTGCTGTTCAACAAGTCCGATCTGGCCGATCGGTGGGCGATATCGGATGGTGAGATCAACGAGTTGAGGCAACGTGGATGGCAAATCTATCTAACAAGTGCGCTTTCGGGCGAGCAGGTCGATGACGCCTTTCGTCAACTTGCCTTGATGGTCACCAAATAGACCATGCATGAATTGCCAAAAGAAGTCAGAAATTGGTTTTTCAATTTCTTCTTCGACGGGCACGCTGTCGCTTATCTGAAAATCGACGCTGAGCTTTGCATAGCTGCCAAGGGCGGTAATGTTGAACATTACGGGCTGTCATCGCTTCGCATCGGCAAGCCTGTTGCGGAGCAGCTTGAATTCATGGAAGGTTTGCTGCCTTGCCCGGAGCTTCCGTTTCGCATGGACATGGTTGAACTGCCCGGCGGGCGTGTCGCCGACCTCCATTTTTTTGCTGACAATGCGTTCGTGTGGCTTCTTTTTCTGGACGCCACTGCCGAACGAGACAACAGGCAGCGGCTTCAACAGAAGGCCTATGAAATGACGCTCCTGCAAGAGAGGGAGCGTCAACTCAACGAAAAATTGCAATCGACGAACGAGGCACTGAGAAAGAGCCAGGAGGGATTGGCGCGTGAATACCAGCGCGCCGAAACCCTGCTCCTCAACATTCTTCCGGCGTCCATCGCGGAGCGGTTGAAAGCGCAAAAGAAAATTGCCGACAACCATGCGGAGGTGAGTGTGCTTTTTGCCGACATCGTCGGCTTTACCGAAAGAGCGCGCAGCGTCGGAGCGGTGACGACGCTCGCTATTTTAAACTACTTCTTCAAGGCGGCGGATCGGCTCTCTGAGCGATACGGCTGCGAAAAGATCAAAACAATTGGCGATTGTGTGATGGTGGTCGCCGGCCTGCCCACGGCGCGATCCGATCATGCAAAGGCCCTCACGCGCTATGCGATTGAGCTGCGCAAAGCGGTCAAGCGGGAACGCTTCGCAGGAGAGCCGATAAGGCTGAGAATTGGAATTCACTCAGGACCGATCGTCGCCGGCGTCATAGGCAAGAGGCGGTTCGCCTATGACCTGTGGGGTGAGACCGTTAATCTCGCCTCACGTATTCAAACGTCCGCGGAGCCCGATGAAATCCGTATTTCCGATGCAACTTGCCAACTGCTTGGACCGAAATTTGCTTGCGACCCACTCGAGGAAACGGAATTGCGCGGTGCGGGTCGCGTGCGAATGTGGCGGCTCCCGAGCTGATCCGTCGCCTGCGGTGCGACCGTGGAGCGCCGATAGCGGCGCCCGAAAGCCATTGGCGTGACCTGATCTTGCGATCGCAAAGCACCCTTTGCGCTTGCCCGGAAGGCCTCTATTCTGGAGCACAGTGGCCGCTGGTGGGATAGAATGTCGGTACTGCCTTTTCTGAGAATCTACGCACCGCTAAATGCGGTGCTCGCTGCGCCTGGGCTTCTGGCGGTGGCTGCGCTCACGATGCCGAACATGTCCGGACGAAGCAGACTGGCTCTGGCTGCTGTGCTCGCTGTCATTTGGGCCGCCTATCTTCTGCAGATGGCCGAGACCCTGCTCAAGCGCTGGGCGGGAGACCTCAGGGACAGGACGCCGGCAATCGCGATCGATGTGCTCGCGGTTTTGGTTCCAGTCGCCGCATTTCTGCTCGACGGCACGCCCGACCGGAGCCTCTACTGTGCTGTCTGGCTGCTGAAGCCGCTGCGCGACTCGACCTTCTTCCCGCTGCTTGGCAGGGTTCTGGCCAACGAAGCGCGCAACCTGGTCGGCGTCACCACGGTCTTCGGCCTGGTTCTGTTCGGTGTCGCACTCGCGGCCTATGTCATCGAGCGCGACGTCCAACCGGAAAAGTTCGGCAGCATCCCCGAGACAATGTGGTGGGCGGTGGTCACGCTGTCCACTACCGGCTATGGCGACGACATTCCGCAAAGCTTCGCCGGCCGCGTCCTTGCCGGGGCTGTCATGATGTGTGGCATCGGCATCTTCGGGCTCTGGGCCGGCATTCTTGCCTCCGGCTTTTATCAAGAAGTCCGTCGCGAGGATTTCGTCCGCAATTGGCAATTGATTGCCGGCGTTCCGTTGTTTCAGAAGCTTGGCCCGGCCACGCTGGTCGAGATCGTGCGCGCGTTAAGACCCCGCACGGTGCCGGCGGGCGCCGTGATCTGCCGCAGCGGCGAGACCGGCGATCGGATGTTCTTCGTCGTGGAGGGCCGCGTCAGCGTCGCGACGCCGAACCCGGTGGAGCTTGGCCCTGGCGCCTTCTTCGGCGAGATGGCGCTGATCAGCGGCGAACCGCGTATGGCGACCGTCACAGCCGCAACTTCTGTCTCACTCCTGTCGCTGCACGCGGCGGATTTCCAGATGCTGTGCAGCAGCAGCCCGGAAATTGCGGAAATCATCCGCAGGACAGCGCTCGAGCGGCGCGGCGCGGCGCCGGTGGCTTGACCGTACAGCCGACGGTGGCCCGGCTGGAACTGGATGGTACGGCTCTATCGACCACGCGCGAAGGTTCTGGACGGCACGTGGAAGGTCCCAGAGGCGTAGCCGGAGACCTAAACGTAGCCGATCCACTCTACCGGCGGCTCGTTGTTTGGCGCTGTGCGTCGACAGTTCCTGCCCCGCGGCCTTTCGGACGACCGGCTTTGGCTAAACTCTAATGCCTTAGAATCTTGCTTAGAAAAGCCCGGCTGCGGTCGGTCTTCGGGTCGGAGAAAAACGCTTCCGGCGTGCCGCTTTCGACGATGGCGCCGGCGTCCATGAACACCACGCGCTGCGCCACCTTGCGGGCAAAGCCCATTTCGTGCGTTACCACCATCATGGTCATGCCTTCCTCGGCCACCGCGACCATGACGTCGAGCACTTCGGAAATCATCTCGGGATCGAGCGCCGAGGTCGGTTCGTCAAACAGCATGATCTTGGGGCGCATGCCGAGGCAGCGCGCGATGGCCACACGCTGCTGCTGGCCGCCGGACAGCTGTGACGGGTAGGCGTTGACCTTGTCGGCGAGGCCGACCTTGGCCAGCAAGTCGCGCCCGGCCTGCTCGGCCTCGGCGCGGGGGATCTTGCGCACATGGATCGGCGCCAGCGTGACGTTTTCCAGCGCCGTCTTGTGCGGGTAGAGGTTGAACGACTGGAAGACGAAGCCGATCTCGGTGCGCAGCTGCGTCATGTTGGTGGCGGGGTCGCCGAGGCGCTGGCCGTCGACGACGAGGTCGCCATCCTTGATCGCTTCCAGGCCGTTGATGCAGCGGATCAGCGTCGACTTGCCCGAACCACTTGGGCCGCAGACGACGACCACTTCGCGCGGCTCGACGCTGAGCGTGATGTCCTTCAGCACATTGAGCGAGCCGAACCATTTGTTGACGCCGCGAAAGTCGATCATGCCCGTTTTGGTCAGGTTTGTCTTGGTCGGGCTTGGATTGGTCATGGCGGTCAGCCCTTTGGGTTCGATGTCACAGCTGCACCTCGCCATGCGCCGCGCCCATGCGGCGCTCCAGCCGGCGGGCGAGCATGATCAGCGGATAGCAGACGACGAAATAGCCGACGCCGACCAGGAAGAAGACCAGCAGGCCGTTGGGCACACGCTGCACCACAAGCCAGCCGACGCGGGTGAGGTCGGTCAGCCCGATCGCCGAGACGACGGAGGAATCCTTGATCAACAGTACATATTGCCCGACCAGCGGCGGCAGCACGATGCGCATCGCCTGCGGCAGCACCACCTGGCGCATGCGTTGCCAGCGCGACAGGCCAGACGCCAGAGCTGCCTCAACCTGGCCGGTCGGCACCGAGCGGATGCCGGCGGCGACGATCTCGCAGATGAAGCACGCGGCGAGGTTGGTGAGCGCGATGATGCCGGCCGTGAAGGCATCGAGCTCGATGCCGAATTCCGGCAGGATGAAGAAGATCAGAAAGATCTGCACCAGAAACGGCGTGCCGCGGATCAGGTCGACCCAGGCGCCGATCACGCTCGAGATCAGCCGGTTGCCGCCGGTGCGCAATATGCCGAGGCCGAAACCAAGCAGCGTGCCCAGCACCAGGCTGATCGCCGACAGCATCACGGTCATCCCGAGGCCGCGCAAGGCGAGGGGGTAGCTGCCGGCCAGGCTTTGCAGCTGTTGCCAGATCATGTGCTGCTCCTTGCCGGCTGCAGACGAAGCCAGCGACTGGACAGCCCCGCCAGTCCTTTGAGGCCGTAATAGAGCAGCAGATAAAAGGCGGCGATGGTGATGAAACCTTCCGCCGGCATGAAGCGGTCGGACGCCAGCAACTGGCCGGCGCGCGTCAGTTCGGAAACCGAGATCAGCGACAAAAGCGCGGAATCCTTGACCAGCACGATCGCCTGGCCGAGCAGCGGCGGGATCGTCACCTTGAAGGCTTGCGGCAGGATGACCAGGCGCATGCGCTGGACATAGGTCATCCCCGAGGCGACGCCGGCCTCGACCTGGCCGCGCGGGATCGACAGGATGCCGGCGCGGATGATTTCCGCGACATAGGCGCCGCTGTTCAGCGACAGAGCGATGATGCCGACGACCAGCTCGGGCAGGACGAAGCCGAGACGCGGCAGGCCGAAATAGAGGAAGTAGAGCTGCGCCAGCAACGGCGTGGCGCGCACGGCATCGATATAGCCCTTGGCCAGCACGCGAAACAGCTGGCCGCGCTGCAGGTTCATGGCGGCGAGCACGATGCCGACGGCCAGCGCGCCCGCAAAGGACAGCGCCGACAGCCACCCGGTCGTGATCAGACCCTGCCCGAACAAAGGCAGATATTCGATGATGGTGCGGAAGCTGAAATTTTCGAGCATGGCGGTGAATGGTGAATGGTGAATGGGCAGTAGTGAGTAGTGAGTAGTGAGTAGTGAGTAGTGAGTAGTGAGTAGCGTCCGGAATGGCCATTCACCATTCACCATTCACCATTCACTACTTCCTACTCACTACTCCCTGCTTACCTCTGCTTAGTGATCCTTCTTCCAGGCGTCGGAATTGACCCAGTAGTCGAGGTTCTTCTGCAGGCGTCCGTCGATGCTGACCTGGTTGAGGAACAGGTTCATCCAGATCAACAGGTCCGGCTCGTCGTAGCGGGTGGCGAAGGCAAGCGGCTCCTTCGACAACAGGTCCGGCATGATGGTGAAGGTGCCGGCGGGATAGGCTGTCGACTGACCCTTGACCGCCGAGACGTCGTTGACGCCGCAATCGGCTTGGCCGTTGTTGACCGCGTCGAGCAGCAGCGGGCCGCCGCCCTTGTAGCTCTTGATGTCGGCATCCGGGAAGGCGTTCTTGGCTTCCTTTTCGCCGGTGGCGCCCAACAGCACGGCGATCTTGGTGCCCTTGGCCTTGCAGTCCTCGGTTGTCTTGAACTTGCTGTCGGCCTTGGTGAAGACGGTGCTGCCCGTATACATGTAAGGTGTGGTGAAGGCGACCTTCATGCCGCGCGCCAGCGTCGGCGTCATGTCGGCGACGAGCAGGTCGGCCTTGCCCGAAAGCAGCGCCGGGATCAGCCCGTCCCAGTCATAGTCGAGGAAGGTGATCTTGACGCCCATTTCCTTGGCCATCAGCTCGGCGAGTTCGACCGAACTGCCGGTGCGCTCGCCGGCCGCGCCGACCAGCGAGAAGGGAGGTCCTTGCGTCTGTACCGCGACGCGCAGTTCGCCGCGCTTGGTGATCTCGTCGAGCGTTCCGGCACTGGCAGCAGCGGTCAGGCCCGCAAGCGCAAGTCCGGCGATGAAAAGCTTGGCAATCTTCATTTGGCATTCCTCCTGTAATCGTTGTTGTTCCACTTTGTTATTCCACCCTTTTGGGTGTTTTTTGAGCGGCGGCACCGTTTGCCGGCGGCAGCCACCGTTCGAAAATCCTCAGTCCCAGGCCACCGTCTCGGCAACCTTGATGCCACGCCTGGCCAGCTCGTCGAAGAAGGGTTCGTCCGGCACATGCAGCAGCGGGTTCAAAAGCCCTGGTGTGGCGATCTCGCGCCGCGCCAGCATCTGCGCCACGATGCTGGCGGGATAGCCGACGCCAAGGCTCATGCCGAACAGGCCTGATGCCAGGTCGCGTTCGATGATCAGGTCCGACGTCACCGTTTTGGCGCGGCCGCCTTCGAGACCGGAAAAGACATTGCGCATCACGCAAAGGTCCTTCTCGTCGGCGCCATATTGCAGTTGCGGGCCGAGCAGACGGCCGAGAAATTCGCGTGGGCTGGCGCCGGTGCCGGGCACCTTGTCTTCGGAGAGGAAACCGAGTTCCTTCAGCGGCGCCCAGAACGCCGACCATCCCGGCCAGCGCAGCGTATAGCGGCCCGAGCGTTGCAATCCCTTGGCGGCTGCCAGCATCTCGACATAGTGCAGAGCGTCGCCATTGGGGAAAGCTTCCAGCCGGCCGAGGCCCGCGACCTCGATCTCGTGGATGAAGGCATTGTCGTGCTGTCGGCCGGCCGGCACTTCGACGCGCTTGCCATGCTCGATCATCACGCTGTCGCGGTTCTGGCTGACCAGAACCATGTCGAAATTCCAGCTCACCTTGTAGCAGAGCGGCTTCGCCATCGCCTTCGGTTCGGGGATGCCGCCGCAATAGGAATCGATCGAGGAGATCCTAGAGAACTGCTTTGCGGCGCGCGCGTAGAGCACGAGGTCGATGCCGGGGTCGAGCCCGCATTCGGTCATGATCGAAACGCCGGCCTGTTCAGCCTCCGGCGCCAGGTCGGCAATCGCCTTGCCGTAGTTGGTGGTGACCAGCGGCGTGCGCGTTGCGATCGCGGCCTGCACCGCCTCGCGCATCAATGGCTGCGGCAGCAGATCGATGGCGGCGTCCACATCCGCCAGCACGGTGGCAAGCGCCGGACCGATCGCGCCCTCGGGCATGACGAAACGCACGCGGGAAAGGTCGGTCAGCCCGGCAAGCCGGGCAGGGCCGTCAGCCGACGTATCGACGCAGACGACTTCCTCGACACCGGCGCTGGCGACGAGATCGGCGATGGCCGCCCGTCCCTGCAGGCCGAGGCCGCCGAGAACAGCTATTCTCATGCCGGCTCCTTGCGTGACGGTGTTTCTTCCGACCAGCAGCCTTCGGGAAGGCTGACCCATTTGTTGCATGAAGCCATGACGACGAAGGTTTCGCTGCGCACGACTTCCCCGGGAATGCCGGCGCCCGGAATCAGCTCGCTGGTGATGCGGTAGAGGTCGGCGACATCGCCGGCGACGGTCACGTCGACGATGATGTCGAAGCGCCCGGTAACCACCGAGGCCGAGTTGACGAAAGGCAGTTCGGCAATGCGCTGCGCCAGTTCCCGGGCGCGGCCACGTCCCTGAGCGTTGATGCCGACAATGGCCGAGATCAGCTCGGGGCGTTCGGTCAGATTGAGCAGCCCGACGATCTTCAAGAGGTTGCGGTCGAGCAGATTGCGCAACCTTGAGCGCACCGTCGGCACTGAGATCGCCATCGTCTCGGCGAGCCGGTTGATGCCGGGCTGGGCATCTTGCGACAACAGCTTTACCAGCCGTCGATCGGTTTGATCGAGATGCTCACGCAAAAGGCAAGGCTTTCATAAAGGAGAAAAATGTGGTGGAATTTCTTCCTGATATGAAAATAGCCTACGAGATATTTATAATAACAGCAAGAGGTGAGTTTGTTGCTACGCTGATCGAATCGACTGGAACATCGCTACCGCCGCAGCTGTCAGCGCCGCATTGCCGGATGCCGCCGCGCCATCCGGCAGATGCTTCCCATCCTCCAGCCCGACGCGCGTCGACCAGTTGCGATCCGCGGCACGGCGCACGAACGGCCACACCGTCGCGTTCTCGCCATGCAGCAGGATGGCACGGCGAATGCCGGCGCGCTCCAGGACCTGTTCGATGCCGCCGGCGACCGCAAAAGCCTCGTCTAGCGTCTGCTCGGAAATCTCGATCAGGACGCGCAGCACGCGCCCGCCATGGTCGAGGCTGACGAGGCGCTCGGCGTCGGCGACCGAGGCCAGACCCGCCTCGATGCCGATGCCGCGCTGGCGCAGGCTCTCCATGACGATGGGTGCCGCCGCCTCGCTGAGATTGACCGAGGCATAGTCCGGCAATTCGCGCCAGCCGGCGATGGCGACCAGCGTGCTTGTATCGTCATTCTCGATCCAGGCGCCGGTGGAGACGCCGATCAGCGTACCGGGGCAGGCACGGCGCAGCCCTGCGATGGTCGGATCCATCGCTGCCGGCGCAAGGCTCTCGCGGCGGTCCGCGCTGCGGGCATGGACATGCAGCTCAGCTGCGCCCGCGGCAATCGAAGCCGCCCCGTCGCGCGCCATAGCGTCGGAGTCGAGCGGCAGTGTGGGGTGAAAATCGGCGGCGCGCGCGCCATTGATGCAGGCCTGGACGATCATGGCTCTCGCGATCCTGTTGCGGATCGCGCGAGCCTACCGCAGGGCAGGGCGGAGAGGGAACGGGCGTGGTGAAGATTGCTGACAGGGTGCCGCTTCTGCGGAGGTTGCGGTATCGGCCCAGGACATACCATATAGCGGGACAGGACACGCCACGGGCGATCCTTACCCCTTTGCCGGACTGCCGGCCAGAAGGATTTGCGATGGCTGAGTTGAAGGTCAGAACCCGCGTCACCGGCGCGACGGCGACGCTGCAGCCCGGCGGCTTGCCTTCCATCACCACTCCGACCGGCGGTGCAGTCGATGTCGTCACCGGCGTCAGCGCGCCGGGCTTCAATCCGCTCGACCTGCTCTACGCCTCGCTCGCCGCCTGCATGGTGCTGAGTGCGCGCATCGCCGCCTCCCGCCTCGGGGTTGCCGCCGCGCTTGGCGAGGTGCGCGCCGAGGTCAGCGGCGAGAAGGCCAAGGACGAGCCGTCGCGCGTCGAAAGGCTCAACATCAGGCTCGACATCTCAGGCGATCTCGACGCTGCGACCAAGCAGCGGATCGTCGAGGACGCCGAAGCGATCTGCACGGTGTCCAACACGCTGCGCGCCGCGCCGCAATTGCATACGACGCTTGGGTGAGGGCTTCGCAGAATGCCTCGCTGCCACCAACCAAGGACCGTCCCATGGCCATGATCCCGCCGATCGACTACGCCTCGGCATCGCAAGACATCCGCGCCGAGCACGACAGGGAGCTTGGCCTGCGCGGACGCATGACCAACATGAAGCGCATCCTGCTGCATTCACCGGCGGCCCACCGCATCTATGCCGAATGGTTCACCCTGCGCGATCTGCTCAAGCCCGCACTCGACGACCGCGCTGTCTGGCTGTTGTCGCTGGCGATCTCCGAGAGATGCCGCGCCGAGATACCGCTTACCTTCTTCCGCCGCGCGCTGATCGACAGCGGTCTTGATCCCGAGGCGATCGAGCCCAGCGCTGAAGAAGCTTTGCTGATCGAATTCGGCAAGGCAGTCGCTGCCGATACCAACGCCGTTCCCGACGATGTCTGGGCGGCACTCAAGGCTAGCTACGACGACACACTGCTGGTCAACCTCGTCGCCTTCGCCGGCATCATGGTGGCGACCTGCCTGTTCACAAACGCGGTGAGGGTCGATCTGGACCCTGAGTTGGAGGCGTATCGCCGCAAGGGTGCCGATCCGGTCTGATGCGATCGATACGCAGTCGATCTGCAGTGGATATCGCCCGGAAGGATCAGCCGTAGTAGCCGGCTCCAAACAGCAAAAGTGTTTCCACCTGGGAGTCCGCTTCTTTTCCTATGGCTGTCCAGATGCTGATGCCGAGAGCATTCGAAATCGCGCTATCGATCTCGACCTTCACATTGGGGTCGGTTTGTCTCAAGAACCTCAGCGCAACCTCCATGGAAATCGGAAACAGCGACGCGCCACCCAGTTCCAAGATCGCAGGCGAGGTGAATTCTAGCGCTTCGAGTGCGCCATCGGCCTTGTAATAGGCGAATACTCCAAGGTCCGGCCAATAGTCGGCCGGAACGCTGGTTGGGCTCCGCCGAAAGACCTTGAGCTCTCCTGAAAAGAAGGATCTGACAGTCGCCTTAGACGATCCGAGAGGAAGCCCTTTGACGCCATTTAGCGGTTCGATCGAAAGATGCATGACAGTTAATCGCTGCCGGCAGCAGATGACAATGTTCATCGCAGGAATCGGGTGGCCCAGGCGCCTCGTTCGCCCCACTTTGACCGCAAGCAAAGGAGGCATCCATGACCATCCATTCGATAAGCACCAAACGCGCAGCCCATTCGGCCGAAGCGCGCGTCGCAGCGCAGGACTGGAGTGCTCTGGTCGGCGAACTGAACAGCCACGGCAGCACCGTCATGCCGGCGCTGCTTTCACCCGAGGAGTGCACCGAGATCGCCGGTCTCTATCCGCATGAGGACCATTTCCGCAGCCATGTGGTGATGGCCCGCCATGGCTTCGGCAAGGGCGAGTACCGCTATTTCCGCTATCCGCTGCCGGATCTGGTCGGTGGCCTGCGCACCGCGCTCTATCCCAGGCTCGCCGGCGTCGCCAACGACTGGAACGAACGCATGGGCGCGGCACGGCGCTATCCCGATGACCACGCCGCCTTCCTCCAGCTTTGCCACGAAAGCGGCCAAACGCGGCCGACGCCGCTTCTCCTGCAATATGGCCCCGGCGACTTCAACTGCCTCCATCAGGACCTCTATGGCGATCTCGCTTTTCCCCTGCAGGTGGCGATCCTGTTGTCGCAGCCCGGCGAGGATTTCACCGGCGGCGAATTCGTCCTGACCGAACAGCGCCCGCGCATGCAAAGCCGTGCCGAAGTGGTGCCGCTGACCCGGGGCGATGCGGTGATCTTTGCTGTCCACAACCGCCCGGTGCAAGGCACGAAAGGCCATTACCGCGTCAACCTCAGGCACGGCGTCAGCCGCCTGCGCTCCGGCAGGCGGCATACAGTGGGGATCATTTTCCACGACGCGAAGTGACAATTCGTCGGACACAGCCAAAGCACCTCACTACCGCTGCTTATTGACATGGCGAGTTCGGCGGAACAGTCTCCGCTTGTGTAAGAGAGGGGCATTTATGAAACGATCCTATGAGAAGCCGACACTCGTCAGACGGGGCAAGCTCGCCTCGCTCGCCGCCCAGCAGGTGCCGTCAATAGAAGCGGAAGTGCCCGCACCGAACTGAGTACAGAAGCTGGTTCAAAAACAGCCCGTTGCGCAAAATCGCGCGGCGGGCTGTTTTGCATTCTGGAGGTGCGGACCGCAGCGGCTTTTGCGCGCGGCGTCAAATGGGCGCTTCCTCTGGCGCGGCCGATCGCGTAAGGGCCGGGGAAAATCCTCCAAGGTTCTTCCAGTCGCATGATCCGTCTTGAAAGCATCAGCAAACAGAACGGCCGCCAGCTTGTCTTCATCGAGGCCTCGGCCTCGCTACAGAAGGGCGAGAAGATCGGCCTTGTCGGTCCGAACGGCGCCGGCAAGACGACTTTGTTTCGCATGATTACCGGCCAGGAGCAGCCCGACGAGGGCCAGGTGCAGGTCGATCGCGGCGTCACCATCGGCTATTTCAGCCAGGATGTCGGCGACATGGCCGGCCACAGTGCTGTGGCCGAAGTGATGAACGGCGCCGGGCCGGTCAGCGACGTGGCGGCCGAAATGGCCGAACTCGAGGCGGCCATGGCCGATCCCGAGCAGGCCGACCGGATGGATGAGATCATCGAGAAATATGGCGAGGCGCAGCACCGTTTCGAGGAACTCGACGGCTATGCGCTCGATGGCCGCGCCCGCGAAGTGCTGGACGGCCTGGGCTTCAGCCAGGAAATGATGGACGGCGATGTCGGCAAACTGTCCGGCGGCTGGAAGATGCGCGTGGCGCTGGCCCGCATCCTGTTGATGCGGCCCGATGTCATGCTGCTCGACGAACCGTCCAACCATCTCGATCTCGAAAGCCTGATCTGGCTGGAGCAGTTCCTGAAAGGTTATGAGGGCGCGCTGCTGATGACCTCGCACGACCGCGAGTTCATGAACCGCATCGTCAACAAGGTGGTCGAGATCGACGCCGGTTCGCTCACCGCCTATTCCGGCAATTACGAATTCTACCAGCAGCAGCGGGCGATCGCCGACAAGCAGCAGCAGGCGCAGTTCGAGCGCCAGCAGGCCATGCTGGCCAAGGAGATCGCTTTCATCGAGCGCTTCAAGGCGCGGGCGTCACACGCCGCCCAGGTGCAGAGCCGGGTGAAGAAGCTCGACAAGATCGATCGTGTCGAGCCGCCCAAGCGCCGTCAGATCGTGAATTTCGATTTTCAGCCGGCGCCGCGCTGCGGCGAGGATGTCGTGACGCTGAAGAACGTCCACAAGGGCTATGGCAGCCGCTCGATCTATGAGGGGCTGGACTTCCAGGTCCGCCGCCGCGAGCGCTGGTGCATCATGGGCGTCAACGGCGCCGGCAAGTCGACACTGCTGAAGCTGGTGGCCGGCGCGTCTGACCCGGATGCCGGCACAGTTGCTCGGGGGCCGAGTGTGAAAATGGGCTATTTCGCCCAGCACGCCATGGAGGTGTTGGAGGGCGAACGCACCGTGTTCCAGACGCTGGAGGACGCGTTTCCGCAAGCCGGCCAGGCGCCGCTCAGGGCACTCGCCGGCTGCTTCGGCTTTTCCGGCGACGAGATCGAGAAGAAATGCCGGGTTCTGTCAGGCGGCGAAAAGGCGCGCCTGGTGATGGCGCTGATGCTGTTCGATCCGCCCAATCTTCTGGTGCTCGACGAGCCGACCAACCACCTCGACATCGCGACCAAGGAGATGCTGATCACGGCGCTGTCGCAATACGAAGGCACCATGCTGTTCGTCTCGCACGACCGCCATTTCCTGGCCGCACTCTCCAACCGCGTGCTGGAACTGACGCCAGAAGGCATCCACACCTATGGCGGCGGCTATACCGAATATGTGGAGAGGACCGGGCACGAGGCGCCGGGGCTGCGGACCTGACGCAGGTCCTGCGTCCGCATTTGCGTCCAGCAAAGCCAGGATTTGTCAGCTCGCCGCCAGCCATTTGCGCGACTGCGCGAAGGCCTTGAAGGCTTTGGCATCCATCGGGTAGCCGAACAGGAAGCCTTGCAGGATGTCGCAGCCAAGCTCTTTCAGGATGCGCGCGTGCTCCATCGTCTCGACGCCCTCGGCGATCACTTCGATCCCGAGCGACTTGCCGATGTCGATGATGGACGACACAAGCTGCCGCTGTGCGGTTGAGCTGGTGATGGGGGTGACCAGCTGGCGGTCGATCTTGAGGCGACGGGGCCGCAACTTCAACAGCGAGACGATCGAGGCATGCCCGGTGCCGAAATCGTCGATCTCGACGTCGATGCCGAGCCCCTTGATGTGTTCGATGTTCCAGCTGACCAGCTCGTCGTTTTCGTCGAGGAAAATCGACTCCACCAGTTCGAACGACACGGTCCCTTCCTTGATCGGAAGCTTGCGCAAACCCTTGATCAGGTCCCTGTCTTCCAGGCGCCGTGCGGAAACGTTGACCGAGACGCGCGGGATGTTGAGGTGGCTGCGCGACCAACGCTCAAAATTATCGAGCGCCTGCTCCAGGACGGTGCGGTCGATAAGCGCCACGACATTAAGTTCTTCAGCCACCTTGATGTAGGCGTCGGGGGTCAGCATGCCGCGTTGCGGATGATCCCAACGCGACAGCGCCTCGACGCCGACGATCTCCAGCGTCTTGGCGTCGAACTGCGGCTGATAGTAGACGATGAATTCGTTCCGCTCGAGCCCGCCCAGAATCTCGTCGGCGGTCTGCTTGGTCCGCACGATCTCGCTCTGCAGCTCTTCGTTGAAAAACTCGTAGCGGTTGCGGCCGCGGCCTTTCGCCCGGTACAGCGCCAGATCGGCATTGACAAGCAACTGCCTTGCATCGACGCCGCTATTGGCCGCAATGCCGATGCTGACGCCGAACCGGCACTGGTGACCCAGATAGTCGACCGGCTGGCGCATCGCATCGATAATGTGGTCGGCCAGCGCGGCGAGTTCCTTGTCGTCGCGTCCATGGCTCAGCACGACAAACTCGTCGCCGCCGATGCGCGCAACGAAATCGGCACTGCCGACGCTGGCCTTGATGACTTTCGAAGCATGCACCAGCAATGCATCGCCCGCTGCATGGCCGAGCGTGTCGTTGATCTGCTTGAACCGGTCAAGGTCGAGATGCAGCAACGCCGCACGGCCGTCGGCTTCGCGGTTTTCGGCAAGCATCTCGTCCAGATACCGACGGTTGGGCAGACCGGTCAGCGAATCATGCATCGCGACATGCTCGATGCGGGCTTTGGCCAGGTTCAGTTCGGCATTTTTCGATTCTGAAAGGCGACGTTCACGCACGAGATTCTCGTTGAGCAGCACGTCGCCTGTCACATCCCATTCGGCGCCGATCATTTTTGGCGTGCCGTCGATGTCCCGGAAGAAACTGGCGCGGGTGCGCACATGGCGAATGGTGCCGTCCGGCCGCAGGAGCCGATACTGCGAAGAGTAGGGGCCTTGTGTTGCAACAGCCGAATCGAAATCTGCTTTAGCCCGTTCGAAGTCTTGGGGATGGATCGCCAGCGCCCAGTCGTCATAGCTACGGGTCTTGCCGCCGCCGGGTTTGCCATAGATTTCGTTGATGCGGTCGTCCCATACGAGTTCGTTGCTGACGGTATCGTGCTCCCACACGCCTATAGCAGAGGCTTCCAACGCCAGCTCCAGCCGCCGGGACAGGCGCCTCAACTCGGCGTCACTTTTCTGCCGCTCACCGAAAAGACGTCCTGCCACGAGGATCGGCAGCACCACCAGCGCGCCGGCAAGCGCCATGAGCAGACGCAACAGCCACTCATTTTTCGGAGCGGTCGGCCAGCCGCCCTTCGGTATGGCTGAAATTTGCCAGGAGCCTGAAGGCAATTGCACCTCTGCCATCACCGGATTGCCGGACACGACATTATCGCCGCCGAAGAACAGTTCCCCGCCGCCGCCGAGCGCATCCTTGCCGATAAGCGCCACATCGATATCCAGATCAGGGTCGGTCAGTCCGCTGGCAGCGTAGAGCCGATCGACATCGATCACGGCCGAGACGATACCCCAGAAACGGTCGCCGCCACCCGCCGTCGGCACGAAGACCGGGATACGGCCGATGAAGCCACGTCCGCCTTGCGCCAGTTTGACCGGCCCGGCGAGCACCAGCGCGCGCTGGTCACGGGCGCGAAGCGCGGCCATGCGTTGCGTATCGCTCTTGCGGTAGTCCAGCCCGATGGCTTTTTCATTGCCTTCCAGCGGATACATCAGCGCGATGACGAGGTCGGGGGCGCCGGCAATATCGCGCAACTGCGATTTTTGCTCGAACAGATTACGGGCGAGTGCCGCAAATCTTTGCTGGCCCATATAGGGCTCGGTAACGATTGTCGAAACGAGACCCTGAACCAGCTGGAGATTGCCGCCTATGTTGCCTTCGAGCTTGGCGCGTATGATGTTGACCTTGGCCAGGACGTCGGCGCGCGCCAGCTGATCGGAGACCTCTCTGTTCCTCTGGTCGGCAACCAGGGCGCAGACGAGAAGCACGACAAAGGCAATCGCCGCCGGCAAGTTGGCGGAAGAAAAAACGGCCCGTTTCAACCGGCCGGAATTGAGCATTGCACCTGCCAACTCGATCCGAAGACCTTTCCAGGACAGTAGTCCTTCGGTCGACCATAGTAGCTAAAGCTTAAGTTTGAGCTTCGAGACGAATCCGAGAACAAACGGTAAGCTTTTGGCTGCCAGGGTCCAGCCGAAATCTGAATGAGTGTCCGAAAGTAGGACGCCAGGTTGCAGCGTTCTGCAACCCAGCGGCGAAGTCATATTCGCCTCAGATTGCAACAAGCCGCCTGATCTTGCCGCGCGGGCCCTTGCGGGAGGCTTACTTCCCAGCCATTTGATCGGCCAGCGCCTGCGCCTGGGCGAGCAGCGCCGGGAAAGCCGGGTCAGCCGGCAGGCGCTGCGCCATGCAGGCCCGGTAGTCGCTGTCGCCCTTGTCCCAGGCGGCGTTGGAGGACTCGAACGCTTTTTCGTCCTTCAGGTCCGATGCCTGGTAGGCCTCCTGGAATTTCTGCGCGGCGGCGTCCGCAGCAGCCCACACGGCGTCGCAGGCGGCGATCTTCGGAACGGCAGGGGCTGCCGGCGCTGCGATAATTCTCACGCTGTTGCCTTTGACGAGCGTAACGATGACTTCCTGCTCATAGATCGGCCCGACGTCCTGCGTCCAGCCGCCGAGCCGTGCGAAGGCGATGTCGGCGCCTTCGGGTTTCTTCAATGGAAAGTCGAGCGTTCCCTCGAAGGCGGCGTCGCTGTTGATCGCCTGGGTATAGAAGGCATCCAGCTTAAGCGCCTCATCGATGCCGGCGGGCAGTTTGAAACTTTCGTCGGTCTCGGCGGTTCTGGACTGGAGCCAGCGCTCCAGCAGCCCTCGCGTCGTTGCCACCAGGCTGGGGCCGTCGTCGCCCTTGGTGTATCGCAGCCCATCGAGCATGCCATAGCCGATATCGGAGTCGCTGAGGCTTTCGATATTGATTGTGCCGGTTGGCGGAAAGTCCTTGACCGCCAGCGGCCCGATAATGCCGGCAAGACGCTGCTGGAGGTCGGCCAGCGCCTTCTCGTTCTCAGCGTCGATGGTCTCGATTGCCGCGTTCGCACTGTTCAGCGCCGCGATATCAGCAATCGCCTTGTCACGCGCGGCCACATAGTCGTCCTCCGGCGAGGCCGTGAAAGCCACGCTGCTCACCAGCGCAAACAGAAACGTCCAGACCCACCGCATGATATAAACCCTGCTCTACGTTCGATTCCAAGGATACATGACAACATTGGGCTGAAAAAAGACGGCGTTGGAGCTGCCCCCTTGAGGAAGGAGATGGCCGGCAGGCCAGAGGCGTCGTTGCGCTTGAAGCGCTGACTCCTTTTGCAGCGCGAGACGACGTTAGCGCTTCACGCGCAACGACCCCCTCTGTCGCCTTCGGCGACATCTCCCCCTCGAGGGGGGAGATTGGCGCCTAATCACGCCTTGCGCTTCTCCACCTCCGCCTTCCTCAGCAGGAAGCGCTGGATCTTGCCGCTTGGGGTCTTCGGCAGTTCCGTGATGAACTCGACCTCGCGCGGGTAGGCGTGCGCCGACAGCCGTTTCTTGACGTGCTGGGCCAGCTCTTCGGCGAGCTCCGAATTGCCCTTGTAAGCCGGCGCCAGGACGACGAAGGCCTTGACGATCTCGGTGCGCTGCGGATCGGGCACGCCGACGACAGCCGCCTCGTTGACCGCCGGATGCTCGATCAGCGCGCTTTCGACGTCGAACGGGCCGATGCGATAGCCGGCCGAAGTGATGACATCGTCGGCGCGGCCGATGAAGGAGACCGAACCGTCCGGCTCGTACTCCACCGTGTCGCCGGTGCGGTAGTAGCCGCCCGTGATCGCTGGCGTCTCGGCTTGGTGATAGCCGTCGAACCAGCGCAGCGGCGACTTCGCGATGTCGACGGCGAGGATGCCGGGCTGGTTGGGGCCGAGCTCGTTGCCGGCCTCGTCCAATACCACCATGCGATATCCGGGCATTGCGAAGCCGGCCGAGCCCACGCGCACGACGTGCGAGAGCCCATGATGGTTGTTGACCATCATGCCGTTCTCGGTCTGGCCGTAATGGTCGTGAATGGGCGCGGCGAGATTTGCGTCGAACCAGCGGATGACTTCCGGGTTGAGCGGCTCGCCGGCGCTGCTCACCACGCGCAGTCTGCCTTTGACACGGGCCGCAGCTTCCGCGCCTTCCGCCATCAGCAGGCGATAGGCGGTCGGCGAGCCGGCAAGGCTGGTGACGCCGAGCCGCTCGATGATGTCGTAAGTGCTCTTGGCGTTGAAGGCGCCTTCATGGAAGGTCGTGGCGATGCCGAGCTGCAACGGGCCGGTGATGGCGTAATAGAGGCCGTAGGCCCAGCCGGGATCGGCGATATTCCAGAAGATGTCGTCGGGCAGCAAGCCGATCGCGTCGCGCATATAGGCGCCGAAGGCGAGCAGGGCGCGGAGCGGCACCGGGACGCCCTTGGGCAGGCCGGTCGTTCCCGACGTCGACATCATCATGAACAAGTCGTCGCCCTTGCGCATCACCGGCTGGCAGTCGGGCGAGGCGGTGCCAAGCGCGGCGCGGAAATCGATGTCGCCTGCAGGCAGCACATCGCCATTGCCAAGGATGTTGGCGATTTGCGCTGATGTCTCGACCTCGTCGAGCTTGCCGCGATTGGTCGGGTTGGTCACCACGATCCTGGCGCCGCTATAGCCGAGGCGGTGCTCGATGGCTTTCGGACCGAAGGCGGTGAACAGCGGCTGGTAGACCGCGCCGATGCGCCATGTCCCGAGGATCAGCGCCACCAGTTCGGGGACGCGCGGCAGCATGCCGGCGACGACATCGCCGGCACGGACGCCGGCGGCCTTGAGCACATTGGCGGCGCGCCCCGACATGTCGGCGAGATCGTCGAAGCTGAATTCGCGAAGCTCACCACCGGCCGAGATCGCGCGCAGCGCCAGCCGGTCTTCTCCGGTGTAGCGGCCGCAGCATTCGACATAGGCATTGATGCCGGTCCCAGGGTTGCCATACAACCGCGCGATCTCATCTTCGATGCGAAAGCGCTGAACGGCATCCTCATAGCGCGGCATTTTGCTCATCGCGGTCCTCCCTAAGCGGCGCCCATCTCCCCTTGGAGCGCCTTATCGGTCAGATTGCCTGAAATTGCTGCGCTGGTCGATTACGGCGATAGTCGGGGGATGCGAAGGACCGCAGCGCAGCGACAATCCGCGCCGAGCCACTGCTGTTGACCGAACCATCCATCCGGCCGATAGCACCGCCAGAATTGCCCCGAGGCCCCAATGACCCCAGACTCAACTTTCCATGACTCGGCCACAGCCGACGAAGGACGCGATGCCGACACCGCCTGGCACAACGAAATCCGCGCGGGCGTGCGCCACGTCCGCGATCTCGCCTCGCTGCCGCTGTCACCCGCCGAGCGCGCGGCGGCGCAGGAGGCGGCTACGCGCCACAAGGTGCGTGCCCCAAAAACCTATCTCGACCTGATCGACTGGAACGATCCCGCCGATCCGATCCGCGCCCAGGTCATTCCATCGCCGGATGAGCTGACGGAAACGGAAGGCGAGCTCGACGATCCGATCGCCGACCATGCCTTCAGTCCGGTGCCGCGACTGACGCACCGCCACGCCGACCGCGTGCTGTTGTTTGCGACCTACCAATGCGCGGTCTATTGCCGCTTCTGCTTCCGCAAGGAATCCCTGACCTCGATCGGCCGCGGCTATACGCGAAAAGCGCTCGAAGAGGCTTTTGCCTATATCGAAGGCCATACCGAAATCCGCGAAGTGATCCTGACCGGCGGCGATCCGCTTTCGCTGCCGGACAAGGCGCTGGCCGAAATCCGCACCCGCATCGAGGCGATCGCGCATGTGAGGCTGCTGCGCATCCACACGCGCGTGCCTGTCGTGCTGCCCGCGCGCATCACGCCGGGGCTGGTTCACGCCTTGCAGGGCCGGCTGATGGTCACAATCGTCACCCATTTCAACCATGCGCGGGAGATCACTCCGGCCACCGAATTGGCCTGCCGCGTCATGCGCCAGGCAGGCTTCGTGCTGCTCAATCAGAGCGTCCTGCTCAAGGGCGTCAACGACACGGTCGAGGTGCTGGAGGAACTCTGCCGCGAACTGATGTACCGGCTCGGCGTCAAACCCTATTACCTGCACCATGGCGACCTCGCGCGCGGCATGGCGCACAGGCGCACCACGATTGCGCAGGGACAGGCGCTGGCCGGCGCGCTGCGCGCCCGCCTGTCGGGCATCTGCAATCCGGTCTATGTGCTGGACCTGCCGGAAGGCGGCGGCAAGGTGCCGCTCGGGCCATGCCATGTCGAGGGGCGGGAAGGGCAGGATTGGCGCATCCGCGGCCAGGATGGCGAGGTAAGGGTATATCGGGACGTGGTGGTGTAGGCACGGCGCAGCGGCGCCAATGATCGCCGCCGTCACATTGTCGATCGGGATGACCGATCGCACCGAACTATCGCCACGACGCGTTCGCCTGCATTCCGTATGTTGACATAAAGATATCCTTATGTGATAGTTGTCGCCTCAAGGATAAAAAATGTCGCAGAATTCTGCATCGCTGGACGCATTGTTCGGCCCCGTCGCGGCCAGACCCGATGGGTCCGAAGTGCTTGCGGCGCTGACGGCAGCGGCACGCGAGCGCATCCTCATCCTCGACGGCGCCATGGGCACGCAAATCCAGGGTCTCGGCTTCGACGAAGAGCATTTCCGCGGCGAGGCTTTCGCGGGCTGCGCCTGCCACCAGCAGGGCAACAACGACCTCTTGATCCTCACGCAGCCGAAGGCGATCGAGGAGATCCATTATCAATACGCCATCGCTGGCGCCGATATCCTCGAGACCAACACCTTCTCCTCGACCTCGATCGCCCAGGCGGACTACGGCATGGAGGATGCCGTCTACGCGCTGAACCGCGACGGCGCGCGGCTGGTGCGTCGGGCAGCGGCGAGGGCACAGCAGGAGGACGGCAAGCGGCGCTTCGTCGCCGGCGCGCTCGGGCCGACCAACCGCACCGCCTCGATGTCGCCCGACGTCAACAATCCAGGCTACCGCGCCGTCACCTTCGACGAATTGCGCCTGGCCTATGGCGAGCAGCTGCGCGGCCTGATCGACGGCGGCGCCGACATCATTCTCATTGAAACCATCTTCGACACGCTGAACGCCAAGGCGGCAATCTTCGCCTGCAACGAGTTATTCATCGAAAAGGGCTTGCACCTGCCGGTGATGATTTCCGGCACCATCACCGATCTCTCCGGCCGCACCCTGTCGGGCCAGACGCCGACCGCCTTCTGGCATTCGGTGCGCCATGCGAGCCCCTTCACCATCGGCCTCAACTGCGCGCTCGGCGCCAATGCGATGCGCGCGCATCTGGCCGAAATTTCAGGCGCCGCCGACACCTTCGTCTGCGCGTATCCGAATGCCGGCCTGCCCAATGAATTCGGCCGCTATGACGAGAGCCCGGACTTCATGGCCGCGCAGATCGAGGATTTTGCGCGGGAAGGGCTGGTCAATGTCGTCGGCGGCTGCTGTGGCTCGACGCCGGACCACATCCGCGCCATCGCCGAGGCTGTCAAGAAATATCCGCCACGCGCCATCCCCGAGGTCGAGCGCAAGATGCGCCTGTCTGGGCTGGAGCCGTTCACGCTGACTGATGAGATTCCCTTCGTCAATGTCGGCGAACGCACCAACGTCACCGGCTCGGCCAAGTTCCGAAAGCTGATCACGGCGGGCGACTATGTCCCGGCGCTCGACGTGGCGCGCGACCAGGTCGCCAATGGCGCACAGATCATCGACATCAACATGGATGAAGGCCTGATCGATTCGAAAAAGGCGATGGTCGAGTTCCTCAATTTGATCGCCGCCGAACCCGACATCGCCCGTGTTCCGGTGATGGTCGACTCCTCGAAATGGGAGATCATCGAGGCCGGGCTGAAATGCGTGCAGGGCAAGCCACTGGTCAACTCCATCTCGATGAAGGAAGGCGAGGAAGCCTTTCTGCATCATGCGAAGCTGGTGCGCGCCTACGGCGCGGCGGTGGTCGTCATGGCCTTCGACGAGGCCGGTCAGGCCGACACCAAGGCGCGCAAGGTCGAGATCTGCACCCGCGCCTACAATCTGCTCACCGAACAGGCCGGTTTCCCGCCCGAAGACATCGTCTTCGACCCCAATGTCTTCGCGGTCGCCACCGGCATCGAGGAGCACGACAATTACGGCGTCGACTTCATCGAGGCCGCCGGCGAGATCACCGCCACGCTGCCGCATGTGCATATCTCGGGCGGCGTCTCGAACCTGTCCTTCTCCTTCCGCGGCAACGAGCCGGTGCGCGAGGCGATGCACGCGGTGTTCCTCTACCATGCCATCCAGCGCGGCATGGATATGGGCATCGTCAATGCCGGCCAGCTTGCCGTCTACGACACGATCGAACCGGGACTGCGCGAGGCTTGCGAGGACGTCGTGCTCAACCGCGCGCCCAGGGCCGGCGGCACCGCCACCGAACGCATGCTGGAGATCGCCGAGCGCTTCAAGGGCACCGCCGGCAAGGAAGCCAGGGAGCGCGATCTCGCCTGGCGCGACTGGACGGTCGAGCGGCGGATTTCGCATGCGCTGGTCAACGGCATCACCGAATTCATCGACGCCGACACCGAAGAGGCGCGGCTTGCGGCCGAGCGGCCTCTGCATGTCATCGAAGGCCCGCTGATGGCCGGCATGAATGTCGTCGGCGATCTGTTCGGCGCTGGAAAGATGTTTCTGCCGCAAGTGGTGAAGTCGGCGCGCGTGATGAAGCAGGCGGTGGCCGGATTGCTGCCGCACATGGAGGCCGAAAAACTGGCCAACGCCGCCAATGGCATCGACAATGGCGAGCGCCAGACAGCGGGAAAAATCCTGATGGCGACTGTAAAGGGCGATGTCCACGACATCGGCAAGAACATCGTCGGCGTCGTTCTGGCCTGCAACAATTACGAGATCATCGATCTCGGCGTCATGGTGCCGGCGGCGAAGATCCTGCAGACGGCTCGCGAGCAAAATGTCGACATCATCGGCCTGTCCGGCCTGATCACCCCGTCGCTGGACGAGATGGTGCACATGGCCGCCGAGATGGAGCGTGAAGGGTTTGACATTCCGCTGCTGATCGGCGGCGCCACGACCAGCCGCGTGCACACGGCGGTGAAGATCCACCCGCGCTATTCCAAGGGACAGACGGTCTATGTCAATGACGCCAGCCGCGCCGTCGGCGTCGTGTCATCCTTGCTGTCGAACGAGACCAAGGGCGGCTACGTCGACACAGTGCGGGCCGAGTACAAAAAGGTCGCCGACGCGCATGCCCGCTCCGAGGCCGACAAGCAGCGGCTGCCGCTGGCCAAGGCCAGGGCCAATGCGCACAAGGTCGACTGGTCGACCTATGAGCCGCCGAAGCCGTCCTTCACCGGCGTCAAGGTTTTCGGCAACTGGGACCTGACGGAGCTCGCGCGCTACATCGACTGGACGCCGTTCTTCCAGACTTGGGAACTAAAGGGGCGTTACCCCAAGATCCTCGACGACGAGAAGCAGGGAGCCGCCGCGCGCCAGCTTTTCGAGGATGCGCAGGCGATGCTGACAAAAATCATCGCGGAAAAATGGTTCGCGCCGCGCGGCGTCATCGGCTTCTGGCCGTCCAATGCCGTCGGCGACGACATCAGGCTGTTCACGGATGAGGCGCGCTCGCAGGAGCTTGCCACTTTCTTCACGCTGCGCCAGCAGCTGATCAAGCGCGACAGCAAGGCCAATGTCGCGCTGTCGGATTTCGTCGCACCGGCCGACAGCGGCAAGCCGGACTATATCGGCGGCTTCATCGTCACCGCGGGGATCGAGGAGGTGGCGATCGCCGAGCGCTTCGAGCGCGCCAATGACGATTATTCCTCGATCATGGTCAAGGCGCTGGCCGATCGTTTCGCCGAAGCTTTTGCCGAGCGCATGCACGAGAAGGTGCGCAAGGAATTCTGGGGCTATGCATCAGACGAGAAGCTGGCGCCCGACGAACTGATCGGCGAGCCTTATCGCGGCATCCGCCCCGCGCCCGGCTATCCCGCGCAGCCCGATCATACCGAGAAGGCGACCTTGTTCCGGCTGCTCGACGGCGAGCGCAATGCCGGCGTCAGCCTGACCGAGAGCTATGCGATGTGGCCGGGCTCCTCGGTCTCCGGCATCTATCTCGCCCATCCCGAAAGCTATTATTTCGGCGTCGCCAAAGTCGAGCGCGACCAGGTCGAGGACTATGCCCGCCGCAAAGCCATGCCGCTGGCCGATGTCGAGCGCTGGCTCGGCCCGATCCTCAACTATGTCCCTCAGCACTATGCCGAGGCGGCGGAATAGCGGCTGCGACGTGGCCCAATGGCTGCTCGACCGCTCCCTTGATTTTTCACCGTCGAAAAAAATCGCGCCGCACCCGGTTCTCGGCGAGCTGCCGGTTGTCGGTCGGTCAGACTTAGGTCCCTCGAGCCTGCTTTTCTGGAACAAGCCGTGATGTCCCGCATTTTATTGGCAGGGACACAAGGAGTGTCGAGTGAAAGCGATTTTGGGACTGGTCGGCGGCTTCGTGCTGACCCTTGCGGTGTTCGGCAGCGGGCTGGTTTTCGCAGCCTGGCTGCTTGCCGCCAAGCCAGCGCGGGAGGCAAGGCCGACCGTCAGCGTGGCGGAACTGTGGACCCGGAAAGCGCGGCCGGTGGACAAGACGGCGCAGGACTTCGAACGTGTGCCGCCCGAGCAGTCCGCGCCTGCCGACATCGCCGCCAAGGAGCCAGCCCAGGACCCGGCCAGGCAGCAGCCCGATCCCACCGTCACCGGCGCCATCGCGCGGACCGAACTGCCGCCGCCGCATCTCGCCTGGTGCGCCAGCCGATACCGCTCCTACGATCCCGAGGACAACAGCTACATGTCCTATAGCGGACAGCAGCGCACCTGCGTATCGCCCTATCTCGCCGCCGACCGCGCCGCGCCGCGAGAGGCAAGCTATGTCGAGGGCGCGGGCGCCTACGCGGCCGCCGGCGGCGAACCGGGCCATGTCGCCTCCTGCTTCAGCCGCTATCGCTCCTACCGTCCGGAAGACAACAGCTACCAGCCATATTCCGGCGGGCCGAGACGGCAATGCGAGTAGCCAGCGCGAAGGGCGCCGCGAACGATTGCGACCGCGCGATTTCTGGGGTCGTTCGGATCGTCCTCAAAGCCCAGGGGAGGAACCACCATGGAAGACGACCGGCATCACAAGATACAGCAGCGCGCCTACCAGATCTGGGAGCGCGAAGGCACTGGTGACCCCGAACACCACTGGCACCGGGCCGAGGCCGAAATCGACCGCGAGGCGGCGCTGCCGCTGACCGCCGACGACGCCCTGCCGCGCGAGATCGCCAGCACCGACGTCCTGACCGTCGAGGAACTCGCCGTGCGCACCGGCATATCGGGCGACGAGGCACAGGAGCTGATCGACAGGCTGGGGACAGATCGCGCGGCGATTGAGCAGGCTGCGCGGGGGATGGAGGGCAAGCGGAAGTCCTGACCACAGAGACCGAGTTGGTCCTCAAACTCAAGGGGGGAGAGCGCCGCTCTTACGCAACCGCAACATAACAGTAAATCTATCGACTTCCCCGGTGGATAAATATCAAGTGATTTTCTTGATTGCAGTGCGTCTCTGTGTTCTGCTTTTTGATTTTTGCATGCCTAGGGCGTCAAATATGTCTTGACAGTATCCCTCATCAATCTCCGAGAAATCGTTTCGATTAATAAAATCTATTATCTCTGAGTCAGTACAAAAACCCTTAATAGTGAACGCAATTCTAGCAACAGCCGGTCTAAAGTCGATAGAAACGTCTCGATCGTCAATTTTTGAAGAAATGTAAGCCCGTAGCATTGAGCGTTGATCATCGCTCAGGATTATATCGCATGCACCTCGCGGGACACCTTCCAAATCTACCACAGATAGCCTAATCCCATCGTCGAATATCCGTTTGTCAAAAAATCTTTCGATAAGAAGAGCAAGCGTTCTGTTGTCAGGAATCGGCTTTCCTCGCTTAAGGTTAGTTTGAAGATAGCGCCAGAAACCCCAAGCCCAGCTTGCAGCCGTTTGAATTGGAGGACGTTCGTCAAACATTGCATTCTCAACAATTTCATAAATTCGCCGGGATCCCGCCAAAGCACTCTTCTCGCGATATAGCCAAAATGATCCTGGTATACTTAGGATCGCTCGCGACAAGGCTTTAGTGTCGCCGCCCAATGTACGAGTAATCATGGAACTTTCACAATCGTTACCAGTCCAGAACCCGGGCGGTTCCGCATATGCCTCTAGCAATGCTACGGTATTCCGCAAGAAAGCAAGCGGTTTGCCAGAGTTCTCGATGTAGAGTTCCAATGCCGCCGACCGCAAGTCTGGTCCATATGGACCCCGGCTTAGCGCTTGCCAGTTGTCATTTGTACGACAACCACTTGCGAAGAATGCCACGAGGCGAACCGCCTTACTGAGTATGCTTGGCGGGAAAATCGCTTCTTCAACCATGGACTGCGCAAGTCGCCCAACGGCCGGGGGAAGTCGCGCATCTGCACGAAGCCAATCGCCTTCGTGAGGTTCCTTTTGAAGAAATTCCTGTTTTTCCGCCTCGGCCACGGTGACTAGGGCTGCCAGCAGGGAGCCCGCCTGATTGCGGGCAAGCATAGCGGCCATGGGAATAACCTCTTTCCACTCGTCGGCCACCAAGTTTTCTTGCAGCGCTGATAGCGGTAATTCAGCTTGTTCGCCGGATAAAATGTAACCTTCCACAGCCGCCACAGCAGCCAAATATTCCTGAAATGTTAGGTGGCGAAACTGATAGAATGGTACCGTTTTACCATCTTCGCTAGTGTGTCCGCCCTCAAGCATAAGGCTAGATCGGAGTTCAACGCGCATTAGGAAGTCATGTGGGCTATCTTTGGCATAGCGGTCAACCATGGGGATTTTGACTCGCGCTGCCTCCAATATCCTTAGGATTTCTTGCTCGGTTGCGGTTTGCTTTCCTTGGCGGAGAAGTTCAAAAGCCAGGCAAGCTAATTGCGGTACCGCTTCCTTGATGTTGAGAGCTTCATGACCTTTGATATTCCATGTATCAAGAAGCACTTCGATGGCTCGATCATATAAGCTAACTCGGTCAGGTGGCAGTCGCCCTGCGCCATGCTTTACGACCAACAGCATAGTAAGAAGCAAGGGATTCTCCGCGAGCCGGCGGAGCGAGTCGCTCTTTATTAAGGTAGTCGCAACTGCGCGCCCCTCTGCGGTTGCCTCGGGGCTGCCACCACTCATTAATCGATGCCAGTGCCCACACAAAGCTGTTATTGCCGGCTCATTCAAAGGAGCTATTTTGAACTTCATACAAAACCGAACCAGGCAGGGAGCTACAAGGTCGAACCCGGCTTCTCGACTCGTCACCATCAGGCGAATTTTGGGGTAGCTGTCTAAGAATTTTTCTAGGTTCTCTACAAATATCGACCGGTCGGCGTCATCATGAATTTCATCAAGGCCGTCAACTAACAGCAGTACGTTGCCAGATTTAAGTGGCTTTTTCAGAGCGTCGGCGAGCCCTTCAAGATTTGGCTCGCCGGTGATCGCGGCAATGTTACTCAATAAAGTAGGAATCGGTTTTCGAATGTGTTCCTTCCATTCGCGACAACGGATCATTATAGGCAGGAGGTCAACATCAGGTAATTTGTCTGAGCTTGACTGCCTCCGAATTGGATTGGCGTAGGCGACAGCCAATCTTTTTAGAAGCAAGGTTTTGCCGCCTCCCGGAAGTGCTAGAAGCGCGATCTTCGTTGTTTTTTCAAAAGCGCTTGCAAATGCGACGGGGGCCGCATGCTTGACACGCCACTGCTCCAACTTAGCTTCCCGATTCGAGTCAGTCAGCGGAATGTTGGGTGGGAATTGGAGTACTTCCAGTGGTACGAATAGCTTTTCGAGATCAAACTTCCGTTGCGCAGTGTCCATGTCTGCGCGCATGCCCTCAATCGTCATCTCGCCGCAGTCACGTAGAAGAAAGCTGCGATAGGCCTCGATTACTCGTGCATCACGGCCGGCAACCGCCTTTTCCCTGCTGGCCGGCGTCGTCGGTGAACGGCGTGTCGGGAAGCAGTTGAGAAGGAAGCCGGGAAGGTTCGAGTGTTCGCGGCCATAACTCAATGGTTCAACAAACCCACGCCATGCCGGATCTACCAGCCGCTTCTTCACCTCATCTTCGCGCACCAGAGCGTAATGCTGCAAAGAATTCGCGCCGATATTCTTACGAAGCCAGCTTATCAAAGATGAAAAATTTGGATCCATGAAGGTGTCGCCGCATCCGATGAATAAGAGTCTGTTAAGAGAACTTAGAGATCGCTGAATTAATAGTCTCGTTTCGTCGGTCAAAGTTGTATGATAGTCTCGGATTCCGAAGACGCAGCCGCTTGGATTCGTCCAAACTCCATGCAGATGCAGAATCCCTTCGCGCTCTTTGCGCGCCCAAGCCATCAGACCTTCGGTGTCAGCGAAATCAATCGGGCTTAAACCAGTGCAATTTTCCGCTAAGGTGTCATAGTTTAAAGTGGCTATCGCAATCTTCTGCGCTTCAATTGCACGTAGCGCGTTCTGCATCCCAACAGATTCAGGCTTCCACCCGTCGAACACACTACGCATCCAGCGCGCATAGTCCATGCCATTAGGGGCTTCCATTTTTCGCCCGACAAATTCGGCGGTGCCCAACAAGTCGTCAATGTCGTCAGAGTCAAGCGCGCTCATATTGCGGACATGTTGAACGTCGTTGATTAGGCCTCGATCATGGCCGTACTCTAGCCCGGAACGCACAAGGCCAGTCCAAGAAAGTGCTTTTCTCGATTTTGGCGTCAGTGCCATGCTGGACCCTGCGCCCAAAATTACCACCAATCGGCCAGCAGATGCTGACCGTCCGATTTCCTCTATGCTCAACGAATTCCCCCTGTGTGCTTGTGCGCCTACCTGGATAGCATTCTCATCAGATGCCATTATTGTGCGGTAAGCGAACAATTATCCAAGTGATGATCAATCTCGAGCGGCATGTCAAGAACGATGCTGAAATGAACGAACTATCGTGAATCTAACGTGCCAAAGGTCTACAGTCGAACAGCGAGTTGCGTTGACGGCAGGTGGAGATGACGGAATGTTAGTGTGTTCGCGACCTAAATAATCTAGTTCTACCGCCTCTAAGTGTTTAGCGCTCCACAGTGCCCCTTAAGAATAGCGATCTCGGCCTCGTGGTCGCCTCCCGACATGGATGCAACCGGCACGCCGATCAGGAAGACGCCGAGCGCATCGCCAGGTGCCGCTTTGTTCTGCTGGTCCGATATGACGGCGAGGCGCTGTCTGTCAGCCGGGGTGCACGGGCCGGAATTCGGAACGCCGGCTATCTTGTCGGACGGCGTGGCGCATGCTGCGATGCAAGCCAACAGCGATAGTGTCAAACACTGCGTTCATAATTCCCCCAAATAAAACCCGTCCCACGCCAACATTACGCGGCGCATGGCGATGCGCAAGTATTTAACGCTCGGCAATACATGATTATTTTCAACAATCTGCGCCGACACTTGTCGCGCCGCGGTCGTCGCGATTGCAGCTTGCCCTACCGCCGGCGTGTCGATTAGCGCCTTTGCAAGGGAGGCAGGGATGCCTGGCACGGGTTGTCAGGAAAGGCGCTCCCAAAGCCCGCGAATAGCCCCTCCCATTAACCTTTCATTAACCATACCACGGCTAGCGTTTACCTCTCAGTAAGGAATCGCCCGCCGTGACCTTTGCCGCTCCCCTCGAGGCCAAGTCCATTCGCTTTCGCGCCCGCTCCTTCGTGGCTTTCACGCTGACGCCGGAGGCGCCTTTGGACGTTTGGCTGGAGAGCCTCGATCGCTGGGTCGGCAATTCGCCGGGATATTTTGCGGGGCGCCCGGTGGTGCTCGACCTGAACGTGCTCAAGCCCGATGTCGTGGCCATCGAAGCGCTGGTCGATCTTCTCGGCCAGCGCGGCATCCGCATCTATGCCATCGAGCTCGACGGCGGCGCCGAGCTTGGCGCGCATCTGCCGCCGGTGCTGGTCGGCGCCAAGGAGGCGACCACCGACGGTCTGCTGCAGCCCAGCCGCAAGGCGGGCAGGGCGGAGGACGCCACTGCAGGAAGCGACATAAAGGCGGCCGGTGACATCAAGGCAGAGGCCGGCGATTTGAAGGCAGGGGAGTTGAAACCGGCGGGCGATGCAAAGCCGTCGCATGACGCCAAAATCGCCGCACCCGACGCCGGCACGTTGATGATCCGCTCGCCGATCCGTTCAGGGCAGCTGATCTTCCACCCGCATGGCGATGTCATCGTGCTGGGCTCCGTCGCCTCCGGCTCCGAGATCGTCGCCACCGGGTCGATCCACGTCTATGGCACACTGCGCGGCCGCGCTTCGGCAGGCGCGCAGGGCAACACGGCGGCGCGTGTCTTCTGCCGCAGGAACGAAGCCGAACTTCTCTCGGTGGATGGCTGGTATTGCACCGCCGAGGAGATGGACCCGTCAGTCCGGGGCAAGCCTGTGCAGGCATTTCTCGACAACGGCATGCTGCGCATCGCCCCTTTCAGCTAATGCGTCTCGCCCGACAACGACATAACGAACAACAACGGAGGCTTTATTGATGGGCAAGGTAGTGGTGGTCACCTCGGGCAAGGGGGGCGTCGGCAAGACGACCTCTACCGCGGCTCTGGGGGCGGCGGTCGCCAAGACCGGCAAGAAGGTGGCGCTGGTCGATTTCGATGTCGGCCTGCGCAACCTCGATTTGATCATGGGCGCCGAACGCCGCGTGGTGTTCGACCTCGTCAACGTCATCCAGGGCTCGGCAAAGCTGTCGCAGGCGCTGATCCGCGACAAGCGGGTGGAGACTTTGTTCCTGTTGCCGGCCTCGCAGACGCGCGACAAGGATGCGCTGACCGAGGAGGGCGTGGCCGAGGTCATCGGCAAGCTGCGCTCGGTGTTCGACTATGTCTTCTGCGACAGCCCGGCCGGTATCGAGCGCGGCGCGCAGCTTGCCATGCGCTTTGCCGACGAGGCGGTCATCGTCACCAATCCGGAAGTGTCGTCGGTGCGCGATTCCGACCGCATCATCGGCCTGCTCGATTCCCGCACCTTGCGCGCCGAGGAGGGCGAGCAGATCGCCAAGCATGTGCTGGTCACGCGCTACGATGCGGGACGCGCCGCGCGCGGTGAAATGCTGTCGATCGACGATGTGCTGGAAATCCTGTCGGTGCCGCTGCTGGGCATCATTCCGGAAAGCCAGGATGTGCTGCGCGCCTCCAACCTCGGTTCGCCGGTGACGCTGTCGGAGCCGCTGAACGCCGCCGCCAAGGCTTACATCGACGCGGCCAAGCGCCTCGAGGGCGAACAGCTGCCGGTCATCGTGCCCTTCGAGCGCAAGGGCTTCCTCGATCGTCTTTTGGGAAGGAGGGCGGCATGAACCTGCTCGACATCTTCAAGCGGCGCACCAGCGCGCCGGTGGCGCGCGAACGGCTGCAAGTGCTTCTCGCCTATGAGCGCCGCAACCGCAGCCAGCCCNCCAGCCCGATCTCGTCTCCATCCTGCGCGAGGAGATCATGGCGGTGATCGCCAAGCATGTGCAGATCGACCAGGACTATCTGCAAGTCTCGATGGACCGCGGCGAGACCATGTCGACGCTGGAGATCGACATCCAGATCCCCAACAAGAGCGCAGTGCCGCTGGCCATGGCCGGGTGAGATTGAAGCTGCTGATCTCCCCCCTTGTGGGGGAGATGGCCGGCAGGCCAGAGGGGGGNCCCCCCTCTGTCCTGCCGGACATCTCCCCCACGAGGGGGGAGATTGCGCTCCTCGCGCTCGCCTGCGCCAAGCACCCCCGCCCGGACCTACGGTCCGACCTCCCCACAAGGGGGAGGTAGGGGGCCAGCGCCTCTCCCCAAAACATTCAACCAACTAGTTGACTATCTAAAATCTCGCCTCTATATTCAACTACATGGTTGAATTAGAGACGCCCCAGATGGACCAGGTTTTTCACGCCCTTGGCGACGCCACGCGCCGGAACATGCTTAACCACCTCGCCGGCGGCGAGCGTACGGTGAGCGAGTTGGCTCAACCCTTTGCCATGTCGCTGGCCGCCGCCTCCAAGCACATCAAGGCGCTGGAGCATGCCGGGCTGATCCGGCGCGAAGTGCGCGGCCGCACCCATGTCTGCCGCCTCGAGGCCCGCCCGCTGGCCACCGCCTATCAGTGGCTCGGCCAATACGCGCGTTTCTGGAACAGCCGCCTCGATGTCCTCGAACAGCTTTTGCGCGAGGAGGCGGGGCGCAAAACGTCGACAACGCAGACAATGCCGGCACCGGCAAATCCAGAACCATCCAAGCCGGAATCACCCAGGCCAACACCTTCCAAGGGAGACGACCGATGAATCAGATGAACAGCTTCGACGGCTACGCCCAGCTGATCCAGCCGGCCACTTTGAGGATCGAACGGCTTTTGCCCGGAACCAGGGAGCGCGTCTGGGAATATCTGACGCAGAGCGATCTGCGCTGCAAATGGCTGGCGGCCGGCGACATGGAGATGGAGGAAGGCTCTTCCTTCGAGCTGGTCTGGCGCAATGACGAACTGACCGACCCGCCCGGCGACAGGCCGGCCAGCTTCAGTGGCGGCGAGCAGCGGATGCACAACCAGATTGTCGAGTGCGATCCGCCGCGCAAGCTCACCATCACCTGGAACGGCAGCGGCAATGTCACCTTCGAATTGGCGCAGCGCGGCGACGACGTTCTGCTCACCCTGGTCCACCGCCGCCTGCCAGACCGCTCGAGCCTGATGATGCATGCCGCAGGCTGGCACGTGCATCTCGACCTCCTGGTTGCCCGCGTGGCGGCCGAGAAGCCCGAACCGTTCTGGGACAGCTTTAGCCGTATCGTGGCGGAATACGACCGGCGCCTGCCGGCCTGACCTGACCTGACGCATCGCCCGGTCCAACCGGGCACCATCGATCCCTTGCGCCGGATGCCGGCGCAGGGGCCGGCGAAACACGCGCCTTCGCCAGACACCGCGGCGCGCCAGCGGAAATGAAACCAGGCAACGTGCTTGCATCCCGCAAGCCCGAAGGAGGAAGTCATGCGTAAATTGATCACCGGAATGAAGATCTCCATCGACGGCAAGATCGAAGGCCCCGAAGGCTTTGCCGACTGGGTCGACAACTGGTCGGAGGAATACGGCCTGATGCCTGAGATCGACGCCTGCCTGCTCGGCGGCGTCATGTATGCCGGTTATGAGCGCTACTGGAGCGCGATCCAACAGAACGAGCCGGACCAGCCATTGCCGATGACCGGCAGGCTGGTCGACCCGGCCGAACTCGAATGGGCGCGCTTTGCCGCGAAAACCCCGCACTATGTGCTGTCGAACACCATGACTTCGGCCGCCTGGGCCTCGACGCGCTTCCTGCGCAGCCTCGACGACATCGCGGCGCTGAAGCGCGAGCCCGGCAAGGACATCTATCTCATGGGCGGCGCCCGCATCACCGCCAGCCTGATCCAGGCGGGGCTAGTGGATGAAATGCGGCTCATCGTCTACCCGCTGCTCGCCGGCGACGGCAAGGCGCTGTTCGGCATGGTGCACGCCCGGCACAGACTGGAACTGCGCAAGGCCGAGGCGCTTTCGGATGGACGTGTGAGCCTGGTGTATGGGCTGGCGAGCTAGCTTCTTTTCCTCTCCCCCGAGGAAGGGCGCAAGCTTATGCGAGCTGGCATTTTCCTCTCCCTCCGGAGGGGGGAGGGGTGGCGCCGCGAAGCCGCGACGGAGTGGGGGAAGGCGCTCATGAAACCCACGGTCGCCGCAAGACAGGAGCGACGGAAGCGAGGCGAAACGCCTGCAGGCAGGCAATCGGGCGGATGTGATGGACGGTCGACCCCACTCCGTCGAGCTTTGCTCGACACCTCTCCCCCGATCGACGGGGGAGAGGAAGGGCGTCGGCGTTCGCCTCCCACCCTTGCCCTATCAACAGCCCGCTCGTGCCACACGACAGCCAGGCCCTTTATCCCTATCTCCAGCCTGCGCTACGGCCTGCTGGTCGCGCGGGGAGGGACTGGAATTGACGTCGACGCCGATTGCCTCAGCTGAAGCGAAGGCCTTGCCGATCGGCGCGTTGCTTGGCGCCATGGTGTCGATCCAGATCGGTGCCACCTTCGCCAAGGGCCTGTTTCCGCTGATCGGCGCCAATGGCACCACGGCGCTGCGGCTGGTCGTGGGCGCGCTGATGCTGGCGGCGGTGCTGAGGCCGTGGCGGGTGCGGCCGTCGCGCGCCGTGCTGCCCTGGCTCATCGCCTACGGCGTCAACCTCGCGGCGCTGAACCTTTTGTTTTACGCAGCGCTCGCCAGAATCCCGCTCGGCGTCGCGGTGGCGCTCGAATTCTCCGGCCCGCTGCTTGTGGCGACGCTGTCGTCGCGGCGCGCCACCGACTTCGTCTGGGTGGTCCTGGCCGTTTCCGGCATATTGCTGTTGTCGCCCTTCATCCACTCCGGCAGTGCACTCGACCCGCTCGGCGTGATGCTGGCGCTGGCAGCCGGCTGCTGCTGGGCGCTCTACATCGTCTTTGCGCAAAAGGCGGGCGCCGAGCTCGGCAGCCAGACCACGGCTTACGGGCTGGTCATAGCCGCTGCCGTCGCCCTGCCGTTCGGCCTCGCCGAGGCGGGTACCGGCCTGATCGCACCCGCGATCCTGGTCAGCGCGCTGCTGGTCGGGCTGTTCTCCAGCGCCTTGCCGTTCTGGCTGGAGATGGTGGCGCTGACCCGGATGCCGGCCAGGCTCTACGGCACGCTGACTTGTCTGGAGCCGGCGCTGGGCGCGCTGGCCGGCTTCCTGTTCCTGCACGAGATCCTGAGCCCGTTGCAATGCGCGGGCATCGCCGCCGTGGTCGTCGCCGCCTTCGGAGCCGCGCTGACCACCAAGCCGCCGGTGCCATCGCCGGAATAGGTGCCTGGGTATGTGACGCCGATGCCGTGGTCCGCCGGTCCCGTGTCCGGTTGCTCAAGCGCCTGCAGCATCGATATATGGATCGATGTATGTGCAGGAGATCCAGATGCCGACAGCATTGCTTGAGCCGTCCGTGATCAAGGCAATACTCCTTGTCGGGTTCGCCGCTGTCGTTGCGGCTTTGGCCTGGCGGCTGGCGCGGTCTCGTCGCAGAGCCCGGCTTCGTGAAGATCCGGCCAACGACTACGCCGTGCGCCGCGACTGGTCGGGCAACCACGGCAAGCTCAATCATTCGTCCTTTGTCTATTTCGATGCCGATCGCGACGGCCGCTACGGGCTCGGCGACCGCCCGATGGCTGGCATCATGGTCAGACTGCATGATGGCGACGGCCGCTTCGTCGCCGCGGCGCGGAGCAATCGCGGCGGCTTTGCCAATTTCCTGGCGTCGACGAAACGTCGGGCCGCGCTCATCCATGTGCCGGGCAGCTACCGCTTCACCGTGTCGGTTCCGCCCGGCTGGTGCTCCAGCAGCGCCAACGAGGTCCAGTCGCAGCACCTCCGGCCGCTGCCGGGCTCGCCCACCGGGCTGGCCTCGGAAGCAATGCTGCAGCCGGTCGGCCTGTTTGCGATACGCCGGCTCAGCGGCCGCGTAGCGGACGGTGCTTCGGCGAGCATCTCGGTGATGGCGAAAGGGCAAGAGGTGGCGGTGCATCCGCTAAGTGCTGGGGCTGGCTTCCGTCTCGATCTGCCCGATGACGCCGACGCGATCGAAGTCACCGGCGATGGCATGGAACGACGACTGGCCTTGTCCGCCTACCCGACCGAGCTCGGCCTGCTGTCGCCCGAGAACGCGGCTGTCGACAGCGCCGCGTCCTTGCAGGCCATCGGTTTCGACGATGTCACGACGCGCGGCCTGCGCAAGGTGCCGTCCGGTTATGCCGGGTTGACCTGGTTCAACCTGAACGCACTGGCGCGCGATCATACCGAAGGCAGCGAAGGCTACGTCAACGGCAATATCTCGGGAGACCATGTCTGCTATACGAGCAGCGGACACCCGGCCGAATTCTCGAGCGACAAACCGTTCGGGTTCCATTCCGTGATGCTGACAGCGGCATGGTTGAAGTCCGAAGGCGAAACCGCACTGGTCGAGAGCTGGCTTGGCGACCGGCTGATCGCCAGCGACACGATCGTCCTATCGGCACTGGCGCCCGTCCACTATGCGCCGATGCTGGCGGCGGTGACGCGCGTACGCCTCTCCACGAGCCACTATTGGCAGCTAGTGCTCGACGATCTGGTGGTTGTGCGCTGAACGGTCCCGCCGCCTGCGGGAGATCATGCTCCGGAAACGATCAAGCCGCCCGACTCTGCCAGGAGGATCTCGATCTACCGGGGAACGAGTTTAGCCCGGAATAGGAGCAGAAGCGCCGTTCGCGGTGATCTGCGAGAGCTTGCCCTTTTTTACCAGCACTGGCTTGGAATAGGTCTTCCTCATTTTCCACTCTCCACGTCGGGCACCCAAAGCCCCGTTCCCGGCCAGACGGCACGAGGCGTCGGATAATCGGGCCGCTAGACGGCGACCGGCCCGGAGCCGTTACCATTGTCGGCTGTAACCTGCGAGAGCTTGCCCTTCTTGACCAGCACCGGCTTCGAATAGGTCTTCTTCATGCCGCATCTCCAGTGTCAGGCGAGGCCGCCAGATCAGGCGACAGTCCGACTCAACGACTTCACTCGATCGGGCCGGAACCCGCTCCATTGGCGAGCGCCGTAACCTGCGAAAGCTTGCCTTTTTTGACCAGAACAGGCTTCGAATAGGTTTTCTTCATAGTGAATCCTCCAAGCTTACGCGATAATGCCAGACGGATCGGCACTGTCAACCTTCGCGGCGCCGTCGTCCCGCCCCGGGTTTTCTCGGTCCCGATGCACTAACTGCAAGTCCACCTTCATCGACAAAGCGTTGTTCTTGGGCGTGCATGGCGTGGCCGGGTTGCGGTGCGAAAAATGTCCGAAACTGCGGCGGGTCTGGCCTGGTTGGTCGGCCTGCTCAAACAGAGCGGCAATGCAGCGCGGACTGGCCCAGCCTAAACATTGGCCTCGCCGTCGCGCCGCACTCACAGTTCCTTTTCCGCCAGTTCGCGGAAGGCATCGGGAACCGAGCGCCGGGCTTCCAGCGCCACGGCGCCGTAGCCGACAGCCTCTCTGCCAAAGCGCTGGCGGATCTTGTCGATGGCGCGGTCGGCGCCAAAGCGCGCCAGGCCTTGCCTGCTGCCGGGTCGCTGCTTTTCATCGGCAAGCCCGAGCGGCAGCTCCAGCTGCAGCTCGGCACTTTCTTCCAGCTGCGACACCGAGATCGCCAGTAGCGAGATGGTCTTCTCCCGAGGGTTGGCGGCCAGCACGCCGCGCACCAGCTCCCCGGCCATNCGAGATCGCCAGTAGCGAGATGGTCTTCTCCCGAGGGTTGGCGGCCAGCACGCCGCGCACCAGCTCCCCGGCCATTTCGGCCAGCATCGCGGTTGCCGAAATCGGCTGATCGAGCGTCAGCGAGCGTGTGACAGCGTGCAGATCGGCGAAACGCACGCGCACCGTCACCGTGCGTCCGGGCCGTGATTTCGCCCTGAGCCGGCTGGCGACCCGGTCTGCCAGATGCAGCAGGACGGGTCCGAAGATACGCGCCTCGGCCGGCCGTCTGCCAAGCGCCGACTGCGCGCCGGCGGAATGCGACGGCCTGTGGGTTTCGAGCTTTCGCGGGTCGCGGTTCCATGCCAGCGACGCCAGCTTTTCGCCGGCGGCGGGCCCGAGCAACCTTCGCAGCGCCCCGCTATGCGTCTTTGCCAACTGGCCGATGGTCTCGATGCCGATCTCGGCCAGCCGCGCCTTGGTCGCCGGGCCGACGCCCCACATCAGGCCGACCGGCAGATCATGCAGGAAGGCAAGTTCGGTGTTCGGATCGACCACCACTAGGCCGTCGGGCTTGGCCACCTGCGAGGCGATCTTGGCCAGATGCTTGGTGCGCGCCACGCCGATCGAGATCGGCAGGCCGAGCTCTGCCCGGACGCGCCGACGCACCGTGGCGGCGATCTCGGCCGGCGGTCCGAACAGATGCGTGCAGCCGGCCACATCGGCAAAGGCTTCATCGATGGAAATCCGCTCGACCAGCGGCGTGAAATCGTCGAGCACCTTGATGGCGGCGTCGCCCAGCCGCTGATAGTCGGCGAAATGGCCGCCGACGAAGATCAGTCCGGGGCAAAGCTCGCGCGCGCGTCGTCCGGGCATGCCGCCGCGCACGCCGAAAGCCCTGGCTTCGTAGGAAGCGGCAAGCACGACGCCGCCGCCGACGGCGATCGGCTTGCCCCTGAGCGCCGGGTCGAGCAGCTGCTCGACCGAGGCGTAGAAGGCGTCGAGATCCGCATGCAGGATGGTGGGCTCCATCCCGACCGTTCCCTTTGCGGCGTTGCAGCATTAGCCGCGTCTGTTGTGAGAGGCGTTTTTGCCGAACAAATAGAGAACAAACAGGGCCTATTGTCAAGCGAAGCGGTTGTCGCCGGCCGGCCCGTTCCAGGTCGGGCTGTCGAGTGCTCCGCCTGGGCATCGGACCTGCGGAACATTGTCTCTCGCCTCGGCGTTCATATCCGCGACGGGACGCTGTTTTTGTGGAGGCCGGTATGGGCCAGTTCGAGATGATCGACCTCGTCAGCGTCATTGACGCCTGCACGAGCGATCGCGTTGCCGGGCACTGCGTGTCAATGGCCAGGGCGGTGGAGGAGTTGCGAGTGCTGACCGGTGATTTCGTATCGCCGGACGAGACGGTGGCCAACGCGCTGTCGGCAGTGGCGCTGGGGCGCGGCTGCGCGGTGGTTTTCGACGAGCGAGCGGGCGCCGACATCTTGCTGACGCCGTAGCGGGGCGGCGCCGGGTTGTGGCAGCCAGAAAAGTCGAACAGCGTGCAAAAAGCTGTGCAGGCATGGCCCATAAGCGCGGCGTGGAAAATTTCTGGGCGTGGGTGTATTCTCCAGGACGCAAGCGGTCGCAGACCGCATAGGGGGAGAAATGACATGCCGAGGATTTCGGAACTCTTTTTCAAAACTGCCATCTTGTTCCTGATGTTGGGGATTGCGGCCGGCCTGCAGATGGCGATCTCGGGCGACCACGCCGCTTTTCCGGCGCACGCGCATATCAATCTGCTCGGTTGGGTGACGAGCGCCATCTTCGGCGGCTACTACGCGCTCAATCCGCAAAAGGCGGCGCGTCGCGTCGCCATGATCCACTACGGGCTCTACACTCTCGGCTTGGTGATCATGCTGCCGGCGCTGTACGTGATGCTGCAGGGAAACCCGGCGCTTGAACCGATCGTCGCCGGCGGCTCGCTCATTATCGCCGCTGCCGTTCTGGTTTTTGCTTTCGTGGTGTTTTCGCCCGAAACGGCGCGCTCGGTGTCCGGCGTGGTTCCGGCCTCTCGCTGACTGTTCGCGCGCGGCGATCAAAGTCCGACCCGCATTCGCGACCCGCGACACGGGTTGGCCAGGCCGATGGCCGCAGCCGCTGGCTGCGGTGTCTATCGCCGCGTCGGCGCTTAACATACCCGAGTCCCACCACGTATTATTTCGTGACTATTTGGCGCCGGAACCTTCCCAGATATCGCGCGTTGCGGCGACTGTATTCGCGCTGCCTTATATATAGGCAGACTTGAGTACGTCCACAGCATGGGTTGGGGGAGGAGCAGGCCACCATGTCGAAAAGAGAAATCGGAACGTCGGCCTCACTGGGCCGACGCATCGCCGATCTGAAAGCCAGGATGCGAGACGCCAGCGTTACTGAACACGAGATGCAGACCTTCCAGAAGGTCGCAGCCATCATGGGAGGTGTCGAAGGCTCCCTACGCCTCGACGCCGACGACCTGATCGCGGCGTCCTTCGTCACCGAGGCGCTCGGCGATCCCGGGTCGAATTGAAGGTCAGAGCCCGTCGGCACTCAAGTGCCGGCGGTCGATGGCCCGGTTCGCAGCGCCGCGATGCCGGAGCGTGTCTGCACCGCCCGCGGCGGGGATTTCTTGCGCACTTTGAAGATTTCAGGCGAGCGGCCTCGACGGCGCTTGAAATATTGGGCTTCGCGTTCGTGCTTCTCGGCTGCTTCTCGGCTGTCGAAGGTGCCGAGATTGTCGCCGTCCAGCCCTTGACCACAAGGGCTAAGCCAAACCGCCAAGGCGCCTTAAACGAAGGATCCGGCCAGCCGGATCCTTCGAAATATCGCGATGCTCCGGCATCGCCTTCAGCTCATACTTGGTCCAACTGGTGACGGCGTGGACGTCCCGGGAAACCTCTCGAAAGTCCGCGGTCGCTGCCTTACACGTCGTCGAACGGGCCGCCGCGCCTCGCCAGGTCGTGACCAATGGCGGCTTCCTCGGCGTCGTCGGGCAAGGCATCGTCACTGTCTTGGTAGGGGTTGTCGTCATCCTCCTCGGGCAGTTCGCCTTCCTTCTCGACACCGGTGGTGTCCGGCAGGCTTTCCTCATCTGCTCCGTCGGGCAGGACCGTTGCGCCACGCAGCGCATCCCAATCCTGCCGACCCGGCGTCGGCGCTTCCACTTCATCATTGGCGATCCTGTCGCGGGCATCGTTTTTGCTCGGTGGCGCCTCGACCTCGTCATTGGGTTTTCTGTTTCGTTCCATGATTGCCTCCTCTGGGCGGCTTAGCGTCGAGAAGGTGGAACTCACTTCCGGCTGCCAGGTTCCAGCAACCACTCCAGCTTCAGTGGAACCAATTGCCGCCAGTCTGCTTTGCCAAGGACTAGTCTGCTTTGCCAAGGTGATGAATCCAGAGGAGCTGGACCATGAAGACTTTCCCCCTCATCCCATGCGTGCTGCTCTTGGCGCTGGTCGACCCGGCGGCCGCGCAGGACAATAGCGACCAGCACGGCCCTGCCGCGCCTTGCCAGGCGCAGCCTCAGGACGATGGTCAGAAGCCGCCGGCCGCCAATGGCGGTGGCGAATCGTCCAGCACGCTCGGTCCCTGCGGCGGCGTGCTGCAGCCGCCGCCCAGTGGTGACCAGGGTATGACGCAGCCGCCGCCGGATCAGGGCAAGACGCCGGTGATCAAGCCTGGCGAGGTGCCTGCGCAGCCGCCGAAGCAATGACCTTTGCTTGAAACTTCACGGCGTGGCACGAAGGCGGTCGGTTCCGGTCTTGGCCGGGCACGACGCGGTCACCGGATCAATGCCGGCGCCGGCCGCGATCGCCACCGGAATTGGAGCCGTGCATCGTCCATGTCGAAGGTCTCCTGAGGGATTGTGCTTCAATGCGAATCTTGCGGGTGCGGGTTCTGCTGGCATGACCGGAAGCCGATCAATTTAGTCTCCGCTTGCGGAACAAGACCGTACCGGCTGCGTTTGCCTCCAGGAGCCCGCCACCTCGATCTGCGCTGTTTTCGCCTCATGCGGGAACACGGCGGAGCTCGCCAACAACGACAGGAGACGAAGATGAAAACCATCCTTATTCCCGCCGTCGCCGGGCTCGCCATGATCGCTGGTATCGGCATTGCCGCCGCCGACGAGGTCATCGTCACGCAGCCGGCACAGCAGCAGGTGATCATCACCCCGGAACAGCGCACGGTCGTGCACCAATACGTAAAGAAACATCCGCTTGCCTCGGTCAATCTGCTCGGCGTCGAATTGAATGTCGGCACTGCCTTGCCTGACACTGTCGAGCTGCAGGAGGTTCCCGACGTTCAGTACAGATACGCCGTCGTCGACAACCATACCGTGTTGGTCGACCCCAGCACGCGCAGGATTGTCGAGGTGGTCGAGTAACGCTCGACAACCTAACCATTCATCGGTGATACGGCCCTGTCGTTCTTCCCAAAAGGGCGGCAGGGCCGAATGACGAACATGATGAAAGGAGAATTGCCATGTTGCCGCATGTCGAGACCCCGAACTCCGCCAATGTTGCGGCGTGTTGCGACAAGTTGCTGGCCGAGCGCAACACGGCGCTGTTATCGATGAAGGAAGCGATCGCGCTCCTGCGGGAGCGCACCGGCACCGATCGTTCGGATGCCGACCTCGCCGGGCTGATCGTCAAGAAAGCGGCGCTGCTCGGCGTTGCGGTGATTTCCGACCCGCGCTGAGATGTCTCGTCACTCAAGACGCCGGCCGAATTTTCGGCTAATGTTTTCGTGGAATCTGGACCAACCGACCGGACCCAACCACGGAGGCTTAAGTGACGGACGACAAACAGGACCGCATTCGCCAGCGCGCGCACGAGATCTGGGAAAAGGCCGGCCGGCCTGAAGGCGCGCATCAGGAACACTGGGAGCAGGCCACGGCTGAAGTCGATGGCGCGGTCGCCAAGCCCAAAAAGGCGGCGAAGAAAGCTGACGCCAAGCCCCCCAAGGCAGCCGCCAAGCCAAAGGCGGCGAAGCCTGCCGCCGCAAAGTCCGGCAAAGCCAAATCGAAATAAGGCCAGAAATAAGGCCAGTCGAAATAAAGCAAGGCCGGAATTCGCTGGCCGGGGCCATCCTTGGCGCCCGCCGTTCAGGCGCGCCCGAGCCTCTCAACCTGACGAATTGCGCCTGCGACGGGCAGCGCAATTCCTTGTGTTTGGCGACAGGCGCCCTCATGCCTCCCAGGCATAACTCGACAGCGCAAAGCGAATGCCGGCAGCTGTCATGGCCAGTTCGCATTCGGTGATCTGGCGCAGGTGGCGCAGATAGCGCGTTACAGTCTGTGGCAGCCAGCCGGCGCAGGCCTCGACATAGGCGCGGCTGTGAACAAGGGTGCCGGTCGACAGCCTCTCGTCCTTCTCGGCAACGACTTTCAGATATTGGCGGATGAAGCGGATGTCGTCGGCGATGTCTTGGCTGGCCATTCGCCAAGCCCCGGCGAGGCGTTCGCACTGATCGAATGACAAGGGCAACAAAGGGGGCGGCAATAAAGGCGGCGGCAACAAAGGCGGCGGCAACGACGGGGGTGACAGCAAAGGCCGAGAGAGATCGGCGAAGGCAACATGGTTCGCTGTGCTCAAGGACATTCCTCTCTGCGAAAAGAGATATCGTACTTTATGTACGAATAAGCGTCAAGCCAATTTCGTACGGTTGGGACGATGGAAATGAATATAGCAGCGGTCGCTTCAGCTAATCCCGCATCGTGAATCCTTCAGGAGTCGCACCAATTTCGCGGAGGGATTTCCCCAGGATGGTGTGACTGTTTTCCCTCGTGGCGGCGTCGAACAGGTTCAAGCCGCCCCGGATCGTCTCGCGCCAGTTTTCGCCCTTGTCCCACGCTTCCATGAAGGCGAAGGCAAGGTCGTCCTGGCGACGCGTGGCTTCGAGCGCTTGGGTCAGCAGGCGCGCTTGATGGAGATCCTTCTCCCGCTTGGCGCCAGCGCTCGGCCCGCGTCGCGAGGCGACGATCAGCTTGTGGATGGCGTAGCGCTGGGGCGAGGGGACCAGCACAGGCAAGCCCGAGCGATGCAGGAGCACAGTCCGGATGGGGTCGCGGATAAGGAAATCCAGAAACCGTAAGGGCTGCGCGGAGTCTCTGCCGTTTTCTTATAATTACGTTTATCAGCTTGAATTTCAACGCAGTTATAAGAAGTTCGTGGAAACGTTATAACGCAACGAACTGACGAGTCGTCTGTTAACGCCCGGGCGCCCGGCACGTCTGGCCCAAAACACTTTCCCGCAGTGCCTCAACAAACGGCTTCCCCAATGCCGCGAACGGTGCTTTAACCCGCCCATCCACAGGGGTGCTCCGTATCGTCGGGGCTGAGATGAGGGCGGCAAGCCTTCGGACCCTAAAGCTGATCTGGATAATACCAGCGGAGCGAGGCGGGCGATGTTTTCAGGCGCACAGATTTCCCTTTATCCCATGACCGACGATTTCGTCGGCGTCATCCTCGGCGCGCTCGGCGCGCTCGATCCCTGGCGCGACCGGCTGCGGATCGAAACCGATGACATCTCGACCCTTATGGTCGGGCCGCCCGAGGTGCTGTTTCCCGCCATGCGCGACCTGTTCGTCGCGGCGGCCAAAAGCGGCAAGCACTGCGTGCTTTCGGCGGCGGTCTCGCGCGGCTGTCCGGGCGAGCCCGACGATCCGATCTGCCGCTCCGACGAGACCGGCGGCCCCGCCATTCCGCTGGACGAGCGCAAGATCGCCGCGATCCGCGCTGTCCAGGCCACGCCGTCGACCGGCCAGCCGGTGGCGGCGCAGTTCTCGCTCTACGTTATGGGCACGGGCGACCATATGGACGAGATCTACGGCTGCATCGATTTCCTGAAACAGTCCGGCGTCTTTGAGCGCTCAAAGAACTTCTGCACCAAATTGCGTGGCGATGCCGGTGCGGTGTTTGCCACGCTCAACGAGGCCTTCTGCCGCTTCGGCCCCGGCGCCGGCCACGTCACCCTCGACATCACGATCTCGGCGAACAGCCCGAGCGCCGTCTGAGCCGCGGCTCAAGCGTCGTTCCTTGAGGATATTGCCGTGGCTGGTTTATCTGACCCATTGCGTGGAGGAGATGCCTCTGACCCCTCAGCACAGAGAGGAGGGGAGCCATTGGCGATTGGCGAAGACCGCGATGCCCACGAATCTCCCCCCTCGAGCAGGAGATGGCCGGCAGGCCAGAGGGGGTCCCAGCGCGTGGAGCGCCGACGTCCTTTTCGCATCGGCAAGGCGTGGGCGCTCTATGCGAGACGACCCCCTCTGTCGCCTTCGGCGACATCTCCCCCTCGAGGGGGGAGATTAGCCGCAGCCATCGCCAAGACCATCCCCGCCGCCTGCGCCTCCGCCCTGCTCCTCGCGGCGTGGGAGCTCTACGCCCGCTATGGTGGCGCTGCGCCCACCATGCTGCCGGCGCCGTCGCGCGTGCTGCAGCAGGCCTGGGAGCATCGCGCTGCCCTTGCCGACAACACGCTGCCCACCATCCGCGCCACATCAGCCGGCTTCGCCTGCTCGTTGGTCGCTGCCTTCGTGCTTTCGGCGCTGGTCGATTTCTTGGCCCCGCTGCGCCGCGCGCTGTTTCCGCTGCTGATTATCAGCCAGACCTTGCCGCTGGTCGCGATTGCGCCGCTCATCGTACTGTGGTTCGGCTTCGGGCTGATGCCAAAAATCTTGCTTGTGGCGCTCGTTACCTTCTTCCCGATGATGGTGGCGCTGGTCGAGGGTTTTGCCGCGACCAGCAAGGCGATTTCGCAGATGCTCGCCACCATGGGGGCAGGGCGCTGGCGCATCTTCTGGCTGGCGCGCCTGCCTTCGGCGCTGCCCTATTTCTTCGCCGGGCTGCGCATCTCCATCACCTACGCCGTCGTCGGCGCGATCTTCGCCGAATATGCGGGGGCGGCGAAGGGGCTGGGCATCTACATGCTCAATGCCAAGAACAACTTTCGGCCCGATCTGGTGCTCGCCGCGGTCGCCGTCAGCGCCGCGCTCACGCTTGTCTTGTTCGCCATTGCGGTGCTCGTCCAGCGCTTCGCCATGCCTTGGGAGAATGCAGGGAGCGAAAGCCGCGACGGCAAGGTTGAAGCTGCAGAAGAGAACCGTCAATGACGCGGCTCGAACTCCGGGACATCAGGAAGAACTTCGGCGCGCTTGAGGTGCTCGCCGGCATTTCGCTTCATGTCGCGGCCGGCGAGTTCGTCTCCATCCTCGGCCCTTCCGGCGCCGGCAAGTCGACGCTGTTCCAGTTGCTGACCGGCGCGCTGAAAGGCGAGGGCGACATGCGCTTCGACGGCGCGCCATTGCAGGGCAGCCCCTTCGCCTTCATGCCGCAGCGCGACGCGCTGATGCCGTGGCGGCGCGTCATCGACAATGTGACGCTGGGGCTGGAAGTGCAGGGTCTTGGCCGCAAGGCGGCGCGCGAACGCGTCGCGCCGTTGTTCGCTGAGTTCGGCCTTGCCGGTTTCGAGCGCGCCTGGCCGGCCGAGCTTTCCGGCGGCATGCGCCAGCGCGCCGCCCTTTTGCGCACCGTGGTGCAGCAGCGCGACATGCTGCTGCTCGACGAGCCCTTTGGCGCGCTGGATGCACTGACCCGCGCGGGTATGCAGCGCTGGCTGGAAGGCATGTGGCAGCGCCAACGCTGGACGGCGCTGCTGATCACCCATGACGTGCGCGAAGCCGTCTACCTCTCCGATCGCATCTATCTGATGTCGGCGCGGCCGGCCCGCATCATCGGCGAGATTGCCGTGCCGCTGCCGCGCCCGCGCACCACCGGCAGCGATGCCGCGCGCCAGGCCGCCGCGCTCGAAGCCGACATCCTCGACACGCTGCTCAATCCCGGGACTGACCGGGGCTTGTTTCCGCAGACCGCTCAAAGGAGTTTTTCATGACCGAATTCACACGCCGGCAGGCTTTGCTGCTGACGCTGGCTGCCGGACTGCCGCTGGCCTCGCGCGCTCATGCGGCTGCGCAAAAAATCACCGTTGCGCTCGACTGGACGGTCAACACCAACCATGTCGGCCTGTTCGTTGCCCGCGACAAAGGATTCTACAACGAGGCCGGGCTCGATGTTGAGATCCTGCCCTATGGCGATACTGGCGCCGGCACGCTGGTCGCCAACCGCATCGCCGATTTCGGCATTGCCGGCGTTGGCCTGTTTACCCAGCGGGCTGCCGGCGCCGATCTCAAGGCGGTCTACGCCGTGGTCCAGCAGGAGACCGGCCGGTTGGTCTTCAACGCGGATCGCGGCGAGATCAAGAGTCCCAGGAATCTCGACGGTCTGACCTATGGCGGCTTCGGCAGCGCCTGGGAAAACACGCTGATCTCGACCATCATCCGCCACGATGGCGGCAAGGGCGTTTTCGAGACGGTGACATTAGGCACCTCGGCCTATGAGGCGCTGGCCAACGGCTCGGTCGACTTCACGCTGGAGGTCTCGACCTGGGAAGGCGTCGCTGCCGAGTTGAAAGGCGTCAGGCAGCGCGGCTTCCGCTACGCCGACTACGGCGTGCCCGACGAGCACACCACCTTGATCGCCTCCAGTGATGCCTATCTCCAGGCAAATCCAAAGGCGGCGTCATCCTTTGTCGAGGCGACGCGGCGCGGCTACCAATTTGCCTGCGATCACCCGCAGGAAGCCGGCGATCTGCTGATCGCTTCCAACAAGGATGCGCTGACCGACCCGGCGCTGATCCACGCTTCGCTGAAGATGCTCGTCGACGGGCACTTCCTCAGAAGCCAGGCCGGCGTCATCGGCACCATCGACAAGGCCAAGATCGAGGCGATGGGAACCTATCTCTTCAACGCCGGCATATTGCTCGATGGCGATGGCAAGGTTCTGAAGGAGAAGCCGGATTTCGGGGGGTATTTTACGAACGAGTTTTTGGGCGCGTAATCTCCCCCCTCGGGAGATGTCGCCGAAGGCGACAGAGGGGGTCGGTACGTCCTGACGCGACTTCCTATCGCGGACAGAGGACGTCAGCGCCTTACGCGCGGCGACCCCCTCTGGCCTGCCGGCCATCTCCCCCTCGAGGGGGGAGATTGCGCCTCACCGCCTTCTCCCTCACATATCGATCATCGAGCGCTTCACCCGGCCGATGATGGTGATGGCGCCTTCGAGCGCCGGCGGCGGGATGTCCATGTAGGAGGCCGGCTGGAAGGGCGGGTTCTCGTTGGGGCGGTAGCGCTTGTAGGTGGCCTGGCCGGATTCGTCCGAAATGACGTAGCAGCCATTAGTCACCAGCCGCTTGTCCCTGAGGTTGACGAAGATGATCGAATCCGGTGGCGAGATCTTGTTCATCGACGGGCCGTCGACGCGTAGCGCAATCCATTGGCCCTGCTCCAGATCGGTGGTGGGGATGGTCGGATAGTCGCTGAGATTGACCACCATGTCCTGGCTGCCGAGTTCGCCGGCGCTGATCCATGAGACGATGGGCACGTCGACGGTGGCCAGCGACGGCATCGGGATCTGCCGGCCCGACTCGTCAAAGCCGAAATGGCCACCCGAAAGGCTGCCGCCGTCGCCGTTGAACAAGAGCCAGCCGGGATCGACGCCGAACAAGCGGCCGTATTTCTCCGCCGCCTTGCGCGACAGCGGCCGGTTGCCATTCTCGTGACTGATCAGCGTGTTCTTGTTGATGTCGCGCAATGCCCGCGCAGCGTCGCTCGGCGAGGCATAACCCGCCTCCGCCCGTGCCTGCTGCAATCTGTGCCTCGGTTCCTGCATCGTACAAATTGCCTGAAATTTATCGTCCAATATGTACGATTTCGCTTGCGTACGTTTCGTACATATCGTACGCTTAGCGCATGATCGAACAAATCGCAAGCGTTTCCGCAGACATCCTCAGCTTTCTCCCATCGTCCGGGCTGTCCTCCTCCCCGGTCCGGACGCAAACCGGGGCTTCTGCCCCGGATCCGGTCGAACCGTCGTCCCCCCGATCGACCGGAACGGCCGGAGCCGCTCCTCTCCCGGCTCCGGCCACCTCTTCAGCCCATGGCGCCGCCGGTGCGCCAAGGGCTGTTTCCGGCGGGCAGGGCCTTTCCTGCATCCGCACGGAAGACGGCACCGTCATCCTGTTCGACCGGCTGACGGGCAGGGCAGTTTCCGCCATCACCAAAGCTGCCGCCGAAGCCGCCTTGCGGCATCTCGCCGGCTCGCTGCCGGCCGTCAGTATCGGCTGACCGCACCGACCATCCGCTCTGATTTTTCCCGTGGGCCCTCGGGGCCGGCGCTCGGTCTTTGCGCGCGCAATCAATGGATACCGACATGACTGCCTATTCCGACACCGAATTGCAGGAGATCGCCGTCTGGCTGAGGGATGGCCTGTCGGCCACAGGGATCGCCGTCCGCTTCACGGCGCTGCGCGGCAGTCCGGTCTCGCGCAATGCCATCATCGGCATCGTCCACCGCAACAGCGCGTTGAAGACCATCGGCTTCGCCAACCCCAGAGGCGGCAGGTCCGGCGGCCGACCGAGGAAGAATGCGACGGGGAAGACTGCGGCAAACGAGAATACCGCCAAGAGGAATCCGCCGGCGCAGCCAAGCAAGCCCGTAACGGAAGTAGGAGTTTCGAAGCAGGCCGCGCCGGTCAAACCGGCCGCCAAACCGAGCCGTCAGCCATCGGCCAGGCCTCTGTTGCCAGCCCGTCCGGCGCCCTCGATCCCGGGCGAAGGACGGCTGGTGGTGGACGGCGAAATCTACCGCTTCAATGTGCCGGCGCCGCGCCCTGCCTCGCTCGGGCGTCAGCCGCATGTCGCCGCCATGCGCTTCATCGACTGCCTGTTCGACCGCTGCCGCGCGCCGCTCGACCTGACGCTGGAGGAAGACCCCGACAACGATGCTCCCGGCAGTCGGCCGGCGCTCGAGATGCTGTGCTGCGGCCTGCGCACAAGGGCGCTGAAAAGCTACTGCGAATATCATCAGACGCGTTTCCACCGACCTGTGGCGGAGGTGGTGTGAGCGGCTGGGCTCCGTTCCTCGCCTCCGGACGACCCCACCAATGATCGAAAGCCGGCGGGACAGCGCCCCCCTCTGTCCTGCCGGACGTTCGTCGCTCGGAAAGCCAAGCAATTGGCTTTCCGTCCGCTTCGCGGACCACTCCTCAACCCCCACGAGGGGGGCGATCGGATATCGCCGCCGATTTCGCCAATTGCCAACGTTGCAGAGGCGCAGCCGCCGAAACTGCCAATCTCCCCCTCGTGGGGGAGATGCCCGGCAGGGCAGAGGGGGGCGCGAAGGAACGCCAACCTTCCGGCTCAACAACCCAATCCCACAAGGATCCTCCGATGAGCAAAAAAACCGCGCAGAAACGGCAGCCACCAAAACTCCCCACAGGCGAAGCCGAGCAGGTGCGCATCCGCCGCGAGATCGGCCATGATTTCGCGCTGAAGGACGATCGCTTCGGCCGCAAGCGGTTGAGCGTCGGCACCGAAGAGGCGCGGCGCGTCTACGAGGTCTCCAATGACGGCTACACCGCGACCGGCGGCATCGTGCGGGTGCGCAATGTCGATCCGCTGGTCGGCATCACCTCACTGACGCGCCAGCAACGCGAGGCCGGCCAACGGTTTCGCGACGATTTTGAGCGCGCCTCGCGTGACGGGCTGCGGCCGATGCCGTGGGAAGAGCGCATTGACGGCGGCCGCATCAATGGCGGCATCCCCGACCGCGTGCTCAACGCCGGCCGCGCCCACACCCATGCCATCGCCGCCATGGCCCACTGGGAAGTGGCGGAGGTGGTTCGCAAAATCTGCCTCGAAGGCCAGTCGGTGAAGGCGCTCGCCGAACGCACCGGCGAGGGACGAGATGTGGTGGTGAAGATGTTGAAGGTCGGGCTCGACCTTTTGGCCGTGGGTTACGGGATGATGCTGATGCGGAAGCCGCGATAAGGCCGGCAGCCGCGCAGGAAGCGGCCGGCCGGCAGATGCCGGCCGAACCGGTTTCACCCTATCGGATCACCGTTCGCAAACGCGAATTTCCTCGACGATCCTGTGATGATGGCGCCAATGCTTGACCAACTCTATACGGCAATGGCGATGGTGCCTGTGATACCTGTGGTACCTGAAGCCGTTGTCGTAGGCGTCATACTGGTAGTAGGGGCGAGGAGCGTAGCGATCGTAATAGTCGCCATAGCTGTCATTGTAGTCATCGTCATAGTAGCCGTTGCCGATGCCGATCACGACGCGCCCGCCGGCATTCGCCGGGGCGATGATCGCCGCAGCCGCAGTGATAGCGATAGCCGAAGCAAGCAGGAGCTTTCTCATAGCTGCCTCCTATTCAAGGTTGCGCTAATATAACTCGCTGGGCACGACCTCGTTCCATAATTTTGCAAGATGCGAACGACCCCTGCGCCGTGCATTGCGAGGAAAGTCAGCGTCACCTCCTGTCAGCATCGCCCCCCGATTTTTGAACCCTTCGCCGCCCCAGCCATTAATCCGGCATGAATCAGCAAGGGAAGGACGAGACCATGCATGTCATTCTTGGAGGTACCGGCCATGTCGGCTCGGCGGCGGCAATGGCGCTGTTGCGGCAGGGCGAGGATGTCACGGTGGTGACGCGCGACGAGTCGAAGGCCGCATGGTTGGTTGAACAGGGCGCGGAGGCCGCGGTTGCCGATGTGCTCGATGTCGAGGCGCTGCGTGAAGTCTTGCGGCGCGGCAAGCGGGCGTTTCTGCTCAACCCGCCGGCCGATCCATCGACCGACACCGACGCCGAGGAGCGCAAGACGGTTGGCGCCATTGCGGCGGCGCTGGAGGGCTCCGGCCTCGAAAAGCTGGTGGCGGAATCGACCTACGGCGCGCAGGCCGGCGAGGGTGTCGGCGATCTCACCGTCCTTTACGGCCTCGAGCAGAAGCTGAAGGCCCAGGCCATTCCGGCAAGCATCAACCGCGCCGCCTATTACATGAGCAACTGGGATCAGGCCTTGGAGACGGCGCGGCGCGACGGCGTCATCACCTCCTTCTTCCCGGCGGATTTCGAGCTGCCGATGGTGGCGCCGCAGGATCTCGGCGAGGCCGCGGCGAGACGTCTGCTGGAGCCGACGGACAAGACCGGCACGCACTATATCGAGGGCCCTCGGCGCTACTCAGCCGCCGATGTCGCCGCAGCCTTCAGTGCGGCGTTGCGCAAAAACGTGCGCGTGGTCACGGTGCCGCGCGAGCGCTGGACAGAAACCTACGAAAAACTCGGCTTCTCCAAAGCGGCGGCCGAGTCCTACACCCGCATGACCGGGGCCACGCTGGACAAGCCGGCGGAGCCGGAAAACCCGGAGCGCGGCACGACCAGCCTGGAAAGCTATATTGCTGCGCTCGTCGAGGGGCGGCCGGAAGACCTGTTGAAGGGTGCCGCGTAAAGTGAAGGGTTGCTGTTGAGAAACAGGCGCTTCGACGACCTACGTGGCCCGCTATTCCTATTGCCTGACCGTTCGGCAGTTGCCCGCCGGCGGCGTGGTCTTGCAGATATCGATGGAGGTGCGCGTGTCGCCGTGACCGGTTTCGGTTATCAGATTCAGGTCCAAAAGTTCGTATGTCACGAGGTATCGTATGCTGTCGTCGGGTATTTTTTGCATGGCCGATACGATCCACGAACCTGCTTTCATCTCGGTGAAATAGCTGTCGACCTTGCGTTCATACCATTTGGGTATCGGAACGAGGACGATGGTCTTCTTGCCGTGGATTTTCTTGGCGGTCGGCAGCATGATCCGGTGAATGCCGACAAAGGCGCGGCTGTCTGCCAGGCGCCGTACGCCGCCCGCAAGAACCATCGTACAAGCTGACGAACAGACTGCGCCGACGGGGTTGGCGACGCCGAAGCGGAGGTCGCCCGGCCCGCAGGCTTTTGTGTCTGGCGCGCATTCGGAGAACTCCGTCTTGCCAACCATCGTGTCGAGCCCGCTGGCGCGGATCATATGGCCAAGCGCCATCGCCGCATCGGTCTCGCCGCCCGGGGAATTCAACGCCAAAGGCAATTTGCGGGGGCCGAGTTTTTTCAGCAAAGCCTTCAGCAAAGCTGGCGTGCCGGCCACGATGTGACCTTCCGCCGAAATCCATTCCGGGCATGTCGGCTCGCATCCTGGCGTGCTGTTGCGTACAACGACGAAGTGCATCGGCGGTGTATATGCCAGTATGGCAGGCTCAGGCGTCGTTTGGGCGATCGCGCCGCCAATCGCCAGCAGCACGAAAACCAACGTCCATGCGAATGTCTTCATGCCGAGCCTCGCCTGGCAGAGCATCACTTGAGAAATGGGTCTTTGCAAGTATTATCAAAACAAGCCGAGCACGTGTTTCTATGGGCCGCGCACTATCTCTGCATGATGGACAGGCCGCTACTGGCGGCCCCTGTCTGAACCGTCGTCGCTTTCCGCCGCCCCCTCCCACCCGAACACACTGCGCCCTCCCAGCAGATGCGACTGATCGAACTCGCCGGCGACGATTTCCTTCAGGCTCGGCCCGGTGACGTAGCGCTCCAGCCGACGCGCTTCGCCATCCAGCCGCTGCAGCGCGCCGAGCTCTTCCTCGCGGCCGAGCTTGGCCTTGCCGACGGCCGATTTCAGCACCGCGATCGTCTCGTCATAGACTTTCAGCGGCACCGGGAAGGGGTGGCGGTCCTTGCCGCCATGGGCGAGCGAGAAGCGCGCCGGATCGGAGAAGCGGCAGGGCGCGCCATGCACCACTTCCGCCACCATGGCCAGCGCCCGCACCGTGCGCGCGCCGACGCCGGGCACCAGCAGCAGCTCGGGAAAGTCGGCCGGCCCGCTTTCGATGGCGGCGGAAATGTTGCCGTGCAGCCGGTGCATGACGATGTCGCTCTCGCGCACGTCGTGATGCGCCGGCATCACCAGATTGGGCAGCATCGGCTGCGCCGCCGGTTTCGCAGGCGCTGCTTTCGGCGGCGGCTCCAGCACGGCAAGCTCGTCGAGGATCCGTTCCGGGCTCATGGTCTTCAACAGGTCGATCTGGCCGCTACGTGACGGCGCGGCGCGATGGTCGGTCAGGTTGACGATCTCGCCCTGCCGCTCGCCCTCGATCGCCGCATGCGGCTGGTCGACGAAGCTTGTCAGCCCTTCCGACAGCCAGTGATAGCGCCGCGCCTGGCGGCTGTCGCCGTTCATGCCTTGCTGCACCACCACCCAGCGGCTGTCGTCGGTGACGATGAAGCCGTGCAGATAGAGGTCGAAACCGTCCTGCACGGCCGCACTGTCCACCTTGGCGACCAAGCGGCTGGCGGTGGCAAGCGCCGCACCATCGATGCCGACGCGCTCGCCGATCGCCATCAGCTCCTGCGGCGTCTTGCGCGAATGCGCGCCGCGCCCGCCGCAGACATGGATGCCGAGCTCCCGCGACATCGGGTTCAGCCCGCGCTTCAGCGCGCCGACGACCGAGGTGGTGATGCCTGAGGAGTGCCAGTCCATGCCCATGACGGCGCCGAAGGACTGGAACCAGAACGGATGCGCCAGCCGCCGCAACAGCTCGTCGCGGCCATAGTGATGGATGATCGCCTCGCACAACACCGCACCCAGCCGCGTCATACGATCGCCCAGCCATTTCGGAACCCGCCCGCCATGCAGCGGCAAGTCCGCACTGCCGCTTCGCTGCGTCAAGTGAATGCTCCGTGGATGCCGCGCACCGGCGGTGCGCCTGTGATGTAGATGGCATTTGGGGGGCGATTTGCAAGCGGGGTGGGGGCGGCGACTATCGTCGCCCTACGCTCTTCTTGGTGTCTCGCCGAAAGATGCAGTTACGCCGCCTGTCGCACCTGGCAATAAGGTCGGCTCCCTGCTTGAAGGCGAGACAGGTCTCGAATAGAGCTTATCCAACCGACGGCAACTATTAAAACCAAAACGATGTCGCAATTCTGGTGGGTAAATCACAGTCAGACCGCCCGCCAAGAGATCGACGGGCAATATCTCTGGTCGCCCAAAACTCAGAAGAATGGGGCACGCAGCGAGTTCTACAAAAATATGCGTCGGGCGACACCTGGTGACCTCGTGTTGTCTTTTTTCGGTCAAGCCGTGCGCTATATTGGTCGGGTAGCGGAGTTTGCATTCACAGCACCGAAACCACCGGAGTTCAAGAACACTGGAGCCAATTGGAACGAGGAAGGTTGGCTTCTCCCGGTGTATTGGGCGCCGCTCCTGCCGACGGTGCGCCCGTCGGACATAATTGGCGAATTGGGTCCGCTTCTGCCTCCCCGATACTCGCCCATCGACCCAAACTCCGGATCAGGCCGTCAAAACGCCTATCTCGCGAGCGTATCGCAAGAGGTGTTTCACACAATTGTCGCGGGTACAGCTTTCGACCGCGAAGCTCTGAGGCGTGGTGGCGCAAACAGTCTCACTTTCGAAGTCGTCAATGAAATTTTAGAGGACGTGGTTGAGCGCCGTATCCGAGACGACCTCCAACTCGAGGACACTGTAAAGACGAGCGTCATTCAAGCTCGTCGCGGCCAAGGTAAATTTCGTTCCAATGTCGAAGCCATGGAGCGCTCGTGCCGACTCACAGGGGTCACCAATCCCTCGTTGCTGATTGCAAGCCACATCAAGCCTTGGCGCCTATGCGCTTCCGCGCAGGAGCGCTTGGACGGCATGAACAGGCTGCTCCTCACGCCTGATGCCGACCACCTCTTTGACCGTGGCTTCATCAGTTTTGAAGATAGCGGGCAGGTCCTCATATCCCAGCGCGTCGACAAGACTGATTTGCGGCGGCTCGGTTTCGAGCAATTGGTGATGCAGAGTTTCGGCTTTGCCGAAGCCCCCGCCGTCTGGCGCACTAGCACCTTCACCCCGCCGCAGCAGGCTTACCTCGCTCACCATCGAGAGGATGTGTTTGTGGCATAGCTCCCATCAACTGAGCGGTCAGCCGTCAGGTCCCCCTACCTCGCCGCCCCCTAAAACACCGCCTTCTCCAAGACCGGCTCCAGTGATTCAGCAAATGGCGTCGCCAGGTGGTGCCGGTCGCGGAAGGCGAGTTGGCCGTTGATGAACACGTGGCAGGTTTGGGCGTCGCAGAACTGGCTGGTCAGGTCGACATAGGTGGCGCCGGGCACGCTGCGCACGACGTCGCGCTCGGCCGCGGCGATGTCGTCGTTCGCCGCCGCGTCCCTCGGCGTGTCGCAGACTTCAGGCACCTGCCCGCGCCACAGCGCCCGCGCCACGCATTTGTCGGCATAGCTTCCATTGTAGGGAACGTCCCGGATTACCGCGACCTTGATCCCGGCCCGGCTGAATGCCGCCAGCGTCCAGCGCAGGCCGGCCTTCCACTCCTCGTTCCAATCGGCGTGCTTCAGTTCCTCGGGCGATTCCTTCATCACATTGCCGATCGAGAATTCCGAGATCACCACCATGTGCGGGTGCAACGCGATAATGTCCTTGACCGATTGCTCCCGCCACTGGTCGCATTCGGTGTAGTCGCGCTTCAGCCGCCAGTTCCAGGTCGTCACCCGCGAGGCACGGCAGGACGATTTGAGATAGGTGACGAGGCGATAATTGTTCTTGGCCGCCGCCTCGATCAGCGGCGTCGACCAGTGGTCGGCATGCGAATCGCCGAACAGCGCAATCGAGCGCCCGGCGTCCTTGTTGCCGAACACGCAGGCCTTCGGCGTCACCGTCTCAAAGGAGAGAATACAGCCGGCCGCGCGCGCCGTGGACGGCTGCGCGGCGCTGGCGGCAATGCTGCGCTGCTCAGGGTCCAGATCGTGGACGGCAAGCCTGGCATTGGCGTAGGCGGCTGCGACGCCGGTGCCGGTCAGGAGGACGGCCGGCACCAGCGCCCGCGCCGCACTGGCCATCAGCCAGCCATTGCGGCGGATCGGGTTTTCGATGACATGATAGGTGAACCCCGACAGCGCCAGCGTCAGCGCCAAGCAGCCGAGCCGCTGCAGCGGCGAAAGTTCCGGCGTCAGCATCGTGGCATACACGATCACCGGCCAGTGCCAGAGATAGAGCGAGTAGGAGAGTTTGCCGACCCATTGCAGCGGCGCCAGCGCCAGTGCCTCGATCGGGCTTTTCTTAGCGCTCTCCTGCTGCGCGTGCGCCGCTCCTGCCAGCAGCAACAGCACGGTGCCGGCCACCGGCACCAGGGCGAGGAAACCCGGGAAGGGCGTTTCGTCGCTGAAGGAAAGATAGGCGCCGGCAATCAGCGCTAGGCCGAGCCACGCCAGCGGCGTGGCGAGCCGCGGGCGGTTTTGCCAGACTTGCTGCGGCACCATGCTGGCCAGTCCGCCGGCGGCGAACTCCCAGGCGCGTAGCGGCGAGAAATAGAAAGCCCAGGGCTGCGAGACCGTGGTGAGCCACGCGCAGACGGCGAACGAGACGAGGCCGGCAATGCCGATCACCAGGATCGCGCCGCGCTTGCCGGGGCGCAGCCATGCCGCCAGCACAAGCAGCGCCGGCCAGGCGACATAGAACTGCTCCTCCACCGACAGCGACCAGAAATGGACAAACGGGTTGCTGGCCGCATCGGCGGCGAAATAATCGAACGACCAGCGGATCAGCCACAGATTGATCATGTAGGCCGAGGCGAACATGGCGCCTTTGGAATAGAGCGATTGTTCCTCCGGCGACAGGATGAAGGCGCCGGCCACCAGTGTGGCGAGGATGACGAACAGCGACGCCGGCAACAGCCGCCGAGCGCGCCTGGCATAGAACCGCCACAGGTTGAGCCGCCCGGTCTCGGTGATTTCGGCAAGCAGGTGTTTTGTGATCAGATAGCCCGAGATGACGAAGAAGATGTCGACGCCGGTGAAGCCGCCGGGCAGGCCGGTGAAGCCGAAATGAAAGGCGATCACGCCTGCCACCGCCAAGGCACGCAGTCCTTCGATATCGGGCCGGAACGATGCTGACACGATTTGCCACCTCGTGCTGGTGCATGACCCCGCCTCGGCGAGTAACGATCGCGCCGGGATCATACGTGCGGCAGCTTTGCGCCCAACGGGACACGGCGCTGCAACCGTTGACAGTCGGACGAAGACTCCGCCCTATGGGTCGATATCGCAATGCAACAAATCTAACGCAGTGCAACATTGGAGGAGGCGACGCCGCTGATCTCCCCCCTTGAGGGGAGATGGCCGGCAGGCCAGAGGGGGTCGGTTCGACCGGACTGGCCCAATCCTGCAAGTGAAGGCAGGCGCTCCACGCGCGGCGACCCCCTCTGTCGCCTTCGGCGACATCTCCCCCTCGATGGGGGAGATTAGCTCCCCGCCTCCTTCGCCAAATCTCCGACATCCGGGGTCGGCCCTTGCGTTGCCCCCGTCACACGCATCGGCTATCCAACCGGCAGCCATGCAATTCAAACGGAGCCTCCCATGACCAACACCACCATTTTCAAATTCGGCGCTGTCGAGCATGCCGAGGGCGGCGACTTGCCGGGCTGGATCGTTGTGGCGGGCCGACCGACCATGCAGACCGCCGTGCAGCACACCACCGCCGATGGCAAGGTGCTGTCGGGCACCTGGCGGGCCTCGCCCGGCACTTATCACGCCACCTACACCGACTATGAGTTCGTGCACATGATCGCCGGCCGCATCATCATCACGCCCGATGGCGGCACGCCGGTCGAGGTCGGTCCGGGCGATGCGTTCGTGGTCGAAGCCGATTTCAAGGGCACCTGGCAGATCATCGAGCCGGTAACCAAGCACTTCGTCGTCAAGCTTACTTGATCGACGTCGTCAAGCTTGCTTGATCGCGTCGTCAGGGGTGTCTGATCCGTGCCGATACACGTCGGCCGGCGCGGTTCATCGCCAGCGTCCCCCTCGCCCAGCAGGGGGAGGGGGACGTAGCGAAGCGAATATCGGTTAAGAGGGCGTCACCTCGTTCGCTTCGAACCGATGCGGATCGAAAAGCTGAGACGATGGCGTTCTGCGGAGCCTGGTCGAGAGAACGCAGGCCAGGTCTGCTGCCGGGTCGCCGGCGCGTCAGCCAAGAGCGAGCGGCGCACTTCGAGAGTGCATGCCGCCCGTCCGGCGCCGGGCCGTCAATGCTGTTGTTACGAAACCCCCCAGCCCCGTCTCAACCGCCACGGCCATGGGCGTGACCCATGGCTTGCTATACGCATGCAGCACCGCGGTCTGTCAACGCCGCCCGCGATGGCCGCGGGGGGTCGCCTTTGCACCTCCCGGCCAGCTTCCAACCGGCCTCGCGCAAGCCATTCGCCGCTACAAAATGCACTTGAAATGTTCCGGGTGTTCCGGCCGCTCCGGAGCGGCCCTTTGGCGCGACAGAGGTCGCGATCTAGGCGATTGGATGAATTTGTCTTTCGCGGCTGAAACGTTTCAGGAGCCGGTTTGTAAACCTGACTTTTTTTGGGTGTATTTCCCTCACGTCAGTTTTGCACTCCAGCCGGCCCGATCGACCCGCCGGAGGGCAAGCCTCAGGGGCCTGCGTCGGCGCTCTGAGTCTCTCGGACCGACGGGCGCCGGACCATGCCGCTGACGACATAGGCCGCCGCGCCCAGCGCCGTGATCCAGAAGCTCGTCGGCCAGTCGGTCAGGAAGGCGAGCGTCAGGCTGATCCAGGCGATGATCACGGCAAGCGCGATGGACGCCAGCACGCCGGCTCCGACGCCGCTGGTAAGCCTGAGCGCGGTGGCTGCAGGCGCCACCATCAGCGCGAAGACGAGCAGCACGCCGACGATCTGCACCGCCTCGGACGTGGCGACGGCGACCAGCACCATGAACAGGGTCGAGACAAGAGTGAGCGGCACGCCGCGCGCTTCGGCGAGTTCCGGCTGCAGGCTGGCGAACAGCAGCGGCCGCGCGATCAGCAAAAGCGCGACAAGGATCGCCACCGCCAGCACCGCAAGCACGATAACGGTGCGCAGGCTGATGCCCAGCACATTGCCGAACAGCACGTTGGTCGCCTGCGAGGCGAAGGCGGTGTAGAAATGCAGAAACAGCAAGCCCAAGCCGAGCGACAGCGTCAAAACGATGCCGATGGCGACGTCGCGATGCGCGCGTTCGCCGAGCAGGCCGATGCCGATGCCGGCGGCGACGGTAAACACGGTGAGGCCGAGAAACGGCGACAGCCCGATCAGGCCGGCGCCGGTGGCGCCGGGAAAGCCGACATGGGAGAGCGCATGACCGGCGAAGGTCTGGCCCCGGAGCACGAGGAAATAGCCGACCGCGCCCGAAACGATGCCGACGATGGTGCAGGCATAGAAGGCGTTGCGCATGAATTCATAGTCAAAGATCGTGGACATGCGCCCCGCTCTCCAGTTCGACATCGTCGGCCATGACGAAGATGCGGCCGGCAACCCGCACCACATTGATATGCGTGCCGTAGAGTTTCGACAGCACCGGACCGCTGATGACCTCGTCGACGGAGCCGATCGCCGCCTTGCGGTTGCCGAGATAGAGCACGCGGTCGACGGCGCGCAGCAGCGGGTTGATCTCGTGCGAGCAGAACAGCACGGCAATGCCGAGCCGCTCGCCGATCTGATGCACCAGGTCGATGATCGCGCGCTGATGGCCTGCATCGAGGCTGATCAGCGGCTCGTCGAGCAGCAGCAGTTGCGGATTGCCGATCAAGGATTGCGCGATCAGGATGCGCTGGCGCTCGCCACCGGAAAGCTCGCCCAAGGGACGGCGCGCGAGGCTGCCGGCGCCCACCTCTTCAAGTGCCTTCCACGCCGCCTCCTTCTCGGCAGCCGATGCGACGGGCCAGCCCCAGCGATGCCCGCCGGCGGCACTCAGCACGAAGTCGAGGCCGCTGACGCCGACATCGCCAAGCGCGCGCCGCGCCTGCGGCATATAGCCGATGTCGGCGTTGCCGCGCGTCGGCGATTTGCCAAGCACCGAAATGGCGCCGCCGGCCGGTTTGATCAGGCCGAGAATGGCGCGCAGCATCGTCGTCTTGCCGGCGCCATTGGCGCCGAGCAGGCCGACAAAGGCGCCTTGCGGTAGAGAAAAGGAGACGTCGGATAAAACCCGGCGTCCCCCATAGGTCAGCGTGACCTTGTCGAATTCGATTGCGTTCATTTAGTCACATTCATTCGCAGTCACATTCATTGTGTGCGGGCGGCGAGCGCCTTCTGGACCGCGTCGATCTGGCCGCCCAACCAGGTCTGGATCGTCTGGCCCGCCGGTTCCGTCTCGGTGACGCCGATGACCGTGACCTTGTTCTGCTTGGCGATGTCGAGCAGCCTTGTCGTTGCCTCGTCGGTCACCTGCGAATTGTAGAACAGGATCTTGGCCGAGCCGTCCTTCAGGCTGTTTTCGAACGCCGCCACCTGCGTGGCGCTCGGCTCCGCATCGTTCATCAAGGCCACCTGGAAATCGTAGTTCAGCATCTTGAGACCGAGCGCTTCCGCCATGTAGCCGAAGACCGGCTCGGTAGCCGTCACCTCGGTGCCGGCATAGGTGTTCTTGACGTCGGTGATTTCCTTGTCAATGGCCTCGAGCGAGGTCTGGAATGCCTTCAGGTTCGCCTCATAATACACGGCATTGGCCGGATCGCGCTTGGCAAGGTCGGCGCTCAGCGCCTTGGCGATGGCCGGCAGCGTCGCCGGGTCGTACCACAGATGCGGGTTGTCGCCCGACTTCTTGCCGATCAGGTCGGCGGCGACGATGGTCGTGCGATCCTTGGCTGTCGAGGCCGACAGCAGCTTGTCCATCCACGGATCGTAGTCGGCGCCGTTGTAGATGACGATCTTGGCGTCGGCGATGGTGCGCGCCGTCGACGGGCTGGTCTCGAACAGATGCGGATCGTCATCGGGATTGGCCAGGATGCTGGTGACGGTGACGTTGCTGCCGCCGATCTGGCGGGCAAGGTCGCCATAGAAATTCTCGGCCGCCACGATGGTCAGCTTGTCTTCGGCGCGGGCAGCCGTGCCGGTCAAAAGCGGCACCGCGACGAGCAGCGCGGCGAGAAAGGGAATGCGACGCATCCGTGGTCTCCTTGCAGTCTGAAATGTATGTCGCCGGAGAGGCGGGCTGTGTAACTGTATAACAGTAACAATATAACGTTTGCGTCGAAAATACGGCTGATGTCAATGGGCTTTTCGAGCCGCGCAGTTTTTCACGCGCACAAAACCGTGAGCGGCCTGCGCCGATCAGGCGGAGCCACTCATGCCTGTCGGCTATATGCGAAAGGGCAGGCGATCGCCGGCACCGCGAGGCCGCCGCGAGCACACCGGTCGTGGCGGTATCCTGATGAATTCGCGGCGGGTAAGTTCCTTGCTTGTTGCCGTCAGTTTTGCGGACGCCTTCCCTCCCACGCGTCCTGCAACAGGGCGCGGATTGCGGCGCGGTCGAAAGGCCGCGGATTCCAGTATGGGTTCCTGGTCGCGATCTCAGCGGCGCGGTCGAGATCGGCCTGCATGAGGCCGAGTTCTTTCAATGTAAGGGGCGCGCCGACCGCCCTGGCGAAATCGTGGAGACCGCTACCGGCGCTGCCGCCAAACAAGTCGGCGACCGGCTTCAACAAGTCGGGCACCGCGACGGCGTTGAAGCCGATCGTGTGCGGCAACATCACCGCATGCGTCTCGGCATGCGGCATGTCGAAAGAGCCGCCCAGCGTGTGACAGATCTTGTGATGCAGCGCCATGCCGACGGCGCCGAGCACCGTACCGCACAGCCAGGCGCCGTAAAGCGCATCGCCGCGTGCATCGATATTTCCAGGCTCCTTGGTCAACACCGGCAGCGCCGCCGTCATGGCGCGCAATCCTTCTTTCGCCATCAGGGTGGAAATCGGATGGCGATCCTGCGCGTAAAGCGCTTCGGCCGCGTGCGCCATGGCGTTGAGTCCTGACGCGACGCTCATCGCTATCGGCAGGCCGACGGTCAGCTCTGGATCGTAGATCACCACTTCCGGCAGGATCCTTGCGTCACGCATTGTGGTTTTTTCGCCGTTCTCGGTCTGACCGAGGATCGGCGTCACCTCCGAGCCGGCATAGGTGGTCGGGATGACGATCTGCGGCAGGTCGGTGCGCCAGGCGATCGCCTTGCCGAGACCGGTGGTCGAGCCGCCGCCAAGCGCGACAACGCAGTCAGCGTTGACCTCGGTCGCCTTGGCCATTGCCGTTTGGGTTACCTCGACCGGCGTGTGCATGGCGGCGCCCGAAAAGGTGCCGGCCGCCAGCGCGCCGAGGGATTTGGCAAGCGCCTCGCCGTCGGCAGCCCGATGCGGCGTCGACAGCACCAGCGCGCGATTGCAGCCGAGTTTTTCGATCCAGGTGCCCACCTCGGACGACGCGCCATTGCCGAAGACAATATGCGCAGGGCTGCCGGAGTAGGTGAACGTCCTTGTCATGCCGATCCGCTCCCTTTGCATATTATCACTGTGACGGAGCCGAAATCGAGCGACCAGCTCTCGCCGCCGGCGACATCGTTTGCGTCGTCACCGTCTCGCAAGCGGGGCCTGATCTCTCCCGCGTACTCGCAAACGTATCGCCTTGACCACAAAAACGTCAAAAAAGTATCAGTGAGGTGGACACACCGTGGTGGCGGCTGCATGAATTGCCGCCTAAGCTTCGATCACTGCAGAGAGCGGCAAACGCGGCCTGCGGGAGATGGCACTGCAACTGGTCGCATGACCGGACCGGCGCCGGGAGGAACTGACATGAATCCGGACTTGGAAGTCGTCCAGATCAGACGCGGCGAGTCGTTCAAGGCCTGGGCCCACGGCTACCCCTTCCACACGGTGCGCTGGCACTTCCACCCCGAATACGAAATCCATCACGTCGTCGCCACCACGGGCCATTATTTCGTCGGTGACTTCATCGGCGAGTTCGAGCCCGGCAATCTCGTGCTCACTGGCCCGAACCTGCCGCACAATTGGGTTAGCGACGTGCCGGCAGGCGCCAGCGTGCCGCTGCGCGGCCGCGTCGTGCAATTCTCGCAAGAGTTCATCGCAGACGCCACCGCCGCGTTGCCGGAACTTGCCGGTTGTGAAAACATTCTCGAGCTCAGCCGCCGCGGCGCGCTGTTCTCCACCGCTACCGCCAAGCTCGCCGCACCTGTGCTGGCCGAACTAGTCGAGGCGCAAGGCGTTCGCCGCATCGCGCTGTTCATGGAGCTGATCGATATTCTGAGCCGCGCCGCCGATGTACGGACGCTGACCAGCGCCAGCTATCTGCCGGATCCCTCAGGCTTCATGTCGGCCGGCGTCAACAAGGCGCTTGCCTTTATCAACGCCAACCTGACCGAGCCGTTCAGCGAAAGCGATCTGGCGGCGATTGCCGGGCGCAGCCCGAGCGCGTTTTCGCGCAGCTTCCGCCGTCATACCGGCATGGCGCTGGTTCAGTACGTCAACCGGCTGCGCATCAACCTTGCCTGCCAGTTGCTGATGAGCGAGGCCGACATGCCGATCACCGAGATCTGCTACGCCGCCGGCTACAACAACATCTCGAATTTCAACCGCCAGTTCCTGACCCAGAAAGGCATGTCGCCTTCGCGCTTCAGGGCCCTGCTGGCGGAAAACGTCAGCGCGGAGATTGCCGCCTAACAGGGAGGACCGGGAGGAGCCTAGACATTTACTGAGGTAAGAACGCGGGGTGCGTTGGAGGCGCCCCGTGCTGGAGATCGCTTGTCCCGAAATCCAGAGATATCAAGAGGATGCGCAGCACGGATCAAGTGCTCCGTTGTTCCTCGCAACAGCCGACTGCAGTCAAGGCCCGGCGCCATGTGGTGTCCAAGGCTTCATGAAACCATTCCTTGAAACGGAGCTATCGAAATGACCAGATTTGCCTGGAAATCGACGGGAGCCATCGCGCTCACTCTTTCTCTTCTTGGCGGCACCGCTGCCTTTGCCGCCCCGGTTACCGACGCCACGGTCGCCTTCTTGATGCCCGACCAGGCCTCGACGCGCTACGAGCAGCACGACTATCCCGGCTTCGTCGCCGAGATGAAAAAACTCTGCCCCGGCTGCAAGGTGATCTACCAGAACGCCGATGCCGACGCCTCGCGCCAGCAGCAGCAGTTCAACTCGGTGATCTCGCAAGGCGCCAAGGCGATCGTGCTCGACCCTGTCGACTCGACCGCCGCCGCCTCGCTGGTCAAGCTGGCGCAGAGCCAAGGCGTCAAGGTCATCGCGTATGATCGCCCGATCCCGACCGCACCTGCCGACTTCTACGTCTCGTTCAACAATGAAGGCATCGGCAAGGCCATTGCCGACTCGCTCGTCGAACACCTCAAGGCGCTGAAGGTCGACCCCGCCAGCGGCGGCCTGCTGCAGATCAACGGATCGCCGACCGACGCGGCCGCCGGGCTGATCAAGAAGGGCATCCATTCCAGCCTCGACAACAGCGGCTACAAGATCCTTGCCGAATACGACACGCCGGAATGGGCGCCGCCGAAGGCGCAGCAATGGGCAAGCGGCCAGATCACCCGCTTCTCCACGCAGATCGTCGGCGTCGTTGCGGCCAATGACGGCACCGGTGGTGGCGCCATCGCCGCCTTCAAGGCCGCCGGTGTCGATCCGGTGCCGCCGGTGACCGGCAACGATGCGACCATCGCCGCCCTGCAGCTGATCATCGCCGGCGACCAGTACAACACCATCTCCAAGCCGAGCGAGATCGTTGCGGCGGCTGCAGCCAACGTCGCCGTCCAGCTTCTGTCGGGCGAGACGCCGAAGGCCGAAATGACCCTCTACGACACCCCGTCGCAGCTGTTCACGCCGGCGGTGGTGACGCAGGAAAACCTCAAGGCCGAGATCATCGACAAGAAGATCAACACCGCCGAAGAGCTTTGCGTCGACCGCTATGCCGAAGGCTGCAAGAAGCTCGGCATCACAAAGTGACAATGCAGGTCGCCCCAAAAGTGCGCAGCGGTTTTGGGATAACGACATGCATAAAAGGATGACCTAGAATCCTGATCCTGCTTTCCGGCCGCCCTTGCGGCGGCCGGAAGTTCGCAGTCACTCTTGACCGCCCATCCGGAAAGGTTTGCCACCATGTCTGACATCTCTGACGGACCGGTTTCGGCAGGCGAGCTGGTGCTCAGCCTGCGCGGCATCTCGAAGAATTTCGGCGCCGTTTCGGCGCTCACCGATATCGATCTCGATGTCCATGCCGGCGAGGTGGTGGCGCTGGTCGGCGACAATGGCGCCGGCAAGTCGACGCTGGTCAAGATTCTGGCCGGCGTCCACCAGCCGAGCTCGGGCACCATCAATTTCCGCGGCAGGCAAGTGACGATGCCCGACCCGAGCGCCGCGCTGACGCTCGGCATCGCCACCGTCTTCCAGGATCTCGCACTGTGCGAAAACCTCGACGTCGTCGCCAACATCTTTCTAGGCAAGGAGATCAACCCGCTGCGGCTGGACGAGGTGGCGATGGAAATTCGCGCCTGGACGCTGCTCAACGAATTGTCGGCGCGTATTCCAAGCGTCCGCGAGGCGGTCGCCTCGCTGTCCGGCGGCCAGCGCCAGACCGTGGCGATCGCCCGCTCGCTGCTGCTCGACCCCAAGGTCATCCTGCTCGACGAGCCGACCGCCGCTCTTGGCGTCGCCCAGACGGCGGAAGTGCTGAACCTCATCGACCGGGTGCGCGAGCGTGGGCTCGGCGTGCTGATGATCAGTCACAATATGGAGGACGTGCGCGCCGTCGCCGACCGCATCGTCGTGCTCAGGCTCGGCCGCAACAACGGCGTCTTCGAACCCGACGCCTCGAACCAGGAACTGGTCAGCGCCATCACCGGCGCCGCCAACAATGCAGTGTCGCGCCGCGCCGAACGGCGCAAGGCCGCCGAACAAGCGCACAACCAGGAGCAGCGGCCATGAGCGCGGAGCCCAAGCAGGACACCTCTTCGTCGACGGCGCTCGACCGCAGCGACGTCCGCGTCAAGCACCAGGCCGGCGTCGGTGGCGCCATCAGCGCCTTCTTCGACCGCGTCCGCTCCGGCGACCTCGGCTCGCTGCCGGTCATCGTCGGCCTGGTCATCATCTGGAGCGTGTTCACCGCCCTCAATCCGGTGTTCGTCTCGTCGAGCAACCTCGTTAATCTGTTGTTCGACTGCTCGACCGTCGGCGTCATCGCGCTCGGCATAGTCTGCGTGCTGATGGTCGGCGAGATCGACCTGTCGGTCGGCTCGATCAGCGGCTTTGCCTCGGCCATGGTGGGCACGCTGTGGGTCAACCAGGGCTGGCCGGTGGCGCTCGCCATCCTCGCCGCGATTGCCGTCGGCGGTTTCATCGGCGCGCTCTATGCCTTGCTGTTCAACCGGCTCGGCATGCCAAGCTTCGTCTCGACGCTCGCCGGCCTGCTCGCCGTGCTCGGCCTGCAACTGTATATTCTGGGCTCCACCGGCTCGATCAATCTGCCCTATGGCTCGAACCTGGTGAATTTCGGCCAGTTGCTGGTCATGCCGGACTGGCTGTCCTATGCACTGGCGGCATTGCCCGGCATCGTCATGCTGATCAGCGGCCTGCGCACCGTCAGCCGCCGCCGGGCCGTCAATTTGTCGGCGCCGTCTGTCGGCGGCCTCATCGTGCGCGTCGCCGCCCTGACCATCCTGCTCGAACTGATCGTCGGCTATCTCAACCAGGCGCGCGGCATACCGTGGATGTTCGGCCTGTTCGTCGGCCTGGTGGTGGCGATGAACTATGCGCTGACCCGCACCCAATGGGGCCGCTCGATGACCGCCGTCGGCGGCAACCGCGAAGCGGCGCGCCGCGCCGGCATCAAGGTGCGCTCGATCTACCTCAGCGCCTTCGTCATGTGCTCGATGTTTGCCGCCCTCGGCGGCGTGCTGTCGGCGGCGCGACTGGCCTCGGCCAGCCAGCAGGCCGGCACCGGCGACGTCAACCTCAACGCCATTGCGGCGGCGGTCATAGGCGGCACCAGCCTGTTTGGCGGCCGTGGCAGCGCCTATTCCGCGCTGCTCGGCATCATCGTCATCCAGTCGATCGCCAGCGGGCTGACCTTGCTCGATCTGTCATCGTCGCTTCGCTACATGATCACCGGCGCCGTTCTGGCAATTGCGGTCATCGTCGACTCCCTGGCACGCCGCTCGCGGGTTTCCCACGGCCGCGCCTGAACGCAACCGCAATCGATACGAGGATAGAATGGCTCAGGATTTGAGTGGAAAGGTCGCGGCGATCACCGGCGCCGCGTCGGGCATAGGCCTGGAATGCGCGAGAGCGCTGATTGCCGCCGGCGTTCGCGTTGTGCTCGTCGACCGCGCCGAAGACGCGCTGAAAAGCGTCTGCACCGAACTCGGTCCCGACGCGATCCCGCTGGTGATCGATCTGATGAAGCCGGCCAGCGTCGCGACGATGATGCCGCAAATCCTGGACAAGGCCGGCCCGCTCGATATCTTCCACGCCAATGCCGGCGCCTATGTCGGCGGCCCGGTGCTCGAAGGCGACCCCGATGTGTGGGACCGCATGCTGAACCTCAACATCAATGCGGTCTTTCGTTCCATCCACGCCGTGCTGCCGCATATGGTCGAACGCAAGACCGGCGACATCATCGTCACGTCTTCGATCGCCGGACTGGTGCCCGTGGTCTGGGAGCCGATCTACACAGCGTCGAAACACGCCGTGCAGGCCTTCGTCCATACGGTGCGCCGCCAGGTCGCCCCGCACGGCCTGCGCGTCGGCGCGGTGCAGCCGGGGCCGGTGGTGACAGCGCTGATCAGCGACTGGCCGAAGGACAAGCTTGAGGATGAACTGGCCAAGGGCGGCCTGATTCAACCGGTCGAGGTCGCCGAAGCCGTGCTGTTCATGCTGACTAGGCCACGGAACGTCACCATCCGGGACCTGGTGATCCTGCCGCAGAGCAATGATTTGTGAGGCAGTAGGCATTAGGCAGTAGGGAATGGGGAGAGGCTCTTGCAACTGGCCGTTCACTGCTGACCATCTCGCCTACTGCCTACTGCCTACTGCCTACTGCCTAACTTCTGAGGTTCCCCATGTCCCACTTCCTCGGCATCGACGTCGGCACTGGCAGTGCCAGGGCGGGGGTGTTCGACAGCAAGGGCGCCATGCTTGCCTCGGCGAAGCGCGACATCGCTCTGTTCATCGAGCCCGGCGAAATCGCCGAACAGTCGAGCGAGGACATCTGGCGTGCGGTTTGCGCCAGCGTGCGCGAGGCGGTGACCAAGTCGGGGCTCGCTGGGCGCGACATTGCCGGCATCGGCTTCGACGCCACCTGTTCGCTGGTCGTGGTCGGCAAGGACGGCGCGCCGTTGCCGGTCGGCCATTCCGGCGATGCCCAGCGCAACATCATCGTCTGGATGGACCATCGTGCGCTCGATCAGGCGCAGCGCATCAATGCCGGCAAGCACGCCGTGCTCGATTATGTCGGCGGCACCATATCGCCGGAGATGGAAACGCCGAAGCTGTTGTGGCTGTGCGAAAACCTGCCCGCCACCTTCGATGCCGCCGAGCATTTCTTCGACCTCACCGACTATCTGACCTGGCGCTCGACCGGCAGCCTGGGGCGTTCGATCTGCACGCTGACCTGCAAATGGACCTATCTCGGCCACGAGCGGCGCTGGGACGAAGCCTATTTCCGCGCCATCGGCCTCGGCGCGCTCGCCGATGAAGGCTTTGCCCGCATCGGCACCGAGATCGTCGAGGGCGGCACCGCGCTTGCCCAAGGCCTGACTGAGGCCGCCGCGGCCGATCTCGGCCTGCTGCCGGGAACGCCGGTTGCGGCCGGCCTGATCGATGCCCATGCCGGGGGAGTCGGCACGGTTGGCGGGCAGGGCTCGGTCGGCACCTTGCAGTCGCGCATGGCCTATGTGTTCGGCACTTCGGCCTGCACCATGGCCAGCACCAGCGAGCCGGCCTTCGTGCCCGGCGTCTGGGGTCCGTATTTTTCCTCGATGGTGCCGGGGCTTTGGCTCAATGAAGGCGGGCAATCGGCGGCGGGTGCTGCAATCGACCACCTCGTCGCTTTCCATCCGGCCACGGCTGAGGCATCCGCAAAAGCCAAGGCGGAAGGTCTCGGCCTGACCGCTTGGCTTGGTCAGCAGGCGGCGAAACAGTCCGCCGACCTGTCCGCAGTAGCGCACCTAGCCGATGGACTGCATGTCGTGCCGGAATTCCTCGGCAACCGCTCGCCCTTCGCCGATCCTGAGTCCAAGGCCCTGATCGCCGGGCTTGGCATGGACACGTCCCTCGACAGTCTGGTCGCGCTCTATGTCGCCGGCCTGCTGGGCATCGGCTACGGCGTTCGCCAGATCCTGGCGGCGATGGCCAAAAAAGGCATTGCCATCGACACTATCGTCGTCAGCGGCGGTGCGGCGCAAAGCGAGCTGGTACGTCAGCTTTTGGCCGACACCACAGGCCTGACCGTCGCCGGTTCGACCTCGCCCGAACCGGTGCTGCTCGGCTCAGCCATATTGGCTGCGGTGGCGGCGCAAAAATTTCCCGATGTGATCGCGGCGATGACCGGCATGTCGCGCATCGGCGACATCTATCGCCCGGCCGGTGGCGACCTCGTGCCCTGGCACGACAAGCGCTTCGCCGCCTTCGAATTGCTGCAGCAGGCAGGCCGGGCCATCCGCGATTGAACGGCTTCGCTCACGTCCAGAAATAGCGGACGATGTGGAAGAACACCGGTGCGGCGAAGACCAGGCTGTCGGCGCGGTCCATCATGCCGCCGTGACCCTCGATCAGGTGACCCCAGTCCTTGACGCCCTGGTCGCGCTTGATCGCCGACGCCACCAGCCCGCCGAGGAACCCCATCAGGCAGGCGATGGAGGCGACGCCTGCCGCCGCCAGCGGCGAGAACGGCGTCAGGAACGACAGCAGCGCGCCGAGAAGGCTCGATGCCACCAGCCCGCCGCCCAGCCCTTCCCAGGTCTTCGAGGGCGAGACGGAGGGCGACAGAAGATGCCTGCCGAACAGCTTGCCGAAAATGTATTGCAGCACGTCGCTGCCTTGCACGGTGATGATCAGGAAGGCGATGAGCAGGAGGTTGCGGCCCTCGAAACCGGGCACGTTGAGGGTCAGCAGCGCCGGCACATGGCTGACGCAGTAGACCGAGATCATGACCGCCCATTGCTGCGCGGACACGCGCTCGAGGAAGCGCTCGGTGTCGCCGTTGAGCGCGGTGACCGCCGGCATCAAGAGGAAGCAGTAGACGGGGATGAAAATGGTGAAGAGCCCGTACCAGGCGGTCCACACCAGCCAGTACTGGAAGGGAATGATGATGCCGAACATGCCGAGCAGCACCCAGTGGTCGCTGCGCCGGCTGTGCGTCAGCGTCACGAACTCGCGCAGCGCGGCAAACGAGATCAGCGCAAACAGGATGGTCATGCCGGTGCGGCCGAAGAAGAAGGCGACGGTGATCGCCAGCACCATCACCCACCAGGCGTTGATGCGCTGGTTCAAGTTGACGAGCGTCGAGGGCAGCGGCTTCGGCGCCCGCCATGAGAGGATACCGGCAACGATGCTCGCCATGGTCAGCACGCAGATCAGGCCGGCCAGCAGGATGACGGTTTCATGCATTGGCGGCAGTGTCATACGAAGTCTCTTTGCCTGGTCATGCTAGTGGTCCCGATCGGGACGCGGGTTGAGCGACAGCAGCGTCTGGCGCGCGCGCTCGAGGAAGGTGCGGCGTTCTTCGCCGGGCGCGATCGCCACCGGCGGACCGAAGACGACGCGGCACAGAAGCGGCACCGGCAGGAACTGGCCCTTGGGCAGCACGCGCGACATGTTCTCGATCCAGCACGGGATGAGTTCGACATCGGGCCGCGCCATCGACAGATTGTAGAGGCCGGAGCGGAACGGCAGCAGATCCGCCTCCGTCGTGTTGCGAGTGCCTTCGGGAAACAGGATCAGCGAGTGGCCGTCGTCGAGCACCGACAGCATGATCGAGATCGGGTGTTGCGTTTCGTCGGTCCACTGCCGGTGGATGAGCACGGACGACAGCATGTCCTGCGCGATGAAGCGGCGCAGCCGCGACTTGCCCCAATATTCGGCCGCCGCGATCGCATGGGTCCGGGCGCGCACCTTCTCACTCAGACAGGCCGACAGCAGGATGAAATCACCATGGCTGGCATGGTTGGCGAAGTAGATGCGCTGCCGCTCCGACGGCTGGCTGCCGTTCCAGATTGGTCTGACGCCGGTTACCACCCAGGCCGCCGCCGACAGGCCGACCGACGTCACCGTCTGCAGCAAGGTGAAGGTGTTGGCGCGCAGGTGAAGTTTTGTCATGGCTCAAACAAATGCTGCGAAAAGGGATGCCGCAGCAAACATGGCGAGCGCCATGCGCTGCCTTGTCAGCAGGCGGCGCGTGCCTGCCATGCGATGGTCGAGCGAGCGGCCGCCGGCAGTGGTGGATTTCAGGCGCATGCGCGCCAGCACATCGTCGACCGCGGCACCCCCGGCGGCCTCGCTGGCGTGGCTTGCCATCAGCCGGAACAGCAGCGCATCGAACAAAAGCAAGGCCGAAAGAGCCAGCGTGGCCACGGCGCTCGCCGCCGTGACCAGCCAGGCCGCCGCGGACAGCGCTGTCGTCTGCGGCCCGGCCACCAGGCCGATGACCGGCGCTGCCATCACAGCCGCCACCACGAGCAGGATCGGCCACACCGCCTGCACCATCAGTCCGGCGGCGAATATTTCGGCGTTCTCGGGAAAATTCTCGCCACTCATGCCGGCCAACTCATGTCGGTTCTTCCAGCCCGATCTGAAGATGCACGGGCCGGCTCAATGCGGCGAGTTTCCTGCGCGCCTGCGCGGCAGTGTGCGAGCGTCCGGTCACAACCAGCCAGTCGGCGACGACGGCTGCACTGCGCTGGAAGCCGAGCGCGCAGCAGACCAGGACGGTGCCGCGCCGGCGCGCCAGCTCGATCGCCGCCACCGCTCGCTCCAGCCTGTCGTGAGGCGGCGCCACGAGGTCGAGCATCGCGTAGCTGATCCAGCGGCAGGTCACGCCGCGCGGCCGTTCCATCTCGCCGGCAAGGTCGATCACTGTGCCGAAGCGGTTGGCCTCGTCGGCACTCGGAAACCGGCCGAGGAAAACACCGTCGGTGATCTCCGCTTGCGGCGCCAGTTGGCGGGTCCATACCCACACATTGATCCGGGCGCCAAGCCGGTAGGGCAGGAGCAGGATACGGTTGGCCAGTGAGACGCTACCATCGGCTGCCTTCTGGAACACTTTGGCGCCGGCCCCAGCATAGCCGAAGGCGACGATGGCCAGCGCCAATGCCGGCCACAACAGGATGAGAAAATCGGCGGAGACCAACGCGCCCTCGGCAGCGCCGGCCAGGGCAAGGGCCGCCCCCAGCCCGTAATAACCCGCCAGCCGCCGCGCCCTTGGGTCGGCGGTCAACCGAAAACCCCAGAATGGCAGCTCGCCCTTGGACGGAAACAGCCACAGCGCAAACAGGCCGAGCAGGGCGCCGGTCGGAATGTCGATGAAATGATGCTGCCAGGTCGTCAGCACCGAGGCGCCGATGAGAAAGCACCAGACGTGCCAGACCGGGCGGAGAATGCCGCCGAGACGGTGACGTGCCAGAACGTGACGCCAATGGTCCCAGATGATCACCAGGAGTGCGATGTGCAGGGATGGCGCCTGGTTGAACGGCTTGTCGAAACCACCGAGCACTGCAAACAGGAAACCCGGCAGGCCGGTGGTTTCCGGCCGCACGAATGTCGCCGTCAGCGGGAACGCGATGAAGCAGGCGACGGCAATGATCTGCGCCGAGAGATAACGGCCGGCGAGCCGGTTGACACCGCGCCTGGTCGTGTTGAGCAGCAGCGATAGGCCGTAGAACAGATTGATCGACCAATAGGGCACGATCGTCCAGGCGACGAAAGGGATGGCGTGTTCCCAGGCAAACATGATGCTGCCGACATGGTCGCGCCGCGACGCCAGCCAGTTGGCAAAGCCATAGGTCGAATAGAAGAACGGCGCCAGCAGCGCCAGCCAAAGGGCGGCCCTCAGCACGATGCCCAAATAGGGTTCCCGCGCCGGGGCAGGGTCAGTGACAGGCAGGGCCATGGTCTCAGACGCGCCGTGCGACCGAGACGGTGAAGATGCCCCATTGGTCGATGCGCTGGTCGATCTTTTCGAAACCGGCAGCCGTCACCAACTGGTCCATCTCGCCCTGCGTGCGCCGCCGCATCACCCAGGCCTGGCCGCCGCGATGCGAGGTCAGGCTGCGCGCGATCATCTCCAGCTGCGGATGCCATGGCTGGTTGGTGTAGACGAGCAGGCTGCCGGACTGCATGGCGCTGGCCAGCCCGCCGAGCGAGCGGGAAATCATCGTGTTGTCGGCGAACAATTCGTAAAGCCCGGAGACGATGGCGAGGTCCGGCGCCGGCTTTTGCCCGGCCAGCATGTCGGCATCGAAGGCGTCGGCCTGGTGGAAGCTGACGCTGGTCGGCAGACGCCGCTCGGCGATCAGCTTCGAACCCAACCCGACATTGAGCTCGGAATAATCCTGCAGCCGCACGCTTGCTGGTGGTTCAGTGCATTTGGCGACGGCATCGAGCACATAGCGGCCGTGACCGGCGGCGATGTCGAGCATGTGGACGGGACGGCCGGCTGCCTTCAGGCTGGCGGCGGCGTTGCCGATCAGCTCTTCCAGATGCAGCTTGCGCTGGCGGATGCCGCGCCAGCCGATGGCGTCGAGGAAGGTGCGGTCGATCATGCGGCCGATGAAGCCGATGCCGCGCGCGTCGTTCTCGTAGACATAGTCGAGCGTCGAGCCGGAATCGAAGCCGGTGGCGATGCCAATCTTCATGCCCGAAGACAGCCAGGCGCCGATGCCGATCGAGGCGCGGCTTATCGCCCAGTAGATACCCTTTGGCGACAGCAGCGCCAGCGGCGAGGCCAGCCTCTCGGCCTCGTCGCGGGTGTAGCCGGCGCGGTCGGCCTGAAGCAAGTCGATGGTTTTCTCCGGCGTGGCAAATTGCTTTTCGAGGAATGGCCGGATCAGGTCCAGCGCCTGCTTGCGATCGCGCTCGCCCAGCGTGTCGTGGAAGAAGCCGGGCAGCACATGCCGCTCCTTGGCGCTGCTGCCGAGATTGACGAAGAACTCGTGCTGCGGTCCATGCCGCACCACCCAATCGCTGCCGGAGATCAAGAGCTGCGTCGGCACGGTGATGGCGCGCGCGTCCGAGACGATGCGGGCAGCGTGGTCGTAAAGCTCGACCAGGATGTTGGAGGCGATCGGTCGCGTGATCAGCGGATCGGCGTCGAAGGAAGCGATGCGCTCGGCATCATGCGTCAGGAACTTCGCCTTGACGTAGGAATTGACGAAGAAGCGGCCCTTGAGCTTCTGCCACAGCGCAATGCCCTCTTTGGCGAAGGGCACGTAGAGCTTGACCGAAAAGGCCGGTGAAGCCACCACCAGCGCGCGGATGTCGGGCGCATAGTCATGCACCCAGGCAGCAGCCAGCACGGCGCCGAACGACTGCGCGATCAGCGCGATGTCGCGCTGGCCAAAACCATCCCGGCCGATCTCACGCACCAGGCAGTCGATGTCACGAACCAGGGCGGCAAAGGATGGCGCATAGCCGCGCTCCCCGGCCGAGCGGCCATTGCCGCGCACGTCCCAGGCGTAGAAGGCATGGTCGGGCATGGCGAGTTCGTCGACCAGATGCGCCATGCGGCCGCCATGCTCGTGGCCGCGATGGAACAGAAGGATCGCACCCTTTGGCGTCGACCCGGCGGCCGGCCAGTAGCGGTAGAAGATCTCGGTGCCGTCATGGCTCTTGAACGTGCGCTCCAGCGCGATGCGCTCGAGGCTTGCCGGTGCTCCGGCTGCAATGGTCTGGTGGATCATGGTTTCCCTCTGGCGGTCGGGTGCCTGACGCTTTGGCATCATGCGCCGCCCGCTCTAAGGCCGCCGCGTATCCGGTTGATGGCGGTTACGACTGACAGTGTAGCCATGACCGGAAACACAAAGGGCACAATCGCTTGGAACCACAGGCCGCAGGCGATGAGGAAGGCGATGACGCCGAGCACCAGGGCTCGGTCGCTCTTGCCGAACGGCCCGGCATAGTTGCGCCCGCTGCCGGCGGCGACGCCGAGCACGCCGGCGAACTCGACCAGCATGGCGGTAATAGCGAAGGCAACGACACCCCAGGCCGGGAACAGCGGAGCAAAGGCCAGGATCAGCGCCAGGTCCGAGACGACGTCGCAGAGTTCGTTGAGATACATCCCGAGTTTCGACGCTTGTCCATGTTCCCTGGCCAGCATCCCATCAACGGCGTTGAGCGCCATGCGCACGAACAGCACCACCGGCATCAACAGGAACACCAGGAGATGGAAGGCAAAGGCAGTGACCACCAGGCCTGTGGCGATAGACAGTGCTGCGGCGAGAAGCGTAATCTGGTTGGCGGTGACGCCAGCATCGGCCAGCCGGTCGGCCAACGGCCGCAGCCTGGCCTGAAAGGCCGGTTTCAGTTGATAAAGCGTTGGCATGTGCGATCCCCCAACCGCGGCTCATGACAGTGTCGGCGAGATTGGTCAATCGGCAGGCAGGGCGCAAGGGCTCGCACCAGTATCCGCACCGTTGCGGGACTCGAAACTCCCGAAATGGATGCTGAGGCGGAGCCGAAGATCTCGGCCAAGCAGGATGTTGCGCGCTACAAACCGTCTCGCAAATGAGAACTTTACAAATATTCGTATTTGTGTGAAGTAAATCACTGAAAGGTCGATCATGACAAACAGTCGCTTCGCCACCCGCCTGAATTCCTTCGCCTCGCGGCCGCAAGCCGAATGGCCTGATCTCACCGGCAAGCCGTCCATGCTGCAGATGGCAGCCCGCGCGGCCAAGGTCGACGGGCTGACCGATCTTGATCTTAATTTCCCCGACCATCTCAGTGAAAAGCCGGCTGAAATCCCCCGAAGGCTCGGCGATCTCGGGCTTTCCATCAATGGCTTTGCCATGCGTTACTACTCCAATCCGGCCTTCAAGCTCGGCGCCTTCACCAATCCGGACCCAGCGGTGCGCCGCGAAGCCATCGACTTGACCAAGGCCGGTATCGATGCGGTGCGCGCGGCCGGCGCCAGTCTGATGACGCTGTGGCTGGGCCAGGATGGCTTCGACTATGCATTTCAAACTGACTATGCGACGCTCTGGCAGCACGAAATCGAGGGGATTCGTGAAGTTGCCGCGCATGATCCCGGCTGCCAGATCAGCCTGGAGTACAAGCCTAACGAACCGCGCTCCTACTCGCTGATGCCGGATGCGGCGACCACCTTGCTGGCGATCCGCGAGGTCGGCCTACCCAATCTCGGCGTCACGCTCGATTTCGCCCATGTGCTCTATGCCGACGAACAGCCGGCCTTCGCCGCGGCGCTGATCGCTCGCCACAGCAAGCTGCTCGGCGTCCATCTCAACGATGGCTATGCCAAGCGCGACGACGGCCTGATGGTCGGCGCGGTGCACACGCTGCAGACCATCGAACTGCTGTGCCAGATCCGTCGCGACGGCTACGCCGGCGCCATCTACTTCGACACTTTCCCCGACATGACCGGGCTCGATCCGGTGCGCGAATGCGAAGTCAACATCGCCACCGTCAAGCGCCTGCTGCGCGTTGTCGACCGGCTGGAGAAGGATAACCGCCTGTCCGCCGCGATGGCCAGCCAGGACGCCGTGACGTCGCAGGCTATCGTCCAGGAAGCCATGCTCGGGCCGGAGACGAGGGGACGTGGATGACGTTGAGCAATCTCGATCTGAAAGCCGTGGGGCCGCGCATCCGCATGATGATGCCGCATCTCACCCCGCTTGAGGCCAAGGTGGTGGAAACCGTCTTCGGCCGGCGCGGTTTCGACGAGACCATTCCGCTCAAGCAGATCGCCGAGGAGGCCGGCGTGTCGGAGGCGATGGTGGTCAAGATCGCCAAGAAACTCGGCTTCTCCGGCTACCGCGACTTTCGCACCGCCGTCTATGAATACAGCCGCCTGCCGACCGCCGAGATGCACCAGGAACTGTCGGTCGACGACAGCTCGGCCGAGATCGTGCAGAAAGTGTTCCGCACCTCGATCCAGGCGCTGGAGGAGACGCTCGCGATCCTCGACATGGACGATTTCGACCGTGCCGCCGATCTGCTCTACCGCGCCAGGAACCGCGATTTTTATGGCGTCGGCGGCTCCGCCCAGATCGCCCGCGACGTCTCGCACAAATTCCTGCGCATCGGCATCCGCGCGTCTGTCTATGACGACTCGCACATGATGCTGATGTCGGCCTCGCTCCTCGGCGCCGACGACATCGCCGTCGGCTTCTCGCATTCCGGCAACACGTCGGCCGTCATCGACGCCATCCATCTTGCCCGCAAGAGCGGCGCCCGCACGCTGGCCATCACCAACTACGACAACTCGCCGCTGGCCCGGATTGCCGACATCGTGCTGTGCTCGACGGCGCAGGGATCGCCGCTGATGGGCGAGAACGCGGCGGCCCGCATCGCGCAGCTCAACATCCTCGACGCGCTGTTCGTGGCGGTGGCGCAGCGCGACTACCAGGCGGCGGAGCGCAATCTCGGCCGCACCATGTCGGCGGTCACCTCGAAGCGAAAAGACCGCGGCACATGACGGTTCCGCTGGTCACCGTCTTCGGCAGCCTGCACTACGACATTATGGTCGACGCGCCCGACCGTCCGCGCAAGGGCGAGACTGTGACCGGCCATGCCTGGCAGCCGAAATGCGGCGGCAAGGGCGGCAACCAGGCGGTCTCGGCGGCACGCGCCGGCGTGCGCGCGGCGATGATCGGCGCCGTCGGCGACGACGATTTCGGCACGGCGTTGCTGGCCAATCTCGATCGCGCCGGCGTTGATCGCCGCTTCGTGCGCGTGGCGGCAGGCGCAGGCTCCGGCATCAGCGTGGCGATCTTCGACAGCGATGGCGACTATGGTGCGGTGATCGTCTCCGGCAGCAATCTCACCCTGGGCAGTGATGACATCGCGGCTGCGGGCGAGGTGGTGGTACAGACGGCAATGCTGTTGCTGCAGAACGAAGTGCCCGATGCCGCCAACATCGCTGCCGCGCGCGCGGTGAGGGCATCCGGAGGCCGCGTTGTGCTCAACGCCGCACCGGCGCGAACACTGTCGGCCGAATTGACCGCGCTGATAGACATCGTCATCGTCAACGCCATCGAAGCGGAATTTTTGGCCGGCGTTCCGGTCGTCGATACGCTCGCCGGCGCAACCGAAGCCGCGCGGCGGCTGATCGATACCTACCCATCGGCGATCGTCACCGCCGGCGGCGAAGGCGTCGCCTATTGCGACCGGATCGGCGCGGCCTTCGCGCTGGCGGCCATTCCGGTAAAAGTCGTCAGCACCCATGGCGCCGGCGACGAATTCGTCGGCGCCTTCGCGGCAGGCCTCGCGCGTGGCCATCCGGTGGAAGCGGCGATTGCCACTGCCAATGCCGCCGCCGCCTCGCTGGTGGCGACACCGGAGGGAGAGCGCAGCTCGCGTTGAAAACTCAGGCCGCATGTTGCGCCTCCAAAACCCGTGCCCCCGTCGATGAGCGAAACGGCAAACCGGGCGCGGCGAGAACCTGCTTGGCTTTGCCCTGACGGAGGCGCGGGACCAAGCTGCGTGGTCGAAAGTAGGGAGCTTCAGTCCGCGTCGCCGGCCGAACCTTTGCCGCACTGCGTCAGCACCTTGCCGATGGCCGCGCTCGAGCCGGTCAGCGGAAAGCTGTTCTCGCCATATTTGTCGGCCGTAACCGTGACGTCGCCCTTGCCGCGCAACAGGCCGAGCAGTGGATCGTCTTTGCTCAGCTCAGCCGTGAAGTAATTATACATGGCCTCGAGGTCGAGCTTTTTGGTCACGCTCTTGTCACCGCCCTTGAAGGTGAAGGAAGCGCTGATGCCGGGCTCCAGCTGCTGGCCGGCCGCACCCAGATCGTAGCTCAGCACCGGCTTGTCGAAACAGACGAGCATCAGATGCGCATCGGCCTTCGGTCCGCCGCACACCGAAGCCGTCAGCACGCTGCCGCCTTCGTCTTCTTCCATCTTGGCGCTCCAGTTGCAGGACGCGGCAAAAGCCGGCTGCGCGGCTTGCAGCGCGGCCAGAACGGAACTTGCCATGATGAACTTCGCCAATGCACTTTGCATGATCCCCTCCCAAGCTACATCAACGAGATCATACAGGACAAAGGGCCTGGTGACAGCGGCATGCCGTCTTAGCCCCCGGCGCGCCCCATTGAGCAAGCCTTTGAGACCGGCCTCGACGTCCAGGGCGGCTCCGGCGCGAAGCGCTTACCGATCCAGTCGGCGAAGGCGCGTGTCTTGGCGGCTTGTCCCCTGGCCGAGGGCATGACGACATAGACAGCGCCTTCGTCGGCCAGCGTCCAGTCCTCCAGCAACGGCACCAGCCGTCCGTCGGCGAGTTCGCGCCCGACCAGCCAATCGGTGCTCATCATCAGGCCTAGGCCTTGCACCGCGGCTTCGACCAGCACTTCGGCATCGTCGCAAACCATCGGCCCCGAGACTTCGACGTTAACGCGGCGGCCCGAACTGTCGGTCATCTCCCAGGTGGGAAAGGTCTGGAAGCCGGAGAAGCCGAGGCAGGCGTGTTCGGTCAGCGCTTCCGGCGCTTCCGGCGCGCCCCTGCGGGCGAGGTAGGAGGGAGCAGCGCACAGCAACCGCCGCCGTGTCGCGATCTTGCGCGCCACCAGGCGCGAGTCCTCCAGCGCGCCGAGACGGACGGCGACATCGAAGTTCTCTGCAACGAGATCGACGAACCGGTTGGAGAACTCGGCCTCGATGCGGACATCCGGGAACGTCGCTAGAAACTGCGGCAACAGCGGCCCGATCCACATACGCCCAAAGGTTCCCGGCAGCGCCAGCCGCAGCAAGCCGCGCGGCGTCCCGCTGGCATGCGCGGAAGCAGCAGCCTCAGCTTCGTCTACCGAGGCCAGGATGGCGCGGACGCGTACCAGGAACTCCGCTCCCGCCTCCGTCAACGATACGCTTCGGGTGGTCCGGTGCAGCAGCCGCACGCCGAGCCGCTGCTCCAGCGATTGCAGGCGGCGTGACAGAACCGTCGAGTCGCGCCCGACGCGCAACGCTGCCTTGGTGAAGGAGCGCGCTTCGGTGATGGCCGCAAAGGCGGCCATTTCGGCAAGGCTGGCGGGGTCGTGTGATTGCTGCATAAAGCACAGGACTCAAATGTAAAAATTCCGGATTATCTGCTTGTAGCGCAGCAGATAGCTTCACTCAATCCTGACGATTGACCCCTTAAACAGGAATGCGTGAGCCATGAAAGCCATCGAGCTGACCGCCGCCAAGCTGGACGCCTTTCGCGCCACCACCATTGCCACGCCTGAACCGCAGCGCGGCGAAGTGCTGATCCGCCAGCGCGCCGCGAGCCTGAATTTCGTCGATGTGGCGGTGGCCAGCGGCAATTATCGCGTTCCCGGCTTTCCGCTCATTCCCGTCGCCGACGGCGCCGGCGAGATCGTCGCGCTGGGGGAGGGCGTTACGGATTTCGCCGTCGGCGATCGCGTCGTTGCCCATGCCAAGCCGCGCTGGATCGGCGGTCCGCCCCGGCCTAACGAGATGACACAGATGCGCGGAATTTCGCTGCCGGGGTCGCTCGCCGAATATGTCGCGCTGCCGGCCAACTCGCTCGTGCCGGTACCGGCTCGTCTCTCTTTCGAGGCGGCGTCGACCCTGCCGATCGCCGCGACCACCGCCTGGAACGCCGTCCGCGCCGCCGATGTCGGGCCGGGCTCGGTCGTCGTGCTGCTCGGCACCGGCGGCGTCTCCATCTTCACCCTTCAGCTGGCGAAAGCCGCCGGCGCAACCGTCATCATCACTTCTTCGTCGGACGAGAAGCTGGAGCGGGCGAAGGCACTCGGCGCCGATCATCTCATCAACTACCGCGCGACGCCCGACTGGGATGGCAAGGTGCTGGAACTGACCGGCGGCCTCGGCGCCGACCTCGTCGTCGAGACCGCCGGCACCGCCACCTTCGCCCGCGCCGTCAACGCCACCGCGCCTGGCGGCACGCTGTTCACCATCGGTTTCGTCACCGGCGCCGAGGCCACGGTCGACCTGCTGCCGATCATCATCAAGGCGCTGAAGGTGGTCGGCAACAACACCGGGTCGGTATCTGACCTTCGCGCCGCCGTCCGCGCCATCGCCGCCGCCCGCATCGACCCGGTCGTCGACAAGGTGTTCAGCCAGGAGCAGGCGGCCGAAGCCTACGCGCACATGTCGGCAGGCGGGCAGCATTTCGGCAAACTTGCGTTCAAGCTCGACTGGTAGCCGAGGCGCGCGAGCTGCCAATCTCCCCCCTTGAGGGGGAGATGCCCGGCAGGGCAGAGGGGGTCGGTCCGACCGGGCTCGACCTACTGCGGCGGAAGGAGGTTGGCGCTCTACGAGAGGCGACCCCCTCTGTCGCCTTCGGCGACATCTCCCCCTCGAGGGGGGAGATTACGCACGCCGCTTCCTAGATCAACTTCTCCAGCGTGATCGGCAAGTCCCGCACTCTTTTTCCCGTCGCATGGAACACCGCATTGGCGATCGCCGGCGCTACGCCGACGATGGCCAGTTCGCCGACACCCTTGCCGCCGAGCACCGAAGAGTGCAGGTCGGGAACGCCGACCGAGATGACCTCGATATCGGGGATGTCGGCATTGGTCGGCACCAGATAGTCGCCGAGATTGTTGTTGACGATGCGGCCATGCCTGCGGTCGACAATGCCTTCTTCAAGCAGCGCCTGGCCGATGCCCATGATGATGCCGCCCTTCCACTGGCTTTCGGCCAGCTTGGGGTTGTAGAGCCGGCCCGAATCCAGCGCCGATACCACGCGCGACACGCGCACCGTGCCGAAATCCTCGTCGACGCGCACCTCGATGAAATGCGCGCACCAGGAGTGGCGCGAATAGTCGCCCTCGGTGTGCGGCAGCGCCGCCGCGATGGTGGTGTAGTTCTTGTAGCGATCGGCGGCCGTCGAGTTCGCCGGCATGGTGTCGCCTGTGGCCTCGATGCGGTCGCGGCCGACGCTGGCCAGCAGGTCGGCGATCGAGACATCGGGACCATCGCCGCGCGGCGACCTGATGCGGCCGTTGGCGACGACCAGCGTGTTGGCCTGCAGCGCGTGGAAGGGCGAGCGCGAATCGCTGATCGCCAGACCAACCAGCTGGTCGAGTGCCGATGTCGCTGCCTTGTAGACCGCGCCCGTCATCACGCCGGCCAGCCGCGACCCGCCGGCCACGCCGGCGCGGGGATACCGGGAATCACCGAGCTTCACCACGACATGGTCGGCCGCCACGCCTACCGTTTCGGCCGCTGTCTGCGCCAGGATCGTGTAGGTGCCCTGGCCCATGTCGATCGAGGAGCTTTCGACCTCGACCGAGCCGTTGGCAAGGATACGCACGATGGCCTCGCCGTAAGCGCGCCGTACCGGATAGGTGCCGGCGGCGACGCCCCAGCCGATCAGCTGGTTGCTGTCGCGCATCGAACGCGGTTTGGGCGTGCGCTGGGCCCAGCCGAAGCGTTCGGCGCCAGCCGCGAAAGCCTCGCGCAACTGCCGCGTCGACCAAGCCTTTTTTGCGTGCGGATCCTGCTCGGCGTAATTCCTCAGCCGGATCTCCAGCGGATCGATGCCGACCTCGTAGGCGAGCTCGTCAATGGCGCTTTCGATGCCGAAGGCGCTAGGGTTTTCGCCCGGCGCGCGCATGGCGCCAGGCACCACCGAATTCACCCGCACGACATTCTGCTTCGAGGAGAAGTTGGGCGTCGCATACATGATCGAGGTGACCACGCCCAAAGGCTCGACCCACATGCCGTCGATCGACGTTTCATTGACGCCGCGATGCACGATCGACTGGATTTTTCCGTCACGGTCGGCGCCGATCGTCACCGTCTGGCGGGTCGCGGCGCGGCCGCCATAGCCGGTAAAAGTCTGCGGCCGAGTCATGACCACCCTCACGGGCCGTCCCAGCATCTTGGCTGCGGCAGCCGCCACCGCGCCATGGCCGAGCGCCAATGCCTTGGAGCCGAAGCCGCCACCGATATAGGGCGAGACCAGCCGTACATTTTCGAACGGCACGTCGAACCATTCGGCATAGGTGCGGGCCATGCCGTCGAGCCACTGGCTCGGTTCCCACACGGTCAGCCGATCGCCCTCCCAGCGCGCGATGAGGCCATGCGGCTCCATCGGCGCCTGGTATTCGCGCGGCGTGTTATAGGCGCCGCAGACGCGCACCGGGGCAGCGGCGAAAGCGGCCTGCGCATCGCCCCATTCCTTGGTCATGGCGGCGATCGGAATGCCGTCGCCGGCCTTGGCGTCGCTGAGGTCGACGATGGCCGGCGTCTGGTCATAGCTGACCTTGACCATCGCCGCTGCCGCGACGGCCTGCTCGAAAGTCTCCGCGATGACCGCGGCGACATGCTGGCCCGAAAAGGTGATGTCGCGCGCCAGCGGGCAGTAGGGTTTGTCCGGCGGCGGCGTGCCGAACCAGTCCGATGCAGTCTTCAGCGGCATGATGGTGTCCGGCGTCAGCACCTTGAACACACCAGGTGCCGCCTCGGCGGCTGACGTGTCGATCGAGCGCACCTTGCCTGACGCGATCGTGCTTTCGACCAGGACGCCGTAGGTTAGCCCGTCGAGCTGCTGCTCGACGGCGTATTTTGCCGCACCGGTAATCTTGGCCGGGCCGTCGACGCGCGACAGCCGCCCGCCAACCTGATCGGCAGTGCCGTCCGAAGCATCGCCGTGCCGTGTCCTGGGGTCGTGAATGGTCATGCCATGGCTCCCGTCTTGAGGATGGCGCGGGCGACGACGCGCGGCGCCAGTTCGATCTTGTAGTGGTTGGCGCCGTGGTCGATGGCCCCTTCCACGGCGAGCAAGCTGGCCGCCCGCACCCTGTCTTCGCTGAGCACCTTGCCCTTCAGCGCCGCTTCGACGGCGTGCGCCCGCCACGGCTTCGTCGCGACGCCGCCCAGCGCGACGCGCAGGTCGCGAATGGTGCGGCCATCGGCTTCGAAGTCGATGCCGACTGCGGCGCTTGCAGCGGCGAACTCATAGGACTGCCGGTCGCGAACCTTGAGATAGGTCGACCGCCGGGCGGCGGCTGAAGCCGGGATGCTGATGGCCGTGATCATCTCGCCCGGTTGGATGGCATGTTCCCTGTCGGGCGTGGCGCCGGGCAGGGGAAAGAAGTCGTCGACGGCAACCTGGCGTTCGCCAAGATGAACCACGGCGTCGAAGGCGACCAGCGCGGTGGCGAGATCGCCGGGATACATGGCGATGCAGGCGTCGCTGGTGCCGAGCACGGCATGGCCGCGGGTGACGCCACCGATCGCCGAGCAGCCGCTGCCGGGCGAGCGCTTGTTGCAGGCGGAAAAATTCGCGGGATCGCGGAAATAGGGGCAGCGCGTGCGCTGCATCAGATTGCCGCCGATGGTCGCCATGTTGCGCAGCTGCGCGGAAGCCGCCTGCCACAGCGCTTCGGAGACCGCGGGAAAGCGGCTCTTGATCTCGGCATTGTCGGCGACGAGGCTCATCTTGGCCAGCGCGCCGATCATGGCACTGTCAGCGTCGACCTTGATGGCGTCGAGCCCTTTGAGATGGGTGATGTCGACCAGGCTCTCGGGTTCGGCCACGCCGCATTTGGCGAGATCGACCAGCGTCGTGCCGCCGGCAAGCAGCATGGCCCCAGGCAGGGCGGCTGCCTGTCGTGCCGCATCGATACTATCGGCGCGAACGTAGGAAAAATCCCTCATGACGCGACCTCCAGTGCCGCCTGGCGCACGGCGGCAACGATGTGCGGATAGGCGCCGCAGCGGCACAGATTGCCGGCCATGTATTCGCGGATCTCGTCATCCGAGCCGGCATGGCCCTCGCGGATGCAGGCGACCGCCGACATGATCTGTCCCGGCGTGCAGTAGCCGCACTGGAAAGCATCCTGGTCGAGGAAAGCTGCCTGAACCGCGTTGAGCGTGCCGTCATCGCGGGCCAATCCTTCGATGGTGGTGATCTCGCGGCCTTCGACCTGTGCTGCAAGCGTCAGGCAGGACAGCACGCGCTGGCCGTCGACATGCACCGTGCAGGCGCCGCACTGGCCCTGGTCGCAACCCTTCTTGGTGCCGGTCAGGTCGAGGCGATCACGCAATGCATCGAGCAGCGTGACGCGCGGCTCGACCTGCAGTTCGTGACTGTGTCCGTTGATGGTGAGACGGATTGGGATAGTGGTGGATTTGGTTTGGTCGGTCATGGGCGTCTGGCTCCAGTTGCTTGACGCTAGGGGATTGAAATGGCGTCCGAGTGGGAGAGGAAAAGGGAAGAGGCGACGGTGCGCCTAATCTCGCCCCTTGTGGGGGAGATGCCCAGCAGGGCAGAGGGGGGCGCGAAGGAATGCGACGTTCCCGATTTACATGCGTCGAAATAGACCTTTTCCAAGCGGGTGTTGGTCAGGCCTCGATAGGCTGGCGGGACAGCGCCCCCCTCTGTCCTGCCGGACATCTCCCCCACGAGGGGGGAGATTGACAGCTCTGCCGCCCCGACTCTCCAGCCGGCAGGGGATGCTTCAGTCTTCACAATCTCAACACGTGACATACCGGCTCCCCTGATTATATGATGAGGCTGCTCCACTAAAACGGAGGCGCCTCCGTTTATCCAATTGGGGGCTTACCCCTTTGGGTTCAAGCCCCCATATATCGACAGTGGAGAAAAAATTGACCGAGCAGTCGCAAGCAATTGCCGACGAGAAGCGCGAAGCCGCAGCGCCAAGGCCGCTGCGCGCCGATGCGCAGCGCAACCGCGACCGGCTGGTCGAGGTCGCGGCAGCGGCCTTTGCCGAGCACGGCGTCGATGCCTCGCTGGAGGAGATCGCGCGCCAGGCGGGCGTCGGTATCGGCACGCTCTACCGGCATTTTCCAACCCGCGAGCATCTGGTCGAAGTGGTCTATCGGCGTGAAGTCGAGGCGCTCTGCGCGGCTGCCGATGACCTCGCCAGCCACCATTCGGCCGATGTGGCGCTGGAGCAATGGATGCAGCGCTTCGTCGACTACATCGCCACCAAGCGTGGCCTGGCGGCCAGCCTGCGCATCCTGTTCAACACCAATTCCGCCGTGTTCTCCGACATGTCTGGCCGGGTGTCGTTGGCCTTGCGGCAACTGGTTGAGGCGGCAGTGGCCGAAGGTTCGATCCGCAGCGACATCGATGCCTCCGATGTGCTGCATGCACTCGGCGGCATCTACTCGGCCCCCGACACCAAGGACTGGCGCGACCGCTCGCGCCGGCTGGTATCGCTGCTGATGGACGGGCTGCGGTTCGGGGCTGGGAAGAGGTGACCTAGCGGCTCAAGCCGAACCATCGACCGCATAGAACCGAAACGCGCCGGGCAGCCCGCTTGCCGCCATTTCGCCACGCTCCTCGAACCGCAGGCCGGAGCCGACCACGAGATCGCGCACCGTCCTTGATGCAATGATTTCGCCCGGCCGCGCATGGTCAAGCAGACGCGATGACAGTTCGATCGCCGCGCCTGAAAATTGATGGCCCCGCTGCTCGCACTCGCCGATATGCACCGCCGAGCGGACCTCGACACCGGATTGCCGCAAGCGATCGCGGATGGCGATCGCGCACTGGATCGACCGCGTTGGCCGCTGGAACACCGCGAGCACCTTGCCGTCCGATCGGCTGATCTCTCTGCCTTCGGCCGCGAGGAGTTCGCCACGGAGCGCTTCGGCGTGCCGCTCGGCCGGGTCGATGCCGAAAGGCGAGCCCGTCATATCGAGGGACAGCACCGACACAAGCAGCCGTTCGCCTGGGGCCGCCGGCAAGGCGCCGGTGACGAAAGCCTGGATCTCGTCGACGATCCGATCGGAATTCTCGCCCCAGATGACGTGGTCGCGGCCGGCGAACTCAATGTATCGGGCGCCCTCGATGTGCGTCGCCAGGTAACGTCCTTCTTCCCGCTTCACCCAGCCGTCGCCAGTCGTCTGCATGATCAGTGTCGGAACATGGACAGCAGGCAGAATGTCGCGAACATCGATTTCGGCTCCCCAGCGCCACAGGGCGATCGCGTCGGCGGGCGAGGCAGAATTCCTGAGATAGGCGGCGAACCATTCTGTCTCGAACGTGTCGCTCATCAGACTGGGCGCCGCGTTGCTCATATCCGCCGCCGCTCCCCATTCTTTCTCGACGATCGCCAGATCCTCTTCCACCTGCTCGCTTGTCTTCGCCCACGGATAGTCTTGTGACCACCTGCCGCGGGCGTAGGCCCCATTGAGCACGAGTGCCGCTGTGCGCTCGGGATAGGTCGCCGCGAACAGCATGCACATCGGGCCGCCCTCGGAGCTGCCGAAAAGCACCGTGCGCTTCGAGCCAACCGCATCCAGCACTGCCCGCACATCTTCCATCCGCTCTTCCAGGGTCGGCAGACCGACATTGCGGTCCGAGAGCCCGGTGCCGCGCTTGTCCATGCGGATTAGGCGCGAGAAAGTGCCGAGCCGCCGGTGCACATGCGAAAGCCGCGGCGAGCCCCAGGCGTGGTCGAGGTTGGAGACCCATCCCGGCACATGGATCAGGTCGACCGGACCGTCGCCGGTCACCTGATACGCGATGTTGATCCCGGCCGATTTGACATAGTGGGTCGGGGGGGCTGCGAGTTCGTGGCTGAAGCCGGTAGCGTCATCCGCATCAGTCGTGGGTGGCCGTGCCGGCGCCATTGTGCGGCGTGTGCGCAGCGTCTCGAACAATTGCCGCGTCTCCGGCTCCGGCTGCAGCTTGAGATCGCGTAGAAGCGCGGTGCGGCAGTGCTCATATTGCTTCAGCGCGAGATTGGTCCTGCCTTGCGCCGCATAGGCGCGCATCAGGGCACGGTGGACATCCTCCCTCAACGGGTCCATGGCCAGCAGGCGCGCCGCCGCGCGCACGCATGCGGCAGGATCGTTCGTCGCTGCATAATGCGCGACGAGCCTGTCGAGCGCCGCGACGGCCAGTGCCCGCAGCCGCTCGCGTTCGATCCTCAGCCAGTCCTCGAATGGCTCCTCCTTCAGGCCGAAGCCGTCGAGCAGGTCGCCGCGGTAGACATTGAGCGCCAGTTCGAGGTCTTCGGGTGCCGGGCTGGCGACCAGCGCCTCGAACCGCGCGACGTCGAAATCAAGGCCGTCGAGATGCAGAGCGACGCTGTTGCCATCGGTGAGGAAGCGGCCGCCGCCGCACGTCTGCATGGCCTTCCTGACAGACGATACCGCTTGCCGCAGGCTCATTCGCGCCTGCGCCTCGCTGTTGATGCCCCAGAGCAGGGTCGCCAGCTTCTCGCGCGACTGCGAATGCCCCGACTGCAGCGCGAGATAGGCGACCATCGCACGCGCCTTGCGGCTGATGGCTGGAACCGTGGCCCCGACGCCGGCAAAGTCGAAACCACCCAGCAGGTGAAGATAAGGTCCGGTCATCGGATCCGCCACGGTCACAGCGCGACGACGATCCGCTCAAGCTCGGTCCATTTCAACACTTATTCCGCCGCCGAGGCGCTTTTCACGATTCCATCACGCAGGTTCCCACGCGTTGCTCACGGCGCTTGAGGAGATTGTTCGCACTGGATCTCTTTTCGCAGGAGGATACCGTGCATCACCCTGGCCCGACCGAGTGGCCCATCTGGCATGACGACCCCGGGCGCGACCGGCAGGAGCTTGGCGCACCATCGCGTCACGATGTTGCGCTGGCCCGCTATCTCGAAACACAACAGGCCCATCGGGCATTGGCGGCTCGCAGACTCGATCCGGCGGCGGTCGTGGCCTCTGCACTGGCAGCGTTCGTCCGCTGCCTTTTCCGTGCGCTGCGCCGAATTGTCCGCTGGCCAACCGATGCCGCGACAGGGATGGACGATTTCGGCTTGACGTTGTCCAAGGCTCATGCGGATCTTAGCAAGACCCTTTGGGGCCGCTGAGTGCAGCGCCCTTGGTCGACGATCTCATCCCCAACCGCCGCCGCCGCCGCCAGCCCCACCGCCTCCGCCGCTACCGCCGAGAGCGGGAATGACGGGCGGCTTTTGCGGGATCTCCTCGGCCGGCTTGATCACTTTGCCGGTGGCCGCCTTCTTGAATCTGACCACCTTTGGCTGGGGTGCTGCGCGAACCACCTTGCGATGTTTCACCGGCGATGCCGGCTCAAACATCGGCGACACCGAGGTGCAGCCCATGAGCCCGGCCAGAACGCCGGATAGAATTATCCCGATGAATGCCTGCCCGAATGTCTGCTTGAATGCCTTGCCCACCATGGCCTCCTTATTGTTCAGAACAAATCCCGACGCGGATTGGCTTCTTCCCAGACCCCCCGGGCCGCATTGACCAGTTGCGTGTCCAGCGAACCGGACGCGGGAATCTTCGACTTGAGCTCTCGACGCAGGGCGTCCAAAGCTGCCGTTTTCGGCTTGGTGCCGAACTGCGCCAGGCCCTTTTTGGCGTCCGGCAGCTCCTTGCGCAGATCGAGCGCGACGGTGAATGCCAGGAAGCGCACCGCGACAGCCTGATCGGCCTTGTCGCCTTTCGCCATTTCAAGCGCCGCGCGATCATAGGCGCTCGACGGATCGCCGCGCGTGGTCGCCAGTTCGAACAGCCTTTGCGCTTCCGCCGGGTCCTGGCGTACACCGGCGCCATCCCTGTACATGCGGGCGAGGCTGCCCGGAGCGTAGGGCTGGCCAAGATCGGTGGCCTGCTGGAACAACGCCTGCGCCGTCTTCGGATCCTTGTCGATGCCCTGGCCGGCGAGGTAATTGCGGCCGAGCAGGTTCATCGAATACATGTCTTGGCGCTGCACCCCCGCTTGCAGGAAGGCGACGGCGCGGGCCGGATCGGCAGGCACGCCATTGCGGCCCTCGGTGAAGATGGCGGCAAGATCGTTCATGGCATAGGTGTGCCCCATGGCCGCCGCCTTGAGCAGCAGGTCGAGGCCCTTGGCCGTATCGCGGTTGACGCCATAGCCATTGAACAGCGCGCGTCCCCACGAGGTCATACCATAGGGATCGCCCTTGTCGGCGGCAGCCTTGTAGAGAGCGTTGGCCTGGGTGCGGTCTATGGCCGTTCCGGTTCCAGTTGCGTTGAGATAGCCGAGTTCGAAGACGGCGCGCACATGGCCTTTCTTGGCGGCCTCCTCGATGGCTGTCCTGGCCTCTCTAACCTGGCCTGCCGCAAGCAGGGCGCGGCCGAGCTCGTAGCGGAAGCGGGCGACATCGGGATAGGTTTTCACCGCGGCCTCGCAGACCGCCACCGCACCGGCGCCGATCTCGTTCGGCAGCAGGCCGGGCACCACGCCTTGCAGGTCGAGAGGCTCGCCGGCGGCGGTATCGCAAGCATCGACCGTCGGCGACAGTTTCATCGTCGCCGGCTTGGCGGAGCTGCTGTCGGCACGGATTTCGAAGCCGACCTCGACCGGCGCGCCGGCGCCGATCTGCGGCTCGTAACGGAGATGGTCGACTTCACCGGCCAGAAGGCTGGATTGCGGCGACAAGGTTCGATCAGGCAACGACAGCGTTCCCGTTGCCGGATACCCCGAGACCTTCAGGCTGACCGCCGGATCGTCGGTGGGGAAATCCAGATTGAGCGCGACGGGGCCGACGCCGACGGGAATATCAAGCTTGCGGTTCTCGATCGCTTCGGCAGCGCCGGTGATGTGGATGCCGCGATCCAGCACCTGCTGCTTCTGCTCGGCCTCGAGCGAAGCCATGATCTGCTGACCCGCCGCACCTTCGCCGCTCTTGACGCGGAACACGAGTATGCCCTGGCTCCCGCCGCCCCAATTGTCATGCGTGGCATAGGCCAGCATATCCACCTCGTCCTGCGTGGCGGCCCCTTTGGGGACATCCATCTGCAGGCGCGGCAGGTCCTTGCCGGCGATCGGTTCGCCCACCGCGACGTCTTTGCCGTCCAGCACCAGACGGCCCATTGCCGGCGGCCGTTCGATGCTGACGCTGATAGCGCCGCCATCGACATCGACCGGCTCCGGCAGGCCAAGAGCGACAGGACCGACCCCCGACAGCACCACCTTCTCCAGCACTGGCGGCAGCGAAGGCCGGTTGTTGCGGCGCACCAGCACCACGTCATCGATCAGCGACGAATTTTCCCAGGGCACCTGCATGCCGTTGGTGGCCTGCACGACATCGCGGCGCACCGCCGACATGACCGTGCGGATCTCCTGGTTCGGCGCCAGCGCGCGCCGCGAAAAGGCCGATGAAAACGGGCTGAGGTCGCCGCTGCCGTCATAGGCGACCGCGCCTGGTTCGGTGGCGAAGGCAATCAGCGTGTTGAGCGAGCTTCGCACCTGCGCCAGCCCGGTATTGCCGGCGGTGACAAGCTGGTCGCGCAGCCAGTAATTGTTGCGCGGGAAGGGGTTGTTGCGGCAGGCATCGAGGATGATCACCTGGATCTTCGACTTCGAGCGCAGCTGCTCCAGCACGTCGTTGAGCTTGATGGCCTGGACCTCGATGTCGGCCGCCTTCTTCAACGAGGCGTCGACCGGTATTAGGAAATTCTCGCCGCCGATCTGAAAGCCGTGCCCGGAATAGTAGACGACGGCGAGATCGGCGCCGTCGGCGGCGGCCAGATAGTCCCGGAACTGGCCTTCGAACTGCTGCTTGGTGAGGTTCTCGGCGACGAAAACCTCGAAGCCGGCCAGCCGGAACGTGGCCGATACGTCCTGGGCATCCTTGGCCGGGTTCTTCAGCGCCGGGATGTCGCGATAATCGGAATTGCCGATGACGAGCGCGACCCTTCGATCGGCGCAGGCCTCGAAGCTTGTGAAGCCGGCAAGGATGAAGGCCGCGATGAATCCGCAAAGTCGGAGCATGACAAAACTCCTGGTCGCGGCCTGACGCCGACGAGAACACCGCTTGCGGCATCAAGGCCCGTTGAGAGTATGCAACCTGCCACAGCATAAAGTGAAAGGCCCGTCACCGCCAGACCATGGCAGGCGATTTCTTTCGGCGTCGACCGACCGCAGGGTGCAAGTAGCACGCGCTTCACGAGCAGGTATGTGACAAGTCTCACAGTTCGCTGTTTGGGGAATGCCTGGTGCCGGCGGCTGCGCGCCTATTCCTTGAAGAGCAGTTCCTTGTCGTTCGAATATTTCACCAGCAGCGGAATACTGGCGCCGCCGATAACGGGGCCGAGATGGCCAAACGTCCCCTCGATGACGGAGAACGGCTCGGGGCGATCGACAAGGATCCGTGCCAGCTTTCTGCGCATGGCCTTGGCGATCTCCTTGCGCACGCCATTCGGTATGGCGCCGTCGATCACCACATTGTCGATGTCGAGCAAGGCAACGGCACTGCGGGCGGCATAGGCAAGCCCGTCCGAAACCTCATCGATCCACGCGGTGAGCGGCTCTCCAAGGCCGCCCCAGTCGTCGGGCGACGACCAGATGCGGCCGGCGCCCTCGTCCCCATTGTCCTGGTCGTTGAGCTTGCCGGCCAGCGAATGCAGCGAAGCGACGCGCAGCAACGGGGTCATCCGGTCGCCCTTGCGCCCCGGCGCGGGCACCGGCATGTCGCCCAGCGCCCCGGCCAGCTTGTTGCGGCCGGGGAACAAGTGATGATCGAGCACCAGGCCGCCGCCGATGAAGTGCCCGACATAGGCATAGAGAAAGTCGGCGCGCGATCCGCCGGCGCCAAACATCAGTTCGGCCGCGGCCGACACCGTGGCGTCGTTGTAGAGGAACACCGGCCAGTCGAACGCCCGGTCCAGTTCGGCGCGAATGTCGATTTCCCTCCAGGCATCCAGCCTGCTCGCCGGCACCGCGCCCTCTTCGCTCAGGTTCCACTGATGGAATGGCGAGGCGATGCCAAGACCGGCGATGCGGTCTTTTTCTATCGATCTGTGCTTGCGGCACATGCGCGCGATGGCGCCCTTGGTGAATTTCATCACCTCGACGGGCGTCGGATAGTCGAACAGTGTGCGTTCGAACGCCATCACGTCGCCGACGAAATTGACCAGGGCGACGTCGGCGCTGCGATGGTCGACCTTGAGGCCGAAGGCATAGGCGGCTTTCGGGTTCAACGCATAGGGAACCGAGGGTTGCCCCAGCCGTCCGCGCAAAGGCTCCAGGCGCAGCAGCAGCTTGTTGTCGGCGGCGCGGTTGACGATGGTGGTGATGGTTTGCGCGGCCAGCCCGGTCAGCCGCGTCAAATCGGTCTTAGCCAGCTGCCCGTGCCGGCGGATGAGCGAGACGATCAGGCGTTCGTTGTAGATGCGGCTCTCGGCCTGCGTGGTTCCGCCGCTGCGGCCCTCGGCGATCTTTTCGAGACTGAAGAAGCTGGTGCCGGTCACGCTTTCCCCTGCGCAAGGAGGTTGGCCGCAAGGCGAGCCGATCAAAGCGCTGACGTAGCAATGCGGGCACGGCAAGGCAACACTTAAATCCACCCGATGGAAAAATGTAGTTGACGCCGGCCGGCCTGCTGTCGTTCAAAGTATGCAAGCCTGGAGGAGCAATGCCGTGACGCAGACCCGGACAATCATGTGCTTTGGCGATTCCAATACCTATGGCGCCATTCCCACCCTGGCCCGGGTCGGACGGCACCGCTTCACGCCCGACCGGCGCTGGCCGGGCATCATGCGCCGCCAGCTCGGCAGCGGATGGGATGTGATCGAAGAAGGGCAGGGCGGGCGCACCACCGTGCACGACGATCCGATCGAAGGTCTCCACAAGAACGGGCTCAAATCGCTCCCGGTGTGCCTGGAAACGCATATGCCGCTCGACCTCGTCATCCTCATGCTCGGCACCAACGATCTCAAGCATAGGTTCTCGGTAACGCCGAATGATGTCGCTGATTCCATTGAGCTTTTAGCCAGAATTGTCCTGCGCAGCGAAGCTGGCGCCGCAGGCGTGGCGCCCGCGGTCCTGATTGTTGCGCCGCCGCCGATGCTGGAGGTCGACTGGTTCGGCCAGATGTTTCTGGGCGGCGCCGCAAAGTCGATGCACTTTGCCGGCCTGTTCCGTGATGCCGCCCGGCGCGCCGGCGCCGCGTTCTTCAACGCCGGCGACGTCGTCGAGTCGAGCGCGGTAGACGGCATTCACCTCGACAGCGACGCGCATCGCGTGCTCGGCACGGAGTTGGCCAAAGCCGTCCAGTCGCTGATCGGCAAGGCGTGATCGCGTGGGCGAGCCACCCGACTATCTCTGATTAATTAATTCCACTGGAAAAACTTTTGACTTGAGAGCGGGAAGGTGGGCATCTGGGGAGACTGGGAAGAGTAGCGACCGCGAGGCTTACGAAGCGCGGCAACAATCAACGACAGGGAGGAAGTAAAATGCGATCTGACAGGAACATGATGCTGGCGACGCTGCTCGGCGTTGCCGGTGTGCTCGCGGGCGGTACCATTCTGGCAAGCGCGCAGGACGGCCCGGCCGGGCTCACCAAGCCGGCGGTATTTGCGCCGTTCGACCCGAAGGCGCCGGCCTGCAGCCCACCGCCCGGCCTGAGCAAGGTGCTGGCCTTCGCGCAGGACAACGAGCGTGAATTCATGCAGGGTGTCGACCGCGGCCTGGCCGCCGCCGCCAAGGATCGCGGCCTGGAATATCGCCGCGCGCTTGCCAACAATGACGCCGCCAAGGGGGTCGAGCAGGTGCAATTGTTTCTCGCCTCCAAGATCGGCGGTCTGGTCGCAGCCCCCGTGGACCCGGCCTCGATGAGCCGCAGCCTGCAGGAGCTTATCTGGTCGGGCGCCTATGTCGGCACCATCGTGCCGCCGCCGGCCACGTCGCTGCTCAACGCGCCGCAATACGAGACCGGCAAGGTGCTGGCCGAAGCGGCCGCGGCCTACATCAAGGACAAGCTCGGCGGCAAGGCCAATGTCGTCATCCTGTCGCATGACAGCATGGAATTCCTGGCGCCGCGCTTTGCCGCCATGCGCGACATCTTCAAGGCCATGCCAGGCGTCACCATCGTCGCCGACATTTCGCCCAATCCCGTCAACAAGGAAGGCGGTTTTGCCACGATGAGCACCATTCTCCAGGCCCATCCCGACGTCGATGTCGTGCTCGGCGCCGACACGGTCGTGCTCGGCGCGCTCGCTGCCCTGGAAGCGGCGGGCAAGGCGCGGCCGGACCAGTTCCTCGGCGGCATCGACGGCGAGCCGGAGGCGGTCGCCGCGATCAAGAAAGGCGGCGGTCCCTACAAGGCAAGCATCAGCCTGGCGTCGCCGGTCTTCGCTTATGCCATGGGCCAGCACGCCGCCGACTGGCTGGAGGGCAAGAGCATCCCGCAGGCGATGGATATCCTCCCCGTGGCGCTGACCAGCGACTACATGGCCCAATACGAGGCCGACGTGGCCGATCCGGCCGCGGTCTACAAGGACCCGAAGCGCCGCGACATCTATCTCAGGATGTACGGCAACATCTGCTACGATACGCGCGACCAGTATGTGAATTTCCCCTGGTCGTCCGAGGCAAAGTAGCGCCCGTTTTTCCCGCGATACGGGCGGGTTCAGCCTGACCTGAAACCGCCCGCTTCAGCAGAGGCAAGCATGAGCACAGACAGCCTTCGAACGGGGACGACACCGCTGCAAACGGGCCGGTTTTCATCCTTGCTGCCGGGCGTCAAGGCACCGGGCGAAGCGTCTGGCCGCATCGGGCTGGCGCTGGTCGCGCTGGGCTTGATCGTCGCCTTCTCGCTGTCGAACAAATCGTTCTTCAGCCTCGACAATTTCGTCGTCATTGGCGTCAACTCGACCTCGATCCTGATCGCCGTGCTCGGCACCTCCGCGCTGCTGATCGCCGGCTATGTCGACCTCTCCATCGGCAGCATGGTCGCCTTGATCGGCATCATCACTGCCAAGGTTGCGGTGGCGACGCAGAGCGCGCCGCTGGCAATCTGCGTCGGCCTGGGTCTCGGCCTTTTGCTCGGTCTGCTCAACGGTCTGCTGGTGCGCAGGCTGAGCATCTCGCCGTTGATCGTCACGCTGGCGATGCTGGCGCTCTATGGCGGCCTTGCCTTCGTCGTCTCCAGCACCGCGGTCTATGGTTTTCCCGAGGCTCTGCTCGAATTGGGGCGGGGCAAGATCTTCGGCATCCAGTACACCGTGATCATCGCCGCATCTGTCTTTGTCATCGGAGCCTTTGTCTTGACCAGCACGGTCACCGGCTTGAGGCTCTACGCCATAGGCGGCGACCCGCGCGCAGCCGAACTCTGCGGCATTCCGGTGGGGCGCACGGTGGTTGGCCTCTACGCCGCCAATGGCTTGCTGATCGGCCTGGTCTCGGTTCTGATCGCCGGTCGTCTCGGCAGCATCACGCCGACCATCGGCGTTCGCTTCGAGCTCGACGTGCTCACCGCCGCGATCCTTGGCGGCGTCGCTTTTTCCGGCGGCTCCGGCCGGCCGCTCGGCATCGCCATCGGCGTTGCCACCATCGGCATCCTCAATGCAGGACTGATCTTCGTCGGCCTGCAATCATGGTGGCAATCCATTTCGGTGGGAAGCATGCTGTTGCTGGCGCTGGTGGCCGACCAGGCTGCGATCGGTTTTCGCGGCCGGCGCGCTCGGGCCGCCGCGACCAATTTCACGGTGGCGGACAATGGTGCCGTCGCCTCGGCCGGCCCTGCCGTGACGGCGGGCAATGCAGAAGCCCCGCAAGGTCCGGCATTCTCGATTGCCGGCGCCCGCAAATCCTACGGCGCGCTGACGGCATTGGAAGAGGCGAGTTTCACGGTCGGCAAAGGCGAGATCGTCTGTCTGCTCGGCGACAATGGCGCCGGCAAGTCGACGCTGGTGAAGATTATTTCGGGCGCCATCCGGCCCGATGCCGGCGCGATGACCCTCGAGGGCCAGCCGATTTCCTTCAGGAGCCCGCAGGATGCACGCGGCGCCGGCCTGGAGACCGTCTATCAGGATTTGGCGCTCTGCCCGAACCTCAGCGTCGCCCACAATATGATCCTCGGGCGTGAGGAAACGCGGCGTTGGCTCGGTGTCTTCCCGGTTCGCGACGACCGAAAGGCCGCCGAGCAGTGTCGTGCCCGGCTTGCCGCGCTGGGCGTCACGCTTCGCGACGAAAACGTTCTGGTGCGCTCGCTGTCGGGCGGCCAGCGGCAGTCCATCGCCATTGCCCGCGCGCTTGCGGATCACGTCAAGCTGATCTGCCTCGACGAGCCTACCGCCGCGCTCGGCGTCAAGCAGACCGCGCAGGTCGTCAAGCTGATCCGTTCGATCGCCGTCAGCGGCACCGGCGTCATCCTGGTCACGCACGACCTGTCCACAGTGCGGGCGCTGGCCGACAGGATCGTGGTGCTCAGCCTCGGCCGGGTGGCCTACGACGGCTCGGCCAGACAGCTGACGGCCGATCAGCTGTGGGGCCTGATGGCAAGCGGGACGCTCGCGCCGGCCGCTGGGTAGGAATGCCGATCGCAGGGTCTAAAGCTCGAGGCAGATCTTGCCGAAATGCCTTTGCGCTTCGTAATGCCTGAAGGCGGCGGCGATATCCTGCAGTGGAAAGCTGCTGTCGATGACGGGCTTCAGGCGGTTGATCTCTATGGCACGGATCATGTCCTGCTGGTCGGCTTTGCTGCCGATGGAAATTCCGCTGATGCGGATCTGGTTCGAAAACAGCGCCGGGATCGAAACTTCTGCTGCAAAGCCGGTCAGGACGCCGATGAGTGCGATATGCCCGCCTGTTCGGCAGGCCGCTATCGACTGCGCCAGCGTCGCCGGTCCGCCGACCTCGATCACATGATCGACGCCGCGTCCGTCCGTCAGTTCCTTGGCCCTGCCGCCCCACTCCGGCACCGCCTTGTAGTTGATGACGCTGTCGGCCCCGAGTCGTCTGAGCTTCTCCAGCTTCTCTTCATCGGACGACGTGGCGATGACCCTTGCGCCGGCGGCCTTGGCAAATTGAAGCGCAAACAATGACACGCTGCCGGTGCCAAGGATCAGCACCGTGTCGCCGGGCTTTACCTTGCCGCATGTCACCAGGCCGCGCCAGGCGGTGACGCCCGTGCAGGTCAGCGTTGCCGCCTCGAGATGCGTATAGCCCGCCGGCGCCTTGGCGAAGGCCTGCGCCGGCATGCACACATACTCGCTGGCGAAGCCGTCGAAACTGTCTCCGGGAATGTCGCGGCTTGTATCGGATCTCATGTCGCCGGCCAGCCACCAGGGGTAGAAAACACTGACGACGCTGTCGCCCGGCTTGAACGTGTCGACACCGTCACCGATCGCGATCACCTCGCCGGCGCCATCCGACAGCGGCACGCGGCCGTCGGCGAGCGGCACCTTGCCCTGTACGGCGAAATCGTCGCGCATGTTCAGCGCGCAGGCGCGAATCCTGACCAGCATTTCTCCCGGCCCAGGCCGGGGCTGATCCTCCTCGACCAGGTCGAGCTTGTCCAACCCGCCCGGCGCTCTCAGCCTGACCAGCTTCATAGTCTCTCTCCGACGTAAAGAGCGTTAGCATGGCGGCGGCGGTCCAGCCTATCGCCGGACCGGCCGGCCGGAAATCACGCGCAGCCAAGGCGCCAGATGGACGGCGCTCATCAAGAGATACATCAGCGGCATGCCGGTGAGCGGGGAGGCATCGGCCCCCAGGCACGACATGGCGCCGTCGCCAGCGTGAATGCAGGTAAGCAGCGCCATCACGGCGAAAACAGGGGCCGCGGCGAGGCACAGCCAGTCGGCGGTGCGGAGAGAAACTGCATCGGAGCGTTGAGGGACCTCACTGCCGGTGCCTGTGCCGATATCGCTCATGGTCGTAATCCCTTGATGATCAATGCCCGGGTTTCCTGTCCCGTGAGGGACAGGAAACCAAGCTGGATGGGCGCCGCTCCAGGTCCTTACTTGCCGTCCTTGTTGCGGAACGCGGCTTCGCCGGCCGCCGACACTTCCTCCCACGTCTTGTCGGGTGCGGCGTCGTAATTGTCGTGCCAGTTCCACCAGCTGTAGAGCTCGGTCTGCGGATAGCCTTCGGGCGAATCCTCCCAGATTTCCTGGCGGCCGAGCGGCGTTGCGTCGAGGTAGCTCCAGACTGTGCCCATCTGCTCGTCGCCGCGGTTGTTGATGAAGTAGGTGCGATACACTTTCTTGCCGTCCTGGATGAACACGTTGTGGCCGTGCCATTCGTCGACGCCGAAATCCTTGTCGAAACTGTCGGTGATTGTGTACCAGGGCATCTCCCAACCCATCCGCTGCTTCAAGCTGGCAATGTCGGCCTGCGGCGCGCGGGAGGCATAGGCAAGCGTGGTGTTGCGGGCGTTCAGATGGGCGAGATGGCCGACCTGGTCGGCGCCGAGCGAACAGCCGCGGCAGGCATGTTCGGGCCAGCCGTGGACGCCGGGTTCGTAGAAGGCGCGGTAGACGATCAACTGCCGCCGGCCCTCGAACAAATCGAGCAGGCTCGCTTTGCCGTTGGGACCCTCAAACACATAAGCCTTGTCTACTTCCATCCATGGCATGCGCCGGCGCTCGGCCGACAGCGCGTCCCTGGCGCGCATCGTTGCCTTTTCCTTCACCAGCATCTTTTCGCGCTCGGCTTCCCATTCCTGCCTTGAAACGACCGGTGGGGTCTTCATTGCCACGTGCTTGGTCATTGCTTGTTTCCTTTGCCAATTGTTGAGCCGTTGTGGCTTGTCGTTGCCTGTTGATCGTGAGGCAGGCTAGGGCCGCGAGGCGGCGAGGGCGGAGTTACAAATGTGACGGCATTTGCAGGCGGGCCACCGCAGCAGGGGTGGCGAGGCCGCACGGTGGGCTCGAGGTCCTCGGAAGCAGGCATGGTCGGTTTTTCCTTATTGAGAAGCTTAACGCGACTGTCTGAGATGCTCAGGCTAGCGAATGCGAATATTGCCGTCAACGCAGGCCTGGGCGTCTTCAACCAGTCCAGATGGCTAGGTCGCCGTCCGCAGCTTGCTGCTTGGCGGTGGTGACTTAAGTTAGGGCCGGTAAGGGGAGCGGTGGGAGTTACAAATGTGACGGGATTTGCATGGACTCGCTGATCACCGCGGCAGGGCTGGCGCTGGCGGCGGGCAACCCGCTGGCGGCACTCGACCGCGTCGCCTTGCGCGAGGATGCCCCGGCGCTGGCGTTGCGCGGCATTGCCATGGCGCAGCTCGGCGATCTCGACCGCGCCAAAGTACTGTTGCGTAGGGCCGGCCGTGCCTTCGGTCCAAAGGAGGCGGTGGCGCGCGCCAGATGCGTTGTCGCCGAAGCCGAGATCGCGCTTGTTTCGCGTGATCTCGGCTGGCCATCCAAGGCGCTCGACGCGGCGCGGTCGACATTGGAAAAGCATGGCGACCGGCTGAACGCGGCGCATGCCGGGCATCTCAAGGTGCGCCGCCTGCTTCTGATCGGCCGCCTCGACGAGGCTGAAGACGTGCTGGTTGGGCTCGATCCGTCGCCGCTTCCGCCGGCCTCACGCGCTGCGCATGAACTCGCGGTTGCCGGCATCGCCATGCGGCGCCTGAAGACGAAGGCCGCGCGCGCAGCCCTTGAGTGGGCGCGCTATGCCGCCCGCCGGGCCGGCATTCCGGGTCTTATGGCGGAGGTCGACAGCGCCTTCCTGGCACTGGAGACGCCGGCGGCGCGGCTGATCGCAGGCGGCGAGGAGCGCCCGCTGCTGCTCAAGGAGGTCGAGGCACTGCAGGCGTCGCCGGCCTTGGTCGTCGATACGTTCCGCTATATCGTGCACAAGCAGGAAACAACGATATCCCTGGCAACGCGCCCGGTGCTGTTTGCGCTGGCGCGCGCGCTTGCCGAAGCCTGGCCGGCGGATGTGCCGAGGGCGACGCTGATTGCCCGCGCCTTTGGCGGCCGGCATGCCGATGAATCGCATCGCGCCAGGCTGCGGGTCGAGATCGGCCGCCTGCGCGCCGAATTGCGGCCGCTGGCGGGCATCGGCGCGACCAGCCAGGGCTTTGCGCTAAAGCCGCGCGAAGCAGGCTCCGTGGCGGTGCTGGCGCGGCCGATCGAGGAGCGGCACGCCGCGGTGCTGGCCTTCCTGGCCGATGGTGAATCCTGGGCCAGCTCGGCGTTGGCGCTGGCGCTGGGCGCCGGACAGCGCAGCGTACAGCGGGCGCTCGAGCAGTTGGCCGAGACCGGCAAAGTGCAGTCCTTCGGCCACGGCCGGGCGCGGCGCTGGATGACGCCACCGGTCGCTGGTTTCACGACCACCTTGTTACTCCCGTCGCCGCTGCCGAACGGCTAGGAAAGGTGACCATGATCGAGGACCAGGACATGAAACATTCAGCAGCGGAAATCCTGCGCGAATACGGGCCCTTTCCTGATGTCGACACCGTGCACGGCGTGAGCTTCGACGGACAGAATGTCTGGTTTGCGACGGGCGAGCGGCTGACCGCCTTCGATCCGGCAAGCGGTGAGACGCTGCGCTCGATCGATGTCGCCGCCCATGCCGGCACCGCCTATGACGGCCGACATCTGTTTCAGCTCGCCGGGGACCGCATCCAGAAGATCGACCCGGATACCGGCAAGGTGCTCTCCACCATCCCGGCGCCCGGCGGCGGCCGCGATTCCGGCATGACCTGGGCCGAGGGCACGCTCTGGGTGGGGCAAAACCGGGAGCGCAAGATCCACCAGATCGATCCCGAGACCGGGAAAATCCTGCGCACCATCGACTCAAACCGCTTCGTCACCGGAGTGACCTGGGTCGATGGCGAGCTCTGGCACGGCACCTGGGAAGGCGACCAGAGCGATGTCCGGCGCGTCGATCCGCAAACTGGCAAGGTGCTGGAACGGCTCGACATGCCGGCGGGGATGGGCGTTTCCGGGCTCGAATCCGACGGCGGCGACCGCTTCTTTTGCGGCAGCGGCCCCGGCGGCATGGTGCGATCGGTGCGTCGGCCGAAGTAAGGCCGTCAAGTATTGGGCCGGCAGCGTATTTCCTACGGTCATCCCGCCGAGATCATATCCCGGAGCCGTCGAGCAGCGGGACGTCTTCGCCTTGCCACGGACTTGGCATTGAAGCCCGGCTCAGATTGGCCGTCGGCAGCGGCATCCAGCATTTTAACTCCGGTTCGGGGTATTCGATCACCCGTCCTGGCGACGAATCGGAAGAGCGCCAGCCCTCCGTGCCGAACTGGTCGGCGCGCGACCAGTAAGCGAGGTCGACCTCGGCCGGCCCCTGTTCCGATGGCCTGACCGTGACCAGGATGCGGCTGCCGTCCTTGGGCGCGCTCGCCATGTGCCGCCAGCGATCGGGTTCGTCCATTCTCATGTCCTCCTGCACGTTGCAGGGATAGTCGCCGCGCGCTTGGCAGCGGTCAACCCGAACTTTGCCCAAGCACGAGATCTGTTTAGTACTCCCGCGCCGTCGGCCGAAACAAGATCTGGTTCATGTCGACCTCGTCGGGCTGGCTCACGGCGAACGCCCCCATGGCGAAAGAGTCCGGATGCCGGGCCGCAACAGGAAAATCGAAACCGGCATGTGAACGGGCTCACATGCCGCCACTGCAAGGAACGCTATGGGACGTCCGGCCATGACAGGGGTTTCGGATGACACTTGCTGATCTGTCTTTTTATCTTTTCACTATTTTCAATGGCTTGCGGGTGGTGTCCTACCTGCCGCAGATCATGCGGGTGGCCCGGGACAGGCACGGGGCGTCGGCGATTTCCTACGCGACCTGGCTGTTGTGGACAGGCGCCAACGCCACGACGGGACTCTACGCCCACATCAATCTGAACGATCCCGCTCTGGCGGCGATCAACTGGCTGAACGCCGTATGCTGCGTGCTGGTCATCGCGCTCACCGCCTACAAGCGCCATCGCGCACGGCTTCCGGTTGAGGAAGCCGCAAGCCGGTCGGAAGCGACCGCTCTGATGGTCGACAATGTCTGCTGAAGATCACCGCGGCAGATTGCGCTTTTCGAGGCCGCTCTCAGACATGCACGGTGCCATGCGAAAGCTCGCCCTCGTCGCGTGAGATGAGGAAAGCGGCTGCGAGTAGGCCGACATAGAACAGCCCGACCATGCACACGACATAGATGCCTGGAACCGGGCCGAGCTGCGCCACGCGCGCGGCGTCGCGAAATGACGCGCCCAAGCCTATCGGCGACCCTTCGCGCTGCAGACTGGGCGTCGTGATCTTCAGCACCCACGCCAGCATCAGGATCGTGTACATGAAAATGTAGTTGCGGCGCAGCCGGCGCACCAACGCCGCGCGTTGCGAGATCAGGAAGCGCGGCGAACGCAGGCCTTCGCCGACGATGGCCAGCCAGTTGGAGGCGTAGTCGGGCTGCGGCGAGAAGATCTGCGCGAAATAATAGCGCTCGAACTGGCGCACCCTGGCCCGGTAGACGTCGAAGAAACGATAGCGCCGCGCCTCGATCCATAGCAGCAGCGTGGTCAGCAGCATGGCAAAGAGCAGCACCCCGTGATGGGCGCTGGGCGTCGAGAGTGAGACTGAGAGCATGGCGGCGACGACAGTAATCGCCCAGTTGCTGGTACGGTCCAGCCGGTCGCGCCAGCCGGCCATGCGGGCTATTTCGGCGCGGTGGAAATGCGACATGGTGGCCACGAATTCCGATGAGGTGAGCTTCAGCGCGAACGCATCAGAGGCCCGCGGCGCTGCAGCCGCTTCGTCGGTTTTCACGGTCTTGACCTGGGACATCCCTTGCCACGCGCCTCCCAACGCCATGGCCGGCCGAAACGACGCCGGTCATCCCCATCCGCGCAACGCGCAATCGGTTGAAAATGTTCCGTCGCCGGCCCGGGTCTCGGCGGTTTATCCGCAGTCAGATAGGCCCGTTATGCGATTCAGGTAAGGAGGAACCTGCGGCGCGCCAAGGGAGCGTGGCGTGCAACCGATCTCGCCCTCAAAACGTTATACCGGGCACAATGAGGGGGTGCATGTCCTTCGTGGTCAACCGGCGCCGGTCGGTCGCGCTTGCCGCGGCAGCTTTCGCATTCATGCCTGCCGCATCGTTGGCAGCCGAAAAGACCGGCATGTCCAGCGAGGGCATTTTCGTTCTCGAAATCCTCCTTCTGCTTCTCGTCGGCCGCGGCATCGGCGAGTTGCTGGAGCGTCTCGGCCAGCCGGCGGTGATGGGTCAGCTCATCGGCGGCATCCTGCTCGGGCCATCGCTGCTCGGCTGGCTATTGCCGGAAGCAGAACGCGTGATCTTTTCAGGCGACGCCACCCAAAAGAGCATGATCAGCGCCATCGCCCAGCTCGGCGTGTTGATGCTTCTGTTGCTCACCGGGATGGAGACGGATCTGCGGCTGGTGCGCAGGGTCGGCCGTGCGTGCTTTTCCATCTCCGCCGCGGGCGTCGCCGTGCCTTTCGCGCTCGGCTTCACCGCCGCGCAGTTCATGCCGGCCTCGCTGCTGGCCGACGGAACCGAGCGCATTGTCGCCGGTCTCTTCCTCGGCACGGCGCTGTCGATCTCCTCGGTCAAGATCGTCGCCATGGTGGTGCGCGAGATGAACTTCATGCGCCGCGATCTCGGTCAGACCATCGTCTCGTCGGCCATCATCGAGGACACGATCGGCTGGGTGATCATCGCCATCACCATCGGCATCGCCACCAAGGGGCGCATCGAGCTCGGCAGCCTTGCCTTCACCATTGTCGGCGTCGCCGCCTTCATGGGGCTTTCCTTCACGATTGGCCGCCGCATCGTCTTCGACGCCATCCGCTGGACCAACGATACGTTCCGCAGCGAATACGCCGTCGTCACCGTCATTCTCGCCATCATGGGCGCAATGGCGCTGATCACCGATCTGATCGGCGTCCACACCGTGCTCGGCGCCTTCGTCGCCGGCATACTGGTTGGGGAATCGCCGATCCTGTCGCGTCATATCGAAGGGCAATTGCGCGGCGTCATCATGGCGCTGTTCATGCCGGTTTTCTTCGGCGTCGCCGGCCTTTCGGCGGATCTCACCGTGCTTGTCGACCACGAGCTTGCGCTACTCACGGCCGCTTTGGTGCTGATCGCCAGCTTCGGCAAATTCGCCGGCGCCTTCATCGGCGCCGAGCTTGCCGGCATGAGCCGCAAGGAAGGCATCGCCGTCGGTTGCGGCATGAACGCGCGCGGCTCGACCGAAGTCATCGTCGCCTCGATTGGCCTGTCGATCGGCGTTCTGTCGCACAATCTTTTCACCATGATCGTGACCATGGCCGTCATCACCACGCTCGCCATGCCGCCGACCTTGCGTTGGGCACTCGGCCGCTTGCCGATGGGCGAGAACGAGAAGAAGCGTCTGGAGCGCGAGGAGATCGACCAACGCGGCTTCATCGCCAATCTGGAACGACTGCTGGTGGTGACCGATGAGGGCGTTGTCGGCCGCTTTGCTGCTTACCTCGCCGGAGTCGTGGGCGCCGGCAGGCCGACGACGGTGCTGCATGCCCGAGGCGAGGGGGAGGAGGCCGAGCCCGGCACGGATGCGAAGCTCGAGCCGATCGAAAAGGGTGCCGAGGACAGCCGCGAGGCCGCCAGGAGTTCGGACGAGGAGCTGGCCCATGCGGCGCCTGTCACGCGGCGCCGCGAGGCCGAGCTTTCGGCCGAAACGGTTGCCAAGGAGGCGCGCAAAGGCTATGGGCTGCTGCTGATCGGGCTCGGCCGCGCGGTCACGTCGAAAGGTGGGTTTGCCCGCCGCATCAACGAGATCGCCGGCGCCTTCGAGGGCCCGCTATGCCTGGTGCTGAAGGCGACCGGCGCCGGCCGCCAGATGCCAAGGCTAGGACCTGAAGGCGGGAAGATTCTGGTTCCGGTCAACGGCACCGCGATCGCCCGCCGGGGTGCCGAAATGGCACTGGCGATTGCAGCGGTCACGGGTGCGCGGGTCAAGATACTTTATGTCGCGCGCGTCGCCCGCGACGAACCGCGCGACACTGTCTCGCATCGCCGCAGGGAGGCGGTGCTGAAGGATACCGTCGCACTAGCCGACCGCTATGGCGTCGAGATCGAGACGGCCATCCGCAGCCGGGCCGCCGCCGCCGATGCCATTGCCCGCCAGGCCGGCAGGGGGGCGGCGCTGATCGTCATGGGCGTGGCGCGGCGCCCTGGCGAGGAACTCTTCTTCGGCGAGACGACCACCGGCGTGCTGCAGCGCTGCCAATGCCCGGTGGTGCTGATCTCGGACGCCAGGCTCAGCCGCGACGACGAGGGCAGAGAAGAGCTGCGCTCGGGAACGGGGACAGGGTGATGAGTATTTCCCCTCGAGGGGAAATTTCGCTCATGCCGCCTGCAGCCTCTCTCGGCCGGGCTGCGGCGGGAAGGCGATGGCGATGCCGGCAGCACCGAGGCCGATCAGCGCCGAGCCGATGAACAGCCAGGAATAGCTGGCATAGGCGTCGAAGATCATGCCGCCGGCGAGCGGGCCGAACGACATGCCGAGGCTGGACAACAGGGTCGCGGCGCCAAGTATCGTGCCGATGATGCGTGGCCCGAAATAGTCGCGCGCCAGAACCGCATAGAGCGGCATGACGCCGCCATATGTGGCGCCGAAGATGATCGCCAGGAGATAGAACTGCTCGAGATTGCCGACGGCGAGATAGGCGGCGATCACCACCGCCTGGATGGCGAGGCCCACGATCAGCACCGGCTTGGCGCCCAGCCTGTCGCCGAGCACGCCGTAGAGCACGCGCCCGCCAAGGCCGGCAAGGCCCTCGACGCTGTAGATCGACACGGCTGCCATCGGCGCCACGCCGCACGACATGGCATAGCTCACCATGTGGAAGATCGGCCCCGAATGCGCCGCGCAACAGGCGAAGAAGGTCATGCCCAGCACCAGGAATTGCGGCGAGCGCAACGCCTGGCCGACTGACATGCCGGGGGCCGCGGCAGGTGCGGGCGCGCTGCCATCCGCTGCCGCGACCGCCGCCGACGGCTGGAGCACCAGGAAGACGGCCGGCAGCAACAGCACCCAAGCCATGATCCCGATGTCGAACATGGCGGTACGCCAGTCATAGGCCGTGATCAGCCAGCGTGCGAAGGGCGAAATGGTCATCGGCGCCACGCCCATGCCGGCCGAGACCAGCGACACGGCCAGGCTGCGATGGGTCTCGAACCAGGCGGTGGTCAGCGCGATCATCGGCGCGAAGAAGGCGCTGGCCGCCAGCCCGACGATGACGCCATAGCTCAGCTGGAAGACCAGCAGCGATTGGGCTCGGCTTGCCACCACCAGCGACAGACCGAGCAGCACCGCGCCGGCAAAAACCACCGGGCGGGCGCCGACACGGTCATAGATGGCGCCCCAGGCGAAACCGCCTGCGCCCATCACCAAGAAATTCAGCGTCATGGCGCTGGAAATGCCGGTTCGCGACCAGTTGGTGTCGAGCGCCATCGGCTCGAGAAAGATCGCCAGCGAAAACATCGCGCCGAGCGCCACACAGGTCATCAGCGCGCCGCACGCGACGATCACCCAACGGTAGGAACTGTTCATGCTCTTCTCCCGAGATCGGTTTCGATGCGGCGCCACTCGCTCCAGCTCCGTTGCGCCGCTTGCGTCCGAAGGACGTTGGCGGGATTTCGAATCCGACAATCCGGTTGCATTTTTTATCCGGTCTGCGTGGAAGTCCATCCGGATATGACAAAAGCAGGGGCGTAAGGCTGCCAAGCGCGCCGACAAGATAGACTGCCGAATTGACGAGCCGCTCCGCGGCACTAGCTTTGTGGTCTCGCGACGGGAGATATCGCTCATGGAACTGCATCGCGGCCGCCTCATCGACCACGTCCAGCTGGTGGTCAGGGACCTCAAGGCGAGCCGGCGCTTCTATGAAGCCGTCTTCAAGGTGCTCGGCATTCCGATCGGCGGCGAGGCCGAGGACTATTTCTGGGCCGACGAGCTGTTCATCTCAAGCCTCGACAGCCGGGCGGCGAGGGGACAGCTGACCGGGCGCCATCATCTGGCCTTCCAGGCCAGGGACAAGGCCATGGTCGATGCGTTCTACAAGGCTGGCCTCGATGCCGGCGGGGCCGACAATGGCGCGCCGGGTGAGCGGCCCTACCACCCCGGCTACTACGCCGCCTTCCTGCTCGACCCCGACGGCAACAACATCGAGGCGGTGTTTCACGGGCCGGCAAAGCGAAGTGCCGCTTCGGTCGAGATCAATTTCTAGCGCAGGTTCACGAGGAGCGGGTTGCGGTGATCCGTCCGGAGTTCTCGCAAAAACAAAGAGTTGAAGCGGTCCACGGATTCAATCTCTGAACTGCTTCACATTGCCGGCGCGTAGCGGTTCACCACCATTCCGCAGGCATAGGCTTTAGAGCCGAGCAGGCGCAATTTCAGGAAGCCGCCACAGTCGAAAATCCGCTCGCCGTCGCCCAGCGCGGCCGGATTGATGAACAGCTGGAACTCATCGACCAGTCCCGCTGCAATCAGCGCCGAGGCAAAGCCGGCGCCGCCGAATACCGCCATGTCGCCTTCACCTTCAGCTTTCAGCGCCTTGACCTCGCGCGGCAGGTCGCCGCTGGCAAGCGTCGTGCGCTCCCACCGCGATGCCGCGAGCTTGTCGCTCAGCACCACCTTGCGCGCCTCGACGATGCGCTGCGCAAAGGCGTAGAAGGGATCGCGCGGATAGTTTTTTGCCGCATTGCCCCAATGGGTTAGATAGCCTTCTTCGGCCATCTTGCGGCTGAGCAGAATGGTATCGATGCCGGCGAACACCGCGTTGAAATCCTGCTTCAAGTCGTCGTCCCACGGGCAGTTGGCGCCCCATTCCCAGAGCTGCCAGTGCTCATCGCCGGCCGCGCCGACAAAACCGTCGACCGACATCTGCATCTGCAGGATCAGTTTTCTCATCGTTGTTCTCCTGATTGAGCTCTGGTGTCACCAGCGCCAGGTCAGGCGGCGTTGGTGATCGCTTTACTTTCGGAACCATTGACACGAGAGAAAAATGATGTCAATAGTAAAGTGATTTAGAAATGGAAGCATTGAGAATGTCGACCAGGGAAAGATCCGGCTGCCCCATCAGCCTGTCGCTCGAATTGCTCGGTGACCGCTGGACGCTGCTGATCATCCGCGACATGATTTTCGCGGGAAAAAGGCACTTCCGGGAGTTTCTGCTATCAGGCGAAGGCATCTCGTCGCGCACGCTGGCCGAGCGGCTGCAGACCTTGCAGGATGAGGGCATTGTCACCAGAAGCGACGACCCCACGCACAAGCTCAAGGCGATCTATAAGCTGACCGAGGCGGGCATCGACCTGTTGCCGGTGCTGGCGACGCTCGGCGCCTGGGGCAGCAAATACCGCAACGCCGATGACAAGCTGGCAAGGATCGCCGATGAACTGGCGACGGGCGGCGAGGCAGGCCTGGAGCAGATAAAGAAGAAGCTGCGCGCCGAGCATATCGGCTAGGGAGCAACGCCAGCCCTCCCGTCGGGCCGATGGCGGGCTACATCGACACGACGTCGCGCAGCCTCACCCTTCCCATCCCGCAAATCGCTGTGGCCGGAGCCATGTCTGCTTCGGATTGCCATCGCCCGAACCACGGCCTCTTCCAGCCAGCGCGCGATGGCGGGGGCGGCATGCATGCCGATCGGCCCATGCCGCCATGCACGTAGAGCTCTTCGACCGCGGTGCGGCCGGCGACAGGCAGCCCGTCCGACAGCATGGGCGATTGCCGGGATAGACATTCGTCACCGGGGGTGAGCCGAGACCGGACAGGATGCGCAGCGTGCGCGCCGCGATGCGAAGGCGTCTCGGCGCTAGCGCGCCGATCCACCTTCTCCAACAAGGGGAGAAGGTGAGGCGCGCCTTGTCCCGCCTGCGCTTCTACGCGTAGCCTAAGGAGCTAGCGGGAGGAGAATCGCTTGGACACCACTGTCGTTATTGTCGGCGCCGGGCCCGCCGGCCTTGCGGTCGGTGCCTGCCTGAAGCGGGCAGGAGTGGATTTCATCCTGCTCGAAAAATCGCAGGAGATCGCGCCCGCCTGGCGGCGGCACTATCGGCGGCTGCATCTGCATACGGTCAAGTCGTTCTCGTCGCTGCCGTTCCTGCCCTTTCCCAAAAATTATCCGCGCTACGTGCCGCGCGAAATGGTGGTCCGCTATCTCGACGACTACGCGGAAAAATTCGATCTGCGCCCGCGCTTCGGCGTGACGGTGAAAGCCATTCGCCTCGGGGACGGCGGTTTTCTGGTCGAGACAGGATCGGACAACATCAAGGCGCGCCATGTCGTCATCGCCAGCGGTAACAATGCCGAGCCGATCGTCCCCCGGCTCCCTGCTATCGAGGCTTTCAAGGGCGAGGTGCTGCACAGCGCCGACTATACGCAAGCGGCGCCCTTTGCCGGCCGCTCGGTGCTGATCGTCGGCATGGGCAACACCGGCGCCGAGATCGCGCTCGACTTGGCGGAAAGTGGCGCGCGTCCGACCATTTCGGTGCGCAAGGGCGTCCACATCGTGCCGCGCCAGCTGTTCGGCGTGCCGATCCAGATGGTCGGCATCGCCAGCCGGCCGATGCCGCAGGCGCTGAACGACTGGATGTTCCCGATCATCCTCGATTTCGCGCTGGGCAAGCTCGAGAAATACGGCATCGTCAGGCCGAAGCAGGGCATCCTGCAGCAGATCGACGAAGTCGGCCGCATCCCGGTCATCGACGTCGGCACGGTCGACGCCATCACCAAAGGCGCCATCAAGATCGCACCCGACATAGCGGGCTTCACCGAGCGCGGCGCTGCGTTCACCGACGGCAGGCAGGAAAATTTCGACGCCGTCATCCTCGCCACCGGCTATCGCCCGGGCTACGAAAAGTTTCTGCCCGTGGAATTGCAGCCGGAGCGCAGTGGCGTCAACGCCCGCGCCTCTCAACTCGGCCTCTACCTCGTCGGCTTCTACAATCCGGTCACCGGTCTGCTACGAGAAATCGGCAGGGAGGCGAAGGCGGTGGCGGCCGACATTGCGCGGCGGCGGTAAAAGGGGAGATCGGCTATCCATCACAGCCGCGCCGCATCGCCCTCATCCAGCAGCCATCGCCGCACGGCTTGCGTCGGTTCTGGGTGCCGTTGCTTGCGCGGCATCACGACATAGAAATCGTGCGTCCCACGCATCTCCGCGTTGATCGGCTGCACCAGCCGGCCGGCGGCAATGTCGGCGGATACGAGAAACCGGCTGGCCAGCGCGATGCCCTGGCCGGCAATGGCGGCGTCGATCGCGAGGCCTGTCTGGTTGAAGCGCATGCGTTTGGCCTCGGCGGCCATCCTCAGGCCGAGCGCCTTTTCCATGAATTCCGGCCATAGATTGTGCGCGTCGTGCAGCAGGACGTGGTGCTGGATGTCGGTCGGCGCGATCTCGTTCGCGCCGGTCGGCAGCAGGGCAGGGCTGCAGATGGCGACGATCTGCTGTGGAAACAAAAGATCCACCATCAGGCCGGCGCCGAAGGGCAGGCGGCCTTGCCTGACCGCAATGTCGACGCCGTCGGCCTGAAAACTCGACAGGCTTTCGCTGGCCAGGATTCGCAAATCGACCAGCGGGTTGTGGGCGACGAACTCCGGCAGTTTGGGGATCAGCCATTTGGTGGCAAAGCTCGGCGTGACGCTGATCGTCAGCCGCGCCGGTTCGGGCCGCAGCAGCAAGGTGGCCTCCGAGATCAGCTCGAAGGCGCGGCGGATGTTGGGCATATAGGCGCGGCCCTCATCGGTCAGCGCCAGGCCGCGCGGCAGCCGGTCGAAGAGTTTTGTGCCGAGATCGGCCTCCAGCCCGCGTATATGCTGCGCCACCGCCCCTTGCGTCACGTTCAGCTCTTCGGCGGCGATGCGGAAGTTGAGATGACGCGCGGCGGCTTCGAAGGCACGCAGCGCATTCAATGGTGGCAGGCTCAGGAAGGCTTCAGGCATGCAGGAGTTTTTCTACAGCTTGATTTCAGGCTTTCTGGTTCGAACCAGATGGCAACACCGCTTATAGCATTGCTCGAAGGTCGGAAACATGGGCTTCAGAGTCCCGCCAACCCGTGCGAAGGAAAATCAAGATGAATGTAGAAAAAGTGGCAGTGGTCGTCGCCGGTGGCAGCGGCATGGGTGCGGCGGCGGCCAAGCGGCTGGCGGCGGACGGGTTCAAGGTCGCGATCCTGTCGTCCTCAGGTAAGGGCGAGGCCTTGGCGAAAGAGCTTGGTGGCCTCGGCGTCACCGGCTCCAACCAGTCGAATGACGATCTGCAGCGGCTCGCCGACCTCACGCTCGAGCGCTACGGCCGCATCGACGTGCTGGTCAACAGCGGCGGCCACGGGCCACGCGCGCCGATCCTCGAAATCACCGACGAGCAGTGGCACACCGGTCTCGACGTCTATCTGATGAACGTCATCCGGCCGGTGCGCATCGTGGCGCCGCAGATGGTCAAGCAGAGGGCCGGCGCCATCATCAACATCTCGACCGCCTGGGTGGTCGAGCCGAGCCCGATGTTCCCGACATCCGCCGTGTTCCGCGCCGGTCTTGCCGCCTACACCAAGATCTTCGCCAACACCTACGCCGCCGACAATGTGCGCATGAACAATGTGCTGCCCGGCTGGATCGACAGCCTGCCGGCCACCGAGGAGCGCCGCGACAGCGTGCCGATGCAGCGCTACGGCACCTCGGAGGAAATTGCCGCGACCATCGCCTTCCTCGCTTCCGAAGGTGCGGGCTACATCACCGGCCAGAACATCCGCGTCGACGGCGGCATCATCGGCGCGATCTGACCGCGCGGTCGCCTCGCGTGAGCCGGCGCGTCACTCCTTCACCGCGCCGGTCATCGACGAGACATAGTGCTCGACGAAGAACGAATAGAGCACCACCACCGGCAGCGAGCCGATCAGCGCTCCCGCCATCAGCGCCCCCCATTCGTAGACGTCGGAGCGCACCAACTCGGTCAGCACACCCACCGGCACGGTCTTGTTTTCCGAGGACTGGATGAATGTCAGCGCGTAGATGAACTCGTTCCATGACAGGGTGAAGGCGAATATGCCGGCGGAGATCAGGCCGGGCACCGACAGCGGCAGCACGATCTTGGTGAGGATCTGCCACCGGCTCGCTCCGTCTATCAGCGCGCATTCTTCCAGTTCGAACGGGATGGAGCGGAAGTAACCCATCAACAGCCACGTGCAGAACGGCACCAGGAAGGTCGGATAGGTAAGGATGAGCGCGAAGGGCGTGTCGTAGAGCCTGAGGTTGAACACCATCACCGACAGCGGAATGAACAGGATCGAGGGCGGCACCAGATAGGCGAGGAAGATGCCGAGGCCGACCTGCCGCGCCCCGGAAAAGCGCAACCGCTCGATCGCATAGGCGGCGAACACCGACGCCAGCAGCGACAGGAACGTAGCGGCGGTCGAGATGATGATCGTGTTGAGCAGCCAGCCCGGATAGGAGGTCTCGAACAGGAGATAGCGGATGTGCTCCAATGTCGGATGCACCACCCAGAACGGATTGAACTGCGCATAGTCGGTCATTTCGAGATTGGGTTTAACCGCCGTGATCGTCATCCAGTAAAACGGAAACAAAAGCACGAAGACGAACACCAGCAGCGGCAGATAGACCGTCACCACGCGGCGCGGCAGGCTCTGCAGGTAGCCCATGCCGCCTTCGTCGATATCCCCACGTTTCGCCTTCCTTGTCGCGGCCGTCTTGACCATGTCAGTCTCCGCCGCCTTGTTGCCATTTGCGGCGTTGCAGGCCGAAATAGCTGAACAGGATCGCCGCCAGCAGGAACGGGATCATGGCCACCGCGATGGCCGCGCCTTCGCCAAGCTGGCCGCCGGAAATGCCGCGCTGGAAAGACAATGTCGCCATCAGATGCGTGGCATTCACCGGTCCGCCGCGGGTCAGCACGTAGATCAGCTGGAAATCGGTGAAGGTGAAAAGCACCGAGAAGGTCATGGTGATGGCGATGATCGGCGTCAGCAGCGGCAGCGTCACATAGCGAAACAACTGCCAGCGACTGGCGCCGTCGAGCGTGGCCGCCTCGTAGAGCGACTGCGGAATGGTCTGCAGGCCGGCGAGCAGCGTGATGGCGACGAAAGGAATGCCGCGCCAGACGTTGGCGGCGATAACCGAAGCGCGCGCATTCTCCGGATCGCCGAGGAAGTTGATGCGGTGGTCGATCAGGCCCATTTGCTGCAGCGCCCAGGACAGGATGGAGAACTGCGAATCGTAGATCCACCAGAAGGCGATGGCTGACAGTACAGTGGGCACCACCCAGGGCAGCAGGACTATCGCGCGGAAGAACGATTTGAACGGCAGGTTTTCATTGAGGATGAGCGCCAGCCACAGGCCGAGCACGAACTTCAGAATCGAGGCGCTGACCGTGTAGAGCAGCGTGTTGAAGACGGAGAGCCAGAAGACGTTGTCATTCCAAAGGTACTGATAATTCTCGACGCCGATGAAGATGCCGGGGCGGCCGATCCGGGCATCGGTGAAGCCGAGCCAGACGCCCAGCCCGAGCGGATAGGTCAGGAAGACCAGCAGCAGCGCCGCCGCCGGCAGCATGAAGCCGAAGCCCAGCGCGTTGCGGCTTTCGGAGATCCGCGAAAGCATCGACGGACGCGGCTGGGCGGCAACGGACGGCACGGCCATGGAGGGCTCCTCATCGGGGAATCAGGTCACGGCGTCAACGGCCGCCATGGGATTGTGCGACGGGCCGGGCAGCGCACTAGACGCTGCCCGGCGGTGCCGTGATCAAACGCGGTAGTAGCGGTTGGCGCGCTTCTCCGCCTCCTCCATCGCCTCCTGCGGCGTCGCCTGGCCGGTCACCGCCTTGGCAAACATGTCGACCAGGACATAGTCGGCCATGGTCGCCGCCGAGGCATAGCCGAGCGGCCCGGCATAGCCGTTGGGGCGCAGCGTCGCCGAGGCCTTGGCATAGGCGGCATTGTTCGGGTCGGCCGTCCACACTGGATTGTTGTCGAAGGCCTTCAGCGTCTGGCAGCAATAGCCCGCCGAGGAGGTGATCCAGTCGGTCATCTGCGGATCCTCGAACATGAACTGCAGATAGGCCTTGGCCGCATTGGGGTAGGGCGTGTAGTTGAAGATGACGGCGGTGGTCACCTGGAACAGTTCGACCGATTTCCCGACGGGACCGATCGGCAGGTTGGTGGTGCGGATGTCCTTGGCGATCTCAGCCAGCTTCGGATCGTTGTCCTTGTTGATCGTGGCCGTATTGTAGGCGGAAATGCCGTTGGCGATGACGCCGAGTTCGCCGGCCAGGAAGGCGCGGTTGTTATTGACGTCCAGCCAGCTTTCGGTCCCGGGAATGAAGGTCTTGTAGAGTTCCTGCGCGTATCCGATCGCCTTTAGCGTCTCGGGGCTGTTGATCGCCACCTTGCCGCTCTCGTCGACCATCTGGCCGCCATGGCTCCACAGCAGCCAGTGCGCGTAATTGTTGCCGTCGCCGACGCCGTGGCCGTGCGTGAAGCCGGCCGGATGTCCCTTCGCCTGCAACGCCTTGCAAAGCTCGAGGAAGCCTGCCGTATCCTTCGGAAATTCGGAGAAGCCGGCCTCCTTCACCCAGCTTTCGCGATAGACGATGGCATTGCCGATCGTGGCCAGCGGCAGGCCGACGAACTTGCCGTCCCGCGTCGCATATTGCTTTGGTCCGTCGTGCCAGCCGCCATATTTCGAGCCCAGATACTCGCCGAGCTCGGTCACGTCGTGCAGCTTGTCGGGATATTGATGCGGGTCGTCGAACCAGACGAACATGAGGTCCGGGCCGGAACCGACATTGGCGGCGACCGCTGCCTTGGGGCGAATGTCCTCCCAGCTTTCCTTGTCGACACGAACCTCGACACCTGTCGCCTCGGTGAAGCGCTTGGTGTTGGCCAGCCATTGATCCTCATCGCCCTTGACGAAGGGCGACCAGCGCAGCAGCCGCAGCTTTGCGCCTTCCTCGGGCTTGTATTTCAAGCCCTCCTGGGCAAAAGCCGGCGAGCCGACGAACCGGCTTCCCAGAGCTCCCGCTGCGGCACCTGCGGTCGTGCGGATTACATCGCGTCTCGTGAATTTCATGGTCGTCTCCTCCGGTTTATCTTCCTTGCTATGCGGTCCTTACCATCCGTTACGCGTTTCAAATCGTGTTCCGGTCTTGCCGTCAAAGAGATGAATCAGGCCAGGCGCGGCAGAGAGCCGTATGGATTCGCCCGGTGTTAAGGCATGGCGTTCGCGGAAATTGGCGACGATCTCGTCGCCGCCGGCGGTGCGGCCGCTGATCTGCACTTCCGACCCGGTCGGCTCGACCACCGCGACGGTGACTGGAATGCCTTGGTCTGACGATAGCCGCAAATGCTCGGGCCGTATTCCCAGCACCACCGGATGACCGTTGCCAACGGCCGGCGCGCCGGCCAGCGGCACGGAAATTCCCCCGGCGCCGCGAAAGGACGGAGACCCGTCGGTGACGATCTCGCCCTTGATCAGGTTCATGGCGGGCGAGCCGATGAAACTGGCGACGAAGAGATTGTTTGGCCTGTCGTAGAGCTCCAGCGGCGGTCCGATCTGTTCGACGATGCCGTCATGCATGACGACGATCTTGTCGGCCATGGTCATGGCCTCGATCTGGTCGTGGGTGACATAGACTGTGGTCGTCTTGAGCCGCTGGTGCAGTTCCTTGATCTCGGCGCGCATCTGCACCCTGAGCTTGGCGTCGAGATTGGAGAGCGGTTCGTCGAACAGGAAAACCTGTGGATCGCGCACGATCGCCCGGCCCATGGCGACGCGCTGGCGCTGGCCGCCGGAAAGCTGGCGCGGATATCGCGTCAGCAATGGCACCAGCCCGAGGATTTCGGCGGCGCGCTGAATGCTGGTAGCGCAATCGGCCTTCGAAACACCTTTGAGCATGAGCGAGAACGCCATGTTCTCGGCGACCGTCATGTGCGGGTAGAGCGCGTAGTTCTGGAACACCATGGCAACGTCGCGCTCTTTCGGCGCAACGTTGTTGACGACCCGATCCCCGATCGCGATCTCGCCCCGAGAAATCTTTTCCAGGCCGGCGATCATCCTGAGAAGGGTCGATTTTCCGCAACCCGACGGGCCGACCAGCGTGACGAATTCGCCGTCGTCGATATCCACACTGACGCCATGCAGGACCTCGACGGTCCCGAACGATTTGTAAACATCGCCGATCGCGACAGACGCCATCGATCTCCTCCCGAATGCTTCTTGCGACGCCCCGAAGGAAACCGCTCCTCTCCCGCCTCGCGACCGTCTCCCATTCCCCCAACAGGTCGCGTGACGATCAGACGGTAGCGCTACCAAGCCTGCCTGTAAAGCGGCCATGCGGCCGGTGCTCTTGTCATTCGGAACACCGGGGCAATGACCGGTTCGCCGGCAAACTACCCCCCATTCACAAAAGCCAGCACCAGCTTCTGCAGGTTTCCGCCGGGGCCGAATTCGACCCGGTCGAAGTCGCGGCTCGCCTGCCGCTGAGCCAGCGAGATCTGGGCGAGTTGCCTCGTCAGCTCGGTTCTGATCTTGCTGCAGGCGGGGTCATCAGTAACGGTCAGGCCGACGCTCACCGCCTCGATCTTGCGCACCATCTCGGCGATGGCTGCGCCATGCACTCTCTCGTGGGCGGCGAGCCCGGCGATGAACACCGTCCAGTTCTTCTGGACGGAAGCCGGCAACGGTTCGGCCGGCTTCGGCAAGGTGTAGGTGATGATCAGTTTCGGGCGCGCCGATTTGAGCACGCAAGCGTCGCCTTGCGGCCTGTAGTCCCTGGTCCAGGTCAGCTTGAAATTGGTGTGCGCAATGACCCGACCCTTGCCGAGCAAGGGGCCGGCTTCGCCGATCGCGGCATAGAGTTCCGGGCCGGTCCGCCCTGCGATGGCGTAGGTCTCGACCTTTTCGACCGGCTTCCAGTCGGCGCGTGCCGGCGACGCCAGCAGGGAGGCCGCGAACAGGAGAAAGAACATGGCTGGTTTCATGGAAACGTCAGAGACACTGGGCTGAGGCAAAGATCAACCCGGCGCAATGCACTCAGGTCCCACGGCAGGCCGCGTCATAGTCGGCCAGCACCTGATCGACAGCTTCGAGAAGGATAGCCTCGGGATTGCCCGCCGGCCCGAGTTCGGCCGGCAGCGCCGGCAGGAATTGCCGCATCAGCGTTTCGGGAATGGCAACGTCGTCCAGCGCCTTGCGCAGGCGCTCGACGGCCGCGACAGCGGTGGGGTTGCTCCAATAATAGCGGATGCGGTCGCTGTAGCTGTAATGCCGCTGCACATATAGCTCTGCTTCATTGCCATGATAGTGGCTGTGCCAATGGCCGGGGGCTGCCAGCATCGCGCTTTCCATGGTCCGGGCGAGCGACCGGTCGCCATAGTCCCTGGCCATTTCGGAGGCGATCAGGTCGAGCCCGTAAAGCGCCTCGCGCAAGACGAAGGTCAGGCCGGGGCCGACCTTGAGGATAGGAAAGCCGTTTGCGACCAGCGCGGTCAAAGCCGCACGGGTCTGGTAGTCGGTCGAATGCGCCTCGTAGACGAGCGACGGCTGCTCATCGAGCAAGCCGGTCAGGCCCTTGGATTTTTCGGGCGCGTAGGCGACGACATTCTGGCTGCCGAATTCCACGCCCGGCTGCACCACCACGGCCATGACGCGGCCGAACGCCTCGGTCAGGCCTTCGCGGGCAAAGATCTCCCGGTGAACCTCGATCGTGCGCCGCGCCGCCGCCGCCTCGGTCGGCTTCAACTCGCTGATCGCATGGTCGACGCCGCCGGGGGCGGGAACTTCGGTGCCGATGATGTAGACCGGCAAGGTGCTGCCTGCGGCGTGCGCGCCCGTTTCGGCCGCCTTTGCCAGCCGCGCCGCCCGGGTGGCGATGGTCTCGTCGTCAAGCGCCGCCGGCTCGCCGGCGCAGCCCATCGATGCGTCGAGATGGATCTTGGTGAAGCCGGCCGCGATATAGGCGCCGACCATGGCCTCGGCCTTGTCCATCGCCTGCGCCGCCGGCTCTGCGCGCCACGGGTTCGGTCCCAGATGGTCGCCGCCGAAGATGATACGTGAGGCTTCCAGCCCCTCGCGGCAGGCTATCTCCAGCACGAAGGCGACGAACAGCGCCGGGGTCATTCCGGTATAGCCGCCGAACTGGTTGACCTGATTGCAGGTTGCCTCAATCAGCAGGTTTTTCTCCCTGTCGGCAACGGCGCGCCTGATCGCCGTCTGGATCACCAGCGGATGCGCGGAGCAGATCGAGGTGATGCCGTAGGGCGAGCCGTTTTTGCGCGCGCTGGCGAGGCCTGCAAGCGGGTTGGCGCTCATGTCCGTCTCGCTGTTCCCTTGATGAATTGATCGAGTCCGTCGAAGCTGGTGACGCCCTCCATCGGGCCGCGCCGGGTGACGTTGCGGGCGCCGGCGGCATTGGCATAAAGCAGCGCCTTGCCGGGCTCCATCCCCTGGCGGCGGCAGGTCAGGTAGGTGGCGCCGAAACAATCGCCGGCGCCCGTGGGGTCGACTTCCTCGACCTGAAAACCGGCGCAGTCGATCCTGGCGCCGTCGGCGCCGAACCAGGAAGAGCCGTCAGCACCGCGCTTCAGCACGATCTCGCCGACGCCCCTGGCAAACAGCGCCGCCACCGCCCGGTGCTCGTCATCGACGCCCGCCGTAGCGAGCAATTCGTCGCCGGACGGCAGCAGCAGGTCGGCATCGTCGATGAGTGCGGAAAACAGTGCGCCGTCGGAGCCGTCGATCAGCTCCTTGCGCACATTCGGGTCGAATGAGGTCGAGCCGCCGCGGGCACGAACCGCCTGCACTGCGTAGCTGACGATCTCCTTCAGCCCTGCCACCGACAGCGTCGATCCCATGATATGCAGATGGCCGGCCCTGTCCGCCAGCAGGCGCGCAGCAGTGGTCAGGTGGATCTGCCCGGCGGCGGATTCGGCGATGTTGTAGACGAAGTCCCTGATACCATCGGGCCGGTAGCGCACGAAGGCGCATCCCGTCGGGAAGCGGTCGCTGATATCGACGGCTGAGACGTCGACGCCGTCGCGCTCCAGCCTGTCCAGGTTGAGCGTGCCGAAATCGTCGCGGCCGACGCAGCCGATAATGCCGGCGCCGCCTCCCAGCCGGGCGACCTGATCGATGAAGATCGCCGGCGCACCGCTGGGGAATGGCCCGACAAGCGATTGCGGCTCGAGGAAGCCGAAACCCCGTTCCGTCGCCATGATCTCGACCAGGATTTCGCCGGCGACAATCGTTGGCCCCACGGCCTCGGCGGCGATCTCGCTTCGGCGCGAAAGGCTCATGCTTGCGATTCCTCTCACACGCAAACTGATTGCTTGCCCGCGCAGTTATCCGACGCAAGTGTTTATCGGGTAAATCGCACATACAGCGAAGTCAATAAAACTCTACATGCGTATAGTTTATCTGTTTCCGCGCGTACACATTGCAGGATTCGGGTGGCTGGTATCGTGGCACCGTGCAAATCAGGCGTCGACCGCAGCGAAAGGACAGCCATGCTCACGCTTCATGATTATTTGCCGTCGCAAAACGGTTGGAAGGCGAGGGTCGTGCTCGGCCTGCTCAACATTCCCTATGAAAGCCGCCTGGTGTCGATTTTCGAGGGCGAGAGCCACACCGACGCCTTCCTGAAGCTCAACCCGGCCGGCGCCGTTCCTGTGCTCGAACTCGAGGATGGCCGTGCGATCGCCGAATCGAATGCGATCCTCATTTATCTCGCCGAAGGCACGCCCTTGCTGCCGGCGGATCGCTATGTCAGCGCGAAAGTTATGCAATGGCTGTTCTTCGAACAGTACCATGTCGAGCCGGTCATCGGCTCCCTGCGCTTCTGGACGCTGGCCGGAAGGCTGGAGCGCAACCAGGCGACGCTTCCGGCCAAGCGCGAAGCCGGCGCCCGCACGCTGGCAGCGCTGGAGCGCAGCCTGAACGACACGCCGTTCCTTGTCGGCGACATGCTCACCATCGCCGACATTGCTGTCTATGCCTACGGCCACCGTGCCGAAGATTGCGGCTTTGCGCTGGCGGCTTATCCGGCGGTTCGTGCCTGGACGGGCCGGGTACGCGACGCCATCGGTCCCGGCTATCCCGTGCATCTCTACAGCATCGATCGGCATTCGGCTGCTTGAAGGCAAAAGGCGCGTTCACCTTGCTTAGTCGAAAAGAAGACCCAGATTCTGCTTTGTCGGCGGCTTTCGCTCGCAATCCGTTGACTGGATGGCCGGATCCCGGCGTCAACTCGACGACCTGCCGGCACTTAGCATGGAGGTGACCATGACACGCGACGACATCATTTCGGTGTTGGGGCCGGTAGACGAGGCGGTCATAGCCGACATCGCGCTGACCGGCGCCACCCTTCAAGAACTGCGCGAGGCGTTCGCCTGGCTCGGTGCCGACGAGGCGCTGGTCAACGAGGGCCGCCCCTTGCCGGGAACGAAGGTGGCGCGGCTGATCGAAATTCTCGATATGCCGGACGACGAGGACGGCCGGCAAGCGGCGGCGCAGTAGGCTGTAGGCGTAGGGTATCGGTCTGCGCCACCTTATTCCCTATTCCCTACGGCCTATTCCCTCCCCTTACGCCCTCGACAGCAGCCGGCGCATGATCAGCGAGGCGTGGCCGCCAACGCCGTGCGCGGCCGGGCGGCGCTCGACCACTTCGAAACCGTGCTTGCGATAGAAGGCGATCGCCCGGTCGTTGCCCTCGATCACTTCCAGCGCAATGCTGGGGATGCCGGCATGCGCGACAAGCACCGCGTGCAGCAGGTCGGTGGCGAGCCCGCTGCCGAACTCTGTCTTGTCGATGTGCAGCCGGTCGAGCAGGACATCGCCACGATCGTCCATCGCCGCCATCGCGTAGCCGGCGATCGAACCGTCCGGCCGTTCGGCCACGAACGACATCTTGTTGTCGTCCCCAAGTTCCTCTGCCAGCCGCTCGGGCGCATGCTTGTCGTCCGAGAGCCGCGCGGTATTTTCAGGTCCCAGGATCGACGAATAGGTGCGCCGCCAAGACTCTCCCAGCAGCCGCGATACCGACGCTACATCGTTCTCTGCCATCGCCCTGATCTGAACCATGGCCGATCCCTTACCGCCTTACCCGCGACTTCAGCCAACGATCGAAGGCCACGGCCAGGATCAGGATCAGGCCGATGACGATGCTTTGTGTGTAGGACGAGACATTGTTGAACTGCAGCCCGTTTTGCAGCACGCCGATCAGCGCTGCGCCCACCACCGTGCCGCCGACCGAGCCGATGCCGCCGAATAGCGAGGTACCGCCGATGACCACGGCGGAAATCACCGTAAGTTCGTAGCCGATGCCGGCTACGGCTTCGGAGGAGTTGAGCCGTGCTGACAAAACGAAGGCCGCCAGCCCGGCGAAGAAGCCGACGATGACATAGACCGAGATCAGAATGCGGTCGACGCGCAGGCCCGACAGGCGTGCGGCCTCGGCATTGCCGCCGACGGCATAGACGGCACGGCCATAGCGCGTATAGCGCAGCACGATGTGGCACAGGANCCTCGGCATTGCCGCCGACGGCATAGACGGCACGGCCATAGCGCGTATAGCGCAGCACGATGTGGCACAGGATGGCGGCCGCCGCGAAGATGATCGCGGGCACCGGCACCGGTCCGATGAGCCCGGTGCCGAACCAGCGCATCGAGGCGTCGAAACCGGAGATCGGTCCGCCATTGGAGATGGTCAGCGTCAGGCCGCGAAACACGGTGAGCCCACCCAGCGTGACGACGAAGGGCGGCACTTTCAGCCGGGTGATGGCAAAGCCCTGGACGCCGCCGGCCAGCGCCCCGACGATGACGGCGGCAAGCAAGGCGGCGAACCAGCCATATCCTTGCGTGCCCGTGGTCGACAGCGACAGCGTGTTGGCGGTGCCGCCCTTGGCCACCACCGCCGCCACCATGCCGCAGAAGGCGAGCAGCGAGCCGACCGACAGGTCGATGCCGGCAGTGAGGATGACGAAAGTCATGCCAAGCGCGATCAGCCCGGTGATCGAGATCTGCCTCAAAATGTTGAACAGGTTGATTGGATCGATGAAGCTCGGCTTCAGCACGGTGAAGATGACGATCAACACCGCCAGGAACATCAGCGGCCCAAAACTCATCAGAAGCCGCGCGATGTTGATGCCGCTGCGCTGGGTCTGTTCGGTGGTGCTGGTCATTGCATTGCGTCCTGCTTGCGGTCGAGCGCCATCAGTTCCATCAGTTTTTCCTCGGTCGCTTCGATGCCCGGCATTTCGCCGGTGATACGGCCGCGCCGCATGGTGACGATGCGATCCGACACCGCCAGCACTTCCGGCAGTTCCGACGAGATCATCATGATGGCGATGCCGCGCGCAGCCAACTGGACCAGGATTTGGTGCACTTCGGCCTTGGCGCCGACATCGACGCCGCGCGTCGGCTCGTCGACGATCAGTACTTTCGGGTCGCGCGCCAGCCAGCGGGCCAGGATGACTTTTTGCTGGTTGCCGCCGGACAGGCCCTCGATCGCCTGGTCGGGCGAGGCCATGCGGATCGACAGTGCCTTGCGATAGCCGGCCAGCGCCTCGCGCTCGCGCCGTTCGGCCATGAAGCCGGCCCCATTGCTGTAGCGGCCGAGCGAGGCGATCGAGAAATTGTTGAGAATGCCCAGTGCTGCAAAGATCGCCTGGTGCTTGCGGTCTTCCGGCACCAGCCCGATGCCGAGTTTGATGGCGTCTGCGGGGGAGGCCGGGGCGATCGGCTTACCGTCGAGCGCAATCGTGCCGGCGGCGATGCGGTCGGCGCCGAAAATGGCGCGGGCAAGCTCGGTGCGGCCGGAACCGACGAGGCCGGCAACGCCGAGGATTTCGCCGGCCTTCAGATCGAGGTTGACGCCTTCGAGTACGATGGCATGCGGCGCCAACGGGTCGCGTACCGTCCGCAGCCCGCGCACCGAGAGCCTGACCTCGCCGGCGACATCGCGCTGCGTCGGCCGCGCGTAGAGCTCGGAGGCGGCGCGGCCGACCATCTTCTCGATGATCTTCGGGATCTGGATCGGCTGGCCGTCACGGTCGAGATGACCGGCCAGCCTGCCGTCCCGCAGCACGGTCATGCGGTCGCAAATGGCGGACGCTTCCTCCAGCCGGTGGGTGACGAACATGATGGCGACACCGTCCTTGCGCAGCCTGTCCATGATCGACATCAGTTTCTGCACCTCGGTCTCGGTCAGCGCCGAGGTCGGCTCGTCCATGATGATCAGGCGGCTTTCCAGCGACAGAGCGCGGGCGATTTCGACCAGCTGCTGTTCGGCTACCGACAGCGAGGACACCGGCGTCGCCGGATCGATGTCGAGACCGACGCGGGCGATGATCGCGCGCGAGGCGTCCTCCATCCTGCGCCAGCTGACCAGCCCGAGCGGCCCGAGCGGCGCGCGGCCGATGAAAATGTTTTCCGCAACCGTCAGCGTCGGGATCAGGCTCAGTTCCTGATAGATGGTGACGATCCCATGCCGCTTCGCATCCTGCGGACTGGACGGCGCGTAGTCGGCGCCGTCGAAGACGATGCGGCCGCTTGACGGCGGCATCACGCCGGACAGGATTTTCAGCAGCGTCGACTTGCCGGCGCCGTTCTCGCCGAGCAGGCCGAGGATCTCGCCGGACCGCACCTCGAGCGAGACATCGCTGAGTGCGGTGACGCCGGAGAAATGCTTGGTCACGCCTTCGACGGAAAGGAGCGGGGGCGATGATGCGGTGGGTTCAACGGCGGACAAGCATTGCTCCCGGATTGCGATAGGCAGCGGGACAGCGCCCCCCTCTGTCCTGCCGGACATCTCCCCCACACGGGGGGAGATCAGCAGTTTTGCCGGCAGCACTATTTCTATAACGTTGGCGATTGGCGAAAGCAGACGTGACGGCCAATCTCCCCCCAAGTGAGGGCGATGTCCGGCAGGACAGAGGGGGGCGCGACAGAGCGCGACCTCCACCCGTCATGGGCCCTACTTTCACTTGGTCTCGTTCAACCTCTCCGCCTTGTCGAGATTGTCCTTGCCGATGACGATCGGCGTCAACAGCACCAGCTTCTCCTTCGGCTCGGTCTTGTCCCTGGCGAAGGCGACCGCGATCTGCACCGCCTTGCGCGACTGTTCGCCGGGGAACTGCTCGACCGTGCCGGCGAGCTTGCCGTCGCGCACGGCGACCAGCGCTTCCGGCAGCGCGTCGAAGCCGTAGATCTTGACGTCGGTGAAGTTGCGCGCGGCACAGGCTTCGAGCGCGCCGAGCGCCATGTCGTCATTGGCGCAGATGATGGCGTCCGGCTTGCCGTTGGCGGCAAGCCCGGCCTCGGTCACCGACAGCGCTTCGGCGCGGGCGAAATTAGCGGTCTGCTCGAAGATGATCTGGTACTTGTCCTTGAGCGGATCGAGCACATTGTGGACGCCTTTGTTGCGGTCGATCGCGGGCCCGGCACCCGGCTGGCCCTGCAAATGGAACAGCTTGGCGCCGTTCGGGAACGCCGCCACCATGGCCTGCGCCTCGGCTTCGCCACCCTTGACGTTGTCGGCGCCGACATGGGCCAGAATGCCCTCGACGCCGTCGACGCGGCGGTCGATCGTCACCACCGGAACGCCGGCCTTGACCGCTTCCTCGATCGCCGGCGCCAGCGCGTTGACGTCAAGCGGCGAAATCACGATGGCGTTGACCTTCTGCACAAGTGCGGCCTCGATGTCGGCGGTCTGCTTCGGCGCCGAGTTCTGGCCGTCGCTCTCGGTCAGATTGACGCCTTGCGCCTGCGCCTCCGCCTTGATCTCGTTCAGCATGTGCACAAAGAACGGAAAGCCGAGATTGGGCACCGAGCCCAATATGGTCAATTTGTCGGCGGCAAAGGCCATGGGCGCGGCCAGTGCCATGGCACCGGTCGCCACGGTCGACAACAGGAATTCGCGTCTGTTCATCAGATATCCTCCACATGAACGCAGGAGCCCGAAACCGGGAGCGGCTCGGGACGGTCCTTGCGTCAATTCAAAAATGGAGTGTCCTGTGAACGCCCCGAGGGGACGCGAGGCGCTCCAGCCGGTCCGCCGCAACGTTCTCCTCCGCACGGCGCCGACCCGAGGATGCTAGCCAAGGAAAATCGATTACGCAAGGTGAGGCGAGGGGCTGAAACTGCTAATCTCCCCCCTTGTGGGGGAGATGTCCGGCAGGACAGAGGGGGGCGCTGTCCCGCCGACATTGGCCAATTTCACTTACATCTTTGAGCTAACCTCTACGCAGAATACTTGATGCGGGCGATCCTTCGCGCCCCCCTCTGCCTTGCCAGGCATCTCCCCCACGAGGGGGGAGATTGGCAGCTTAGACGCCTCTACCTGTCGATGGTCGTCATCACCCGCTCATTGTAGCGCGGCCCTGAGACCTTGCCCGGCGCGAGTGCCGCGTCGAGCGCAGCCATCTCGGCGGCTTCGAGCGTGATCGCTGCGGCAGCGACATTTTCCTCCAGATACTTGCGCCGCTTTGTCCCCGGGATCGGCACGATGTCGATGCCGAAGCCGTCGCCCTTGCCGAGCACCCAGGCCAGCGCGATCTGTGCGGGCTTTACCCCTTTGGCCGCGGCCACCTCTTGCACCGCAGCCGCTGCCGCGACATTGGCGTCGTAGTTGGCGCCCTGGTAGCGGGGGTCGCCGCGCCGAAAATCGCCTTCCGGATAATCCTCGGCGCGCTTGACATCGCCGGCGAGGAAACCGCGGCCGAGCGGCGCGAACGGCACCAGGCCGATGCCGAGCTTTTTGAGCAGCGGGATGATTTCCGGCTCCAGATTGCGCTCCCACAGCGAATACTCGCTCTGCAGCGCCGAGACCGGATGCACGGCATGTGCGCGGCCGATGTTGGCCGCACCAGCCTCCGACAGGCCGAAGAAGCGCACCTTGCCCTCGGCGACGAGCCGGCCGATCGTGCCGGCGACGTCTTCCATCGGCACGGCCGGATCGACGCGATGCTGGTAGTAAAGGTCGATATGGTCGGTGCCGAGCCGCTTCAGCGAGCCCTCCAGCGCCTCGCGGATATGGTCGGGCCGGCTGTCACGCTCCGTGCCGACCTGTCTGCCGTTTTCGATGCGGAAGCCGAATTTGGTGGCAAGGGTCACCTCATCGCGCCGGCCCTTCAGCGCCCGCCCGAGCAGTTCTTCATTGGCATAAGCGCCGTAGACTTCCGCCGTGTCGAGGAAGGTACAGCCGAGTTCGATGGCTCGGTGCAGGGTGGCGATCGATTCCGCCTCGTCGGCAGGGCCGTAGGACTGGCTCATGCCCATGCAGCCGAGGCCGATCACCGAGACCTGCAGCCCCTGGCTGCCGAGTTTGCGGGTGCTGAGGGTCATTGCCGTTCTCCTTGGGGCTGAGGAAAACTATAGCGGCCGCTCCTCCAGTTTCCATAGCTGTTCGGCGGAAGAACAGCGCTTCCCTTGACAAAACCCAGCCGCAAGCGCCTTTGCCGGCGGCCATTGGGGGCCATGGGATACCAATGAAGAAGATCTACGAGAAGCCGACGCTGAACCGGCGTCAGCAGCTCTCGCGCGTCACCGCGCTCATAATTCCTTCGGACCACTAACCGAATATTGTCGTCGCCATTGCAAAGTCCGCTGCCGAGGCGCAGCGGTTTTTTGCTGCCGTTGGATCGTAGCGCTGCCAGAAGCAGGCGGTCAAAATTGACAGAGCGGCCGATCTCCAGCATCCTTATGCCGCCGCCATGTCTTGCGGTCTTGTGTATGAGTGAGCCATGGCCAGTTCCGTCACCAGCCAGAATTCCAAGCGCGCCGCGGTGCGCAAGGCGCTCGACCGCCACAAGGTCTACGTCACCGCGCAAAGCTTTTCCGGCGGCGTCTACTCGGCCCGCGTGCTGGTCGACGGCGAGGCCTACTGGGTCGACGAATTCCGGCTGAGCCAGCTGCAGCAGGGGCTGTCGCCGGCCGAGCTTGAGTTGATGCCGGCTGCTGACGATTGAGCGTGATCTTCGTTCCTTCGCACCGTGCTGGGAAATCTGAAATGTTGGCGGGACAGCACCCCCCTCTGTCCTGCCGGACATCTCCCCCGCAAGGGGGGAGATTGGCAGCTTCATCGACGGCGCCTCTCTTGCGACGGTGGGGATTGGCGAAAGCATCAGCGACATCCGATCTCCCTCCTTGCGGGGGAGATGTCCGGCAGGACAGAGGGGGGTGTGACGGAATGCGGCGCTGGGAAAGCGCCGCTCCTACCTGATCCATGCCAAACCCGCCCAAGCTCAAGGCCTATCGCGCCAAGCGCGAATTTACGAAGACGCCGGAACCGGCGGGCGGGGTCATTTCAGGCGACGGCAACCGCTTCGTCGTCCACAAGCATCACGCCACCGCCGATCATTACGATTTGCGCCTGCAGGTCGGCGGCGTGCTGAAAAGCTGGGCGGTGCCGCGCGGGCCCTCGCTCAACCCGGCCGACAAGCGGCTCGCAGTCGAGACCGAGGACCATCCGCTCGAATATATCGACTTCGAGGGCGTCATTCCCGAAGGCGAATATGGCGGCGGGCCGATGATCGTCTGGGACACCGGCACCTGGGCACCGATGGACGATGTCGACAAGAGCCTGCGCACCGGCGCCTTCAAGTTCCGGCTGGCCGGCGACAAGTTGAATGGCGGCTGGATGCTGACCCGTCTGAAGCCCAAGCCCGGCGAAGACAGCGAGAAGAAAAACTGGCTGCTGTTCAAGGAGCGCGATCTCGCCGCCGATACCGGCCTCGACATCCTGGAAGCGCGGCCGGAAAGCGTGAAGTCCGGCAAGCGGATCGAGGAGCTGGTGGCGCCGCCGAGGAAGCCGGCCCGCCTGCCGCCCAAGCCCGGCGCGCTGAAACCCGGCGCGTTGTCCGGTGCGGTCAGGGGCGATCCGCCGTCGCGCATCGAGCCGCAGCTCGCCACGCAGGTGCCGAAACCGCCGGGCGGGCCGGTGGAAGACACAGGTGAACTCTGGCTGCATGAAATAAAATTCGACGGCTATCGTACCATGGCGCATGTCGGAGATGGCGAGGTCAGGTTGATCACCCGCGGCGGCATCGACTGGACGAAGCGTTACGGCGACCTGCCGCAAGCCTTTTCCCGGCTACCGCTCAGCCAGGCGATCATCGACGGCGAGATCATGGTGCTGGACGAGAAGGGCATCTCGCGTTTCGCGCTGCTGCAGGATGCGCTGTCGGCGGGTGCGGGCAGCAAGCTCCATTTCTATGCCTTCGACCTGCTGCATCTCGACGGCTGGGACCTCCGCAAGGCGCCGCTCGCAAGACGCAAGGCCTTGCTCGCCGAACTGCTAGCCGGGCAGGGCGCCAACTCCGCCATCCAGCTGAGCGACCATGTCGAAGGCGACGGGCAGGGGCTTTACGATCAGGCCTCGATCCTTGGGCTGGAAGGCGTCGTCTCCAAGCGCGCCAACGCCATCTACCAGAGCGGCCGCACCAAGACCTGGACCAAGGTCAAGGCGCTGGAGACCGGCGATTTCATCATCGCCGGCTACACCGTTTCCGACGCGGCCGAAGGACTGGCGGCAATCGGCATGGCTGAATTCGCGGATGGTGAACTGCACTATCGCGGCAAGGTTGGCACCGGCTTCGATGCCGCGACGGCGGGCGACTTGCTGGCCCGGCTGCAGCCGCTGCGCGACGGCGCGACAGCACCCGAGGGTGTGCCGCGCGAGATCATGCGCGAGATGAAATGGGTGCGGCCGATGCTGTCGGCCCGCATCCACTACGCCAACCGAACGGCGGACAATTCGCTGCGCCACGGTGTGTTTCGGGGCTTGCGCGATGTCGGCCTGTCGACGCCGGTGTCGCCGAAGCGCAAGCGGCTGATCGCCGAAGCCGATCTCGCCACCATATGGGTGACCAATCCGGAGCGGCGGCTGTTCGGCAAGACCGGGCCGACCAAACTCGACATCGCCGTCTATTACGCGCTGGTCGGCGATTTCATGCTGCCGCACATTATGGGCCGCCCGGTGTCGCTGGTGCGCTGCCCGACGGGCCTGCCGAAGGACTGTTTCTTCCAGCGCCACGCCTTCACCGGCATGCCGCCCTCTGTGGTCACTTTTGACGCCACCAACTCCGAAGGTGAAACCAAATCCTATCTGTCGGTCGAGGGAGCAAAAGGCTATCTGGCGCTGGCGCAGTTCGGCGTCGTCGAGTTCCACACCTGGGGCACGCATCGCTTGAGCCTCGACAAGCCCGACCAGATCGTTTTCGATCTCGATCCGGGTGAGGGCATCGCCTGGCGCGAGGTGGTCGAGGCCGCCGTCCACATCAAGGGCGAATTGGAACGGCTCGGCCTGGTGCCGTTCGCCAAGACATCCGGCGGCGGCGGCATCCACATAACCGTGCCGGTGACGCAAAAGCAGAACTGGAAGAAGCTGCACCAGGCGACCAGCGCCATCTCCACGCATCTGGCGGCCACGGCGCCCGACACTTTCACCACCACAATGGGCAAGGAAAACCGGAAGCGCCGCATCTTCATCGACTACCACCGCAACGCGCGCGGCCACACCTCCGCGGCGCCTTATTCGCTGCGCGCCCGCACCAACCTGCCGGCGTCGACGCCGGTGAGCTGGAGCGACCTTGAGACGATCGATGCGCCGCAGGATCTGAACTATTCCTCGCTGCCGGGGTTGTTGGCGACCTCGGGCGACCCCTGGGCGGACATGGAGCATTTCGCGAGGGATTTGCCGTTGTTTTCGGGGAAGTAGATCGGGAGGTGTTGGCGATCCGGCACACCCCCCTCTGTCCTGCCGGACATCTCCCCCGCAAGGGGGGAGATCGGATGTCGCCTCTGCTTTCGCCAATCGCAAACCTTGCAAGAGGAGCGATAAGGTTGAAGCTGCCAATCTCCCCACTTGCGGGGGAGATGTCCGGCAGGACAGAGGGGGGTGTGCTGTCCCTCCGGCATGACTTACTTCCCCAAGTCCATCGACCATGCGGACAATTTGAATTATCCTCCGTCGGTGCCCTCCAGCTCACCTGGAAGGTTTCGTCAGGAATTTGCCGGTATATTTGGGGCCGGTGTAGGATTTCCGCAGCACCATTCGTCCTTTGGACGAAGCGCTGCAGTAAGCATGATCCCGAAACGTGGGAACCGGTTTTCGGTTAAGATCATGCTCAGTCTGAAATGTCAGTGCGTGGCCGCGTAGGAGAGTATCATGGCGCCCAGGGCAAGTTGGAAAGGTTACCTCAAGCTCAGCCTCGTCAGCTGTCCGGTTCGGCTCTATCCGGCAACGACGACCAGCGAGCGCATATCGTTCAACCAATTGCACAAGAAGACCCACAACCGCATCAACATGAAGCCGGTCGACCCTGAACTCGGCCTCGTCGAGCGCGCGGACTTGGTCAAGGGTTACGAATACGAGGACAAGCAGTACATCATCATCGATGAGGCCGACCTCGAAGCAGTGCGCATCGAATCCAATCACACGATGAACATCGAGGCCTTCGTCGACGAAGACGAGGTTGACGTCATCTATCAGGACGCGCCGTACTACATGGCGCCGGATGGCGCCATGGCGGAGGAAACCTTCGCCGTGCTGCGCGAGGCCATGCGCAAATCCGGCAAGCTGGCCATCGCCCGCCTTGTCCTGTCCAGCCGCGAGCGCGTGGTGACGATCGGCGCGCGCGAGAACGGCATGTTCGTCTGCACCTTGAGGAACCCGAACGAAGTGCGCGGCACGGCTGAATATTTCGGCAACATCCCTGCCGGCAAGCCCGATCCCGAAATGCTGCAATTGGCCGAAGCGCTGATCAAGCAGAAGGAAACCACCTTCGATCCGAAGAATTATGAGGACCGCTACGAGATCGCGCTGATGACGATGATCCGCGAGAAACTGAAGGGCCACAAGCCGATCATTGCGGCGGCGCCCGAGCGTGGCAATGTCATCAATCTCATGGACGCGTTGAAGGCGAGCCTGTCGCAATCAGCCAAGCCGCCGGCCAAGTCGAAGAGCAAGGCCGACGACGCTGAAAAACCTGCCGCCAAGGGCAAGGCGGGTGCGGCCAAGGAAAACCCGTTGAAGGCCAATCTGCTCAAGGCCGTCGGCAAGAGCAAGGGGTGACGGCGCCGACCGGTATAATCCCGGGCGCCGTCTTCGGCGCCATCGGCGCGCTGGCGGCATTTCCGCTGCGGCTTGCCGCGCGCGAGGTCGAGCGCCGGCACGGCCAATTGCGGCGCGGCGTTACCCGACGCACGACGCATGTCGTGTTCGGGCGCACGCTGCTTGCCAAGGCCGGCTTGGCGAAAGCCGGTGATGCCGAGATCGAACGCCGCGTCGCGGCCGAGCGCGCCGCGGGCCGCACGCTCCTTAGCGAAAATGGCTTCCTGCGCCTGCTCGGTCTGATGAAGGCGCCGGAGGCGTCTTCGCTGTCCAGGCAGTCGCTCGTCGACCAGTCTAGACTGTCCGGTGCCGACCTCGACCTGCTCAGCCTCTTCGACGCCTTCGAGCATGATGGCGAACCCTACTCGTTCCGCGATCTGATCCTTGCCCGCAAATATGCCGGGCTGGTCGCCGGCGGCGCATCCTGGGGCGCGATCGCGCGCTCCGTGCATCGCTCCGGTCCGGTCGCCTCGCTCCCCGCCAAATCGCTCAATGTCGGCTCGCAGCATGGCCGGCCCGGTGCGATCTATCTCGAAGGTGGCCAGAGCGAACTCGACGGCCAGCTGCTGTTTGATCTCGGCAGTGCAGCCGGCGACGACACGCTGGAGGACCTGTTCGCCGAGGCTAAAAGCGCGGAGGAGGAGGGCCGGCACGACGATGCCGCGGCGCTCTACCAACGCTGCCTCAGCATCGATCCGAGCGACGCCATCGCCGCGTTCAACCGCGCCAATTGCTTGCGTGGCGCCGGTCGCGTGGCCGACGCGGCGCATGACTATGCAAGAGCGATCAAGCTCGATCCGGCGTTCGTCGAGGCCTGGTTCAACCTCGCCGGGCTGATGAGCGACGAAGGCAAGATCGCCTCGGCGCGCCGGCATCTGGTCAAGGCCATCGCGCTCGACAAGAGCTACGCCGATCCGGTGTTCAACCTTGCCCGGCTGGAGTTCGACGCCGGCAATCTGACCGAAGCCCGCCGCCACTGGGTGCGCTATCTCGAACTCGATGCTGACAGCGAATGGGCGCGCACTGCGCAAAAGGGGATACAGTTCGTCGATCTGCAGCTGGCGCGGACGGCGGGGTGAGGCGCAATGGCAGCGCACCCCATGACCGCCTTCCTCTTCGACGGTAACGAAACCGCCGCGGTCACCATCTTGCTAGCCCACGGCGCCGGCGCCTCGATGGATTCGCCTTCGATGACCGCCACCGCCAAGGCGCTGGCCACCGCCGGCTTCCAGGTCGCGCGCTTCGAATTCCACTATATGGCGGCGCGACGCTATGGCCAGCGCAAGCCGCCGCCGCGCGCCGAGACGGTCAACCCGGAATACATCAAGGCCATCGCCGATCTGAGGGCGAGGGGCGTCGCTGGTCCGCTCATCATCGGCGGCAAGTCGATGGGCGGGCGCGTCGCCTCGATGGTCGCCGACGAGATGTTCGCCAAGGGCGAGATTTCGGGCCTCGTCTGCCTCGGCTATCCCTTTCATCCGCCGGCCAGGCCCGAGCAACTCAGGACAAAACATCTCGCCGACCTCAAGACGCCGACGCTGATCTTCCAGGGCACCCGCGACGAGTTCGGCACGAAAGAAGAGGTCGCGACCTACGGCCTTTCCAAAGCCATCGAGGTGATCTGGCTGGAGGATGGCGACCACGACCTGAAGCCGCGCAAGAGCGTGTCGGGGTTTTCGACCGCCGATCATTTGAAGACGCTGGCCGGGACGGTGAAGGCGTGGACAGGGCGGATCGTTTCCTGATCGCCAAATGAAAATCGCCACTTTCAATATCAACAACATCAACAGCCGGCTGCAAAACCTGCTGGCGTGGCTGGCGGCAGCCAAGCCCGATGTGGTCTGCCTGCAGGAGCTGAAGGCCCGCGACACGCAGTTTCCGCGCACGGCGCTTGCGGCGGCCTGCTATGGCGCGGTGTGGAAGGGCGAACCGACCTGGAATGGCGTCGCCATACTCGCGCGCGGGTCCAAGCCGGTGCTGACCCGTGACGTCCTGCCCGGCGATACCGCCGACAAGCAGAGCCGCTACATCGAGGCGGCCGTGAACGGCATCGTCATCGCTTGTCTCTACGCGCCCAATGGCAACCCGCAGCCGGGCCCGAAATTCCAGTACAAGCTGGCCTGGCATGAAAGGCTGGAGGCGCATGCCGCAGAACTCTTCGACACCGGCCTGCCGGTGGCGCTGGTCGGCGACTACAACATCGTGCCCGAGCCGCGCGACATCTACGCCACCCGCTCCTATGACGACAACGCGCTGGTGCAGCCGGAAAGCCGGGCGTCGTTCCAGCGTCTGCTCGAGCAGGGCTGGACCGATGCGCTGCGCAAGAAGCATCCGAAGGAAACGCTCTACACATTCTGGGACTACCGCCGCAACCGCTGGCCGCGCGATGCCGGGCTGCGGCTCGACCACATCTTGCTGTCGAAGAAACTGGCGCGCCGCCTCACCGCTGCCGGCATCGACCGCGATGTCAGAGGTGAGGACGGCGCCAGCGACCACGCGCCGGTATGGGCCGAATTGAAGTGAATTTGGCTGCGTGATCGCGCCCACTTTCGTGGGCGCAGTTTTGCACTATTTGTTTCGCTGCGGCGGCCGCATGATGAGCAAGGTGCGGCACCGGAGGGGGAGTCCGATGGACAGGTTGGCCGAAAGGCTGTTTGCGCTTCCGCTGCTGGCGGCCGCTTTGGCTTGTCTGGTGCGGGCGTATCTGCTGCTCGGCGACAGAGATTTCAGCTGGAGCGGGATCGATCACATGCTGCACGGCCCAGCCACGCTGCGACCGGTGGTGTTCCTGACCGTCGGCGGGCTTTGCCTGCTTGGCGCCCTGTTGTTCTGGGCCGGACTGCTGCCGGGTCGGCGAAGCCAGCCTGCTGGAACGCCGCTTTTTGGCCGCGACGCCGAGATCGACCCAAAGGGCCACCCCGGTCTGCGGCGCGCCTTCCTCATGTTGCCGGTGCTCGCCGTGTTGGCGCTGCTGGCCGACCACTTCCCTTGGGCGCGTGACGCCGGCCCAGGCGCTGAGGTGGCCGCCCCGAACGAACCCAAAGCCGAGCCGAAGGACCAGGGCATCGACGGTGTCCCGCCGGACCTGGCGACGCAACCGGCCCCGCCGAGTTCGCCGCAGGTCGCCATGCCGCCCGAGCCAACTCCGCCGGTGCAGGCAGCCAAACCGCCCGAGCCGGCGCAGCCTACGCCTCCGGCTGCTCCCCCTCAGCCGCCACAAGTCGCACTCGCTCCGGCGACACCGCCACCGGAGACTGCTCCACCGCCGGCTCCGGCCACGCCACCGCAAACCGTCGCGCCGTTGCCGCCGCCTCCGCCGGCGCTGCCGACCGAGCCCGACGGCCACCGCGACGCCGTCGTCTGGCTCGCCGTCTCGGCCAATGGCCGCGACGTCATGAGCGCCAGCACCGACCACATGATCAAGCTCTGGGACATCGCCGGCAAGCGGCTGATCCGCAACCTTGGTGAACACAAGGACATGGCGCGCACGGCGCTATTCATGCCCGACGGCGCAACCGCGCTGACCGCCGGCGACGATGGCGAGATCGTGCTGCGAAAGCTTGCCGACGGCACGGTGCTGCATGTCTTCTCGTCGGGCGCGAATGGCGGCGTGCGTAAGCTGGCGATCAGCCCGGACGGCAAGCGCGCCGTCAGTGGCCACGACACCGGCAACGTCATCGTCTGGGATCTCGTCAACAAATCGGTGCTGCATGTGATGATCGGACATGACTGGCCGATCAGCACGGTCGCAATCTCGCCCGACGGCACGCGCGCGCTGAGCGGCTCCATCGACGGCACGCTGAAATTCTGGGACGTCGAAAGCGGCAAGCAATTGCGAAGCTGGCACGGCCACGAGCAGGGCACTTACGGCGCTGTCTTCACCGCCGACGGCCATCATGTCGTCACCGGCAGCGGCGACTACACGATCAAGCTCTGGGACCTCGACACGTTTAGGGAATTGCGCCGCTTCGAGGGTCACGAAGGCACCGTCTATACGCTGGCGCTGTCGGCCGACGGCAAGCGCTTGGCCTCCGGCTCGCTCGACGGCACGGCGCGGCTGTGGGATGTCGGCACCGGCGGCCAGACCGCCATGTTCGACAGCCGCACCGGCCCGATCTACGCCGTTGCCTTCGCCACCGACGGCACGCTGCTCACCGGCGGCGACGATCGCACCATCAGGGATTGGCCGGCGGCTGGCGGCGATGGCGAGATCCTCTTTGCCGGCGCGGCGCAGTAGCGACATCAAATGCTTTGGATATTCCAGAACAGCCTGGCTTGCGCTATGAATTACTGGTGGCTGCAAATGGATTGGGGACCGTGAGCAACAACGACTGGGCCCAAAGTGGATACACCTGTCTACAGCCCGCCCACGTCGCGTCGCCGAGGGGTCCTTACCGTCGTTCTGGTGTTGCTGGCGGCTTTTGTGCTGCTCGGGCCTGGCCGAAATTACTATGTGCAGTGGTCAGCCATTAAGAAGATTCAAGCGGCTGTCCTGGCAAAGGATTATCGCGAGCAATTCCATCAGATCTCCGTGCTGGCCGACATGGGAAATGCTGACGCACAGTACAATCTGGGATTAATGTACTGGCGTGGGCAGGGTATTGCCCAAAATGACAGGCAGGCGACCTACTGGTGGGGCAAAGCAGCCGAGCAAGGAAATGCAGATGCGGCATCCTTGCTCGCCCAGGCCCGCGGCAGAGGGATAGCCAAGGATGAAAAATCCGCCGAATTCTGGTTGCTGGAGGCAGCCAAGGCGGGAAATGTCGAAGCAGAACTCAACCTTGGCAAGCTTTATTACACCGGGATCGGCGGCAAGCCGAACTATCCGGAATCTGCCAAGTGGTTTTCCACATCGGCAAGCCACGGAAATGCCGAGGCCAGGACCTTCCTCGAAATGATGAAGGAAAAAGGCCAGTTCGACAGCAAGACGCTGTGAGCTCAGGGTCAGGCAACGCCGATGACGTCGGTGAGGTCGTGTCATATAATGGACATCGGCAGCGGATACCAAAACTGTCTTTCATCAGTCAATTTCGGAGGCCGCTTATGCCTGCCGGCCATCTCCCCACTTGGGGGAGATCAGCAGCGTCGACGTCACGCCTTTCGTTTGCGGCGTGACACTCGCATCGCACGATGCGAAGACTCATTTGCCGCTGCATCTCGAGAATCCCATGCCCAACCTCCAGCTCGTCGAAGCCACGATCGCCGACCTGCGCCGGGCGCTGGAGGCCGGCACCGTCACCAGCGTCGAGCTGGTGGGCGCTTATCTCAGGCGCATCGCGCATTACGACCGCCATGGCATCGCGCTCAATGCCGTGCCGGTGCTTAACCCGGCAATGTTCGAGGAGGCGGCGGCGTCCGACCTGCGGCGGCGCAATGGTGCCACCCTCGGGCCGCTCGACGGCATCCCCTACACCGCCAAGGACAGCTATAAGGTGAAGGGCCTGACGGTGGCCGCCGGCTCGCCCGCCTTCGAGCATCTCGTCGCCAACGAGGACGCTTTCACCATTGCCAGGCTGAGGGCCGGTGGTGCTGTGCTGATCGGGCTGACCAACATGCCGCCTATGGCCAATGGCGGCATGCAGCGTGGCGTCTATGGCCGCGCCGAGAGCCCCTACAATGCCGACTATTTGACCGCCGCCTTCGCTTCCGGCTCGTCCAACGGCTCGGGCACGGCCACCGCCGCCAGCTTCGCCGCCTTCGGGCTGGGCGAGGAGACATGGTCTTCCGGCCGCGCGCCGGCGTCCAACAATGCACTTGTCGCCTACACGCCGTCGCGCGGCGTCATTTCGGTCAGGGGCAACTGGCCGCTGGTGCCGACCATGGATGTGGTGGTGCCGCACACGCGCGGCATTGCCGACATGCTGGAGTTGCTGGATGTGATCGTCGCCGACGATGCGGAGACGCGCGGCGATTTCTGGCGTGTGCAGCCCTGGGTGTCGATCGCGAAAAGCGCTGCTCTCAGGCCGCCAAGCTACACTACACTCGCCTTGGAGGGCTCGTTGAAAGGCAAACGCCTCGGCGTGCCGAAAATGTATATCGGCCGCGACGGCGGCGCGCCCAAACCCATCGAGACCCGCGCCTCGGTGCTCGACCTCTGGCGGCAGGCAGCGCGTGACCTGGAAAAGCTCGGCGCGGAGGTGGTCGAGGTCGATTTCCCCGTCGTCTCGAACTATGAGCGCGACCGTCCGGGCACAAAAACCATGGTCGAACGCGGGCTGGTGCCGGAAGCCTTCGCCGAGCGCGAAATCTGGGATCTCTGCATCTGGGGCTGGGACGATTTCCTGCGCGCCAATGCCGATCCGGCGATCCCCGATCTGGCTGCGGTCGACGGCCCAAAGATTTTCCCGCAGCCGCCGGGCGCGCTGCCGGACCGCTATGGCGACGACGGTTTCGATCTGGCCGACTACGTCACGAGCGCCAAGCAGGGCGTGATGCCATTGCTGGACATTCCAGCGCTGGCGGAAGGTCTGAAGGGATTGGAGGCGACGCGGCGCATCGACTTCGAGGACTGGCTGGACGAGCACAGGCTCGACGCCGTCGTGCTGCCGGCGGTCGCCGATGTCGGGTCGGCCAGCGCCGACGTCAACCAGACCTCAGCAGAAATCGCCTGGCGCAACGGCACCTGGGTCGCCAATGGCAATCTGGTGTGGCGTCATCTCGGCATTCCGACCGTCACCGTGCCTATGGGAACGATGGCCGATATCGGCATGCCGGTCGGGCTGACCTTTGCGGGCAAGGCCTATGATGATGCGGAGTTGCTGCGGCTCGCCGGCGATTACGAGCGCGCCACCCAACGCCGCACCAGCCCGCCGCGCACGCCGGAATTGCCGGACGATGTGTTTGCGGGGCGGCCTGGTGGATTGCGGGCCAGCGATGCGCCGGCGCCGAGGCTTACGCTTGTTGCCGAGACGATGCGGCGAGGAGACCAGGCCGAGATCGCCGTGACGGTTGAACTCGATGCGGAGACCGCTGACCTCAAGGTTCACGTCAATGGCGAACCGGTCGCTCTGCGGCGCAGCGGCACAAGCTTTCACGGTCGCATCCTGGTGCCGGCCGGCGAGCATGAAAGAATGCACAGTGTGCGGCGAGGCGCTTACGGCTCGATCGTTACGGCCGTCATGCGGCTGGAGGATGGACGCACGGCTGGTGCTTACGTGGTCGCGGGTGGAATCGGGTGAGGGTACAGGTAATCTCCCCAAGGGGGAGATCAGCAGCTTCGCCGTCTTGACCCTCCCATCGCCCGCGTTATCTTCGCGCCATGTCAAAACTCGCTCCCCTCATCGTCATCGATCTCCAGACCAACATGTTCGACGGGCGCGTCGAGCCGCCGATCCATGATGCGCCGGGCATAGCCGAGCGTACCCGCTCGCTGATCGGCTGGGCGCGGCGCGAGGGGCGCCGGATAGCGTTCGTGCGGCATGACGGGCCGGCCGGCGATCCGCTGGCTCCGGGCGAGCCGGGTTGGCCGGTATGGCCGGAACTCGGCCAGGCCAAGGACGAGCCGACATTCTCCAAGACCGTCCGCAACGCCTTCTCGAATGCCGAGCTTGGCGCCTGGGTGGCCGGGCAGGGGGCCGGCGAAGTCGTGCTCGCCGGAGCGCAAACCGATTTCTGCATCGCCGGCACCGTTGAGGGCGCCCTGGCCGAAGGCTTCGGCGTCACTGTCGTTTCCGATGCGCACTCGACGCTGGACACTGAAGGCGAAACCGCGACCGAGATCATCGCCCGGTACAATGCGGACTTCACCGATGCCGGCGTCACGCTGGTGACGACGAAGGCGCTGACCGGCGACTGAAGCACCGCGCTTCGAAGAGTGGGAGACTGCCGTGCCAACCCTGAAATTGCCGGCCGAAGGCGGATGCCGCTGCGGACGTGTGCGGCTCAAGATTTCCGCAAAACCGCTTTTGACCATGGCTTGCCATTGCATCGGCTGCCAGCGCATGTCGGCCAGCGCCTATTCGCTGAGCGCCGCCATTCCCTCGGACGGGTTCGAGATCATGCAAGGCGAGCCGGTGATCGGCGGACTGCACGGCGCCTCGCGTCATTACTTCTGCCCACATTGCATGAGCTGGATGTTCACGCGCCCCGAAGGGCTCGACTGGTTCGTCAATCTGCGTCCGACCATGCTTGATGAACCCGGCTGGTTCACGCCGTTCATCGAGACATGGACCAGCGAGAAACTGCATTGGGCGACGACACCGGCGGTGCATAGTTACGAGGCGCTGCCGGCCTTCGAGGCGTATGAGGGGCTGGTGGCCGAGTTTGCTGAAACTGCGAATCTCCCCCCTTGAGGGGGAGATGGCCGGCAGGCCAGAGGGGGTCGGTGCGACTGGGCTCGACGTCCTTGCTGCAGATGGAAGGTTGGCGCTTCACGCGCGGCGACCCCCTCTGTCGCCTTCGGCGACATCTCCCCCCCGAGGGGGGAGATAAGCCCCGCTAAAAATTTGCATCGAATCGATTGCGCAAACGTTTCGATGGCCCTAAGCTCCCTTAAAATCCGCCATCAGAGCGGACGGGAAACGCAAAAGGGAGGAGCGCTTGCAGGCGCTGATATGTCTTGCCGACAATGGCTGAAGTGGCGCGGCGCGCCGGCGTGTCGGTGTCGACCGTCTCGCATGTCGTCAACAACACGCGCTTCGTTTCGCTGGAAAAGGCGAGGCTGATCAACGACGCCATCGCCACGATGGGCTATCAGCCCAACGAGCTGGCGCGTTCGCTGAAGGCATCGACCACCAACAGCGTCGGCCTGGCCATCTCGGCGATCTCCAACCCTTATTTCACCGACATCATCTGCGCGGTCGAGGCTGAATGCGCGCGGCTCGGGCTGATGGTCTTTCTGTCGGACACGCAGGAAGATCCCGACCGCGAGCTGCAGGTGGTGCGCGCTTTCCATCAGCGCCGCGTCGACGGCGTCATCCTGGCCCCGTCGGGCTCGCCGCAGCGCGCCATCGATTACCTCGCCGACAAGAAGATGCCATGCGTTCTGATCGACCGTTTCGCCGACGAGCGCTTCGATCAGATCGGCGTCGAGAACGAAACGTCGATGCGCGCGCTGATCGACCATGTCGCCTCCTTCGGCCACAAGCGCATCGGCTATATCGCCGGACAGCCGGGCCTGACGACGACGCGCGAGCGCATCGAGGCGTTCCAGGCTTCGCTCGCCGCCAATGGACTTGAGTGCGTGCCGCGCTATCTCTCGGCCGAGAATGTCGACACGGCGGCGGCGACCGCATCCACCCACGCCATCCTGTCGCTGCCGTCGCCACCAACCGCATTGGTCACCGGCAACAACATGACGACGATCGGAGCCGTCCGCGCCATCCGCGAAAAGGGCCTCACCATTCCGGGCGATCTGTCGCTGGCCGGCTTCGACGATTTCGAATGGGCCGATTGTTTCGAACCGCGCCTGACGCTGGTTGCCCAGCCCTGCACCGAGATAGGCAGGCAGGCGGCAGCCCTGCTCAGCGCCCGCATCGCGGCGACCGGTTCAGAGCCACGTTCGGTGCGGCTGCAGGCGACGCTGCGGGCGCGCGCCTCCTGCGGGAGGCCGACCCACACGAGGCTAACATGAGCGCGCCGCTGCTGGTAATGACCGGCGCCGTCAAACGCTTCGGCGGCGTGCAGGCGCTGCGCGGTGTCGACTTCGATCTCAAGGCCGGCGAAATCCATGCGCTGCTCGGCGAGAACGGCGCCGGCAAGTCGACGCTGATGAACCTGTTGTCGGGCGTCTACACGCCGGACGAAGGCACGATCGAGATCGACGGCAAACCCGTGCGTTTCAACAACCCGCGTGAGGCGCAAGCGGCCGGCATCGCCACCATCTTCCAGGAGCTCGACCTGGTGCCGTCGCTGGATGTCGCCGCCAATCTGTTCCTCGGCCGCGAACTGATGCGTCCGGGCGGCTTCCTCGACGTGCCGGCAATGCGCCGCGAGGCCAAGAAGCGGCTGGAAGCCATCGAGATCGCCATCGATCCGGCCGCCATGGTGGCGGATCTGTCGATCGGCCAGCGCCAGGTGGTGGCGATCGTCAAGGCGCTGTCTTACGCCTCCCGCGTGCTGATCATGGACGAGCCGACGGCCGCACTCACCGTCGGCGAAGTCGAGCGGCTGTTCGATATCATGCGCAAGCTCGCCGCCACCGGCGTCGGCATCGTCTATATCTCGCATCGGCTGGAGGAAGTGCCCGGCATTGCCGACCGGGTGACGGTAATGCGCGACGGCCGTGTCGCCGGCATCACCGAGCCGCACGCGCCGCAGGCCGAGCTGGTCAGGCTGCTGGTCGGACGTCCGCTGGACGAACTCTATCCGCAACGCGCCAAGGCCGCGGGCAAGCCGCTGCTCAGCCTGAGGAACGCCAGCTTCAAACTCGCCCGCGACAGCGCCGGCTGGCAGGCGCCGCGAGGCGTTTCGCTCGATGTCCATGAAGGCGAGATCGTCGGCCTGGCCGGCATTATGGGGGCCGGGCGCACCGAACTGTTGTCCGCGCTCTACGGCACCGGCCTGTCCGGCCGCTGGGAGGGCGAGGTTGCTGTCGGCGGCAAGCCGGTGAAACTGGATTCAATCAGTGCTGCCCGCCACGCCGGCATCGCCTTCGTGACCGACGACCGCCGGGGCTCGGGCCTGATGCTGCGCATGGCGGTCGGCCTCAATCTGGTGATGTCGGTCATATCCCGAATCTCGCCGAACTGGCTGGTCTCGCCGCGCCGCCAGGCCGAGGCGGTGAAGGAATCCTTCAGCCAGTTCGATATCCGCCCGAAGAACCCTGACATCGCGGTCGGCGCGCTCTCGGGCGGCAACCAGCAGAAGGTGGTGCTGGCGAAAGAAATCCTCGGCAACCCGAAACTGTTGCTGCTCGACGAGCCGACACGCGGCGTCGATGTCGGTGCCAAGGGCGAGATTTACGCGAGGTTGCGGGCGCTCGCCGCACAGGGCCTCGGCATACTGGTGGCGTCAAGCGAGATGCCTGAACTGATCGGTCTGTGCGACCGCATCGTGGTGCTGCGCCAGGGGCGCAATGTGGCGGAATTCATGGGCGGCGTCGACGAGCACACGGTGCTGGCCGCGGCTAACGGCAGGGAGGCCTGATGTCTCAGGACAACAACCCAGTGGCAGCGAGCCCGGTGATGGCGGCGCCTCAAAAGCATCGCGACCCGCTGGCGCTCATCGTGCGCTTCCAGAGCCTGATCGGCCTGGTGCTGGTGGCGATCGGCGGCATCATCTTCTCGCCGCGCCGCCACGGCGAAATCCTGTTCCTCAACCCCGACAACATCGCCAACATCGTGCGCGCCGTGTCGGAGACCGGCATCATCGCCATCGGCATGACCTTCGTCATCATCACCGCCGGCATCGACCTGTCGGTCGGCGCGGTGCTTGGCCTGTCCAGCGTCGTCACCGCCTCGATGATGATCTCCGGCGGCTTCGGCCTGATCCCCACCATCCTCGCCGTGCTCGCTTTGGGCATCGTCTTCGGCGCCATCCAGGGCACCATCTCGACCCGTTTCCGGCTGGAGCCGTTCATCGTCACGCTGGCCGGCCTGCAGGCCGCGCGCGGCCTGGCGCTGGTCGTCTCCGGCAACCAGTACATCAACATTTCCTATGGCGAAGGGCCGGGCCTGGCGCCGCCGGTGTTCGCCGTGCTGGGCGAGCGGCTGTTCAACAACACCGTGCCGGTGGCAACGCTTGTGTTCGTCGTCTTTGCCGCGATCGCCACCATCGTGCTCAACACCACGCGCTTTGGCCGCTATGTCTTTGCCGTCGGCGGCAATGAGCGCGCCGCGCGCATATCCGGCGTGCCGGTGTCGATGGTGAAGATCTCGGTCTACGCCATCACCGGCTTTGCCGCCGCCCTTGCCGGCATCGTCCATGCCGGCCAGTTCAATTTCGGCAGCGCCAATGACGGCATGGGCTATGAGCTGACGGCCATAGCCGCCGTGGTCATCGGCGGCACCAGCCTGTTCGGCGGCGCCGGCTCCATGGTCGGCACCGTAGCCGGCACCATCATGCTGGGCGCGCTCGCCAACATCCTGCAGCTCAACAACATCACGCCCGCCATGCAACTGCTCGCGACCGCCGCGATCATCGTCCTGGCGGCAGTGCTTCAATCCCTCGTTCGCCGCCGCGAGGGGTTGGGTCGTTAGTGCATGTCGCGCAAAAGGTTTTGCGATGACGACATGCACAAACAAACAAGGAGGAGACGGCAACACGTGAACGTCAAACCAAGGTCTGGCCCCCCGGCCGGACGAGGAGGAGAGTGAGTTATGAAAACGACACTAAGAGGATCGACCCTCAAGGCCGTGCTGCTGGCCGGCGCTGGCCTGTGCATTGCAGGCTCCGCTTACGCCGCCGAGCCGCTGGTGAAAGCCTGCGCCAAGGACGGCCAGTTCGTCATCGGTTTTTCGCAGGCCAACAATGCCGAGCCCTACCGCCAGCACGTCAATGACGAGCTGGAGGCGGCGGCCAAGGAAGTGCCCGGCTTCACGCTGCAGATCGCCGACGGCGCCGGCAACGTCAACACGCAGACCTCGCAGGTCGACAATTTCATCACCCAGAAGGTCGACATCCTGCTGATCTCGCCCTTCGAGGCCGCACCGCTGACGCCGGCGGTGAAGCGCGCCATGGATGCCGGCATCCCGGTCATCGAGCTTGACCGCAAGACGGTCGGCGACCCCGGCAAGGACTACACCGCCTTCATCGGCGGCGACAATTTCAAGATCGCCGAGGAAGCCGGAAAGTACACCGCCAAGACGCTGCTGCCCGACGGCGGCGAGGCAGCGGTGCTGCAAGGCCTGCCGAGCTCGACGCCGGCCGTGGAGCGCCTCAACGGCTTCAAGGAAGGCGTGAAAGGCAACCCGAAGGTCCAGATCGTCGCCGAGCAGGCCGCCGACTGGGTGCCGGACAAGGCGCAGGTCGCCTTCGCCGCCATGCTGCAGGCGCACCCCGACATCAAGGTGCTCTACGCCTCCAACGACATGATGGCCGCCGGCGCGCTGCTCGCCGCCAAGGGAGCGGGCAAGGACGTCAAGATCATCGGCACCGACGGCCTGCCTGGCCCAGCCGGCGGCATCGAGGCGGTGGCCAAGGGCGACTGGGTCGCAACCTTCACCTACCCGACGGGCGCCAAGGAAGCGATCGAAATGTCGAAAAAGATCCTGCTCGATTGCGCCACCGAGGTGGACAAGACGGTGACGGTGGAGACCACCGCGATCACGGCCGAGAATGCCAAGCAACTGATGGGGAAGTGAGGGGGCGAAGCTCAGAACTGAGGTTGATGCGCAAGGCCCCGGGAGGGGCCTTGTTGCGTTGCGGCGAGCTACGGGTGAATGGCCGCTGCCGGCCTTCAGATCAATGCCATCGCTACCCGTAAGCGGACGTTGGTCTGCTTTAAACCGTAAGTTGCGGCTGCGCCGGGGATCGAGATGTTGCCGAATCCGCGCTCGTCGAGATTGCCGGCAGAACGTGATGCGTCGTTAATCACTCAATGTCTGCTGCGATGAACCAATCGTTGATCTCCCGCAATTCCGCACGCGCCTCTTCGAATCTACCCTGTGACCGCAATAGCTTTGCCAGACTATTGGTCGCCTGCAACTCCCAACTCCTAGCGCGCTGCTGCCGCGCAAAGGCAATAGCCTCGCGGAAAGAAGCCTCTGCCGCTCTGTCTCCGACTCCATTTGCAAGTTCGATCTCGCCGCGAATGCGAAGCAAGGCAGCTGTAAAGTAATGCTCGCCAATCTTTTCGGCCTCGCGCAGACCTTTCTCGACGGTCTCTGCCGCTATATCGAATTGTCCAGAGTTAATGAAAGCTTTGGCCAGTAAGCCTAAATAACACGATTTGTCGACTTCCTGATCTTCAAGGTCACTCTCGGTCAATGCCATCATATGGCTTCCCACCAGACTGTCATCGAGGCTTGATGCAGCCAAGCCACCAAAAAAGCGCGCCACCCGTGTCCAGAGATTGAAACCGTTTTCCTGCGCTAATGGCAGAAGTTCATCCGCCAGCCGAGCGATATCCCTGCTCTCTTCGCGGAAGGCGAACAACACACACCCGTTTCCCAAGCAGGCGGCCAAGCGATAGGCGGATTGCTGCCGAACGGTCGCCTCCGCCTCGAGGTAGAGTTTCAGCGCTTGACGGCGATACCCCAGAATATGCAAGGTCCACGAAAGGTAGATCATGGCCATACTCGGAAAGTCGCTGCCGACCTCGTCTGCACTGCCCTTGTGGCTGAGAGCGCGCTCAAGATATTGCCGAGCCTCCGCCAACTCACCCTGACAGAACAGACTCATGCCCTTAAACTGCAGACCTATAACGAGTGCGTTTAGGTAGCCGCCCTCCTCGCCGACTCGAATTAATTCATCACTGGCCGCGAGGGCCTTACCAAACTGGCCCGAGTTGAAATGGGTACCGAAAAGCCCGTCGAGTGCCCTAATCGTCGCCTCCAGTTCGCCAAGCTTCCCGCTCAGCGCTATGGCCCGCTGATACGCGGCACTGCCTTCGCCCGTCACGTAGCCGAGCGCAGCGTACAGAACGTCGCCCAGTTCCAGTTCGAAGCGAAGCAACCTGCGGCTACGATCGTCGGAGTCAGGCAAGAGTTTCGCGGCTTCAAGCCCTTTCCTGAAGATACGCACTGCGTCAACTTTCGCCCAAGTCTTGGCGGCCTTCAGCCCTGCCTGCAGCCAGTAGTCAGCGGCGCGATCGACCAGACCGGCGTCGGCGAAATGCTCAGCGAGCACTTCGGGATAGGCAAAGCCCGCGTTGGGGTCGCGCAGCTCGATGCATTCGGCAATCGACTTGTGAATCTGTTGCGCACGTTCGTGCAGCATCGTGCCTCTAGCGGCCTGCTGGAGCAGCACGTGGGTGAACGAAAAGCCTGCTCCGGCCGTCCCTCGCTCGGCTACGATCAGCCCTGTGCGCATCAGCTCACCAACCGCAGCGCGCAACTCCGCTTCAGGCCAATCACAAATTTCGCGCAGCATGTCGAAATCGAATTCGCGGCCGATCGCCGCCGCGACCTGCGCGACTTCCTTGGCGGTCCCCAGCCTGTCGAGACGGGCAAGCAACGAGAACTGCAGAGAGTTTGGAATGTTGTTCGTGAGTGACAGACGCTTGGGCTGCGATACGTCTAGGCGCAACCCTGTTTCGACCACGCTTCGAGTAAGCTCTTCGATATAGAGCGGGACGCCTTCACCGCGATCGAGCACCGCTGCTACGTCAGCAGCGAGCGCATTCGGACTAATGTCATGGACAATCGCTTCAGCGTCCGCTCGGCTGAGCGCTTCAAGCCTGATATGGTGCCCGTCAGGACCGTCGACCCATGGAACGCTTGCGTTGTTCCTGCTCGACACAAGCAAGAGGGCGGGTGTCGAAGCCAGGCTGGCGACGATTTTTTCGAGAAGGTCGCGCGAGGTCGCATCGGCCCATTGCTCATCCTCGAACAAGATCAGGATCGGGGTAGTTCGCGCCAAATAACTGACCAGATCGATGAATGCTTGCTCGGCAATGTTGCGCTGTCGTTCGGCACTTATCCCTTCAAGCCTGTCCGGCATTGTCGTCGGCATCCCGAGCAGGCCCGAGAAGATCGCCAGCGCGATGTCGCTGGACACCGAGCCTATCGACAATCCGTTGCGGAGCTTTCGAAGCTTTTCTTCCGTTGAGTCACCGTCCTCGATCGTTGCAATCCTCTGCAACTCTGCGAGGAATGGATAAAGGGTGCTGTTCTCAAAGGTCGGAGAACATTGCATGGTCAGTTGCGGAAAGCTGCGCAGACGCTGCTGGATTTCGTTGAGCAACCGGGACTTGCCGATTCCCGACTCCCCCGAGACCAACACGGCATTGCCACGCCTGTCGCGCACGACAGTCTCCCAGTGCTCCATCAGCAGTCGCAATTCGGCGTTGCGGCCGCACAGCTTGGTCATACGCGCCCGCTTTGCAAAGCGGGTCGGCACCATGCGCGCCCTTTGCACCTGCCAAACCTGGACTGGCGCGGCGAATCCCTTCAGCTCATGTTTGCCGAACCCGGTGAAATCAACCGCGCCGCTTGCGGCCTCGAAGGTCGCCGCGTCGACAAGGATCGTATTCGGCTTGGCCAGTACCTGCAGCCGTGCCGCTAGATGCGCGACGTGACCGAAGGCGACGGTGGATACACCGCTCGGTGCGCCGACGAACTCACCCACCACGACTTGGCCGCTCGCGATACCCATCCTCACTTGCAACGGATATCCCAGATTTGCGGAGATGGTGGCCACCGCATCAACGATCTCGAGCGCGGCCAGCACCGCGAACTCGCTGTCGTCCTCACCAGCTGTTGGATAGCCGAAATAGGCCTGAATAGCATCGCCGATGTAACTAGCCGTCACGCCCTTGCGGCGCCGGACGACGCTGCTGCAGGTCTGTAGAAAGCTCTCAATCAGGTGTTGGAAATCCTCGGGATCCAGGCGGTCGGCATATTCGGTTGACCCCACCATGTCGCAGAACAGGATGGTGAGATAACGCCGTTCCGCAACAGGTTTCGCCGGATTGCCGGGCAAAATGGGGCTGGCCAATGGAACCGGCGTGGTCACGCTCCGGGACCCTCCTTAGTGCGGCGACCATGTAGCACCCAGTCATGTTATCGCAAATCCCGGTGCTCACCAGTCGCTTTTCGATCGCGTCAGGTGGTTCATTGAGGCTCGCCACACTGAACATCGGCGTAGATCAAATGGTCTGCCTCGCTAAATGCCGCTTGGCTCTGGTCGAAGCAGAACCGTTTGGGCACCAAACGAACTAAGGTGCGTCGGTTGCATTCACCGGGCAGATCGATCTGGAAGGTGCGCGGCGACATCGACGGCGCTGGATCGCTCCATTTCTTGTGACCAGCAAACGAAACGTTCTCGATCCACAAGCTGGAGCCGGCTGAACCGACTGGACCGGAGATAGCCTCGACGCTGATGCCCTTTGCCTGCTCGATGCTTGGATATTCGCCACTTTGCGGCGGATCCCCGTTTGCCGGAATCGTGCCCGCGCTGACTGCCACATTGATCCTGATATCGTCGCGCTCGGGAACACCACCGTAGCTGTTGCGAAAGGTCCAGCTTAAGCGAAGGACACGCGTCCTGACGTCCTCTCCGGGCGGTGGAGGCAAAACCCGAATCTCGGCATCGGCAAGCGAAGAGCCTTCATCCTGCGCTTCTGGCGCCGGGCAGCGCGTGTAGAGTGGGCGGTAGCCACACTCAGGACCGCCGGCTCCCCACAGACAGTCGCTCAGCTTGCGCCAGTCTTCCAAGCTCAATCGAGGCGTTCCTGAGGACAGGTCATTGCCGGACCCCGGCACCATCCAGGGATGGATGCCGCTGCTGCCGATCGCCCAGTCCGTGCGATGTGCTTCTATTCCGGCGTAGACGGTCTGTTCCTCGTGCAGCTCGAGCAATTGGACCCAGGTTGGCGATGTGACCGCCGGTTCGTACCCGACTGCGTCCGCGGCAAAACGGCGGCCGGTGATTTGTGTGGTAAGCGTGTGGCAGCTTGTGCAGTTTCCGGTCGGATCTTCGACCGTCCTGGCTTGGCTAAGTTCATTGGGATAGGTGCCGGTGTAACCGGAGCCGACCACGCGGAACGGCGCGCCCGGCAACCGCGGTCGGCGCGGTAGAAAATCTCCCAGGCTGAAGGCGGTCGATTTGGAATCGCGGGCTGAACGGAAACCGACCCTGCTCTGTTCAATGTGCGGATCTATCACATAGGGGCTTTTGTTGTCATGGCATGCATGGCACGAGATCTGGAACGTCGGGTCATAGATTTTCTCCGCCGCAACCCTTCCGATGTCATCGGAATAGTTGCGCCCGCCTGGCGGAACGAAGGGCTTTGACCAATCGAACTCGCTCCGGTCCTTGCGGCCGTCGAAGAAGATGATTTCTCCGGATTTCCGATTGAACCCGATGGTGCCGAAGACGGAAAATCTCGGATCCGACCGTGTCCAGTAGGGATCGGTGCTGACCTCGTGGCTGATATTGGACTTTCTGCAGAGGAACAGCCATTCCACGTTGCCGCGCACGACCCTTACTGCACGTGAGTTCAGCCCACAGTAGGTTGAGCTGCCAGTTAGCGAAGGCTTGTCGCATCTGGGCAATGTCGCCGTCCATTTCACCACCTCTCCGTTCTCATTGCTGTGCTCGAACTCCAGCGGAGAGCCCGGTTTTGTCGGATTGGGCTTGAGGTCGACGACATTGCCATCAACTTCCAGTGGGATGACCTTCATCTGTGGGCTGCCGCAATCGCCCTCTGGAATAGGACCGAACACCGCCCGCGCTTCATCGCCAGACCTCGTTATGACGTCGGTGCTCTTTGAGGCTGGCGCCCAAAAGATGTCAGGGTTCCATCGCGTAACGGCTTCGGCGAACGCCTTCCCATCGAGTTCAGCGGGAGCGAAAGCGACGCTGCGAGGGCGCAGCGGCTCGAAAGCGGAACTGCGTGGCAATGGTGACGCCGCGTAGTTGCCCGCCTTGCTGCAAATCATGTCGGCCTGATTGGAGCCTTGCCTCTCGCCGGCTCGCGGCGTCGACACGAAAGCTTCATGTCCGATCGTCCCGGACAACAGGAGAAACGCAACGCCGAGGACAGCAGCGATCAGCGCAACAGCACGCATCTCAGCCCACTGGAGCGTGCCAGTGAACCCATGGCCGATCTCTGGGCGTCATCGCTTCTTCGCTGCGACAGAGCCAGCGTCATAGTCAGCGTGGACAGTAAGCGATTGAAATCGCCACATGCCGTCATCGCCCTTTACAACAGACGCGCGGGCATCCGCCGAATAGTCAAGACTCGGTGCCGAAGAGTGGGAGTCCTGCATTGTCACAAGGACTATCGATTTGGTGTTCACCGTCTTGTCGTTAACCACGTCGAACAAGGTGTTGGTCACGAGATGCCGGGTCTGGAGTTTATCGGTTTCCAGTTTCTTAACTATTATTTTCATTTGCACGAGAAGATCATGTGCCGACTCTGGGCCAAGGTCGAGTGTCAGCTCGAGGACACTGCTGCCTGCATCGCAAATCTCATAGTAAGACGATTTAGGTTCCGCAAAGAGGGTGGCGAACGCGGCTGCATTTTTTTCGTCGATCGTCCAGGCGTAGCGGGACAAAAGATCTTGGATTGCCTGACGGTCTTCGGCCGGAGGATTATTATTGACGTTCCAGCCATGAGTAGCCTCTGTTCCACATGAATCAGCCAAAGCAGTGCCGCTGAAAGCAAAACAGAACCCATACGCCAAGGCAAAATACCTCAAAATCGCGCAGACTGTTATTAAGCCTTTCCAACGCTCGCTCATAATGGCCCCCTCGGATGGAGCTTGATGGGAAAGTAGCGGTTCATCTTATACCACGCCAAAAAAGGCGCCAGTGAAAATCGATGTCATTGGAGGCCGGGGATGTCGTATTCCTGAATTTGTGAATTTGTGGTAAGTTGTACTCCCCTGTCTGCAGCAATTTTATTCCTGATTGCCAGATCAGCTGTGGGTGATCCTGGTATGCGTTAGCAAAATAAAAGCTCACGTAGGCGAAACAATAGATTCTAATCGTGGTTACACAGGAGCAAAAAATGCCAAACATTGTTCGAAATACGGTGTTTCTAATTTCAGCCTTTTTTAGTATAGTTCCTTTGGCGTTTGCGCAGCAGAATCAGGAAATTGAGATAGTTCTGCAATCGCGCCTGACTTCTTTTGGAAACGATACCCCACTAATTATTGACTTTACTCTCACGAACCGGTCACGCAGCCCGATCAGACTGCTCAGGTGGACCACGCCGATCGACGGCGTCTCGGGCGAAATTTTTTCAGTAGCGAGAGGGTCGCAGCCAATTCAGTATATTGGCCCTTTGGTGAAGCGAGCAGAACCGACCGAGGCTGACTTTATCAATATCGAACCCGGACAATCGATTTCGGTGCCCGTCGATCTGTCATTGTACTACGCCATCTATGAAGCAGGGATCTATGCGGTTACCTATGATACAGAGAGAGTGGGTCTGCTGGTTGGCCCTCAAGGTGCCCTGAGACGCGCCCAGGTTCTGAGCAACGCCGTCACGTTCAGGCTTCTATCCGGTCGAATTCCTCCGGAACGGATACCGCTCTCGGCACCCAAATTCGACCAGTGTGACAGCTCTCAACAGGACGATATTGGCGCTGCGCTGGCGGAAGCAAACAACATAGCCTCGGCTGCGCTGCAGGTTTTGCAGGGCACGCCTTCTGCCCAGCAACCGAATTCCCAACGATATCTGACATGGTTTGGGGCGCATACCGTAGGACTGTACGCGAAGGCCACTGGAAATTTCTCGAAGATTGCGGATGCTCTTGCAAACAAAGCAATATCGTTTGGATGTCACGGCAGCCTCTGCGGACCGGGAGTTTATGCGTATGTGTTCCGTGGTCAACCTTATAATATCTTTGTTTGTCAAAAGTTCTGGTCAGCCGCTCTGAAAGGAACGGATTCAAGATCTGGAACGATTGTACACGAAATTAGTCACTTTGAGGTCGTCGTCTTCACAGATGACTATTCCTCTGGTGGTCAAAATACCGCCAAGCTACTCGCGGTTGAAAACCCCCCGCAAGCCACAGAAAATGCCGATAGTCATGAATACTTTGCGGAGAACAACCCGGATCTTCCGATGTGAGGGACACCCAGGCAACTGATCCAGCGTGGATACGGGTGCCGTATTGCCATCAGAAACGAGAAAAGATCACCGAGGGCCGGACACATTGCGATCGCATGGTGAATGTCCGCTATCGCTCCCGCACACCGAAAGCGGTCCGGTCGCTCTCGGCCAAAATGCGACATTCAACTTTCGTCTCGTCCTGTCAGGATTTGGCAAGCCGCCCGCCGGCTGGCTCCGAAATGTAGGATCGAAGTCCTGGGCGCGCATGCTAATGCGGACAACACGAACTGGACCGGTTTGGCAGTGATCCACTGCGCGCGCCAAACCCTGGCCGATTCACGGCGCAGCCGTAAACCCGCACTGCTTCTGTTCCATCTCGATCTGCTTGGTGATGCGGATGGCGTTCTGGGCGTAGGCTTCGGTCACCGAGCCGCTGTTGACGGTCTTGTCCTTCAGCGGGCTGACGGCTGCGCAGAGGTGGAAGACATGCTCGGTGTCGGACTTGGCGGCGCCGTTTTCCGGCGCGATCCAGTAGACGACATCCTGGCCATTGGGGTGTGCCGCGTCCTTCGTCGCCGCGGCCACCGTGGTGGAGTCGGTGGCGATCGCCTGCGCCTGGGCGGCGACCTCGGGCGAACAGGCCGTGGTCGGCTGCCCCGCCTTGATCTGTTCCGCGCAGGTGTTCATGTCCTGCGTGTACTGCTCGACCGATGGCGGCTGGTAGCTGACCCCGATCAGCGTCGCCAGCACGGCCAGCACGGCGCCGATACCGCCGGCCACCTTCTTGCTCTTCGGGTCCATGTTCTTGTCGTTGAGGATCAAGAGAACCAGCGGCAGGAAGGCAATCAGGGTGATGATCGCGCCGAGCTGGTTCTGGACGAAGAACCGGAACGTGTCGGATTCGCGGGCCGGGTCCTTCCGGTTGGCCGCCTTCCAGAGCAGGCTGCCGACGATGGCGAATATCGCGATCCCGACCAGGATGCCGATCAGCAGCGGCAGGTTGCCCTGGTCGAACTTGTGCTTGTAGAGCAAGACGATCCCGGCGATCTCGCCGCCAATGGCGATGACCCACGACAGCACGGCGAACAGGCGCAGCCGCGTGGCGCCGGACTTCTGGCCCTGCGTTGCCTGCCAGTCCTTGGTAACGTCTACGGTCGGCTTGTTGTCGGTCATGACCAGATCCCCCGGTATCGACACTTTTGCGGGGCGTCAAAGGCGCCCGGCGCAGCGTCATTGAACGAACGTCGCCTGCCCCGGCGCGAAAGCGCCACGGCAGACCCCATCCTTATTGCGCATGATGGGATTCGTCCATAGCCGAGGGGGCGGACGAGGATGCGGGCAATGGTGCGGAGGAGGGCAGGGCAATCGCATAAGGCGGCGCTAGCTCCACTCCGTCCGCCGCGGCCACCTCCCCCATGTCCATGGGGAGAGGAAACCCAAGCCCATCAAGGCCGCGACCTCGGTGATTGGCATTTCCTCTCCCTCCGCGGAGCGGGGCAATGGCATATGACAGGTTTGCGCTCTACGAATACCCCCACCCTTGATCCCTCCCCACAAGGGGGAGGGAGACTTGGTAGGCGCTGATCGCCGCAAATCGCCTAGGTTCCACGCCAGAAAGGGTGGCTTGCGGCAGCGTTCCTCCCCCTTGTGGGGAGGGTTAGGGTGGGGGTCCTCTTCGTAAGAACTCATATGTGATCGCCTTGCGCCGACGAAGGGAAGGTGGGTCGCCGAACCCGAGGGAGCGCCATATGCGATCGCCCTGCCATAGGTCGGATCACGCCACCGCGGGAGCGCAACTAATTTGTATACAAATGTTTCTGGCGGCATCGGTTTGTGAAGCGCTTCACCGTTGCCGCGCAATCGATCGGTTACAGAGGTGGCGCAAGAGCGGGCCTAAGGCAGCGCTCTGCTGCTGCATGGAGGTAACCGATGTTTGAAAGTCTCAGTAGAATTCGCGCTGCCCTGGCGCGCGCCAGCAAGCACAGGAAGACCGTCCGCGCACTGAACGCGCTGCCGACGGAGATCCAGAAGGACATTGGCTGGACGGAGTCGAGGTCGATCGATGAGATAAGGCTGCCGTTCTAGGGCCGCATCCAGCGTCGCTAATATATCGCTCGCCATCGATTGTTCGGAAGCGTACAGTATAGCATCGTCAGCCACATCAATGGGCGCTGACGCTTGGGAGCGACCATCGCACTCCTGCCCCGACAGGAGGCATTGGAGACATGGCGGAGCAACCGAGACAGTCCGGTCTGAGCGCCGAGGCGCTCGCGGCCTTGGCGCGGGAAACCGGGGCCTCCGAGCAGCAGATACAAGAGATCGCATCGCTGATCGGCAACGATCGCTCGTCCATCGTGCGCGAAGCGCGCATGGTTGCGGCTGACCGCCCGAAGCGCTGATCCAGGAAAAAGCTGCTGGATTGATCCATGGGGCGTCGCCCCTGATTTGTCGGTTTTGTACGAAGTACAATGGCTGAATCCGAGTCAGCTATCGTCCAATGACCGTTTGCATTTGGGCAGGGCGCCGACGGCTGGGAGATGACATGTGCTCTTGCCCTGGGGAGAGAGCGATGGACCAGTCGGTCAGCAAGGAGAAAAGCGGCCTTTTGCGCCGCATGAACCCGGCCGACTTCGCACTGCTTGCGCCGCATTTGCATCATCGTGTGCTCGATCTCAAAGCCCCGCTCGAAATGGCGGGCGAGCCGGTCGCCTCGGTATGCTTCCTGGAAAGCGGCCTGGCCTCGGTGGTGGCGAGGAACCGGCCGGGCCTGGACACCGAGGTCGGCATCATCGGCCACGAAGGCATGTCGGGCTCCGCCTTGGTGATGGGCGCCGACTGGGCGCCCCATGATTGCTACATGCAGATGCCGGGCGAGGCGGTGTGCATCGATTCCGAGCCGTTCAAGGCAGCGCTGCAGAAAAGCCCGACGCTTCGCGCCTTCCTGCTGCGCTATGCCCATTATCTGCACGGCCAGACCAAATCCACGGCACTGAGCAATGCCCGCGCCAAGCTCGAGGATCGGCTGGCCCGATGGCTCCTGATGTGTGACGACAGGGTGGTCGGCCACCAGATCCAGATCACGCATGAGTTCCTGTCCGTCATGCTCGGCGTCAGGCGTCCGGGCGTCACCATCGGCCTGCAGATCCTGGAAGGGCGCGGCCTGATCCGGTCGAGGCGCGGCGAGATCGTCATTCGCGACCGGGATGGCCTGATCGCCGTCGCCGACGGTTTCTATGGCCAGGCCGAGGCCGAATACGAACGCCTGCTGGGCTGAGCCTGGCACGGGCTGGAAATGGCCGACGCGAATGCCGGTGAAAGCATGTTGCCAGAGCCGCGCCGGCCATTTGCGGCCATCTGGGGAGAGGCCGCCCGGCAAATCTAGCATCGGCGCAAAAGCGGGCAACGAACCGCAATCGCTTGGTAAAAACCGTACAATCGAATTGTGTTGAACCTTGGTTCGGCAAGAGTATGAATCTGCTGTCGTCGACCATGTATATGGGGCGCTGGCGCCTGAGGCTTCGACAGGCTCGCGCGCCCGATGTGAACGGGGAAAACCGAAATGGCAGAACTGCTTTTCGATGTAACCGCCTTCGATTGCGCCATCCTGCGCGCCGCCTTCATCAAATCGGTGATGGAAGACAATGTCCCGGAAAAGCGCTGGCGCGCGGTCGCCGCCGTCGAGCCGGATCTCCTCGGCTGGATCACGCGCAAGTAGCAATATTCTGACGGTCCGGCGGCTACCCCAGCCACCACCACAGCGCCGCGATCACCGCAAGCACCGCCGCCACCGACAGCCCCAGCATGATGTAGCTGCCTTTGATGATGTCGCGGATGATCTTCTTGACGCTTTCGCGGTCGTTGAGGTTGGGGAAGGGCTCGTTGGGCAGCGCCACGCCGAGGAAGCCGCAGAGCGGCGCCCAGCCATCGCTGACCTTGAACACCAGAAGCTTCTCCGGCGGCACGGCCGCTATCACCTCCTCGGTGTAGGCGTTGTAGCGCGCCACCGCCTTGGCGCGGTCGTCCATCACGCCGGCAAGCGTGCGGCCCCAGATCAGTCTGTGCGACATGTCGCCGAATTTGCGGCCGAACGGCGTCAGCCATTCCAGCACCTTGAACTGCCACAATGTCTCGGTGAAGTGGATCGTGTCGATGGTGCTGTCGTACCAGGCCTCGGCGCCGCGCGGATGCAGGGTGAGCAGCACCTTGGCGTCGGGATAGGCTGTCATCAATTCGCGCCACACGCAGCATCCCGGATTGTCGACCGTCGCCTTGTAATTGGCAAAGACTCTGGTCCAGTCGTGCTGGCTGCCGGGCGGGCTGTTGGCCACCTTGCGCCAGAAGTCGAGATGGCCCTTGTTGGCCTTGTTGAGGATGACTTCCTGCATGTGATAGCTGGGAAGGCCCAGCCTGTTCAGCGCGGCAAAGGTCGACCATGTGCCGGTGCGGCCGAATCCGGCCCCGATGAGCTCAAGCGTCATTTTAACCCCCCTTGTTGAGACCGCTTTTCTTTTTATGCCGGTCCGCTCGGAATGAGGTTGCATCCGCGCCCCTCGGCGCGCAACAATTTTCCCTATCCAGGGCAGAAATGTGTTTGCTTTTTCGTCTGGGCCACGCGGAATGACGGTCTGGCTATTCCCGCGGTGGGGGAGCCTGATAATAGGTCAGCCAGATTGACCTAAATTCGCATGGCCGGAACGGTCATGCTGGACCAGATGCCGTATCCCGGGAGGTGGGCTCGTGAGTTTGATGGACCTGTTGGCGTCGCGCGCCTCGCGCATGAAGGCGTCGGAAATCCGCGAGCTGCTCAAACTGCTCGACCAGCCCGACATCATCTCCTTTGCCGGCGGCATCCCCGATCCGGCTTTGTTTCCGGCGCAGGCGATCGCCGATGCTTACGCCTCGGTGCTGGGCGGCGCGGAGGCGAGCGCAGCACTTCAGTATCAGGTCTCCGAAGGCTATCTGCCGCTCAGAAAATGGCTGGCCGGCCAGATGGGCAAGCTTGGCATCGCCTGCGACGAGCACAACATCTTCATCACCTCCGGCTCGCAGCAGGCGCTGGATTATCTGGGCAAGCTGTTCCTGTCGCCCGGCGACACAGCGCTCGTGACGTGGCCGACCTATCTCGGCGCGCTGCAGGCCTTCAACGCCTATGAGCCGCGCTACGACCGGCTGACGCCGGATGGCGGCAACATGACGCCCGCCGCCTACCAGGCGGCGGCTGCCGCCCCTTCTACTTTTGCAAAAGAGGGCGGCAAGGTGAAGTTCGCTTATCTCGTTCCGGATTTCGCCAACCCGACCGGCGAGACGCTGAACCGCCAGCAGCGCGAGGCGGTGCTCGACCTTGCCGGCGAGCTCGACATTGCCGTCATCGAGGACGCCGCCTATGGCGCGCTGCGCTATGACGGCGAGGGCCAGCCGCCGATCCTGGCGCTCGACTGCGAACGCTCAGGCGGCATCGAAAACGCCCGCACGCTCTATTGCGGCTCGTTCTCCAAAATCCTGTCGCCGGGCATGCGCGTCGGCTGGGTCTGCGCGCCGGGCCGCGTCGTCGAGCGGCTGGTGCTGATGAAGCAGGCGTCGGACCTGCACAGCCCGTCGATCAACCAGCTGGTGATGCACCGCGTCTCCGAGGCCGTGTATGACGGCCAGGTGGAAAAGCTGATCGGCGCCTATCGCCAGCGCCGCGACGGATTGCTTGCAGCGCTTGAGGCGGAAATGCCGGATGGCGTCAGCTGGAGCCGGCCGGAAGGCGGCATGTTCGTCTGGCTGACGTTGCCTGAGGGTTCGGATGCCACCGCGCTGCTCGCCCGCTCGGTCAAGGAAGCCCGCGTGGCGTTCGTGCCGGGCAACGCATTCTACGCCGACGGTTCGGGCCGCAACACGATGCGGATGAGCTTTACGCTCGCAGATGAACGCGCCGTGGGTGAGGGCGTGCCGAGGCTGGCGAAATTGATGAAGGGCTAGGCGCCCTACCTCCCCCTTGTGGGGAGGTCGACCGAAGGTCGGGTGGGGGTGCTTGGCGCCGACCCCCACCCCGATCCGCTTTGCGGATCGACCCTCCCCACAAGGGGGAGGGTAAAAAAGTCACTCCGCCACCACCAATTTATCCTGCGTCTTCGTCTCGAAATCGCTGGCGTCGTGGCGCTCGTGCAGTTGCATGGCGGGGTCGCCGAAGGCGCGGTTGACCATGCGGCCGCGTTGCACGGTCGGGCGGGCGTCGATCGCCTTGGCCCAGCGTTGTACGTGCTCGTAGTCCTGCACCGACAGGAACTCGGCGGAATCATTGTACATGCGGCCGAGCGCCAGGCCGCCATACCAGGGCCATACCGCCATGTCGGCGATCGAATAGAAGGCGCCGCCGAGATATTCGGTCTCGGCCAGCCGCCGGTCGAGCACGTCGAGCTGGCGCTTGGTCTCCATGGCGAAGCGGTCGATGGCGTATTCGAACTTTTCCGGCGCATAGGCGTAGAAATGGCCGAAGCCGCCGCCGAGATAGGGCGCCGAGCCCATCTGCCAGAACAGCCAGGACAAGGTTTCCGCGCGCGCCGGCTGTTCGGTCGGCAGGAACTCGCCGAACTTTTCCGCGAGATAAAGCAGGATCGAGCCGGACTCGAAGACGCGGACAGGCGTCTTGCCCCTGCGGTCGAGCAGCGCCGGGATCTTGGAGTTGGGGTTGACCTCGACAAAGCCCGAGCCGAACTGGTCGCCATCGTTGATGCGGATCAGCCAGGCGTCGTATTCGGCGCCCTTGTGGCCGAGCGCCAGAAGCTCCTCCAGCATGACAGTCACTTTGACCCCATTCGGCGTCGCCAGCGAATAGAGCTGCAGCGGATGCTTGCCGACCGGCAGCACCTTGTCATGCGTCGGACCGGCAATAGGCCGGTTGATGCTGGCGAACGTACCGCCATTGGCTTTCTTCCAGCTCCAGACTTTCGGCGGGATGTATTCGGTCATGCGGGGAATTCCTTGGGTTTGGCGGGGCGAAAACGACGGCGCGAGACTGATGGCGGAAAAGTCGGCGGAACGTAGATACTGGAACACATAGGTGCAATTCAGAAAGGTTCAACTTGTGTTGAACTATTATCGATGTCAGCGCCGCCCCTCATGGCCTGCCGGGCACTTCTCCCCGTATAGTGACGGGGAGAAGGACGCTGTCGCCTACTGATTTCGCCAATTGCCAGCGTTGCCAAGAGCGCCGATGTTGCGGCCATCTCCCTTCTCCCCGTCACTATACGGGGAGGTGAGGAGCGTGTCCGAACCGGATAGATAGGTAACAGAATGGACCGATAGCATGGGTGACAGTTTTCTCCTTCGCCGGGAGGACCGGCGATGGTTTGGCGAGAGACTGGCATCATGGACGGGCGGCTACGGTTTGTTGTGGAGTGTCTTTCTGGGGATGAGACGATGGTTGCGCTTTGTGCGGCCTACGGGATCTCNGATAGCATGGGTGACAGTTTTCTCCTTCGCCGGGAGGACCGGCGATGGTTTGGCGAGAGACTGGCATCATGGACGAGCGGCTACGGTTTGTTGTGGAGTGTCTTTCTGGGGATGAGACGATGGTTGCGCTTTGTGCGGCCTACGGGATCTCACGCAAGAACGGCTACAAATGGCTAGGACGCTATCGGACGTTTGGGCCTGAGGGTTTGCACGACCTGCCGCGAGCCCCGCTCAATCATGGCCGGGCGACAGCTCAGGATCTGGTTGAGCGGATTGTGGCGGCCAAGGAGTTGCATCCGCTTTGGGGTCCAAAGAAGATCGTGGCACGGCTCAGGCGCACGGCTCCCGAGTTCATGTGGCCTTCAGNCGGTCGGCGCGATCCTTGCGCGGCATGGGCTTGTCCGCGCCCGCAAGCGACCCCGCCTGCGGGCCTGCGGCAATGGACCCTGGCCACAGCCGCAAGAACCGAACGCGGTGTGGACTGGCGATCACAAGGGCTGGTTCCGGACCCGCGACGGCTGGCGTTGCGAACCCTTGACGGTGATGGATGCGTCGAGCCGCTATCTTCTGGCGCTCGAAGCGACGGGGTCGACGGCCGATAGCGAAGCCTGGCCGGTGTTTGAGCGGCTGTTTGAAGAGCATGGCCTGCCGGATCGCTTCAGAAGCGACAATGGCCCGCCCTTCGCATCNCAGCACCTACCGACACCACAAAGCTCGACGGCCGATAGCGAAGCCTGGCCGGTGTTTGAGCGGCTGTTTGAAGAGCATGGCCTGCCGGATCGCTTCAGAAGCGACAATGGCCCGCCCTTCGCATCAGCCGGCGTCAGCGGGCTGACGCCGGTTGTCGTGCGCTTCATCAAGCTTGGCATCACGCTGGAGCGGATCGCACCCGGCAGGCCACAGCAGAACGGACGTCACGAGCGCTTTCACCTGACCATGCTGCCGATGGCCGAGGCACCGGAAGCCGACCGAACGGCACAGGGCCAGGCCTTCGAGACCTTCCGGCAAAGCTACAATGAGCAGCGTCCCCATGAGGCGCTGGGCATGGACACGCCCGCCCAGCACTATCGGTCCTCACAGCGCGCCATGCCCAGGACACCACCCGAGCCCGTCTATCCGGCCGAGGCCTCGGTCCGCCGCGNATGGCCGAGGCACCGGAAGCCGACCGAACGGCACAGGGCCAGGCCTTCGAGACCTTCCGGCAAAGCTACAATGAGCAGCGTCCCCATGAGGCGCTGGGCATGGACACGCCCGCCCAGCACTATCGGTCCTCACAGCGCGCCATGCCCAGAACACCACCCGAGCCCGACTATCCGGCCGAGGCTGCGGTCCGCCGCGTCCGCCACAATGGCGAGATCAGATGGAATGGCGGCTTCATCTATGTCTCGCAAGCGCTGGCGGCGAACCGGTCGCTGCCTCACAGACCGAAGACGGACAATGGACGCTCTCATTCCGCCCACCCGCTCGGCATCATCGACACACGCCGCATGAAGCTTGTCCGCCGCAGCGCCGCGCCAACCAATCCGCTTGGCGCTGCGGCGGACGCATAGGGGGAGAGAAGTGTCACCTATGTATCCGGTTCAAAGTGTTACCCATCTATCGGCTGGACAGACCGACTTCCGGCTAAATCGTGCTCGACTACAAGTGCCGCGATGGCTGCCGCGATCTTCGCGCCGCCTTGCACTGACGGTTCGATAGGATTGGCGAAGTCCGCGTCCTCATTCGATACCAAGCGCAGGTCGACGAGCGGCAAACCGCGCGAGAACGCCGCCCGGGTGATGACGTCGTTGAGGACCGTCAGGGCAGTTGCGGCAAGTCTACGACGCTGTGGGTCGGGAAAGCGCGCCTCGTAGATCGTGCAGACAGCGGTGGGTAGGTTTTGGCCCAGCGCCCCCTCGAGCATCGTACAGTAGTCCTGCTCGAATTCCTCCCGGATATCGCTGATCCTGTCCAGAACCTCGGCCACCGAACAGGCCCCCTGCTCCAGAATCCCTGCATGACGAAGAGCATCATTGCCACCGACGCTGACGACAAGATGGCTAGCATCCTGGGGGAGCCGTTCAAGCTGCCGCTCGACGCCGCTTGTGACGGCGCCGTCGACGGCGTTTAGCGCTGCACGCCACCCCTCCGGCAACCGCTCCCGCAGCTGCCGCACTACGTCGGGCCCGTGCGCGACATAGGCAGCGTTGTCAAAGATCGAATCCCCGAGAAGGACGACGTGTGGCATCGGATGCTCCGTTGAGGCCTCTGCCAATGCTGCATCAGCAGAGGAGGTAAGGTGGTGGGTTGTGACCGCGGCAGCGAGCACGGTCAGGAGATCACGGCGAGTCAGGCCACCTACAGAACGGAACGGCATCTCAGCCGTCCAGGAACGCCAGAAGCGCGGCATTCACCGCGCTGGCCTCTTCGCGCTGTACCCAATGCGTCGCCTTCTCGAACGTCTGCAGGCCCCGATCGTTGCAAAGGGCCAGACTGCGCTCGGCCAGGCCATATTCCAGAGCTTGGTCCTGCATCCACCACAGTACAAGGGTCGGCGTCGTGATCCGCTCCTTCAGGCTTGGGCGGAAGCGCAGCGCCCGATACCAGTTGAGCATGCCTGTCAGCGCCCCCGGCCGTTCCCAGGCCTGCCGATACTCTGCGATTTCCTCCGCCGTGAAGGCATCTGTTCGGCTGGATTTGATGAGCGCCCGTGCCAGCAGAGCCGAGCGCCCCGCCCCCAGAAAAGCCTCCGGCAGCAAGGGGAACTGGAAGAAGGCCGGCATAGCTGCTCCGCAGGAACTGGGTCGGAGATCGCAAGGAATGGGCAAGCAGCACCTCGGGATGGGGCGCGTTCAGGATGACGAGCCTTTCCAGGCGGTGCGGCAGCTTTGCGCCTGCGGCCCAGGCGACGATACCGCCCCAGTCATGACCGACGAGGTGAAACCTTCCGATGCCGAGCGCGTCGGCGATGGCAACGACATCGCCGACGAGCTTGGGGAGCGTGTATTCACGGATGGCTTTCGGCTTGTCACTGGTGTTGTAGCCCCTCTGGTCGGGAACGATGACCCGGAATCCGGCGGTAGCGAGCGCATCGATCTGCCGTCTCCAGCCGATCCAGAAGTCGCCGGGAGCAGTCTGTCCCGGTCCAGCCGCTAGGCTGGCAGCAGCGGAGGCGTCGATCAAAGTTAATATCTCGCGGAGTTGACGAGGAGTTCTGATAAGCAAGTTTCAATTTCGCGCTATTTCCCGCAAATTCGAGAGCGTGAGGAATTGAAACCATTCGTTGATGAATCAGGCGTTTTCGCCGGCCTGTCACGCCGGAGGTCGCGGGTTCGAGCCCCGTCACTCGCGCCATTTAACCGTTTGCTGGTTAAATGGTTTCGCGCAAGTAGGCTAAGGCCATGTCAGAAAAATCCGCCATTCTAGCAAGTGTAGGCAGGGCTAAAGAAAAGCCCGCCACCGTGAGGCAGCAAGGCTGGTTCTCTCAGGCGCCTTTTACCGCCGGCCTTCATGGGGCGGGGTTGCGGATGTCGCTGGCCGGCCTTTCGACGTCATTGAACCGAGAAACTCCTCCAGACGTTCCAAGCGCGCCTTCTTGCATCGCAGTGTGTTCGCGACGTCGTGAAGTGTGGATTGACCCCTAGAATTGGCGGCAGCGATCAAATCTATTTCGAGCCGATCGATATCGCTGCGCAACTCGCGAGCCTCAGCTTCCCTCAAACCCTTGATCCATCCAGCCCCGCGCATCGCCAGCACGCCATCCATCGAACAAGGTCGTATGATATCAACGAATTTGCTAACAACCCTGTCTTGGACCTGCTCGAATTTTACGCACTGCTAATATGAAGCGCTCAGCCACTGTGAGGCTGCGGCTTCAAAGTATCCCTGCGTTCGCGCCGCTCGACTGGCGTAATTCTTGTCGATTGGAAGGAGCCGAGCAATGGACAAATTAAGCATCGGGGCTGATCAAGCCAAACACTGGCGTAACAAGGCTTTGCAAGGTCGCCGCAGGCGCCTTTCGCGAAACTTCGTGTCGTGGGTTCTCATCCTGCTGGGGATCGCAATTCTCTCTGGTCTGATTGCCTTGAAGGCATGGGGGATTCACATCCTCGGGGTTGCGATCTAGAATCGGTCCATGGAAACGGTTTTCGATGATATCGCCCAAGCCCCGCCTGGACGTAAAGCGCTACGGGAGCCGGCTTGCGTTTGGCCCCGACTGGGGCGATGCTGAAGGTGGGGAAATTGCGTATTCGCAAAATACGTTGCTGGTGGGGACTTCTTGATGTTCGTCGACTTGTACGAAACGCTGGAGATCAGCCCAAACGCCAACTCGGAAACTCTAGAGCGCGTATTCCGTTACTTTGCGATGCGCTATCATCCAGACAATCAGCAGACTGGCGATGAAGCCCGCTTCAGCGAAATTGTGGAAGCCCATAATACGCTCAAAGATCCGGTCAAGCGGGCGCAATATGACGTCGCGTATAGAGACCATGCCGGCCTTCGTCGAGAGTTGACCCAGGAAGCCAGCAACAATAAAGGCTTCGAGCGAGATTTCGAGATAAGCCAAACTGCTTTCGCTGCTTTATGCGAAACGCCGGCACGACGTCAGCGATCCTGGCATCGGAGATGTAGAGCTGGAGCGCTTGTCAGACTGTCCGCGAGAACATCTCGAGTTCCACATCTGGTATCTAAAGGCGAAAGGTTGGATCGTCAGAGTGGAAAATGGCACGATCGCCATCACCGCTGAAGGTGTCGATCGCGTCAACTCTGAACGCCGCCGCAATCCGACTATTCGGCTCCTGGATCACCCATCCCCCCAACAAACAGCGTCGGGGACGCGCAGCTTCAAGTTGGAGGTTTTCCGGCGGCTGCCCCTGCGCCGAGGCTTTTGGTTTCCTCAATCGGGAGAATGGGATTCGGGCCGCTTTGGATAATTATGCAGTTCGCGAGCCAGCGAGTTCCTCGTTGAACGAAATGTGCGGGTCGGCCTCTGGCAAGATCTGAGCCAAGCGTAGCGATTTCAACCTGGCTGTCTTGGCGGCACGTTCTGCGCATTCAACCTCATTGATCGCTTTCGCGGACCGCACTGCACCTCGGCGATCTCCCAGCCAACACATTTCCTGGTAGCCTCATTCTCACCTCCCCCCGACGCAAATTTCTACATTCGGATGAACCATGTCGCCCTTCATTCTGATGAAGCCCAAGCTCAAACAGCGGAGGATCCACATCGAACCCGGTTCGATCCAGAATCTTGCCATGGAAGCGATCTTCGATGATACGCCAAACGCCTCAAAGAGCCCCCGCCAGGACACTTGGCGCCCTGTCCGCGCATTCGCCTCGACATTGCCAGGAAGCTGTTCCTGGGTCTCGCCATGGGTTGGGTGCTGGCCTTGGAATAGCGGCGTTGGACTCGGTGCCGTCGATCTATCCCTCGGCCAGCAGCGCCTCGACCTCATGCAGCGTCGGCATGGATGGCGCCGTACCCGGCCTTGTCACCGAAATGCCGGCGACGGCGCAGGCGAAGCGGACGGCTTGCAGCGGCTCCACGCCTTTGGCGAGTGCGGCGGCCAGGCCGCCATTGAAGGCATCGCCCGCGCCGGTGGTTTCGACCACCGGACCGGCACTGACCACGGGAACATGGTCGGACCGAGCGGCCGTGTGCAGCAGCGCGCCTTTTTCGCCGAGCGTGATGATGACCGAGCCGACGCCCTTTTTGAGCAGGCTGTCGGCGGCGCGGCGAGCCTCGTCGATCGAAGAAACCTTGATGCCGGTCAGCTCTTCGGCCTCGGTCTCGTTGGGGGTGACATAGTCGCAAAGCGTATAGATGCGGTCCGGCAGCTTGGCCGCCGGCGCCGGATTGAGGATGGTGGTCACCCCTGCACCGCGCGCGATTTCGAGTGCGCGCAGTGCCGCGTCGATCGGCTGTTCGAGCTGGGTGACGAAGACGCCGGCGCCGCCGATCAGGCCGGCGTTGGCCTCGATGTCTTCAGGCGAGATCAGCATCGCCGCACCCGGGCTGACGATGATGGCGTTGTTGCCGGTTGTCTCCTCGATGAAGATATAGGCCGCGCCGGTATAGCTTTGCGGCGTCTCGATGACGGCGGATTTGACGCTCGCCTCTGCCCAGGTCGCCTTGGCCATGTCGGCGAAAGCATCGACGCCAAGCCGGGTCAGGAAGGTGACGTCCGCGCCGAGCTTGCCTGCCGCCACCGCCTGGTTCGAGCCCTTGCCGCCCGGTCCCAGCTTGAAGGAATTACCAAGAATGGTTTCACCCATGCGCGGCTGTCGATCGGCGCGGTAGGCGGTGTCGGCGACGAAAACGCCCAGAATGACGACAGGTTTGCCCGACGCCATGGCCCTACTCGGCGTCCGGCGGCACGACGCCCTTGCGAAAGGCGAAGCAGCCATAGAAGCGGCGCTCGCCGGTCTGGATGACGCAATAGGCTTTCTTGGCGCGCTCGTAGAAGGCATAGCGCTCGACCGAGATCATCGGCCAGGCCTTGCCTTCCGCCTTGTCGATCTCCTTCTGCACCTCTTTTTGCACCGGCGGGATCTCGTCCGGCTTGCCGACGATCTCCATGCGCGCGGCCGCATCGTCGACGAAAGTGTCCAGCGGATAGAGCGACAGCACCGCCTTGACCACATCGGCCGCCGAGGCGTCGATGTGCAGCAGCTTGCCGAGCACGGTCTGCTTTGCCACCGAATCGGCGGGGAAATTGGTGTCGGCGATGACCAGATCGTCGCCGTGTCCCATTGCCCTGAGCGCCTGGAGCACATCGGCATTGAGCAATGGGTTGATCCCTTTGAGCATGGCAGTCCTCGTCAAACAGTTTGGTCAAAGTCGATTGGAAATCAGAGCCGGTTGCCCGTCTCGGCGTCGAAGAGATGGACCTGGTCAAGGCGCGGCTTGAGATTGAGCGTGTCGCCGGGTTTGAAGTCGTGGCGCTCGCGAAACAGCGCCACCATCTCGCCGTCGCCGAAGCGCACGAAGACCAGCGTTTCGGAACCGGTCGGTTCGACAACCGAGATCTTTGCCGGCACGCCGTCGGGATGGATTTCGAGATGCTCGGGCCGCACGCCATAGACCACGGCCTGGCCCTCCTTGGCGGCGCTGCCGGCCGCGACCGGGAACAGCGTGCCTGCTATCTCGACCTTGTCGCCCTTGCGCACCACGCCTTTGAGCAGGTTCATCGACGGCGAGCCGATGAAGCCGGCGACAAACAGATTGGCCGGCCGGTCGAACAATTCCAATGGCGCGCCGACCTGCTCGATACGGCCATCGCGCATGACGACGATCTTGTCGGCCATGGTCATGGCCTCGATTTGGTCGTGGGTGACGTAGATGGTGGTGGTCTTCAGCCGCTGGTGCAGTTCCTTGATCTCGGTGCGCATTTGCACGCGCAGCTTGGCGTCGAGATTGGAGAGCGGCTCGTCGAACAGGAAGACTTGCGGATTGCGCACGATGGCGCGGCCCATGGCGACGCGCTGGCGCTGGCCGCCGGATAGCTGGCGCGGATAACGTTTCAGGTACGGATTGAGGTCGAGAATGTCGGCGGCGCGCTTGACCCGCTCGGCGACCACGGCTGGATCGGTCTTGCGCAGCTTCAGCGCAAACGCCATGTTCTGCTCCACCGTCTTGTGCGGATAGAGCGCGTAGTTCTGGAACACCATGGCGATGTCGCGCTTGGCCGGCGGCAGATTGTTGACGATGCGCTCGCCAATGGCGATCGTGCCGCCGGAGACGGTCTCCAGCCCGGCCACCATCCTGAGCAGCGTGGACTTGCCGCAGCCCGACGGGCCGACCAACACCACGAACTGGCCATCGGCGATATCGACGCTGACCTCGTGCAGGACCTTGACGGTTCCGAACGCCTTGGCCACATTGCTGATCGCGACTTGAGCCATCGTCCCCCCTTTTCTCGCGGTGAAGCTAGCCATTGCCAACGGCAAGGGCAAGTCGGTATGTTATCGATAAAAAGCCATTCGTGTTGACAAGGTAATCGATTACGCAAATATTAGCTGTTGCCAATCCGGCAGTCGGATTTTTATCCGAAAATCGGAGCTCCAGGCGACGCAGGGTGGGGTCCCACGTCCCCGTATGATAAAGGAGAACCGCCGACGTTTCGGCGTCGGAGGGACTGGCATTTTAATTCACGACTGTTGTTCTGGGAGGAATAGATGAGAGTCGGTTTGTACGAAAAACTCGTCCGCGCGGGTGCCACCCGGCGTGCCATACTCAAAGGCGCGGCCTCGATGGCCGCGATCGCCGCCGCATCGGGCGCTGGGCTCGGCGCTTTCACCCGCCCGGCTGAAGCCGCCAGCGAGCTACGCTCCAAAATTCTGCAGATCCCCGGCGTCGGCAAGGGTCAGCCGACGGATGCCGATTTCCAGAAGGTCGGCGAACTCTGCCTGGAAGCCACCAAGGCCAACGTCAAGGAAGGCGAATTCGCCGGCGTCGAGCTCACCTTCATGGGCCTCAACAACCAGAACCTGCACAATGTGCTGTTCCGCGGCTTCCTGAAGCCGTGGGAGGCCTATACCGGCGCCAAGATCAGCTGGATCGACCTGGCGCAGGCCGACTACAATGCCCGCCTGCAGCAGTCGATCGCCACCGGCACCGTCGACTTCGACATCATCGAGATGGGCGCGCCCTTCGAAGGCGATGTCTGCGGCAAGGGCCTGACGTCCGAGATGCCCGACTGGGTCAAAGAGCAGATCGACATGAAGGATGTCGTGGCCTATCTGCAGCCGCCGGTCGGCACCTGGGACGGCAAGCAGTACCGGATCACCGTCGATGGCGATGCGCACAACTTCAATTACCGCACCGACGTTTTTGCCGATGCCGACCTCGCCAAGGCGTGGAAGGACGGCGGCGCGACCACCGAATGGGGTGTGCCGAAGACCTGGCAGGAAGTCCAGGCCGTCACAAAATTCCTCAAGGGCAAGAAGTTCAAGGACCAGGACGTCTTCGGCTATCTCGATGCGCCCAAGGCCTGGGGCGGTTTCGGCTTCTACTTCCTCGGCAGCCGCGCCACCGCCTATGCCAAGCATCCCGACGACAAGGCCTGGCTGTTCGATGCCGACACGATGAAGCCGCGCATCAACAATCCGGCCTGGGTGCGCGCCATCCAGGACGTCATCGACGCGCTGCCGTCGGAGCCCGCCGACCAGATCAACGCCGACCCGAACACGACAGCCTTCCAGCAGTTCCTGGCCGGCACCGGTTCGATGGTCACCTGGTGGGGCGACGTCGGCTCCAACGTCAAGACCAACGATAGCTCGGTCATCGGCGACGTCACCGGCTTCTCGATCCTGCCGGGGTCCGACGACGTCTACAATGCCAAGACCGGCGCTTGGGACAAACTCGCCAGCGGCCCGAACTATGCGCCGAACTGCGCCTATCTCGGCTGGGGCGTCTACGTCATGGCCCGCGTCGATACTGACGAAAAGAAGAAAAAAGCGGCATGGTCGGCCGCCGCTCATCTCGGCGGCAAGGACCTGTCAATCTGGACGGCGATGTATCCGTCCGGCTTCCAGCCCTACCGCAACTCGCATTTCGACATTCCCGAATGGGTGGCGGCAGGCTACGACGAGGCGTTCATCACCTCGTATCTGAAGTCGGAAGCCGACAGCTACAACCATCCGAACGCGGCGATCGAGCCGCGCATCCCCGGCATCTTCCAGTATTATTCGGCTGCCGAGGACATTCTGGCCAACACATTCGCCGGCAAGATGAAGGCGCAGGAAGGCGCCGACGCCATTGCCGCGGCCTGGGAGAAGCTGACCGACCAGATCGGCCGCGAAAACCAGATCAAGCTCTACAAGGCCTCGCTCGGCGTGTAGGCTGATCCTATCGTGACAACAGGTCCGGCGGTGCAAGCCGCCGGACCTGACCGGCTCGGGCCGGTCGCAGGCTTGATTTTTAAACGGACGGGGACGCGTGGCAGACCAGACCACCAATGCATGGCCGGCCAACGCCGGCCCAGCCGATCTGATCTCGCCGGCCCGCAAGCGGGCGGGTTTTGCCCTGATGGCGGCCGCCACGCTTGGCCTGCTGGCGGTGATCGCGTTTGAGATCCTCTACAAGAACGAGATCACCACGCTCGGCTTCGAGACCTGGCGTCCGATCGTCTACGCCTATGTTCTGTGGGGCGTGGCGCTCGGCATCGGCCAGGTGCTGACGCGCGGCGAGGACGGCCAGCGCGCGCTGTTCCTGCTGCCGGCGCTGCTGTTCACCATCGCCATGGTGATCTTCCCGACGCTGTTCGGCTTCTATATCGCGCTGACCGACTGGAACCTGTCGTCCTTTTCCGGCCGCAAGTTCAACGGGCTCGACAATTTCTGGCAGATGCTGGCCGATCCCTACTACCGCAACGCGCTGTTCAACATGGTGCTTTATGTGCTCGCCGTGCTGGTCGAATATGTCATCGCCTTCGGCCTGGCGCTGCTGCTCAACGCGCAGATCCGGGCACGCAAATTCTTCCGAGTCGTCTTCCTGATGCCGCTGATGCTGTCGCCGGTCGCGGTGTCGTGGATGATCGGCAAATCGCTGATGGAGTACCGTTTCGGGCCGGCGGCGACGCTGGCGCGCCATCTCGGCTGGGAAAACCCCGCCTTCTTCTCCAACCCGATCACCGCCCGCATCTCGATCATGGTGCTCGACGCCTGGACCTTCATCCCGTTCATGATGATAATGCTGCTGGCCGGCCTGCAGGCGATGTCGCGCGACGTGCTGGAAGCGGCGCGCGTCGATGGCGCCACGCCCTGGCAGACTTTCTGGCAGGTCACCTTCCCGCTGATGCTGCCGGTGTCGGTCACGGCGGTGATCCTGCGCATCATCTTCAAGTTGAAGCTCGCCGACATCATCATTACCGTCACCTCCGGCGGGCCTGGCGGCGCCACGGATTCGGTGTCGAGCTTCATCTACCGCGAATACCGCGACCGCTCGAATGTCGGCTACGGCACCATGCTGGCGATGGCCTATCTCGTCATCATCGTCGTGTTCGTGACCTGGCTGTTGAAATTCGCCAATCGCTTCGTGCGCAACGTGAACTGACGAGGCACAATGAGCGTCCAGACCACCGACTATGCTGCCTCGGAAATCCGCTCACCGCTGGGTTTTCTGGCCAATCGCATCTTCATCTATGGCGCGCTGGCGTTCTGGGCCTTCATCTGCCTGTTCCCGATCTACTGGACGATCACCACCTCGTTCAAGACCGCGGTCGACGTCACGCAAGGACACCTCATCCCGTTCGTCGACTTCCAGCCTGACTGGAAGGGCTGGCGCTCGCTCGGCCTGTCGCCGGATTCGATCTTCCAGACCTCGACGGTGCGCGAGGAGTTTTTCAAGCGCTTCATGAATTCGGTCATCACCTCGGTCGGCGCATCGAGCCTCGCCATCGTCATCGGCAGCCTCGCCGCCTATGGGCTGACCCGGTACCGCTATCAGTTCGCCTGGTTCAAGAACGAGGACATCTCCTTTTTCTTCCTGTCGCAGCTGATCCTGCCGCCGGTGGTGCTCGCCCTGCCCTTCCTGGTGCTTTACCGGGAAGTCGGCCTGCTCGACACACGCATCGGCCTGATCCTGCTCTACACGCTGATGGTGCTGCCGATCGTCATCTGGATCATGCGCGACCAGTTCAACTCGATCCCGGTCGAGCTCGAGGAGGCAGCGCTGGTCGACGGCCTGTCGATCTGGGGCGCCTTTTTCCGCATCGTCATGCCGATTGCGCTGCCGGGCATGGTCGCCGCCTTCATCCTGGCGATGGTGCTGTGCTGGAACGAGTACTTTTTTGCGGCACTCCTGACGTCGACCGACGCCAAGACCATTCCGGTGATGGTGGCGAGCCAGACCGGCTCGCAAGGCATCAACTGGTGGTCGATGGCGGCGCTTGCCACCGCCGCGATCGCACCGCTGGCGGTCATCGGGATTGCGCTTGAACGCTATCTGATCATGGGCATGACGGCGGGGGCGGTGAAGTAGGCGAGAGGCGGCGTGCCCCTCTACTGTTGACCTCGGCGGGACAGCACCCCCCTCTGGCCTGCCGGCCATCTCCCCCGCAAGGAGGGAGATCGGCAGCTTTGGCTGCATCGCTTTTCTTGCGACGTAGGTGATTGGCGAAAGCGGAAATGACATCTGATCTCCCCCCTTGCGGGGGAGATGTCCGGCAGGACAGAGGGGGGTGTGAAGGATCGCTACAGAGCGACTTTGTCTGCTAGCGCCCCAATATCGCCCTCAGGTGATCCATGATCATCGCCACACCCTTTCGCCCCAGCTCCGCCGAGGCCTCCGGCGCACTGGCCGTATACCACGCGGTATTCTCGCCAAAACGCCCGGCATCGACCGCTTCCGGACACAGTGCCAGCATCAATGATGTCTCGCCAACACCGGCGTGATCGAACGGATACTTCCCGTTCATGGCAGCCGACATTAGCGGGTGCACCTGCACCCAGTTGAAGAAATTCTCGCCGGCGGCGTGCCCGGAATAATAATCGGCCATCTCGTCTGAGCCCCACCAGCCCTCGCCGCGCTGCTTCTCGAGGAAGCGGAAGATCGCCTGGCGGCCGGCGGCCTTGAAGGCGAGATCGGTCGGCATGCCGGCGGCAAAGTTCTCGGTCTGGTGGTGGATGATGGCGTTGATGTTACGAAAGCCGATGCGCAGCAGGCTGTAGAACAATTCTTCGGCGAACGGCGCCAGCTGGTTGCCGCCGACCTGCACCGAGCCGTTGCCTTCGGGTGCTGCCACCACATAGCTCGCCGCACCGTAGTAGAAAGCCGGCAGGATGACGACGTCGGCCTCCTTCTCGTAGAGCTCCAGCGTCTTGACGACGGCCAGCGTGTCCATGCCGACGGCCATGTGCTCGCCGTGATATTCGAGCACGCCGAGCGGGAGAGCGACCGGCCAGTTCTCGGCGATCGCCTTGCGGATCTGGTGCGGCAGCATCAGTTCGTAGCGCATGATCTATTCCATGTTGGTGTGGCGGGCGCGCATGGCCTCGGACGACTGGCCGGTCAGCGCCTTGAGCTTCAGCACCATGACCTCGAACAGCAGGAACAGCGCCCCTTCGAAGACCGAGCCCATCGGCAGCAGCGATGTCTTTTGCGGCCCTTGGTCACGCGCCATGGTCTGCGCCGGGATCAGCAAGGTGAAGTCGGCAAGCGCGACCGCACTGCTGCCTGCCTCGGCGGTGAGCAAAAGCACGGTGGCGCCGGCCTGGCGGGCGACTTGCATCAAGGTGAGCACCGTCGTCGTCTCGCCCGGGCCGGAACTGACCAGGAAGACATCGGCTGCGCCAAGCGGTGGCGTGTTCATGTCGCCGACCACCGACACCTCAAGCCCAAGGTGATAGAGGCGCATGGCGAAACCCTTGAGCTGCAACGCTTCGCGGCCGCAGCCATAGACGCCGATCTTTTGCGCGCGGGCCAGGGTTTCGCAGGCGATGTCGATGCCGGCTTCGTCGACGCGCGCCAGTACGGCGCCCAGCTCTTGCAGGGCGGTCGAAAACATATCCGAGCCGGCATTCGCCATGAGAGTCCCATCTGTCGGGCCGGGTTTGTGGCCGGTGATTTCCGGTTGCGCGCTTTCGGAAAAGGCTTGTTTTTGTTCATGCTATCATCGGGAAAATGCCTGTCCAACGGCCATGGCGGCTTTTGCTGAGCCAGCGGCGTGATAGTGTCATGTCAGACAATCAATCCAGGAAATCAGCACGACATGAAGACACGGCATTTCGACCGCATCGGCAATGGCGGCCTCGACTTCACCGAGCTTGGCTTCGGCAGCGCGCCGCTCGGCAACCTTTACCGCGCCGTCCCCGACGCGGATGCCAACGCGACGCTGGAGGCGGCGTGGGCGACCGGCTGCCGTTACTACGACACCGCGCCGCTCTATGGCCTGGGCCTTGCCGAAACACGGCTCAATGCCTTCCTGCGCGGCAGGAAGCGCGACGATTATGTGCTGTCGAGCAAGGTCGGTCGCCTGTTGCGCGCCTGCCCGCCGGAGGAACGAACCGGCATCGGCAAGTTCTTCGACACACCGACGCGCAAGGAGGTCTACGACTACAGCTACGACGGCGTCATGCGCTCGTTCGAGGCGTCGCTGGAACGGCTTGGCGTCGACCGCATCGACATCCTTTTCGTCCATGACCTCGACATCTTCACCCATGGCAGCAAGGAGGCGTCAGACCAGCGCATCGAGGAATTCATGGCCTCGGGCTACAACGGACTGGTTGCGCTGCGCGACCAGGGCGTGATCAAGGCCTTCGGCGGCGGCATCAACGAATGGGAGGTTTGCCAGACGCTGGCGGAGCGTGGCGACTTCGACCTGTTCCTGCTGGCCGGGCGCTACACGCTGCTGGAACAGGAAGCGCTTGCCACCTTCCTGCCGCTCTGTGAGCAACGCGGCATCGGCATCGTTCTCGGCGGTCCTTACAATTCCGGCATCCTGGCGACCGGGCCGAAGCCAGGCGCCTATTACAATTACTCCGAGGCGCCAAGGGACATCATGGATCGCGTCGGGCGCATCGAGGCCGTCTGCCAGCGCCATGGCGTCAGGCTGATCGAGGCGGCGCTGCAGTTTCCGCTGCTGCACCCTTCCGTGGTGTCGGTCATCCCCGGCGGCCAGCGGCCGAGTGAAGTCGAAAGCAACCGCGCCCTGCTCGATGCCAAGCTGCCTGCGGCGCTGTGGGCGGACCTCAAGCAGGAAGGCCTGATGCGCGCGGATGCGCCGGTGGGCTGAAGGCTCGCCTCAGCGGGCTGACGGCCTGCCGCGATCGAGGCAAAAGAAAAGCCGGGCGAACCCGGCTTTTCAACATTCTCTGAAAAATTTTTAGTTGACCGCGTCCTTGAGGCCTTTGCCGGCCGAGAACTTCGGCACGGTACGCGCCGGAATCTTCACTTCCGCGCCAGTCTGCGGGTTGCGGCCAGTCGATGCCGCACGCTTGGAGACGGTGAAATTTCCGAAGCCGACGAGCCGTACATCGCCGCCCTTCTTCAGTTCGCCAGTGATGACGGAGAACACCGCCTCAACCGCCGACTGTGCGTCACCCTTCGAAATGCTCGCGGATTCAGCGACAGCGGAAACCAGTTCGTTCTTGTTCATAAAAATTCCCTTCCATGAGAAAACCGGAACTTTCGACTCATCCGGCAGGAGAGGGACTTTAGAAAGAAGCGCTCGCAAACCCAAGTCAAAAAGCCGGAAAAAAGTTGAAAAAAGCCCGGAAATGGTGGGTTTTTCACATGAAAAAGCCGGGCTCAAGGCCCGGCTCTCTCTTTGTGCACTGCAACTTTAGTAGTTTCTAATGTGCAAGCGACTTTCCAGCATCGTCAACGGTATCGGTGGAAGCCGGCGGATTGACTGGCTCGACCCACTCGATTGGCTCCGGCATGCGCACCAGCGCGTGCCTCAGAACCTCGCCGACACGTGAGACCGGAATGATCTCCATACCGTTCTTCACATTGTCCGGTATCTCCGCCAGATCCTTGGCGTTGTCTTCCGGGATCAGCACCTTCTTGATGCCGCCGCGCAGTGCGGCGAGCAGTTTCTCCTTGAGGCCGCCGATCGGCAAGATGCGGCCGCGAAGCGTTATCTCGCCAGTCATCGCCACATCGGCCCGGACCGGAATACCAGTCATGACAGATACGATGGCCGTCGCCATGGCAGCACCTGCAGACGGACCGTCCTTCGGCGTGGCGCCTTCGGGCAAGTGGACGTGGATGTCACGCTTGTCGAACAGCGGCGGCTCGATGCCGAAATCGATGGCCCGCGAGCGGACATAAGAGGCCGCCGCCGAGATCGATTCCTTCATCACGTCGCGCAGATTGCCGGTCACCGTCATGCGGCCCTTGCCGGGCATCATGACGCCTTCGACCGTCAGCAGCTCGCCGCCGACTTCCGTCCAGGCAAGACCGGTGACGACACCGACCTGATCGTCAGCCTCGACCTGGCCGAAGCGGAAGCGCGGAACACCGAGGTAATCGGCGAGGTTCGCCGCCGTGATGCTCACCGTCTTCTTCTTCGTCTTCAGGATCTCGGTCACCGCCTTGCGCCCGAGCTTCATCAGCTCGCGCTCCAGGCTTCTGACGCCCGCTTCACGGGTGTAGGTCTGGATGATGCCGCGGATCGCGTCCTCGCCGACGGAGAATTCCTTCGGCTGCAGGGCATGATCGCGGATCACCTTGGGCATCAGGTGACGCTTGGCGATCTCGATCTTCTCGTCCTCGGTGTAGCCGGCGATACGGATGATCTCCATGCGGTCCATCAGGGGCGCAGGGATGTTCAGTGTGTTCGCCGTCGTCACGAACATCACGCTCGATAGGTCGTATTCGACCTCGAGGTAATGGTCCATGAACGTCGAGTTCTGCTCGGGATCGAGCACCTCGAGCAAAGCCGATGACGGATCGCCACGGAAGTCCTGGCCCATCTTGTCGATCTCGTCGAGCAGGAAGAGCGGGTTGGACTTCTTGGCCTTCTTCATCGACTGGATGACCTTGCCGGGCATCGAGCCGATATAGGTGCGGCGGTGGCCACGGATCTCGGCCTCGTCACGCACGCCGCCAAGCGCCATGCGGATGAACTCGCGGCCGGTCGCCTTGGCGATCGACTTGCCGAGCGAGGTCTTGCCGACGCCGGGAGGGCCGACGAGGCACAGGATCGGCCCCTTCAGCTTCTTCTGGCGGCTTTGCACGGCGAGATACTCGACGATGCGGTCCTTGACCTTGTCGAGGCCGAAATGATCGGTGTCGAGCACGTTCTGCGCAAACGCCAGGTCCTGCTTGACCTTGGAGTTCTTGCCCCACGGGATCGACAGGATCCAGTCGAGGTAGTTGCGCACGACGGTCGATTCCGCCGACATCGGCGACATCGTCCGCAGCTTCTTCAACTCGGCTTCCGCCTTTTCGCGGGCCTCCTTGGAGAGCTTGGTCTTCTTGATGCGCGCCTCGATCTCGGCGGCCTCGTCGCGGCCGTCCTCGCCTTCGCCGAGCTCCTTCTGGATCGCCTTCATCTGCTCGTTGAGGTAATATTCGCGCTGCGTCTTCTCCATCTGGCGCTTGACGCGCGAGCGGATGCGCTTCTCCACCTGCAGGACGGAGATTTCGGCTTCCATGAAGCCCATCGCCTTTTCCAGCCGTTCCTTGACGGACAGCGTGGCCAGCATCTCCTGCTTCTCGGGGATCTTGATGGCGAGGTGCGAAGCAACCGTATCGGCGAGCTTGGAATAGTCGTCGATCTGGCTGGCGGCGCCCACCACTTCAGGCGAGATCTTCTTGTTCAGCTTGACGTAGTTTTCGAAGTCGGTGACGACCGAACGGGCGAGCGCCTCGACCTCGACCTCTTCCTCCTCCGGCTCGACCAGCGCCGTGGCGGTAGCTTCGTGGAAGTCCGGACGGTCGGTGAACGAGACGATCTTGGCACGCGACGCGCCTTCGACCAGCACCTTGACGGTGCCGTCGGGCAGCTTCAGCAATTGCAGCACATTGGCGAGCGTGCCGATGTCGAAGATCGCATCGGGCTCGGGATCGTCATCGGCGGCATTCATCTGGGTGGCAAGCAGGATCTGCTTTTCCTGACCCATAACCTCTTCCAGCGCCTTGATCGACTTTTCACGCCCGACAAAGAGCGGAACGATCATGTGCGGGAACACCACGATGTCGCGCAGTGGGAGGACTGCGAAGACGCCGTCGCTGGGAGCCTTGGATATTTTGGCCATTGTCCAACCTTTCATGTCGCGGCCGCTAATCGAGCCAACCGCGAATCTCATATTAACGACCGAGGATCGTTCCGCCTACCACCGTTTGTGACGGGAGTTTTACAGCACAGAATTCGGCACCACGGCCTTCCGATGTTAGTTGGATGCACGAGGGGCAAAGATCAAGGGTCGACACGTTCGTTCATCCACTCCGTCACAAGGATCGGTACCTCACCACAGCAAAACGGCGCCCCGCGGGCGCCGTTCCATAAAAAGGTTAGGCCAGATGCCAGATCAGGCGCTGACGTTGCCCTTCTTTTCCTTCTGCTCGGAATAGATGTAGAGCGGCCGGGCGCTGCCGGTCACCACTTCTTCCGAAATCACCACTTCGCGCACGCCTTCCAGGGCGGGCAGTTCGAACATGGTGTCGAGCAGGATCGCTTCCATGATCGAGCGGAGGCCACGGGCGCCGGTCTTGCGCTCGATGGCGCGCTTGGCGATCGCCGACAGCGCATTCTCATGGAAGGTCAGGTCGACACTCTCCATCTCGAACAGCCGCTGATACTGCTTGACCAGCGCGTTTTTCGGCTCGGTCAGGATCTGCATCAGCGCCGGCTCGTCGAGGTCTTCCAGCGTCGCCAGGACCGGCAGACGGCCGACAAACTCGGGGATGAGGCCGAACTTCAAGAGATCCTCGGGCTCGACCAGGCGGAACACGTCACCGGTGCGGCGATCCTCGGGCGAAGCGACGATGGCGCCGAAGCCGATGGAAGTCTTCCTGCCGCGATCCGAGATGATCTTGTCCAGCCCGGCGAAGGCGCCGCCGCAGATGAACAGGATGTTGGCGGTGTCGACCTGCAGGAACTCCTGCTGCGGATGCTTGCGGCCGCCCTGCGGCGGCACGGAGGCAACGGTGCCTTCCATGATCTTCAGAAGCGCCTGCTGCACACCCTCGCCCGACACGTCGCGGGTGATCGATGGGTTGTCGGACTTGCGCGAAATCTTGTCGATTTCATCGATGTAGACGATGCCGCGCTGGGCGCGCTCGACATTGTAGTCGGCCGACTGCAGCAGCTTCAGGATGATGTTTTCGACGTCCTCGCCGACGTAACCGGCTTCGGTCAGCGTCGTCGCGTCGGCCATGGTGAAGGGCACGTCGATGATGCGGGCCAGCGTCTGGGCAAGCAGCGTCTTGCCGCAGCCGGTCGGGCCGATCAGCAGGATGTTGGACTTCGCCAATTCGACGTCGTTGTTCTTGCCGGCATGCGCCAGGCGCTTGTAGTGGTTGTGGACAGCCACCGACAGCACGCGCTTGGCGTAGGGCTGGCCGATGACATAGTCGTCGAGAACCTTCAGGATCTCCTGCGGGGTCGGCACGCCCTCGCGCGACTTCACCATCGAGGTCTTGTTCTCCTCGCGGATGATGTCCATGCACAGCTCTACGCACTCGTCGCAGATGAACACCGTTGGGCCGGCGATCAGCTTGCGCACCTCGTGCTGGCTTTTGCCGCAAAACGAGCAATAAAGCGTGTTCTTCGAATCACCGCTGTTGTTGCCGACTTTGCTCATTTTCCTGTCCTTTCATGGCCGCCCGCCGATGGTCTGGCTGAAAGGGCGCATATTCTATCTATCGCGGGAATTCGCCGCCGCCAGTGTCCCGGCTCCCGCAACGCATTCCGTACGAAACACAAATCAGAAAACGTCGCAATGATTCGCGCCAACCCTGCACAAAGCTAAGCCGTCGAAAATCAACATAGCCTTAACGTAGGCAATCCCATCCACCGAGGGAACAGCCAATTGTGGCCGAAATGCCGCAAATCCCAGCAAAAGCGCGTTATCCAGCCACGCAACTGCCATGCAGCGCTTATGCCGCAGCGCCTTCGACCGGCTCGCGCGACGAAATGACCTTGTCGATGAGGCCGAAATCCTTGGCTTCGTCGGCTGTCATGAAATGGTCGCGGTCAAGCGTCTTTTCAATGTCTTCGTAGCTCTTACCGGTGTGTTTGACGTAGACCTCGTTGAGGCGGCGCTTCAGCTTGATGATGTCCTGCGCGTGCCGCTCGATGTCGGAGGCCTGGCCCTGGAAACCGCCGGAAGGCTGGTGAACCATGATACGGGCGTTCGGCGTGGCAAAACGCATGTCCTTGTGGCCGGCGGTCAGAAGCAGCGAGCCCATCGACGCCGCCTGGCCGATGCACAGCGTCGACACCGCCGGCTTGATGAACTGCATGGTGTCGTAGATCGCCATGCCCGAGGTCACCACGCCGCCCGGCGAGTTGATGTAGAGATTGATCTCTTTCTTCGGGTTCTCGGCCTCGAGGAACAAAAGCTGTGCACAAACCAGCGTCGCCATACCGTCTTCGACCGGGCCGGTGATGAAAATGATGCGCTCTTTCAGCAGGCGCGAGAAAATGTCGTAGGCCCGCTCGCCGCGATTGGTCTGCTCGACCACCATCGGAACGAGGTTCATGTAGGTTTCGACGGGGTTCTTCATGGACTACCCTTTTTGGAGATGGGGATTCCGGCGCCGGAACATCGGGCAGAATCGGTTCTTGACGGTTAGAATGTAAATAGGATGCCGGCTCACCCTAGCGCAAGGCCGCCTCCTCCTAGCCATCTGGTTAAGTCGAATCAAGGTTTCCGCGCAAGGGAAAGTCCGAACGCGGCCAGCGGCGTTTTTGCGGTGTAGCAATTCCTTAACCGCGTCGCTTAACGAAATGCGGCGAAACCGCTTTCCCCCGGAGAACCTTCCCCTACAATTCAACATTGAACCTCACGTTTCGGGTTCAAACAGGGGAGTGCCATGATCAGGAAAACTGCTTGCCTCGCCATCTCCGGCCTTGCCGGTCTCGGCATGGTGTCCGATGCGGTTGCCGGCGGCCGGGCCGCCGAATGCTATGAGCCGGTGCACAGGCCGGCGCTCTATGACACCGTCTATGAAGACGTCATGGTCAGTCCCGGCGGGCAGTTGGTCGACTATGATCCGCCGATCTATGGCACCATGGAGCGCGTCGAGCAGATCGCGCCGCCCCGAGTCACCTATGACATCGTACCGGCGAGAACCCGCACCGTTTACCGCACGGTCCAGGTCGACGATGGCGGCTATGCCTGGGAATGGCGCGTCATCCACGGCCGCAAGGTGCTGTGCAAGGTGTGGCGCAAGGCCCGCTACGCGCGTGTGGCCGAAACGGTGGTGGTTGAACCGGAGCGCACCCGCCGGCTTGTGCTGCCGGCCGAATATGAGAGCGTCGCCCATGAAGTGCTGGTGCGGCCCGAGCGGCGGCACGTCACCCAGATAGCGCCGTCATACCAGAGGATGGCGCGCCGGGTGGTGGTGCAGGAAGGCTCGACCAGCTGGCGCCGCGTGCATATTGCCAGGCATTGCGAGGATTAGACTTCGGTACTTCGCCGAGGTCCGCCTCGGTTGGCTCAATCCATAGGGCCGTCGGGTGCCAACATCCGGTCTGGCACCAAGCCGGCAAGCCGCGGTAATGGTCTGGCATGACCACATCCATGCCGCCCTACCTCGCCTTTGATCCAGCCACGCGCCGCCTGCGGCTCGATCCGCACGAACCGGCGTTTTTCCAGAACCCCTACGACGCCTATGCCGTCCTGCATGGCGCATCGAATGCCTTCTTCTGGGAGGAATTCGGCTTTTGGTGCTTTGGCGGCTTCGACGACGTCAACCGGCTGTTGCGCGACCGCCGCTTCGGTCGCCAGAACCCGGCCGGCATTCCCGACAGCCGCGGCATCGGCGAGGATCGCTCGCATTTGGCCGCTTTCGACGGCATCGAGAGCAATTCGATGCTGGAGCTGGAGCCGCCGGTGCACACCAGGCTCAGAACCCTGGTCAACCGCGCCTTCGTCTCGCGCCAGGTCGAGCGGCTGCGGCCGCGCGTGGAGGCGCTGGCCAATGAGCTGATCGACCGTTTCGAACCGCGCCAGGTCGATCTATTGCCCAGCTTCGCCGCACCTTTGCCGATCACCATCATTGCCGAAATGCTCGGTGTGCCGGTCGAAATGGGGCCGCAACTGCTCGACTGGTCGCACCGGATGGTGGCCATGTACATGCATGGCCGGACGCGCGAGACCGAGGAAGCGGCCAATCGCGCCGCGCACGATTTTTCCGACTTTTTGCGCGGCTATGTCACCGAGCGGCGGAAGAAGCCTGGCGACGACCTGCTATCGCTGCTGATCGCGGCACAAGAGGATGGCCAGAAGCTGTCGGAAGACGAGTTGGTCTCGTCTGCCATCCTGTTGCTCAATGCAGGCCACGAGGCGACCGTCCATCAAACCGGCAACGCCGTGCGCACGTTGCTGGCGCAAGGCGGCGACCCCGGCCGTTTCTTCACCTCGCCGGAAGCAACCGCTGCAACGGTCGAGGAGTGCCTGCGCTTCGACGCGCCGCTGCACATGTTCACCCGCTACGCCTATCAGGAGGTCGAGGTGACATCGGGGGTTGTCGTACAACCGGGCGAGACGGTCGGCCTGCTGCTCGGCATGGCCAATCATGATCCGCTTGCCTTTGCCGAACCTGGCGCCTTCCGGCCCGGCCGACTAGACCAGAAGAATGTCTCGTTCGGCGCCGGTATCCATTTCTGCATCGGTGCGCCGCTGGCGCGGCTGGAGTTGCAGGTGTCGCTGAAAACCCTGTTCGAGCGGCAGCCGCAACTCCATCTTGCGGAGCAGCCGCGCTTCCGCGACACCTATCATTTCCATGGGCTGGAAAAGCTCACTGTGAGCTTGTGAGGACGGCGGAGCCGACGCATGCCCGAGAAAATGAGATTCGCCTTTCTACAGGAACCACCCTTCTGCTTTATCGACGGATCGGGACGTCTGGGCGGCAGCGATGCCCAACTGGCCAAGAGGGTCTGCCTGACGCTCGGGCTGGAACTTTTGCCCATCGAGACCGAGTTTGCCGAGCTGCTGCCTGGGCTTGCCGAAGGGGTGGGACATGACCACCGGCCTGTTCATTTCCGAAGACCGCCGGAAGCTGGTCGACTTCACAAGGCCGATCTGGATGCTGGCGGATGGATTGCTGGTCGCGAAAGACAATCCCCGCGCCTTTGATGGCTATCGGTCCGTCGCCAATGATCGGACGGCGCTGATCGGCGTCATATCGGGCCAGATCCAGCACCGGACGGCCCTGCAAAACGCTATTCAGCCCGAACGGCTAAGGATATTTGCCACCCAGGCCGAAGCAGCTAACGCCGTCGCGGCCGGCGTGGTGCATGCCTATGCGAGTGTAGCGCTCGCGCATCGCGGCTATCTGAGCCGGCGACCCGACGCGCCTCTCGACGTCGTCGACGTCCCGGCAGTCGAAAAACAGCCAGCGCCCGGCGCTTTCGCTCTCGCCAAAGGCAGTGCCACCCTGCTCCAGCGCGTCGACTTATGCCTCAGTGATTTGCTTGGCAGTCCCTGGCACAGGGAGATGATGAGCGGATACGGCTTTTCCGACACTGACATCGATCGGCTTTTGTGAAGTCCAAGCGCGCCGCGAGATCAGAGCTTGACCACATACTCCTTGCGGGTCGTTTCAAGCACTTCCCAGCTGCCCCTGAAGCCTGGCCTGAGCACGAAGCTGTCGCCGGCCCGGACCGTGCGCGCCTCGCCGCCATCCTCGGCAACCACCGAGACGCCGGACAGGATGTGGCAGAACTCCCATTCGTCATATTCGATGCGCCATTTGCCCGGCGTCGCTTCCCAGATGCCGGCATAGAGGCGGCCATCGCGCTCCTCGACATTCCAGGTGCGGAACTTCGGATCGCCCGCAATCAGACGATCCGGCGCCGGGGCGCCATGTTCGGCGTCGACGCTGTCGGTCGATATTGCCAAGTAATGCGCGGACAGGGTTTGCCTCCAACAGATTAGTGAGTAGTGAGTAGTGCAGTGAGTAGTGCAGTGAGTAGTGACTAGTGAGTAGTGAGCGGAAAGCGCTCCCTCGAGCGGGTGGCTGATCACTAATCACTGCTAACTAGTGAATACCGACTACTACTCACTACTCACTACTCACTACTCACTACTCACTACTCACTACTCACTACTCACTACTCACTACTCACTACTCACTACTCACTAATCACTACTCACTACTCACTCAAAAAATCAAACCTTGGTCAAAGCCTGTTCCAGATCGGCGACGATGTCGTTGACATCCTCGATGCCGACGGAAAGCCGGACCGTGTCCGGTCCGGCACCCGCCTTGACCTTCTGCTCGTCGGAAAGCTGGCGATGCGTGGTCGAGGCCGGATGGATGACCAGCGACTTGGTATCGCCGACATTGGCGAGGTGCGAGAACAGTTCGAGCGCCTCGACGAACTTGATGCCTGCGTCGTAGCCGCCCTTCAGGCCGAAGGTGAAGACAGCACCGGCGCCTTGCGGCGAGTATTTCTTCTGCAGCGCGTTGTTCTTGTCGCTGGGCAGGCCGGGATAGTTGACCCAGGCGACCTTGGGGTGGTTGGACAGCCAGCCGGCTACGGTGATCGCATTGTCGCAATGGCGCTGCATCCTGAGTGGCAAGGTCTCCAGCCCGGTCAGGATCAGGAAGGCATTGAACGGCGAAATCGCCGGGCCGATGTCACGCAGGCCAAGCACGCGCGCGGCGATGGCGAAAGCGAAATTGCCGAAGGTTTCGTGCAGGACAAGGCCGCCATATTCGGGGCGCGGCTCCGACAGCATCGGATATTTGCCGGATTTCGACCAGTCGAACGTGCCGCCATCGACGATGGCGCCGCCGATCGAATTGCCGTGGCCGCCGATGAACTTGGTCAGCGAATGGACGACGATGTCGGCGCCATGCTCGATCGGCCGCACCAGATAGGGCGAGGCCAGCGTGTTGTCGACGATGAGCGGCAAGCCGTGCTTGCGGGCGATGTCGCCGATTTTCTCTATGTCGACGAAGGTGCCGCCGGGATTGGCCAGGCTCTCGATGAAGATCGCCTTGGTCTTGTCGTCTATCTGGCTTTCGAAGGTGGAGACGTCGTTGGTGTCGGCCCAACGCACCTCCCAGCCGAAATTCTTGAAGGCATGGCCGAACTGATTGATCGAACCACCGTAAAGCCTTGTGGCGGCGACGAAATTATCGCCAGGCCGCATGAGATTGTGGAACACGATCACCTGTGCGGCATGGCCGGAAGCAACGGCAAGTGCAGCCGTGCCGCCTTCGAGCGCCGCGATCCGCTCTTCCAGCACCGCCTGGGTCGGGTTCATGATGCGGGTGTAGATGTTGCCGAAGGCCTTCAGCCCGAACAGCGAGGCGGCATGGTCGGCATCGTCGAACACAAAGGAGGTCGTCTGGTAGATCGGCGTGGCGCGTGCGCCCGTCGCCGGGTCGGGCTTGGCGCCGGCATGGACGGCGAGCGTGTTGAAACCGGGCGTGCGGGTCATCGAAAACCTCCCTGAGCGGTAAACGTGTGAATGATGAAATGGTCAATGGTGAGCGATGAATGGTGGTCGCAAAGTCGGCCAGTCCCACCTTGATTGCAAGCCGCTCATATGCGGCTTTACCCGGCTTCCAGGAAAATCCTTCTATTCACCATTCACCATTCACTGCCTTACTTCTGGCGCACACCGAAACTCTGGAATCCCGACCGCATCAGCGGCTTCTTCGACGAAAGCACACCGGAGTTGACGCCGGTCCAGCCGATCTCGCCCGACAGCTTGCCATATTCGATCTTCGGGCAGCGGTTCATCACCACCTTGATACCGGCCGCCTCGGCACGCGCGGCCGCCTCGTCATCGCGCACGCCAAGCTGCATCCAGACGACTTTCGGCAAGGGGTCGAGCTTCAGCACCTCATCGACAATGCCGGGCACCGCTGCGGAGGCGCGAAAGATGTCGACCATGTCGACCGGTTCAGGCAGATCGGCAAGGCTGGCATAGGTCATGCGGCCGAGGATTTCCTTGCCGGCCTGCCCCGGATTGATCGGAAACACCGAAAAGCCCTTGGCCAGCAGGTATTTCAGCACGAAAAAGCTCGGCCTGACATCGTTGGCCGACGCGCCGACCATGGCGATGGTCTTCACAGAATTGAGGATGCCGCCGATGTAGGCATTGTCGTAGCTATCGTGATTCACTCGTCGGTCTCCCTCAGTGCTTCCTCCATAAAGGACTGCGGGTCCGTGCAGAAGTCGCGCATCATGCGAAAATGATCGGTATCGGTGAAATCTGTGGGGTCGAGGCCGAAGCGGCTGATGCGGAACAGCCGCGCGCCCGGACAGGCCATCAGCAGCGGCGAGTGCGTCGCCATGATCACTTGAGCCGTGCCGGACCGGTCCATGCGCCGCAGCATCTTCAGCAGCTCGATCTGCCGCGATGGCGACAGCGCGCTTTCGGGCTCGTCGAGGATGTAGATACCTTGCCGGCGGCAGCGCTCCTCGAAGAAGCGGATGAACCCTTCACCATGCGACCAGGACAGGAAATCCGGCGGCGCCCCGCCAGATTCCAGCGCCGCCTGATCGAGATAGCGGGCAACCGAGTAAAAAGATTCGGCGCGGAAGAACCAACCCGCTGTGACCTTCGGCAGCCAGTGGCCGCGCAACGTGTCGGCAAGCGCTGCACCACTCTCGTCGATGGCGCCGGAGTGGTCGACGGGCATGTAGCCCTTGCCGCCGCCGGCTTCGTCGTAACCGGCCAGCGCGCCGATCGCTTCCAGCAGCGTCGATTTGCCGGTGCCGTTTTCGCCGACAATGATGGTGATCGGCGTGGTGAATTCGAGCTCGAATTCGCGGCCGCGGAACAGAGGCAGGTTCCAGGGATACTTGTCCCAATCTTCCACGCGCTCGGGGTCAATCAGGATGCGTTTGAGATAAGGCGCCTTAAGCCGGGTCAGTTGCTTGCGATAGCCCATGCGGACGCTCAGTCCGGCAGCGAGATGGTGCCGTCATCCGCGATCGGGAAGGCCGGATTGTGTGCGACTTCCCAGACATGGCCGTCGGCATCGGCGAAATATCCATACCAGCCGCCCCAGAAGGCGCGGCCTGCCGGCTTGACGATCCTGCCGCCGGCCTTCTCGGCGGCCGCCAGCACGTCGTCGACTTCGGCATCGGAGCGGGTGTTGTAGGCGAGGTAGACCGCCGACGGTGCTGCGGCGAAGGCAATGCCTGAATCCTCCTCGGCGCTTGGCCTCGGGAACAGGCCGAGAATGGCGCCGCCCATCTGGAAGAAGGCGACGCCATCGGTGATGCCGGCGTGGCGCTTCAGGCCCATGCCCTCGTAAAAGCGCACGGCGCGCTCGAGATCGTCGGTGGCGATGGTGATGATGGAGATGCGCGGTTCCATGGATCGAAAAGCCTATTCGTCCGTCCATTCCGGTTTGCGCTTGCCTATAAAGGCGCCGATGCCTTCCTCGGCGTCGCGGGCCAGCATGTTCTCGACCATGACGCGGCCGGTATAGGCATACGCGTCCGCCAACCCCATCTCGGCCTGCGCGTAAAAGGCTTCCTTGCCGGTCTTGACCACCAGAGATGATTTGGAGGCAATGGTTTGCGCGTATTTGGTGACGATCTGATTCAGGTATTCGCGCGGCACGACGCGGTTGACCAGGCCGAATTCCTTGGCGGTTGCGGCATCGATGGTCTCGCCGGTGAGCAGCATTTCCATGGCGTGCTTGTGAGACACGTTGCGTGACAGCGCCACCATCGGCGTCGAACAAAACAGGCCGATATTGACGCCCGGCGTGCAGAAGGTCGCTTCATGCGAGGCAATGGCGAGGTCGCAACTGCCAACCAGTTGCAGCCCCGCAGCAGTGGCGAGGCCATCGACTTCGGCGATGATCGGGAGCGGATGGCGCACGATCTGCTGCATCAACGCCGCGCAAGCCGAAAATGTCTGCTCGAAAAACCCCTTGCCCTTGTCGGCGTCGGCGCGGCGCGCGGTCATTTCCTTGAGATCGTGGCCGGCGCAAAAGACTTTCCCGGCGGCCGCCAAGACGATGACGCGGACCGATTTGTTGGCCTTGGCATGGTCGAGCTCGGCGCTCAATGCCGCCATGACGGAAAGCGACAAGGCATTGGCGGGCGGATTGGCGAGCGTCAGGCGCAGCACGCCCTTGTCCAGCCCGGCGATGACCGGCCCGTCTATGGCAACAGGTTTGATCGAAAGGATTTCGGCCATGACAAGGGTCTCCGCGATTCCGCCGGGCGCCGCCAGACTATCTAATATCGGATCGAGTTTCATCAACACCCATCGCTTGCGCCAGAGGTGTTGCCAGAAGCGCATCATTGCGTTCATACAGGCCCGGCATAGAACGAGAGACCGACATGCCCGCCCAGGATAATCTCAAGCCGGTGCTGACGGCGGCTGAAGTCAATGCGCTGATGGCCAGCGTCTACCCGCAGCTCAACGACGAGTTCACGTCGTATGAGGCGCTCGATGTGTTTCCGGGCGGCTGCACGGTGCGGCTCAATGCCGACGAGCGGCATTTGCGGCCCGGCGGCACGGTGTCCGGGCCCTCGCTGTTCACGCTGGCCGACATTGGCGGCTATGTCTGCGTGCTCAGCCATGCCGGGCCGGATGCGCTTTCGGTTACCGTCAACCTCAACATCAATTTCGTCCGCAAGGCCGAAGCCGGGCCGATCGACGGCCATTGCCGCATCCTGAAGCTGGGCAAGAGCCTGATGGTGTTCGATATCGACATCGTCGCCGGACCGAAGGGACACACGGTAGCGCATGCGACCGGCACCTATTCGATCCCGCCGAAGCGCGCCGCCGATGTGGTAAAATAATACCTTTTGATCAAACCTTTGTTTTTATTACACTTTACGAGCAGACGTGCTTTTCCCGCGCCTTGACGTGCACCACCCCCTCGCCTATAAGCCGTCACGAAGCAGCGGCCCGCAAAGGCCGCCGTTTTGTTATTGGCGGCGGGCAAGTGCCTTGTCGCCAATCCAAGCAACAAGAAACGCCTTCTTCGGAAGGTCAAAATCGAAAGCAGAAAATCCATGGCAACCTTTTCGCAGAAGCCTGCGGATGTGGTGAAGAAGTGGGTGCTGATCGACGCCGAGGGTCTCGTCGTCGGCCGTCTCGCCACTGTCATCGCCAATCATCTTCGCGGCAAGCACAAGCCCACCTTCACCCCGCATGTCGACGACGGCGATAACGTCATTGTCATCAATGCCGACAAGGTGGTGTTCACCGGCAAGAAGTTCACCGACAAGGTCTATTACTGGCACACCGGTCACCCCGGCGGCATCAAGGAGCGCACCGCGCGCCAGCTGCTCGAGGGCCGTTTCCCCGAGCGTGTCGTCGAGAAGGCCGTCGAACGCATGATCCCGCGCGGGCCGCTCGGCCGTCGTCAGATGAAGAACCTCCGCGTCTATGCAGGCACGGAACATCCGCATGTCGCCCAGCAGCCCGTCACCCTCGACGTCGGCGCGCTGAACGCCAAGAACAAGAAGGTTGCATAAGATGGCTGAGCTTTCCTCGCTCGCAGAATTGGGCGCCGCCACCGGCAACACCAACACCCAGCCGGCAGCACCCGTCCATGTCCAGAAGCTCGACAAGTCGGGCCGCGCCTATGCCACCGGCAAGCGCAAGAACGCCATTGCGCGCGTCTGGGTGAAGCCGGGTTCCGGCAAGATCGTCGTCAACGACAAGGAATTCGCGACCTATTTCGCGCGTCCGGTCCTGCAGATGATCCTCAACCAGCCGATCATCGCTTCCAACCGCGCCGGCCAGTACGACATCGTCGCCACCGTCATCGGCGGCGGCCTGTCCGGCCAAGCCGGTGCCGTTCGTCACGGCATCTCCAAGGCGCTGACCTACTACGAGCCGGCACTGCGCGCCGTGCTCAAGAAGGGCGGCTTCCTGACCCGCGACAGCCGCGTCGTCGAGCGCAAGAAGTACGGCAAGGCGAAGGCCCGTCGTTCCTTCCAGTTCTCGAAGCGCTAAGCGCTGCGACGTTCCAGACCTCGAAAGGCCGCCTCCGGGCGGCTTTTTTGTTTGGGTCACGGCAGTCACCCCGCCCGCGCCTTCGGCGCGACCTCCCCATCGAGGGGAGGTAGGGGTCACGGCAGTTTTGCCGCCCTGAACAATCCACGGGGGCTCGGCTGACACCAAAACCCGACCATAAGAGCGCGACGCCCTACCTCTCCTCGATGGGGAGGTCGGCGCGAAGCGCCGGGTGGGGTGATGGCGCCGGCCTCGGTTCAAGTCTCAGAACTTGCCGGCCTTAATATAATCGATAAACGCCCGTAGCGGCGCCGGAACCAGACGCCGTCCGGGATAGTACAGAAATGGCCCGGGAAAGCTCTGCCACCACGGTTCGAGCACGGGCTCCAGGGCGCCGCTTTCGAAGTGGGGGCGAAGCCAGCCCTCGAAGAGAGCGACGATGCCGCTGCCGGCAATGGCCGCATGGACGGCAAGATCGCTCGCCCCGCCGATCCGCACGATCAACGGCCCCGTCGTGTCGACCCGCACCACCTCGCCGTCGCGCTCGAATTCCCACGGCAGCATCGCACCGCTGGCAAAACGACCGCGCAGACAAGCATGGCCAAGCAGGTCGCTCGGGTGCTGCGGCCGCCCATGGCGCTCGAGATAGGCGGGGCTGGCGCCAGTGGCGAAGCGCTGGACGCGCGGTCCGATCGGCACCGCGATCATGTCCTGCTCCAGTCGCTCGTCATAGCGGATGCCGGCGTCGCAGCCGGCCGCCAACACGTCGACGAAGTTCTCATCGGCGATGACCTCCAGCCGAATGCCGGGATAGGCGGCGAGGAAGCCCGGAACGATGTCGGGCAATATCAGCCGCGCGGCGCTGACCGGGACGTTGAGGCGCAGCGAACCGGCCGGCCTGTCGCGAAAGCCATTGACCACGTCGAGGGCCGCCTCCACCTCCGACAGCGCCGGGCCAAGCCTTCCCAAGAGGCTGAGGCCTGCGTCGGTTGGAACAACGCTGCGTGTGGTGCGGTTGAACAGCCTGACGCCAAGTTGCGTCTCCAGGCGGCGCACCGCTTCGCTCAGGCCCGACGCGCTGCCGCCGCCGGCGCGAGCCCCTTCGCGAAAACCGCCGGCACGCGCCACCGTCACGAAAGCGTTCAGATCGCCAAGGTCCATCATTGTTCGCCATTCCGCACAAGCTGTACGGATTGTACCTTATTATCCCGAGGTTGAGCAGCGTCTATCTTCGCCTCCTCAAAGGAGACCGACCATGTCCACCATCCAAAAATCCGGCACATTCACCCTCGGCAGCCACACCGTGGAACGGCTCGGCTACGGCGCCATGCAACTTGCCGGCCCGCACGTTTTCGGTCCGCCGAAGGATCATGACGCGGCCATTGCAGTGCTGCGCGAAGCGGTGGCCTCCGGGGTCAACCACATCGACACCAGCGACTACTATGGCCCGCATGTAACCAACCAGCTGATCCGCGAAGCGCTGGCGCCCTATCCGCAAGACCTCGTCATCGTCACCAAGATCGGGGCGCGGCGCGGCAGCAACGGCTCCTGGCTGCCTGCCTATTCCGCCAAGGAACTAGAGCAGGCCGTGCACGACAATCTCAGGAATCTCGGCCTGGAGGTGCTGGATGTCGTCAATCTGCGCATCATGTTCGGGGTGATGGGTCCGGCCGAGGGCTCGATCGAGGCGCAGTTGACCGCGCTTGCCGAACTGCAGCGCAAGGGCCTGGTGCGCCATATCGGCCTGAGCAACGTCACCCCAGCGCAGGTCGAGGAAGGCCGTGGGATCGCCGAGATCGTCTGCGTGCAGAACCAGTACAATCTGGCGCATCGCGACGACGACGGGTTGATCGATGAACTGGCGCGCGCCGGCATCGCCTACACGCCGTTCTTCCCGCTCGGCGGCTTCAGCCCGCTGCAGTCGTCGACCTTGTCGGATGTGGCCACGCGGCTCGGCGCCACACCCTTGCAGGTTGCGCTCGCCTGGCTGCTGCGCCGCTCGCCGAACATCCTGCTGATCCCGGGGACGTCGTCGGTCGGGCATTTGAGAGAGAACCTGGCGGCGGCGGAACTGGAGCTGTCGGCTGATGTGCTGAGGGAATTGAATGGGGTGGCGAAAGCGGCGTGAAGATTTTGCGGGCGGCGCTGTCACCCCACCCGCGCCTTCGGCGCGACCTCCCCATCGAGGGGAGGTAGGAGGTCGCGGCAGCCTTGCATGCCTCGCAATCGCTACGACTGTCGGAATCTAAAGCGCCAACGCCCTACCTCCCCTCGATGGGGAGGTCGGCGCGCAGCGCCGGGTGGGGTGATGGCGCCGACGTACGATTTCTAATTGATACTCGCCGTATTCGCGGCTCGGCCGGCTTCCCTCATCCACATAAGGCGCCCGAAACCCATCGTCCCCCAGCCAGCCAATCGCAGCCTTCGGTTCTTCGGTCTGGATGATGGTGGCGCCGCGTTCGGCCCAGAAACCGTGTCTCGGCCGGCATGCCGGCCCGCACCGCCAGTTCATCGCCGCGGCCGCCGGAGAGGAGTCGCCGGGCCTTGCGCCTTGGCGATACAAATCCTGTGTCGCCCCTCTAGAACGCTATGGCGTTTCGCCAAGCTGTGACTGGCATCTTGCGTGCCGGTTCTGTAGTTGTGGCAGCCCGATGAACAAAGAAGGACCCGTAATGGCGAACCAGACCATCGACAACGCCTTCACCGCCCGCTCCAAGACGGGGCCTTCCTTCGAGCCGACCTATGCCGGCGCGCTGTCGTTCATGCGGCGCAAATACACCAAGGATGCAAAGGGCGCGGACGCCGTCGTGTGGGGCATTCCGTTCGATGCCGCCGTCACCAACCGGCCGGGCGCGCGCTTCGGGCCGCAGGCGATCCGCCGCGCCTCGGCGATCCTCGACAACGACCCGCAATATCCGTTCTCGCGCGACCTGTTCGAGCATCTCGCCGTCATCGACTATGGCGATTGCCTGCTCGATTCGGGCAATCACCAGAAGACACCAGGCACGATCGAGCGCGAGGCGGCGAAGATCCTGAAATCGGGTGCCTTCCTGTTGTCGCTCGGCGGGGATCATTTCGTCACCTGGCCGCTGCTCAAGGCACATGCCGCCATCCACGGGCCGCTGGCGCTGGTGCAGTTCGATGCGCACCAGGACACCTGGCCTGACGATGGCAAGCGCATCGACCATGGTTCGTTCGTCGGCCGCGCCGTCAATGAAGGCATCATCGACCCCGATCGCTCGATCCAGATCGGCATCCGCACGCATGCCCCCGATACGTTCGGCATCAAGATCCTTTACGGTCACGAGATCGAGGAGATGCGGGCTTCCGACATCGCCTATGCGATCGTCGACCGCACCGGCGGCAGGAAGACCTATCTCACCTTCGACATCGACTGCCTCGACCCGGCCTTTGCGCCCGGCACCGGCACGCCGGTTGCCGGCGGACCGTCCTCGGCGAAAATCCTGTCGACGCTGCGCCAGCTCGGCCAGGTCGATATTGTCGGCGCCGACGTCGTCGAGGTTGCGCCGGCCTATGATCACGCCGATATAACGGCGATCGCCGGCTCGATGGTGGCCATGCACTATCTCGGCCTGGTGGCCGAGCGAAAAGCGCGGGCGGAAGAGCTGAACAGCGGCAACCATGGCGCGGCAAACCATGGCCAGGGCATATAGGCCTGAATTAGCAGGGAATTGACGGGCACATGAAACCGAAAATCTTCATCGACGGCGAACACGGCACCACCGGCCTGCAGATCCGGGCGCTGCTGGCCGAGCGCGGCGACCTCGAGATCATCTCGATCCCGGCCGAGCGCCGCAAGGAAACGGCGGCGCGCGCCGAGTTCCTCAATGCAGCCGATGTCGCCATCCTGTGCCTGCCGGATGCGGCTGCCAAGGAAAGCGTATCGCTGATTGCCAACGACACCACCAAGGTGATCGACGCCTCCACGGCGCATCGCGTAGCCGAGGGCTGGGAATATGGCTTTGCCGAGATGGAAAAGGGCCAGGCCAAGATCATCGCCAATGCAAAACGCGTCGCCAATCCCGGCTGCTGGCCGCAAGGACCGATCGCGACACTGCGGCCGCTGGTCGCCGCCGGCCTGCTGCCGGCGGATTTCCCGATCACCGTCAATGGCATTTCGGGCTATTCGGGCGGCGGCCGGCCGATGATCGAGGACTATGTCGCCAAGGGCGAGGATGCCTCTGAATTCCAGGTCTATGGGCTGACCCTGCAGCACAAGCATGTGCCGGAGCTGCGCACCTATGCGAAGCTGTCGCACGATCCGATCATGCAGCCGGCGGTCGGCAATTTCGCCCAAGGCATGATCACGGTGGTGCCGCTGCAACTCGGCGGGCTTGACCATGTGCCGGCCGGCGCCGAACTGCACGCTGCAATCGCCGACCATTTTGCCGCCATCAAGGGCGGCGGGGTCGAGGTAGCTCCTTACGAGCACGTGGAGCGCCTGCCCGAGATCAATCCCGAGGTCTATAACGGCACCAATCGGATGAAGGTCTATGTCTTTGCCAATGACGACCGGGCGCAGGCGCTGCTGATTGCGGTCTATGACAATCTCGGAAAGGGCGCCTCGGGTGCTGCCGTTCAGAACATGGATCTGATGCTCGGCCTTTAATTCAGTTGGAGAGAGCATGTTGCCCGAAAACCGCTTAACACTTTTCGGCATCACGCTCTGAATGGACGCGCCTGCATTTCCAAAGCGCTGGAAGATCAGCGCGCCCGAGCTCATTGCGGAGACGTTTTCGAGCCGCATCTGGAAGGTGCGGCGTGAGGACGGCTCGCCGGCCATCGTCAAGGCGCTCAAACCATTCGACGATGTCGAGGACGAGTTGCGCGGCGAGCACTATCTCGCATGGCGGCGCGGCGAAGGCGCGGTGCGGCTGCTTGGCCGGGACGGCCACCGCATGCTGCTCGAATATGCCGGCGACACCCTGCTTTCCGACGTTCTGGCCAAAGAAGGCGACAACGCCGCGACCGCAATCGCGGCCGAGTTGATGGGGAGACTGTTCTCGCCCACAAGACACCCTGCCCCGCCGGACCTGCAGCCGCTGCGGACACGGTTTGCCAGCCTGTTCAAAAAGGCCGGAGCCGATCGCGACGCCGGAGAGCACAGCCTCTATATCGAGGCCGCCGAAATCGCGGACCGGCTGCTCGATGCCCCGCATGCGGTCAAGCCGCTGCATGGCGACCTGCATCACGACAACATTTTGCACGGTGCGCGCGGCTGGCTGGCGATCGACCCGAAGGGCGTGGTCGGCGATCCCGGCTTCGACGCCGCCAATCTGTTCTACAACCCACTGGGGCGCGACGACCTCTGCCTCGATCCCGAGCGCATCGCGCATATGGCCGAGATCTTCGCCAGGACACTGGGCCAGACGCCGGCTGCCATTCTCGACCATGCCATCGCCTATGGCTGCCTGTCGGCCGCATGGCATCATGAGGACGAGAATGCGGTCGACGAGAACCGCGAGCTGTCGGTTGCGGGAGTGATCCGAAAGGTGCGGCTCAGCTTCTGACCGGCGCAGCCTCGCGCGTTAGACGTAGCGAGGCAGTTCGTTCGCGAAAGGTTGTGTGCGTCAAGTTCTGCAAAATGGGGCAGCCATGATGCTGGTCATGCGGCTTGGCGCAGAGCGAGCTTCTTGTGCTCGCGCAGGTCGTCCATGTTGATGTATCGGTTGGCCTCCATCCAGTTTTCATTGGTCTCGACGGCCAAGGCCCTGACCAGGCGCAGGCAGCTTTCGGTATTGGGGAAGATGCGCACGACATAGGTGCGCCGGCGGATTTCCTCGTTGAGCCGCTCCAGCATGTTGGTGGATTTGAGATGCTTGTGGTGCTGTCTCGGCAGCCTGAAGAAGGTCAGGGTTTGTTCGATGGCATCCTCGGCCCAGCCTGTCAGGCGCGGATAGCGTGCCGACCATTTGGCAAGCCATGCGGCAAGATCAGCCCTGGCCTCTGCGAGATCGCGCCGGTCGTAGAGCCAGCGCAATTCCTGCAGGCAGTCGTCGCCGTGCTTCCTCGGCAGATGATCGAGCGCGTTCCTGAGGAAGTGCACGTAGCAGCGTTGCCAGGCGGCTTCGGGGATCACCTCGCCGATCGCTGCCACCAGGCCGGCGTGATCGTCGGACACAACCAACTCGACGCCCTTGAGGCCGCGCGCCTTGAGGCCGACGAGGAAGTCCCTCCAGGCCGAGCGGCTCTCGCGATTGGCCATCTCCACGGCCAGGATCTGGCGCCTTCCGTCCCAGTCGATACCGACCGCGATCAGCACCGCCTGGCTCATGACAACACCGGCTTCACGCACCTTCTCGTAGCGCGCATCGAGGATGAGGTAAGGAAACGGCTCTTGAAGGGGGCGCCTGGCAAAGGCAGCGAGGCTCTCGTCCAGCCGCTTGTTGATGGCCGAGATCGACGAGGCCGAGAAGGCATGGCCGCACAGTTCTTCCGTGATCGCCTTCACCTTGCGGGTCGACACGCCCTGGACATACATCTCGGCCAGTGTCGCCACCAAGGCCCGCTCGGAACGCTGGTAGCGCTCGAACAGCTCGGTGGAGAAGCGCCCGGCCCGGTCCTGCGGAACCCGCAGCTCGAGCTTGCCGACCCGCGTCACAAGGGTACGGCCGTAATAGCCCGAGCGATAGCCAAGCCGTTCGGGCGTGCGCTCGCTCTTCGAGGCACCCAGCGCCTCGTCCATCTCGGCCTCAAGCACCTCCTGCATCACCGCACGGAGCACTTCGTGCAATCCATCCGGGTTCGAAAGCANCGTCCATCTCGGCCTCAAGCACCTCCTGCATCACCGCACGGAGCACTTCGTGCAATCCATCCGGGTTCGAAAGCAAAATGTCTTTGACGGCAGCGCTGGCGGTCTTAACTTCAGTCTTGGTCATGGTGGCGTTCCTTCGCGGGAATCAGGTGACGTGAACAATCACCAGCCTGCCATGACCGCCCCCTNACTTCAGTCTTGGTCATGGTGGCGTTCCTTCGCGGGAATCAGGTGACGTGAACAATCACCAGCCTGCCATGACCGACGCCTCTCAGCGAATTTGCAGAACTCTCAGCACACTACCAACATTCAAGACGCAGAATTCTTCGGGGTAGGCTCCTACACCGTCGGAGAGGCCGCGCGCCTGATAGGGACGTCTGCGCTCAATATTTCGAGGTGGATGAAGGGCTACACCTCCGCCGCGAAGAAGTTGAGCATCGAATCGCGCCGCTATGGTCATCGCAGTGGCCGATCATCGACAATCATCTCGAGATCGGATTCCGTGACCTGATCGAGCTCCGCTTTGTCAAAGCATTCACAGGGGCCGGCGTCGGCCTTTTGGCGGTTAGAAATTGCATCGAGTACGCACGTGAGTGTGTCAATGACGAGCGCCCGTTCTCAACCAGGCGCTTCCAGACTGACGGCAGAACGATCTTCCTCGAAGGAATAGAGCGTTCCGGTGAAACCAAGCTACTCGACCTGAAGAGGCGGCAGTATGTTTTCCGCCAGGTCATAGAGCGGACGTTCAAAGACCTGGATATCGAGGATGACGCGGTGGCGCGCTGGCGGCCCTTCAATGGCAAGCAGTCCATCGTGATCGACCCCCATCGTTCGTTCGGTCAGCCGATCGCCTCCAAATATGGCGTCCCGACCGTGGCGCTTGCGCAAGCTGTAGAAGCCGAAGGATTTGTGGAAAAGGTGGCGCGCCTTTTCGATGTCTCAGCTACCGCTGTTAGAGACGCCATGAAATTCGAAGAGAGCCTTCAGAGTGCCGCGTGAAAGCCCTGGTCGACGAAAACCTGTCGCCCGCTCTCGCCCGTTCGCTAAATGCCCTGTTCGCCGGGGAGCATGAGATCGTCCATATCAGAGAGAAGTTCGGCCCCGGCGTGAAAGATGTGGCCTGGATCGGCCAGCTGAGCACGGAGGGGGCGTTGGATCGTCATCTCTGGCGATCGACGCATTACCCGGAACAAGGTCGAATATGCTGCATTTCGAAGCTCTCGGCTCGTCGGGTTTTTTCTTTCGAAGGGCCTCTACAAGGCTCCGGTCGTCAAGCAAATGGAGCGGCTACTCGCCCTTTGGTGCACGATCGAAAAGCAATCGGAAATTGTCGCGGGCGGCGCGATGTTCGAACTTCCAATAAAGAGCACGCGCATCGAGCAACTGAAGGTGTAGTCTAAAGGCAATGGCTACACTTTCGCTTTCCGCCAGCCCGCCCACCACGCTTCCCATTGTGAGCAGAACCAGCGCTCTCCTCGAGCTGGGTTGACACGCGTAGCAGAGTAATATTCCTGCCCCGGCATATGGTAGATATGCTCGCCGCGCTCGTTAATATTGCCCTTGATATCGCAGCCCGCCTCGCGGACAGCCGCGTTGCTGGCCGACGAATCGCCGCCATGGTGAACGCGCGGCAGCTCGTGCCGATCGTCGCCGACTGCAAGATAGCCCGCGGAAGTCGCCCCGAGCATCACCAGAACGGCGGCGAGACGATAGCGGAAAAGCGAGCGCCACCAAGGCCGTCGCCTCTGCAACCTCCTGGCATGAACAGAATTGCCCATGATCCCTTCCCCGAGGCGAGAATGCATCGTCTGAAGCCGGGAGTCCAGTATCAGGCCGCAGCGCTGTAGCCCGCTTCCTTGATGCGGCGCCCGCGACGCTACAGGCGCGAGACATGGTCGGCACGACCGCTTCCCTCCTGATGGTGGCGCTTGGCGCCTGGCCCTATCGCTCCCGTGAGAGTAGGCCCGGAGGTCAGGCAGCGTGGCATGTAGGACTATGGCCCGCGTTGCGGCGAACCCCCATCAAGCGGAGATCGCCAATGGCCCAGAACCAAACCTTCCGAACAGCTGTCTCGGGCTGAAATCCGAGCGCTTTCTGGCGGCAGCCGAAGCGGCTGCAATAGCATCGTCGGGCCGCTTCTGCGATCGATTGCGCTCAGAAGACGGACCCCGTCAACTCCACAATACAAGTATTTGACCCGGAACATTAGTGGTCCCTTAAGCACTTCTCCACAATCGGTACTTGTCCGGCTTGGCGCGTTTTGCTATTGAGTCCGTACAAACGGGGGTTTGGATAATGTCGAAACGCAATTTCCTGTCACCAATGGCCTTGTCGGCCACGATGATTCTCGGCGGCCAAGTTCAGGCTGCAGTCCTTGTCGAATCGGCAAATCAGCCTTCGACCAAGCTCGCTGAAGCTGGCACTGTCCCGGCGGACCTCGGCTACGGTGAGGTGCTAGATCGCTCAAATGGTACGGACGTTATCATGGCGTACCACACCAGCCATTCGAGCCATGCTAGTCACGGGTCTCACTGCTCTGGCTACAGCTATTGTTGATGGCGGACACCCCTCGCGAGAGCGAGCTCGTCCAGACTGCCCAAGTCAAGTTTGATCTGTCAGTCTTCAGCCTCGACTGTGTAAAGCGCGCAGCGTATCGGGTAACCGGCAACGCTGCGGTTGAGATCACGATCGAGGGCGGCTTCGCAGTATGCACGATCAACTTCAGCAAGGCGGCCGCGCGAACTTCGGCCGACGCAGCGGTAGAAAGACTGCGGCTAGAGGTCTTGGATCAGGACCTGCGTAGCAGCATCGCCGCCGAAACCGCCACTGTTAGAAACGCGATACTGGCGCTTGCGTTTTCCAGATCGGGCCTGCAGTCCGATGACTAAGTTTGCTCCGGCAACTGAGTTCCAACGACCGTTGGACGACACTTATCAGCTCGCGTACTTTCGTTTTTCCCAGTTGGACGACGAGCGGTATGTGCTGACCAACCAAGCGGGCGAATATCTGGTATTGCCGCGCGCCGTGCTGGCTTCGTTTATCAGGCACGAGCTTCCCAGCACACACCCCGCCTACTCCCGCCTGCGCAGCAGGCAGTTCCTCTTTGATGCATCCTCCAATATCGGCAAGGAGCTGCTGGCGCTGAAGGTTCGGACCAAGGCAAGAAGGCTTGAGAACTTCACCTCGCTTCACATCATGGTCGTGTCTTTGCGGTGCGAGCACTCCTGCCCCTACTGTCAGGTATCTCGCCAAAGCGAAGATCGTTCAGCCTTCGATATGTCAGAGGAGACTGCCGAGAAGGCGTTGGCGCTCATTTTCCAGTCTCCAAGTCCGGCTATCAAGATCGAGTTCCAAGGCGGCGAGCCGCTCCTGAATTTCCCGTTGATCCAACACGTCGTGCATCGGGCTGAAGCGATCAACAAGGTCGCCGGGCGGTCGCTGCAATTCGTCATCACGACCAATCTCGCCGTCATCACCGACGAAACCTTGGAATTCTGTCGCGTGCACAGGATTCTAATTTCAACGTCGCTCGACGGACCGGCCACTCTTCACAATGCCAATCGACCGCGCCCGGGAAAGAACAGCTACGAATTGGCTGTGGCAGGTATCCACAAGGCCAGACTGGCTCTCGGCCATGAACGCGTCAGCGCACTTATGACAACGACCAAAGCCAGTCTTCCACTGGCGCGCGAGATCATTGACGAATACGTGCGGCTAGATTTCCCCGGAATATTTCTTCGCCCGCTTTCCCCTTACGGCTTCGCGGTCAAGACGAAATTGTACGCAGCCTATGACGTGGACCGCTGGCTCGATTTCTACTTCGACGGGCTGAATTACATCCTGGAACTGAACCGTAACGGCATTCCTTTCAAGGAGTTTTACGCGGCCACCATCCTTACAAAGATGCTCACGCCTTTCGAGCCAGGATATGTGGATCTTATGAGCCCGGCAGGCATCGGTATCTCCGCCGTTGTCTATAACTATGACGCCAGCGTCTACGCGTCCGACGAAGCACGAATGTTGGCCGAAATGGGCGACAAGACATTTCTGCTCGGGAATGTCCACGAAAACACCTATGGCGAGATTTTCGGGTCCGACGCTCTCCTCGATCCTATCGAGCAATCTTTTGCAGGCTCCGTACCGATGTGCGCCGACTGCGCTTACGAGCCGTTCTGTGGCTCCGATCCAGTATTCCATACCGCAACGCAGGGCGACTTTGTTGGCCTCAAAACGCGGTCGGGATTCTGCAATCGCAATATGTCGATCTCCAAGAGGCTGATCGACCTTATGGAGAGGGACGTTACCGCCCGAGAACTCTTTCTAAGTTGGGCGAATTAGGATGTTGCGACTGAGTGGCTTCGCTGCGTCAGCAAGCGTCGGTGATTTCTCACAGCGAGTGGCACTTAGGCTCGTGACGGGCCAAGCTGACCAAGCGCCTAACCGAGAACATGATGCGTATCTTTTCAAGGGGCAGACGTTTCATCCTGAATGCCAGTGGATTGTCACCTTTGAGGAGCATCGGCCGGAAGCTGAGCGACTGTTTTCAGACCGACGACTAGTCGTTCTGCCCCACGAGTTCGACTACCTTAGCGAAGGAGACGTCATCCGCTTTGTGCCGGATCGGAAGGCAGTGCGTGTCCTGTTCAGAAAGGATGCCAACGCGAACTATTTCCTCGTAACGGAGCGGTGCAACCACCTGTGTTTGATGTGCTCCCAGCCACCCAAAGACGTTGATGATCGCTGGTTGGCGAGGGAGATTTTGGATGTGCTGCCCCTGCTGCCCGTAACGACCCCGTTTCTCGGGATCACTGGCGGTGAGCCAACGCTGGTGGGTGAGGACTTTTTTGACATTTTGTCATCAGCTCGTGACTACCTTCCGTCTACGCCGGTTCATATTCTTTCCAATGGCCGGACGTTCAAGGATCGGCAATTCGCAGAGCGCTATCAAGGGATTGGACATCCTCGTCTTTCGGTCGGCATACCGATCTATTCCGCCGACCCGGAAGTTCACGACTACGTGGTTCAGTCCAAAGGCGCCTTCGATGAGACCATCCGCGGGATCATGAACCTGAAGGCCGTCGGGGGTGAGGTTGAGATACGAGTTGTCGTTCACAAGCAGACCTATGAAGGTCTCGTCGACCTGTCAGATTTCGTTTTTAGAAACCTCACCTTCGTAGACCACGTGACGTTTATGGGACTGGAGATCACTGGCTTCACAAGGGCAAATATGGATAAGCTCTGGATGGACCCGTACGACTATCGAAGTGAGTTGCGGGCGGCTGTGCAATATCTGGCTGCGGCTAGGATCAATGTTTCAGTCTACAATCACCAGCTCTGTCTTCTTGATGGCTCTATCCACAAGTATGCAAAGCGGTCGATTAGTGACTGGAAAAATGCGTACTTGAACGAGTGCACAAGCTGCTCCAAGCGCGCCGAATGTGGTGGCTTCTTTTCATCTAGCCACCTTGCACGAAGCTCCCATATCTCGGCGTTTCAAACAAAATAGAACATCAGATTGGTTGAAAATTACGAAAGCCGTTCGCCCAGTGGGATAACCTAGCCAAATCTTAGAAATACAATCTGTGCGCTGCTGACTCGGATAGCGATTGGAGAGAATATGACCTTCGATTTTAAAAATGCGTCCAAGGCGGAGCTTCGAATTGAGTATAAACGTATCGCCGATGAAATCGGCGACGATCAATTTTTTACAAAGAAAGAGCTAAATCACCTTCCGGAGATTCTTTCAGACGGTGAGCAGGTATTGGCATTCACTTCTGGGCTCATGGACGGCGACACGTGGCTCATCACCCTGACAGACCGACGTATCATCTTTCTCGACAAAGGAATGATCTACGGCCTGAAGCAGGCCAGCATAGGCCTTGACAAGGTAAATGCTGTTAGCGGCAAAACGGGGCTCATCTTTGGTTCGATCACCATCGAAGACGGAGCTTCGCAGCGGCACATCAGCAACGTTTGGAAGAAGACTGTTGTCAAATTCGTCAATAAGGTTAGGGATGCACTGGAGCAGAGAAGGCAGCCAGCTCCAGTCTACAATCAACCGCAGGGTACCGACGTGGTGTCAATGCTTGAGCGTCTCGGCGCTTTGAAGGCGAACGGAATCATCACAGATCAAGAATTCGAACAGCAAAAAAGAAAAATACTGGCGGGATAATGGAATTTATAGGGGTCGTTGTCGGGATTATACTCTTCATCTCCGTTTATTTTTGCGTCGGTATTACCCTGCGCTTCATTTGGGAGTGGTGGATACTCGTTATGTCGACCCCATCGCTTTTTGCGGCAGCTCTGCTGTACGGGTGGATTGGTGCACTTGTATCCATAAGCCTTTGGGCCTGGACGCTTACCTTGAATAACTCGTGGCACTCGAGTGCGGTATATTTCAGAGGCGCAGATTGGCTTGATAGGCGGTTTAATTTCAAGGATACCTAGCCGCTGCGGTTCCTCGCGCCCAGAGCCGTTATGACTGTTGATGGGGCTTTAGTGTTTTTATCGAGGAAATTCAATGAAAGTAAACGTCATCGGATTGACGGCAGCATTTCTACTCGGCTGCACCGCTTCCGCATACGCTGATTGCTTGGGTGAAAGCGACTACAGGGTCTGCACAGATTCCTATTCCGGTAAAAATGGGGATCAACATGTGAGATCGTACGATACCGAAGGGAATAACTATTCGATTGACACCGAAACTCTTCGCTTTCCGAACGGAGGCCAAGAGGTCACCAGTAGCGATAGCGAAGGAAACTCCTACTCCATTCGCTCCTGGAGAGACAGCACCGGAACTCATTCCGTGGACACTGAAGGCAACGAATGCACCATCACGCCATCAGGTACTATGATGGGATGCGGGGAATAGGTGCGATGCGATGAAGAAGTTCGGAGTCTTTGGCTGCACTGGTTGCGTAGCCGCCATTATCATAGGGTGGCTGCTCGGTGTGCGCATATTGGTAGTTCAACCGATCGGAGCCATTCCTGAGGGTGTAACTGCCATAGTATATGGGGTTCCGGATCTGCATCTCGTTGACAGTCCGGATGCCATCTGCCAACGAACCCAAGGGGGCGTCAGTCTCCTATGTAGAGGAATGACAGCTGCGGCAATTGCCAACCACGGCAAGATCCTTGCTCGGCTACCCTACAGCGAGATGCTTTTTCGTCTTAGCGGCGCTCCCGTTCTTGACCGGTAAGCCGGACGGCTTTCGATTTGCGCATATGTTGTTGTTGCACATCAGGGTATACTTGGAAGTGACACCAAAGCGTCGGGTTCAGCAGGGTTGCGCTGGGCAGCCCGGTCAGCGTCCGACACTTGCGGACGCTCCGTTATAAGACATTCCCTCTTCCTCTCGGGGGCGCGCGCGCCACTGTTCGACCCGCTCGTCGACCCATCCTACGGATGGAGCCCAGGACTTCGACTTGCTGGCCGTTTATTGACCGGCCGCTGGGTTGCTTTTCGGCATCGGCACACCAAGAAGCTTTGGACGCCTACGAGGTAGTGGCAGCTCGCTGAAGCGGCTAGCTCGCCTAATCACTTCGGATAAGATCGTCGTAAAGCGAGAGATATACGAAGCTCCGCCAAACGGGGGGTGCGGCTCGCAGCAGCAACAAATTCGCGTCAGGCTTCACGGAAGCTCTTGAAAAGATATGCCGAGCGCAAAGACCATACCCTGCCGTGGGACATGGCCGGTGCAGTTGGGGGTGCTTGTGGGGCTTAACCGCACGGGCCACTGCGGGAAGATATGAGACCCCCACTCCTCTGCCTAAGATATAGGCATATTAGCAAGCGAGCAAATTATCTCGCAATGCCACCTTGAAGGCTCAACCGCGAAGCCAACTTAATTCCGAGAGAGCGGACGGAACTGGTGAGCGCTTTGTCGAACCCCGGAAGCAGTGAGCATCTTTGGGCATTGGACCTTGCCGACCTGCGCAAGGAGTTTGGAAAGTTTCGTCAAGAGCGCGGGACAACGCCCCTTGAGTGGGACGAGCACACCGAAGCTGTTCCTTGAAGAACGACGGGAACGCCGCCGGGAACCGGATTTGTCCGAGCCGTTGGGGAATGGCTAGGCTAGCGTCGCGATCATCATTCACCTTCCGGCGTGGGGGTCTTGTTGTCAGCCCTTCGAACGCATGCACACACACCCCCCGGAACTTTTGCCGGGTCGCCGTGTTCGTTGGTGATGACGAAAATTGTTGACCTTGGACCGCCTAAGCCCGGCAAGCCACATGACGCTGACTGGCCGGAGCATTTCCATGCGTGCCCCATCTGCGGCCAGCAGGTAGACCGACACGACTTCCGGCAGGTGATGTGGCACGAGCAGCCCGATCACGAGCCGCTCGATCTCAACCAATAAAAAGCCTGCCGCCCTTCCGGCCGCGCGGGCTGACGACAGAGACGTCACACCGCAAGCCTCACCAGCAATGGAACAATGGGCCATCACCGTCGCGGCCCTGAGGGTACCCAGCCGCAGGAGGGTCCTAAAGCCGCACAACCTTGTCGAGATGCAGGCGTATCCGCTGGCCTTCTGCGAAGGCCAGTGCGAACGATTCCAGGGCGAATGAGCGTGTAATTTCCTGGTCAGTTTCAATGATGCGGACGACCCATTCGCCACTGGCTCCGACCACTTCCACGCAAGGCGCGGCCTTGCAGATTGGCACCACGTTGCCCATCACGTCCTCCCTACGAAAAGCAATGGCGAGTCGACTTAAAACCGTCGTAGCCGGTAGATCAATAACAATTGCTTGTTCGGATCGGACGAACCAACCTGGATGGGCAATACGATCGGGTGCTAATGCCACTTCGGTCAGGCGAACCCTCCGGGGAACCTACCGTGAGATAGCCTCTGCTTCAGGTCGTTGGCATTCAGGATGGCGGCCAGCTCTTCGGCATACTCCATGTCGGGAAGGTCGACAGATGGGTGGCCCGCTACAATAGCCGGGAGCCCGGTGAACACGTCGAATACCGTCCACGTCCCATCCGGTTCCTGCCTTTCGTCGTACCGCAGAGTTGCCATGAGGGGATCATATAGTCACCCTTAGGTGTTGGGAATATTTGGTCCACGGAGGCTCGCGATCCGGAGCGCTGATTTCGCCGCTTTGAAGATTGCCGATCTCGTCGACAGAGATCAGGCCGCTCAATCTGCGATCGAACTTTATGGGATGGAAGCACCGACCGCCGTGGCGCACTGCGCTTTGGAGGCGCATTTCGACGGTCGACCAGATGACTACCGCTTTTGGTGCGATGTCTTTCACCAACTGAGAAAACCAAACTGACGGAACTTTGCCGCAGCATCTTGTTCGGTCGCGCATGGCTAGAATAGCCGACCTTGGACCCGCCTATCCCCGGCAAGCCACACCAACCGCAGGACTGTGACGATCGATTTCACGCATGCCCGATCGGTCAGCAGGTCGACAAACGCGATTTCCGCCAGGTGATGTGGCACGAGCAACCAGATCACGATCCGCTTGAACTGGATCAGCTGCCCGGCGATGTCGACTTTACGGTGGGCGCTAGCCTGCCGATCTCCGGCCTAACCGCATGGCAGGGGCTGTTTCAGCATGGCCGCATCAAGGCCGGGCAGAGCGTTCTCGCGCATGGCGCTGCCGGTGCCGTCGGTTCGATGGTGGCGCAGCTTGCAAGGGAGNGCTCGACTTCGGTGCAAATGAATTCCTCGACCTCGCAAAAGACACCCTTGAAGATGTAGGCAGCGTCGATCTGGTGTTCGATGTCATCGGCGGCGATATCCAGAAGCGATCCGCAACGCTCGTCCGCGCCGGAGGTATCCTTGTCACAGTCGTTGGACCAACGGACATTCGAGCTGCCGATGGCCTGACCGTTGACTTCGTCGTCGAGGCTGATCGCCCTCAGCTCTCTGAGATAGTGCAGCGGATCCGCGATGGACGACTGCGGACGAACATTGGCAAGGTTTCGAGCTTGGATGATGCCATCGGCACCTTCAACTCAACGGACCGACGCGCAGGAAAGACGGTTGTCCGCGTTCGTCCGTGAGAACTTGGGAGAGGAGGCCGGTCCTCTCTCCGTATGGCCGCCTCTGGCAGCTGACACGGTGAGGTGCAAATCAGCGCCTGTCGCGGGATTTAGCCATCGTAGGGCGGTGTTTGCGGGAACCTACTTTGTACGTTTCCGACTCTTGCCTTTTTCGGAAAGTGACCCACAGAATAGCTGATTGAGGTTCTATCTCTCTGGGAGGATGGGATGGACATTCAAGCACCTGTTCGGCCTACGCAGCAAACGGCCAAGGAGCTGGTCCGCGAGGTCCTGTTGGGCTCTCAACCCGGCGACATTATTTCCGTCAAAGCGACCATTGTAGCGGTCCGTGAGCGCGGCGGCGATCTTCTCGAAACTGACTGCCAGTTAGTCGAAATGATCGTCAAATCAGCCTCCGTTTGGGGACTGTTCATCGCCTTTGACGTTCGAGAGGCGTGATGCCCCACCGTTGGTTCAACCCTCCGGTTTATGTGAAGACTGAGCGCCCGGGGCTTCGCCTTGGTGTCAACCGGGTTGATGCCGCCGCCGAGGAGCTCCTAAAGTGGTCCAATCGTGGCCCCAAGTGGCGGCTGGCGGCCGAAGCTTGCCTATCTGCGATGGATGGCAAAATGCCGGGTAATGACTTCCGGCTGCTGTTCGAAGCCGCGGCCGATGAAGAGGAGATGCTGCTGCCGGATTAACAACGCTATACGACGAGCCCATTCGGGTCTGTTCGCGTTGCGAATTCACCGGCGCAACGGGCATTTATGCTGTCCGTCTCCGTCGTCAAACTTTAAAGTGAGACACTAACGAGCGACGACCTAGATGGACAGTTATTCGCCGGTGCGCGTACCATATAGGGCCGCGGGTGACCGATGGAGGTCACATGGTTGATGAAGAGCATCGCCGCGAACGGAGGCAGCGGGTGCTGAAAGGCGCCTCAATCATCAGCGGAATCACAAACTCCGAGATCAGTTGCACCATTCGGAACCAAAACAGTGGCGGAGCTGAGCTCAAAGTCCCGGTGGAATCGCGTGTCCCTGAGCGGTTCGTGGTTTACGTGCCGACCGACGGCGTTGCCTACCAGGCAGTCCTGCGGTGGCGCAGGAACGACCGAATTGGGGTTCAATTTATAGGAACGTTGCCAAAGCCGCGTCTCCACTATGGCTGAGCTTGTGCCCGGGATGCACAGACCGGGGAATTGGACACTCTCCGGCGCTCGGCACGTGTTCCATGGCAGTCGCACTTTAGAGATTACCCCCCGGCGAAACTTCGCTTCAGGTCGACACGGTCAGAAGGCTTACAAAATCGCGGGAATATTCCTCGTCCAGATATTTAGCCGGATCGCCCACGCCTCGGCTGGTTGGCCAGTGAACGCGTCAAACACCGCTCAGGTTTCGTCGAGTCCCTCCTGAGGTCGTATCTTTGAGAAGCCATGCCGTCGCTAGGTAAGTCTGCGGTCCAGTTCTCAAGCGGTGATCGACATTCCTGTTGGAGTGCGGGTTCTACAGGAGATTCGGTTTTGAGGATCGCGAGGGCTCAACGGATCATGAGCGACCCAGCAGGATCAGAAACCGGCACCCGTCTGCGCAGCCCTTTGATGAAGATAGGTAGAGTCAAAATCTGCGGCGCGAACGAGCCCTGCCCAGTCGGTCGCATGAAAACGCGAGCCAACGGTGGATATCAGACCGTCGCGTCTAAGGTCCTGAAGCACTCGGTTCACGTGCACGGTAGAGAGGCCAAGTGCGTCGCCAAGTGCAGCCTGCGTTATGGGGAGATAGGCCACATGATCTTCAATGCGGCCTACCGAGCGAAGGCGAACAATGAGTTCGCAAAGAATGTGAGCCATACGCGAGTAGGCGTCGCGCCTACCGACGTTGGTGACCCACTCTCGATATATCGCCGCATCGATCACCGTCGAGCGCCAAAACACTCTCGTTATCGAAGAGTGCTGGTCGCAAACGGCGCGAAGTTCGTCGTGCCGCATGAAGCCCACCCTAGCGGGCATGAGAGGGGTGAAAGTGCAATCCATGACCGACAAATGCAAACCATGCAGGTCGGGAATGTCGCCCGGAACAAAAAAGNGAGAGGGCATCAGAGGGGTGAAAGTGCAATCCATGACCGACAAATGCAAACCATGCAGGTCGGGAATGTCGCCCGGAACAAAAAAGGAGGAGATTTGACGCTTCCCCTCCCCGGTTAGTTTGATCGACCCTATTAAGCCTTCAAGAACGACGAACGAAAGGCTCGGCTTATCGCCCTCGCGCAGAATGTCTTCGTTGGCCTGATATCTCTTCTCCTGAATCGAGATGTTCCCCAAGGTCGCAATGTCTGATTCTGCGAGTTCCGAGATGGCTTGGAGCTTGCGGATCAACATTTTGAAAGAATGATCATGTGCCATCAAGAACCTGTTCGTGTATGCTCCCAACTTTTAGTTGGCGCTAATGTTCCCGCTGCCTAGAGGAGACGAAGGCCAATGGTCAGTGCGTCGATGATGCGCGCAAAGTTCAGCTGTCCTCAATCCTTTTCGCCTGCCGCAACCTGTTCGAAACGGCTGGATCACAACCTGCTTTCCACCGGATTAACGAGTGCTATTGCGCGCCAGGAACCTTAAGAGTTCGCAGCCGTTCAACTGTTGGGGCGCACGAAGCAGGCTTTCAATGTCATCGGGTTCCGTGCTGATCGTGGAGACGTCGAGAACTCTCTCCGGGAGGCCGGGTTCGAGGTAGTCGCCGGCTTAAAGGGCCTTCAAGCGATTGCGACTTTCGATCGTGAGCCGGAGCGAGTTGTGGCTCTCCTGACAGATATCAGACTTGGGGACGGCCCAAGCGGGTGGATGTGGCCCGGCACCTCCGAGGCGCCGATCCTACTATGCCAGTTATATGACAGCGTTGGTCGATGCCATGGCCTGCTACGCAATTGACCGACATCAAATCGACATCCTGTCTCTCGGCTGCGTTGAATTGGAGTTCGCCTTCACCAAGGGCCAAATCGCCAAGGGCGGTATCAGGCACTGGCGCGAGATCATTTCTGCCGCCATGCGCCTGCAAAGCCAGAATGCACTGGGCCAAGCTGGGCTGCTGGTAGGACGAGACCGTCTACTACGCATCGACGGAGCACCTATGAAGTCTAATCCGATCGACCTCGACGACTACACCGGTCCGCCGCAGAGTTACCTGTTATTGCTGCCTCACTGGTCAAGCAACATGAGGAACGGCTGGCCGCGCTTTTCGCTGCGCCGCGTCCACCCTACAAAGCGGTGTATGGGCCAAGGTCTCAGGACCCGTAAATAGCCACCTGTTCTTCGCACGATGTCGGCTTTCAGAAACCGCCTAAAGCGATCCCGATATTGGGCGCAATGGCCATCCGTTCTGATTAAGTCGTCTTGGCCAGCCGTGGTCTTCACTCGACCCCGCATGATGAGGTATGACCAAGAAGGATGTAGACTAAACCGGAAGAGACAAGGTGCAGGTGCAAGGCATTGAGAGAAATAGCAGGAACCGAACCAATCCACAGGAATATTTTGTTGGTATTTATGTTGGTAGCAGATGCGGCTAACATTCCCCTAAGTATCTGAAAGCAAAACGGGATTTTCTTCACTTGAATTCCGCCTCTGGGCACCAGTTTTCTCTGAACATCAAGGGCTTGACTTCCTGGCGCCGCACCGACGGATTCCTGATTTCGGCCTGCCGGCTGTGCCGGCAAGCCTGCGCAACCGAGTTATGAACTTTCGGGGCGCACGGTCTCCACGCGCAGCGAGCCGGCTGGAAGCGGCTGCAGCAGTTCGGCTTCCGGCTTCGTCAGACTGAGCCAAGCCGCCCAATCGCCGGGCCGAAGCACCACGACCTGCCGACTGTGATAGGGCGCAATATCCGGTCCAAGCTCGGTTGTCAGCATGGTGAAGGTTGGCGGCTTGTTGCCGGCAGCTTCACGCCAAAGCCCTGCGATGGCCATGAACGGCGAGCCGTTGAGCGTGAAGCGATGCTTTGCCTTCGGATACTTCGTGCCCGTGAACTCGAAGAAGGCGGATGCCGGCACGAGGCAGCGTTTGCTGCCGGCGAATTGCCGGCCTTCGGAGCGGAAGTTGAACACTGGTCCGCCTTTCGGGCCGGCCGGCGGAAATCCAAACGTCATCGACGTCAGTTCAACAACGCCAGTGTCGCCGGCGGCGCGCATGATCGGGGCTGGATCGTTGATATGGATGTCATCAACCCGCGGCAGGTCAAGTTCGGTCTGATGGGTCGGGATCTCGAGTGCCAGCGACTCCAGCATCCGGCAATATTCAGCCCAGAGAATATGCTGCTCATAGTCGTTGCACATGGACGGCTCCCGACCGGTCTGCCAGTTTACCTCACGCCAAACAAAGAGGCGATGGACCGCTCAACTCTCGCGGTCGCGCTCGAGCAGTATATCGGCCTCGATCGCCGCGTTGACGAAGGCGGCGCGGGCATAGCGCGCCTCTTGAAGGCCTTCCAGAACGCCAAGGCAGGCTTTGCGGGCGGCGACGTGATAGCCGCCTGTCTTCACGGGCCATCGGTTCATGAGGATGTCAGCGGCCTGCGCGACACGCTCCACCTTGTAGATCGTGTTTCTGGACCTGCCGAGCGCCACGCGAACCGGCTCATCGAAATGCTGATCTTGCATGCTTCCCCTCCCGAACGCGATCGCGAGTCAATTCGGGGGAGGCAAGTTCGGTTCCACGGGAGCGATTTGCCAACGCAATAAACCCGCCTTCTGAAATCACTTTGCGCGCATCGGCCAAATGGCGGATTTGATTTGCTTGGTGATCCCCTCTCCCTGGGGCAAACTGCCTGCCGGGGCTGCAGGAGGAGAAATGCGAGCACGCGCAGCTACGATCGGCGATCTCGAAAGTGTCTTCCGTGATCTGTCCACGCGGATGTCGGACGAGTATGTGGCCGCCGGCAAGGACAGCAAGGTCGCCTACGACAATCTGATGATGAATTTGAAGGAAGGCCGAGCGCACGCGCTGGTCGAGGGCGACAAGACGGTGGCGATCGTCGCCTGGCACGAGAACAGCGACGCCGCCGACACGCTGTTTGCCGCGCAGGAGGGTTTCTTCAGCGCCGCGACGGTCCGCTTCTGCAGGCGCCACATCCGCCACATTCAGGCGCTGGCCGGCAACCTTCCCATCCACTCGCGCAGCTGGCTACAGCGGGCCGACGTCGGCAAATGGTTCCGTGTCATCGGTTATGTCGAACGCGGCCGAGAGAACGGCGCCACTGTGTTCGAATTGCCGCCGGCACGGGGAGCGTCAGCTGCGCGGGCTGCCTAGGGCTGCGCACCCACGGATGCCATCACGGAAAAGCCCCCCGCCAAGATGGCGATGGGCCAATATCGCCTGCAATGGCCTCATATCGGGGGCTCAGATGTCGGGGCTCAGATATCGGGCTGATCCAGCGCCTCGAAAATCACCCGTTCCAGCGGACCGAGATCCTCTTCGATCTCGCTGACCTCAAGGCCTAAATGCCGAGCATCCAGGGCAGCTCGCGTGGTTAGGGTTCGAGCCGTTGCCTTGTCGGCAGGCAGTTCGCCCGGCAGGTGCTCGTGGATCCAGCCCTGCAGGAAATCAACGCCGCGCTCGCTCATCGATTTATCCCTTCCGTTATCTGGGGGATCATTCCCCCAGAATGACCCCAGAAGCGACGATCTGAGCCGTCAGGCTGGTGAGCCTGCCTCGCTTCACGAGCGTCGGCTTTTGGTAGATTTTCTTCATGGCGGTGCCTTTCGCGACAAATCGCTCGTCGGCAACAACGTCCGTCGCGGGGCAGCGTTCCATGGCGGGCTGTTGAGCCCGACCCCCTGACACATCGTATTTGAGAACAGCCCCGCTCCCGCGACCCGTGATGTTGGTGCCGCGGCAGGTTGCGAAGCCGATGCAGGGCGTGGCAATTGTCGATGCCGATCATTGGGATGGCAAGCAGGACATGGGACGGCCACCAGACATCGCCCGACACCAGGCCGCGAGCGCAGGCGTCAGCCTGAACCGGGCGCTTTCCAAACTCGGCCTGTGTTCGCGCAAGCAGGCCGAGCTGCTGATCGCCGAAGGGCGCGTGCGGGTTGGCGGCAAGGTGGTGCGCGATCGGTCGCTGCGCGTCGATCTCGGCCGCGACCGCATCGCTGTCGACGGCGAGCAGATCGTCGGCGAGGCAAAAGTCTACCTGATGATCAATAAGCCGCGCGGACAGGTCACCACGCGCGATGACCCGCAGGATCGTGGCACCGTCTATGACTGCCTGGTGGATCTGGAGTTGCCTTTCGTGTCGCCGGTCGGCCGCCTCGACAAGGCCAGCGAAGGCCTGTTGCTGATGACCAACGACACGCGCTGGGCCAACGGCCTGCTCGATCCGGCCTCGCATGTCGCCAAGACCTATCATGTGCAGATCGGTACCGCGCCCGACGATGCGATGCTGGCGCGCTTTCGCGACGGAGCGATCGTCGACGGCGAACTGCTGATCGCAAGTTCGATCGAACTGCTGCGCAGCGGCGGCCGCACTGCCTGGCTGGAAATCGTGCTCGACGAGGGCCGCAACCGCCAGATCCGCCGCCTGCTCGGGGCATTCGATATCGAGGTGCTGAGGCTGGTTCGGGTGGCGATCGGCGGTTTGCAGCTCGGCGAACTCGCCAAGGGCAAGGCGCGGCATCTGACATCGGAGGAATTGGCGGTGCTCGCGCGTTAAGAGGCAGGCTTGCCGCGAAACCCTACTTCTGGTTCCACCTGCGTATCACCGGCTCGCTCAGATCGTGCTCATAGCCGAGGATGCTGAGGCTCGCGGTATCAAGTACGAAGTGCGCACCGCCTTCGGGTGGCAGACCGAGCCAGCGCGCGGCCAGCACGCGCAGGAAATGCGAGCTTGAAAACACCAGCACATTGCCCTCGATTGCCCGCAGCCCGGCGATGATCCTGTCGGCCCTGGCGCCAACATCCGCTACCGACTCGCCGTCGGGACAGCCGTCACGGAACAATTGCCAGCCGGGGCGCTGCACAAGAATCTCCTTGGTCTTAACGCCCTCATAGGCGCCATAGTCCCATTCCTGCAGGTCGTCCTTCTTGACGGCAGCAGCGCCGAAGCCGGCAAGCGTGCAGGTGCTGTAGGCGCGCTGCGACGGGCTCGACCACACCGCCTGGAAGGACAGATCCTTGAGCCGGTCTGCCACGCCGCGAGCTGCCGCCTCGCCCTTTGCCGTCAACGGTATGTCGGTGCGGCCGGTGTGTTTTCCCGAAGCGCTCCACTCCGTCTCGCCGTGACGGACCAGATAGATCTCGGGGTATGCACTGCTCATTCGCCGGCCTTTCGGTTGAAAACCGCCGACATCCTAGCCGGGAAGCTTTGGCCAACACCAGCCGCCATGCGCGCCAAAACAAAAGGCCGCAACGGGCGAACCGGCTGCGGCCTTGTGGCGAACGTCTGCGTTCAGTAATCAGGCGGGCTGCAGATCGCCCGACAGCGCCAGGTCGGCTTCCTCGGACAATGTGCCGGCCATGGCGGCGGCGAACTTGGTCTGGTCGAGTTCGCCTTCCCAGCGCGCCACAACGATCGTAGCCACTGCATTGCCGACGAAGTTGGTCAGCGCCCGGCATTCCGACATGAAGCGGTCGACCCCTAGGATCAGCGCCATGCCGGCAACGGGTACCGTAGGCACGACAGAGAGCGTGGCGGCCAGCGTGATAAAGCCGGCGCCGGTGATGCCGGCGGCACCCTTGGAGCTCAGCATGGCAACCAGCAGCAGCAGAATCTGGTCGCCATAGGTGAGCGGCGTATCGGTCGCCTGGGCGATGAACAGCGCCGCCAGCGTCATGTAGATGTTGGTGCCGTCGAGGTTGAAGGAATAGCCGGTCGGGATGACCAGGCCGACCACCGAGCGGTTGCAGCCGGCGCGCTCCATCTTGGCCATCAGGCCGGGAAGAGCGGCTTCCGAGGACGAGGTGCCGAGCACCAGCAGCAGCTCTTCCTTGATGTAGCGGATCAAGGCGAGGATCGAGAAGCCGTTGTACCAAGCGACAGCGCCGAGCACGACCAGCACGAAGAGCAGCGACGTCAGGTAGAAGGTGCCGATCAGAAAGGCGAGGTTGGCAATCGCGCCGATGCCGTATTTGCCGACGGTGAAGGCCATGGCGCCGAAGGCGCCGATGGGGGCGGCCTTCATCAGGATGGCGACCAGGCGGAAGATAGGCGAGGTCAGCGCCTGCAGGAAATCGACGACCGGGCGGCCGCGCTCGCCGACCAGAGCGAGAGAGATGCCGAACAGTACCGAGAAGAACAGCACTTGCAGAATGTCGCCTTGCGCGAAGGCGCCAGTGATGGTGTCGGGGATGATGTTGAGCAGGAAGCCGACGATGGTCGTGTCATGCGCCTTCTCGGTGAAGGTGGCGACCTTCGAGGGGTCGAGCGTCGCCGCATTGATGTGCATGCCGGCGCCCGGTTGGACGACGTTGGAGACGACCATGCCGACGACCAGCGCCAGGGTCGAAAAGACCAGGAAATAGATCATCGCCTTGCCGGCGACGCGGCCAACCTTTTTCAGGTCGGAGACGCCGGCAATGCCGGTGGTCACCGTCAGGAAGATGACCGGCGCGATCACCATCTTGACCAGCTTGATGAAGGCATCGCCGAGCGGCTTCAGCGAAGCACCGAGTTCGGGATAGAAATGACCGAGCAGCACGCCGGCGGCGATCGCCGTCAGGACCTGCACGTAGAGATGACGGTAAAAGGGTAGCTTGCCGCGCGGTTCGGCGGCAGCGAATGCTGGCTGCATGACGTCCTCCATGGCGCCCCGATCGAAAGCTCGACCTCCCGGGGCAGTTGTTTCCGCAGCCTTGCGACTGCTGTATCGGTGATTGCAACTGCCGTGCCAGACTGTGCGGCATTACCGCAGCCATTGATTTTGTTGGGTATTCGACCGATGGAGGCTGATGCCGCTTAACCGCAAGTGCGGACATCCGCATGATTGAATTGTGCTTTGTGCGAAATTATGCACAAATAGGGAATGCTGCAACGCCCTGCCGCGGTCCTGTCGCCGACGTCCGAGCAACTCGGCAAAAGCGCGCGTCGCGCCTGGCTGCTGTTTGCGGCGATCGCGCTGGTGATCGTTGCCACGGCGCTCACCGGCGCCGGCTTCTACGCGCGCCGCGCCGAGGTCGCGGCACTGGCGGCGCAAGGCCGCACCGATGCCAATCTGAAGGTAGCGTTGCTGCGCGCCGTGCTGGAAAGCCCGCGGGCGCTGCCGCTGCTCTTGTCCGAGGACCAGCAGGTGCACGACGCCCTGCAGAACAAGGGCGCTGTCACGATCGACGTGCTCAACCGCAAGCTCGAAGGGCTGGTCTCCGGCACCAAGGCTTCGGTGCTTTACGTCACCGGCGTCGACGGGTTTGCGATCGCCTCCAGCAACTGGCGCGAAACAACCAGCTTCGTCGGCAACGACTATGGCTTCCGCGCCTATTTCTCCGGCGCCATGCAATCGGGAACGGCCGAATATTTTGCGCTGGGCAACACCAGCAAGCGCCCCGGCCTCTACATTTCGCGTCGCGTCGGCAATGCGGCGGCACCGCTCGGCGTCGTCGTCGTCAAGATGGAATTCGACCAGCTTGAAGCCGACTGGCATGAGGCCAACCGGCCGGCCTATGTCAGCGACGACCACGGCGTCGTGCTGATCACCAGCGTGCCGTCCTGGCGCTTCATGACCACCGCGCCGCTGGCCGGCCCGGTGGCTGCCGCCATCCGGAGCAGCCAGCAATTCGGCAACGCGCCGCTGATCCCCTTGCCGATCACACGCCCCGAGGCATTGAGCCCTGACGTGTCGATGGTGCATGCGATAACACCGGGCGGCAGCGATGCCGAATATCTCAGGCTTTCGACACTGGTCCAATCGACGCCATGGCGGCTCGATTATCTCGTGCCGGTCGAAGCGCCGATCGCGGCTGCGGTGCGTGAGATGCGGCTGCTGGCGCTGGGCGTCGTGGTGCCGTTGCTGGCGCTGGCCGGCTACCTCCTGTGGCGCCGTCAGTCGGCGCAGATGCGCATCGCCGCCGAACAGGCAGCGCGCATCGAGCTCGAGCGCCGCGTCGTCGAGCGTACGCATGACCTCAGCCTGGCTCGCGACCGGCTGCAGGCCGAGATCACCGATCACCGCAGCACCGAAGCCAAGCTGCAGGTCATGCAGCAGGAATTGGTGCAGGCCAACCGTCTTGCTACCCTCGGCCAGGTTGCCGCCGGCGTCGCGCATGAGATCAACCAGCCGGTGGCGACCATCCGCGCCTATGCCGACAATGCGCGTGTGTTCCTGGAGCGCAAGCAGACCGCCTCGGCCGAGGAGAACCTTGGAGCGATTGCCGCGCTGACCGAGCGCATCGGCGGCATCACCGAAGAGTTGAAGGTCTTTGCCCGCAAGGGGCGCACGGCAGCCGAACCGGTCGAACTGCGCGGCGTCATCGAGGGCGCCGTGGTGCTGCTCAGAAGCCGCTTTGCCGGCCGGCTGGACGCGCTCGATATCACGCTGCCGCCGGTAACGCTCAAGGTGATGGGCAACCGGCTGCGGCTCGAACAGGTGCTGATCAACCTGTTCCAGAATGCGCTGGAAGCGCTGGACGGGCGCGACGGCGCCAGGGTGCAGGTGTCGGCCCAGGAGACGGCCGACGGCGTGGCGCTTGCCGTCGCCGACAATGGGCCGGGCATTTCGCCTGCCATCCTCAAGTCATTGTTCACGCCGTTCAACACCTCGAAGGAAAAAGGCCTCGGGCTCGGCCTCGTCATCTCGCAGGACATCGTCGCCGACTATGGCGGACGCATCGAGGTGGCGAGCGGCCAGGCCGGCACGCGCTTTACCATTCACCTCGCCAGGGCAGCATGATGGACACCGCACCGGTCGTATTGATCGACGACGACAGCGAATTGCTGAGGGCCACGCGGCAGACGCTGGAACTCGCTGGTTTTTCTGTCTCGGCCTTTGCGGTGGCGGCCGAGGCGCTGGCCGGGCTCGACGCCAATTTTCCCGGCGTGGTGGTGTCCGACATCCGCATGCCCGGCATTGACGGCCTGCAGCTCTTCGACCGCGTCTTGCAGCTTGATGCCGACATTCCGGTAATCCTGGTCACCGGACATGGCGACATCGCGGTTGCGGTCAAGGCGATCAAGGACGGCGCCTACGACTTCATCACCAAGCCGTTCGCCGCCGACCGGCTGGCGCAAAGTGTGGCGCGGGCGGCGGAAAAACGCCGACTGGTGATGGAGAACCGCGCGCTGCGCGAAAGCGCCGAACAGGCGCAGGACGGCCTGCCGCTGATCGGCCAGACGCCGGCGATGGAGCGGCTGCGCCGCACGCTGCGGCAGATCGCCGACACCGATGTCGACGTGCTGGTGACTGGCGAGACCGGCTCCGGCAAGGAGGTGGTGGCGAGCCTGCTGCACCGCTGGAGCCGCCGCGCCAAGGGCAATTTCGTGGCGCTGAATTGCGGCACGCTGCCGGATACGGTGATCGAAAGCGAACTGTTCGGCCATGAGGCCGGCGCGTTCACCGGCGCACAGAAGAAGCGCATCGGCCGCATCGAGCATTCGAGCGGCGGCACGCTGTTTCTCGACGAGATCGAAAGCATGCCGGCCTCGACCCAGGTGCAGATGCTGCGGGTGCTGGAAATGCGCGAGGTGACGCCGCTCGGCACCAATGAAATCCGGCCGGTCGACCTGCGCGTCGTCGCCGCCGCCAAGGTCGATCTCGGCGATGCCAGCCGGCGCGGCGCCTTCCGCGAGGATCTCTACTACCGGCTCAATGTGGTGACGATCTCGATCCCGCCGCTGCGCGAACGCCGCGACGACGTCGCCCTGCTGTTCTTCTACTTCGCAGAGCGTGCAGCCGCCCGCTTCCGCCGGCAAATGCCAGCCGTGCCTGCCTCAGTGCACCGCCATCTGAGCCAGCACGACTGGCCGGGCAATGTGCGTGAACTCGCGCATTTCGCCGAGCGTTTCGTGCTGGGACTCGAGGAAGCGGCGCAAGCGCCACCTTCCGCCCCGGCGGAGCCGGATGACGCCAGCTCACTGCCGGAACGGCTGGAACGCTATGAAGCCAATGTCATCCGCGAGGCGCTTGGCCGCAATGACGGCGATGTCCGGCGCACGATCGAAGCGCTCGGCATTCCGCGCAAGACCTTCTACGACAAGCTGCAGCGGCACGGCATCGTGCGCAGCGATTTTTCCAGGTAATTCATTTTCCAGGCAATTCAGGCGTGTGGACCCGAAAGCAGGGTAGATTTTGTGAACCGGCGCAAAAAAACCGTGGCAAGTCGGCATCAGAAAGTGTTGAAGACCGCATCGGCGGCCTTCGGCACGGCGCGATCCGGTTGCGCTCGGCAGATGTTGATGATTTGTTGCCGGTCAGCGGAGAATGAATGATGCGAGAACCTGTCGGTCAAGATGAATATGGATCGACCAATCCGTTCGATCCGGACGATCTGACGAATTTGAACGCGATCGGCCCGGCCATGGGCGGCGGCAACGACTTCGAGAAATACGCCGTTGCCGTGATCATCGTCTTCGGCGCGCTGATCATTGGCGGGCTGATGGCCGCTTCCATGACCTTTGGTCACCGGAACGGCTTCCTGTTTGCGCTTGGCGGCGCAACCGCGGCCTGGATATCGGGCAATGCGCTGCTCCTCGACCGTCCCCGCATCTACGCGGCGTTCGTCGTGATCGCCGCGCTGATGCTCGTCGGGTCGACGCTTACGCTCGTCCTCTGATCAATCTCTTGTTTTGATCAGTAGCCAATCGCCTCGCCGGATGCGGCGCGGCTGTCGATCGCGCCGTTGTAGCGGGAGCCGCCGCCCTTCTCGATTTCCGCCAGGCTCTTGCCGCCGACAAGAATGCCGGCCGCCTGCCCCCAAGTAGAATCCGCGAGATCGAGGTGGTAGCCCATGCCGGCCAGCAGTTTTTCAGTGTCGGGCGACAGGCCGAAGGGTTCGACATAGATCGTGTCGGGCAGCCATTGATGGTGGATGCGCGATGCGTCGATCGCCTCCTGGATGTTCATGCCGTGGTCGATGACGTTGACGATGGCTTCCAGCGTGATGGTGATGATGCGCGAGCCGCCGGGGCTGCCGATAACCATGAACGGCTTGCCGTCCCTGGCGACGATAGTCGGGCTCATCGATGACAGCGGCGTCTTCTTCGGCTGGATAGCATTGGCCTCTCCCTGCACGAGACCGTAGAGGTTGGGCACGCCAGGCTTCTGGGTGAAATCATCCATCTCGTTGTTGAGCAGGATGCCGGTGCCGTCCGCGACCACGCCGGCGCCGAACGAGCCGTTCAGCGTATAAGTGACCGCGACCGCATTGCCGTCATCGTCGATGATCGAATAGTGCGTCGTTTCCTTCGACTCGCCGAAGCCCTTCGGCATCAAATCCTGCGAGACGCCGGCGCGGAACGGGTCGATCTTGTCGCGGATCTCCTTGGCGTAATCCTTGTCGAGCAGTTTCGAGACCGGATTGTCGACGAAATCTGGATCGCCGAGCGCCGAGTTGCGGTCCACATAGGCGTAACGCATCGCCTCGACCATGACATGCACCGTCTCGGCCGAGCCGGCGCCGAGATAGGACCGCGGGTAGCCCTCCAGCACGTTGAGGATTTCGCAGATGATAACGCCGCCGGAGCTTGGCGGCGGCGAGGACGTGATCTCATAGCCGCGATAGGTGCAGCTCACCGGTTGCAGCTCGCGTACCTTATATTGCTCGAAGTCTGCCTTGGCCAGAATGCCGCCCCTGGCGCCGCTCGCCTTGACGATGGCGCCGGCGATGGCGCCTTTGTAGAAGGCGTCGGCGCCTTTTTCGGAGATGGCGGCGAGCGAGGCTGCAAGATCGGGCTGGAGGAGACGCTCGCCGGCGCCATAGGGTTTGCCGTCCGGCTTCAGGAAGATGGCGGCGGCGGCAGGGTCCTTCGCCAGCCGTGCGGCATTGCTTGCGAATGAAGCAGCGTCGCCCTGGTCGAGGATGAAGCCATCCTTGGCATAGGCAATTGCCGGCGCCATCAAATCCTGGCGTGGCAGCGTGCCATATTTTTCACGAGCCATCTCGAACCCTGCCACGGAACCCGGTACGCCGACCGCAAGGTAGCCATCAAGGCTGGCGCCCTTCACCGGATTGCCGTCCTTGTCGAGATACATGATCTTGGTTGCCGCCAGCGGCGCGCGCTCGCGGAAATCGAGGAAGGTCGATTTGCCGTCCTTGAAGCGGATGGTCATGAACCCGCCACCGCCGATATTGCCGGCATTAGGGTAGACGACGGCGAGCGCATAGCCGACGGCGACCGCCGCATCGACGGCATTGCCGCCCTTCTTCAGCACCTCGACGCCGGCTTCCGACGCCAGATGCTGGGCAGTGACGACCATGCCGTGCTCGCCCTTCGCCGGTTGAGGCGAGGCGGCATGGAGCGCGCCGGATGGCGCGAGCGCAATTGCGAGCGAAAGGGTGACGCCAATCAGCGTCCGGCGGGTCAAGGGCATGGCGGTGCTCCAAGTGCGGTGTGCCTAGAAGAGCTACATGGAGCGGCCGAGTCCATCATCAATATGAGCGAACACATATTGGTGTTCGCCTGCCGGCAGAGGCAAGCTGATCTCCCCCCTGTGGTGGAGATTAGCCAATCTCAAACAATCCCGCCTGAACCGCCCACAACCGCCGGCCGTTCCGCCGCGACCTTCGCCCGGTAGCCCGCCGCGCGATATGCGGCGACTGGATCGATGGCGCCGCCTGTGTTCAGCCGCGCCATGGCAAGGATCGGCTCGACATCGGTGCGGTAGGCAGCTTTCAGAGTCTGCGTCGCCATCAGCGCATCATTGCCGTCTTGGAAACCCTCGAGCGCCTTGCGGTCGACCAGCAGCGCCTGCGCATAGGCGCGCTGCACCTCGACTGCCGACAGCATCAGGCTTTCGATCGGGTCGGTGACGTTGTGGCTCTGGTCGAGCATGTGGGCGGGATCGAAACCCTCGGCGCCGGAAAGCTCTGCATCAACCAGTTCGTTGAAGACCAGGAACAGCCGATAGGGATCGATCGAGCCGGCATCGAGATCGTCGTCGCCATACTTCGAATCGTTGAAATGGAAGCCGCCCAGTTTTTTGAACTGGATCAGCCGCGACACGATCATCTCGATGTTGACATTGGGCGCATGGTGGCCCAGGTCGACCAGGCAGAACGCCTTGTCGCCCAGCTCCTTGGCGATCATGTAATTGGTGCCCCAGTCCTGCACGACCGTGGAGTAGAAAGCCGGCTCGTACATTTTGTGTTCGGTGAACAGTTTCCAGTCGGCGGGCAGTCCGGCATAGATCTCCTTCATGGCGTCGAGATAGCGCTCGAAGGCTTTGGCGAAATTGACCTGGCCGGGGAAATTCGAGCCGTCGCCGATCCACACTGTCAGCGCCCTGGACCCCAGCGTCTTGCCGATCTCGATGCATTCGAGATTATGCTCGACGGCCTGGCGGCGCGTGCCGGCATCGGCATGCGAAAGCGAGCCGAATTTGTAGGAGAGCGTCTGATCCCTGGCATCCGAAAAGGTGTTGGAGTTCATGGCGTCGAAGCCGAGGCCGAAGCGCGAGGCGGCCTGCTTCAGCCGGTTCGGATCGGCCTTGTCCCACGGGATGTGCAACGAGACGGTCGGTGTCGCCTGCGTCAGCTGGCTGATGACGGCGCAGTCCTCGATCTTGTCGAAAATGTCGCGCGGCTCGCCGGCGCCGGGAAAGCGGGCAAAGCGTGTGCCGCCGGTGCCGACGCCCCAGGACGGAATGGCGACGGCGAATTTCTCGACCTTGCCGCGGATGGCGTCGATGGCGATGCCGCGACGGTCGAGGCGTTCCCCGAGCGAGGCGTAGTCGCGTTCGAGGTCGGGTTTGCGCTGGGCGTTGTGGCTGGAGACGAGATCGGCGGCGATGATGGTTTCGGACAAGTGCTATTCCTCCCAATGCGTTCAGTCAGCGCTGCCCCTCATCCGGCCCTTCGGGCTGTCCAGCCGATAGATGGGTAACACTTTGAACCGGATACATAGGTGACACTTCTCTCCCCCTATGCGT